>DASXDW010000007.1:0-27148 GCA_036490435.1 Solirubrobacteraceae bacterium
CTTGAGGGAACCTACGCCGTTGCCTTGACAGCACCCGGCGCCTATTTGCAGCACCTCTGAGACGCGACCTCCGGGCGCGCTTGACGAGCACCTTCGCGGGAGGCTGTCGGGTTTAGGGGGTGTCGTCCGGCTGGTTTAAGACTATGTCGGGATGGGTCAGAACTTCATCAGCGCGGATCGTGAGCAAGTGTTGTTGATGCCGCCGGCGTTGGTCGATTGGCTGCCGGATGAGCATTTCGTGTGGACGGTGATCGGGGCGGTGGAGCAGATGGATCTCGCCGCGTTTTATGGGGCGTATCGCGCTAACGGGCAGGGCCGCGCGGCCTATGACCCGCAGATGCTGCTCGGCCTTTTGCTCTATGCGTATGCGACCGGGGTGTCGTCCTCGCGTCAGATCGAGCGTTGCTGCGAGGTCGATGTGGCGTTTAAGGTGATCGCGGCGATGCAGATCCCGGATCACTCGACGATCGCGGAGTTTCGTCGTCGTCACCAGGACGCGATCGGTGAGGTGTTCGTGCAGATCCTGGCGTTGTGCGCCGAGGCCGGGCTGGTGAGGGTCGGGGTGATCGCGATTGATGGGACGAAGATCGCCGCGAACGCGTCGCGCGATTGCGGGCGCTCCTATGTCTCCATCGTCGAGGAGCTGTTGGCCGACGCTGAGCAGGCTGACCGTGACGAGGACGAGCGCCACGGCGATGACCGTGGTGATGAGCCACCGGCCGGGCTGCGGTCCCGCGATGAGCGCCGTCACGCGTTGGCCGAGGCGAAGGCGCGGCTTGAGACCCAGCGCACAGAGCAGCTGACGACGGGGATCGCGGCCGAGTTTGACGCCGGGATCGAACTGGACGTCGAGCAGCTGCGTAGTCGGCGTGAGGGGCGTCGCAGCTGGCAGCGCGAAGCGTCACACCAGCTCGACGCGCATCGTGAACGCCAGGCTGACCCGATCCCCCGCGGGCGACGCGAACGCTTAGAGGACGCCAAGCGCCGGCTGGAACAGGAGCTGGCCGTTGACACCGCGGCCAACCAGGCCTATGAGACGTTTCACGTCAGCGGCCGCGACACGCTGGGCCGGCGGATGGGCAAGCACCCCAAGCCCCACACCCCGTCGGTGCTGCCCGAGGGGATGGTTAATCTGACCGATCCGGACTCGCGGTTGATCCATGACAAGCGCCTGACCAAGCTGCAGGGCTACAACGCGCAGGCCGCGGTCAGCTGCGATGGGCAGATCATCCTCGCCGCGGAGATCTCAACCCGCTCCCCGGACTTCGGTCACCTCGCGCCGGTGTTTGACGCCGCTGTCCGCGACCTCGCGCTCGCCGGTGTCAATGAGCGACCCCAGACGGTGTTGGCCGACACCGGCTACTGGCACAGCGAGCAGACTGATGAGATCGTCGCCGCCGGCACCCAGGTTCTGATCCCGCCACAGTCACGCACCCGGGAGACCCCGCGGCCGGGATGGGACACCGGCCGCTACGCGTTCATGCGCGCCGTCCTGGACAGCCCGGCCGGCAGCGCGCTCTATCACCAGCGCGCGCAGTCGATCGAGCCGACCTTCGGGCAGATCAAGCACAACCGCGGCTTCCGACAGTTCCGACGCCGAGGCCGGGCCGCCGCCCGGGCCGAGTGGCGTCTGATCACCAGCACCCACAACCTGCTCAAGCTCCACCAGCACTGGATCGCACCCGCCACCGCCTGACAGCCGGCCGGGCGCCCGCGCGCTCACACCACTTCCGCTTCAAGACGGCGACCCGTCAGACCTTTGCCCGACAGCCTCGTGGCAAACCACGCGTCCGCTCGGGCGCCGGCGAGTTCACGAAAGCGCTCGCACACGCCCTGCTGATCGAGGCGCGGTCGTCGCCGTAACCAGGGCTCCGAGTGGGAGCTCTGCGTTGGTCCTCGTGCCTAGGCGAGGCTTGCGCACCTCAGTCGCGGTTTTGGCGAGTTGCGAGACGGGCCCAAGGGGGGCGACTCTGACCTGCTTTGGCAGCGCGACACGCACGGCGGCAGTTGTGCTCGCGCGGCGAGCAGGACTGAGCCGACTGTTGGACCGGACGCTCCCTCCTCGTCCGATCCGCTAGCGGGCTCGACGTGCTCGAAATCCCGCCCTTCCTTTATGCACGGCGCGGCGCGCGGTCCGCGTACCTCCGGCAACGCCCGTGCCGCTCACAGAGGCCGAGCGGTCATGTCGAGATCGCCGCGACGAGTACCGACGCTGACTGTCCTGCCGACTGTCTTGATCAAGCTGGCCGACTTGCCCGGCAAATCGCCGGGGTGTACAGCGGCGTCTTGCTGACCGCGCGGCGCCAGCGAGTAGCTGGTATGTTGCGGTCGCGAAAGGGGCATGCGTGGGCAAACGTGTTGGGTTCATCGCGCGCGGTGGCGCGCTCGGATTGGTGCTGGCGCTCGTCGTGGGAGCGGGCACGGCGGTGGCCGGCAGCCCCTGCCCTGGATGCAGCGGCTCCTACGGCGGCAGCTGGACGGGGACCTACACGGCCCCGAACTCATCCTCTGATGGGGGCTCCACCACGACGACGATCTCAATCAAGTGGTCAGCGACGCTCAAATGGGACGCCGCCGATGTGACGGACGTCTGGGACCTCAAGACCGCGGACGGTACGTTCTCGGTCTCGGGGAGTCCGATGGGACAGTACGACTGCTCCACGTCGCTCAGTCCCGGGCCCGACTTCATCGTGCGCGGAGAGGTGTTCTGGGCCACTATCGCAGAAGGCAGCAGTCCGACGCCCACCCTCAGCAGCATCGGCAAGTACTGGACGGTGCTCAATCAGCCTCCGATGCAGTGGGGGCAGTCGGGCGGCGTCAGCAACCCGCTGCGAAGCTCTAACCCCAAGATTGGCACCGAGTGCGCCGTGGCCGATCCTGGCGTCGCCGGCATCGGAGGTGCTTGGAGCGCCGACCTCGGCGGACCGAAATGCCACTACGATCGCAAGCGCTTCGAGGACTGGGTCGACTTTCCGGTCGGGACGACCGGCTCCTCGCATGAGGAGTGCACCAGCAACGGGAGCGACAGCTTCGGCAACTCATGGACCGGGAGCTTGAAGACCGACGTCAGCTTCAACTCACCGGGATCGCCGGGCTCGCGGGGCTCGCCGGGCACTGAGCGAACGCTCACCCCGATCAAGCAGGACGCCAAAAAGGATTTCGCAAAGGCGTGGGACGACGCCAAGGGACCCTGCTCGCAGCTCGCGATGAGCTTGGGCGTGCTGGCCACCGGCGCAGTCTGGCTCGGTACGAGCGCGACGGTTCCCGGCGGCCTTCCCGCCGGCGGCGCGATCGTCGCCACAGGTCAGGTGATGGCGGGCGCATCGTCGGCCCTGTGCGGCCCCAAGCTCAAGCGGCTATTGGATGACTACCGAGTGTTCAACGATCCGCCCGATCCCAACTTCACCCGGCTGGCGGGCGTGGCCCGAACGCAGGCGCCGAAGGTGACGGCGTGCAAGCGGCTGGCCGGCAAGGTCCTGGCGTTCTGTCAGCAGTTGACGCCACTCGTCGGGAGCCTGATCCGCGCCGCCGATCACGCCGCAGCCGTCGATGGCGCGCTCGTGACCACCGTCAATCGCGCGTCCGGAGCGAAGCATGCGCACAACGGCGCAGCGTTCGCGATGCAGCTCGCCCACGCCGGGCAGCTCGAGCGCAGCTTCAGTCAGGCGCTCGGCGCTGAGGCGTCGATCGGTCGAAAGATCGCGAGGCTACTCCCGAGCGGCGCGCTCACGCCCGCGCAGGTCCGTGCGACGACCTCCTACCTGAAGCGCCGCCTGGCCGGCACGGGGATCTCCGTCCGCGCCGTCGGACGGATCGACCCAGCGGCATCCATTGCCGCGCCGGAGGATCCGATCGCGCGGCTCGTCGCGCCGTAAGCGGCACGGCGGCATTTACCGCACCGTCGCGTCGAGCGCGCAGACAATCCGAGCCACCGCGTGTGCGACCGCCGTCATCGCTGACGTTGGTCGAGACCTGCCTTTGTTGCCGCACATGCATCTCCGCGCCAGCGCCGACAATCTCGGAATGCGCGGCAGGCAGGGCGTCAACGATCAGGCTCCGTTACTCGCTCTGCATATCCACGGGTACGTTGAGCGGTCGCGAAACCGCGCGTGTCGTAGCGCGTGAATCCACTCGCGTGGAGGCACTCATGGAACTCACACCCTCGTTCGACCTGTCGGCGATCGCATTCATCGTCGACTCGGTCAAAGTGGGACGAGTCCTTCGGAACCAGAGGGCTCGGCCGATCACGGCGACGCTCGCGAGTGCTGGCCACGCGAGGAGCCGTGGACGGTTCTCCCGGAGGAATGCGATCGCCACGCGTCCGCACGACCGGCCTGGCCCGCGGAGCGTCAGGTGATCGTGATCGTCCGACGCTGAACGACCCGACCTCTGCCCCGGTCGGCTCTCAGAGTGAGGATGTACGTGCCGCGCCGCAGCGTCCGGGTCTGGCGCGTCAGCGCGAGCTGCCAGCGGCCGGCGCCCCGGGGGATGGCAACACCCGTTGCGTAGACCACGCCGCGACGAGAGATCCGGGCGCTCAGCGCGCGGCGGTCACTGGTGAACTTGACCGGGCCCGAGACGAGCTTCGTGGCGCACTTCTGGACCGTCACCGTGTGCTTGTGACCGTTGGTGGTGACGGTCTTCTTGACCTTGTTGCAGACCACCAACTCGATCTTGCCGGCGGGCCCCGACGCGCCGGTGGCCCCCGTCGGGCCGGTCGCACCAGTCGCCCCTGTCGGCCCTGTCGGCCCTGTCGGCCCTGTCGGCAGCTGACCACCGGTGCCCGACAGCGACACGCTCAGGGGCGTGCTGGGGTCATTGCTGGCGAGCCGCAGCGTCGCTGTGCGCGCGCCCTGACCCTGGGGCGCGAAGCTCACCCCGACCGTGCAGGTCCCGCCCACTGCGATCGAGCCCAGGCACCCGTCGGAGGTGATCAGGAAGTCTGACGCGTCGGGTCCGGTGAAGGTGAGCCCGGTCACGACAAGCTCGCCGCCACCGGTATTGGTGACCGTCACCGTCTGCGGAGCGCTCAAGGTGCTCTGCGCCTGCGTGGAGAACGAGAGCGAGGATGCGCTGGCCTCTGCGGTCGGCGCGACATAGCTGATCGTCACCGAAGCTGTCTGGCCTGCGGTCGCCTGCGAGAACGTCGCGCCGGAGATCGCCGCGGCGGCGAAGCTCGAACCGCCGCCGCCGCCACCGCCGGAGTCATTCGTGGCCCCGCAGCCGCCGCCGCCACCACCGCCGAACCAGCCACCGCCGCCCCCGCCACCAGGTGTCCCATTGTGCACGTTTGAACCCCCGCCCGCGCCCCCGGAGCCTGATGCGCCGTTCGCTCCGTTGGATCCGCCGTTGCACAGCGCTCCCCCCGTCCCGAACGTCAACTGCGTGGCCCCAGTCCCACCCGCAGCGTTGTTCCCACCCTGACCGCCGAAACCATTGCCGCCATTGCCGGCCGCGGCCGTGGTCCCCGCGTTTCCGCCGTTGCCACCAAACTCGCCAGCACCGCCCCCGCCGCCGGCAACCAGCAGACGCGAGCTCAGCGTGCTGCCCGACGCGCATGCCCCCACGGCAGGGCACGTCCGCACATCCGACTCCCCGCCCCCCACGCCGCCCTCCAGGAAGTTCGAGTTATCCCGACCGCCGTCACCGCCGAGCACTGCGACCTCCCCGTACATGGTCGCGCCGGGCGTCACAGCAAAGCTGCCCGCGGCCTGCGCGCCCAGCCCGCCCGAGGCAGAGCTGACGTCGTCGGTTCCTCCTTGGGCTCCCACCACACTCGCGGTGAGCGAGCCCACGCCGGCGGGGACTACGAACGGAGTCTCCCCGGTCGCGGTGAAGGTGCACGTCACGGTGCTCGCCACCTCCGAGCACCCGGCCGGCAACGCCGCCGCCGAGATCGCGACGCCTCCGATTGCGGAACAGACGGTCGCGACAGCGGCGAGCGCCACGACGCGCATCGCCATCAGCCGCACGGCAGTCCGACAAGCACCTCGATCCAGCATCGGTCCCTCCTCGCTCGCATCGGCAACCCCGGTACGCCGCGCAGCACCCTACTCCGCCCACGACCCGCGCGCCTCCTGCACAGGACAACGGGATCGACGTGCCACGATCGTCGAGACGCCCTCGCCCGGGGCGGATGCCGTCGAGGTCGGCTGGTCGCGCAGGCAGGGCCGGACGCGAGAGTCGACCGTCACCTCGTCACGAGGCGAGTGGAGGTCGTCATCGGGCTGACGTTCGTCGTCGCCGGCCTGCAAAAACAGCGGTCTCGGTTCGCACCGGCTCGGACGAGCGCTTTCGTCTCACGCCCGCGACCCACCGGGCGATCGGCTTCGTTGCGGAACAACCGTCCGCTGCGTCTGTACCGCGCGATTAGGTTGCCACGATAGGGATCGCCCGCTCGCGCGAGCACAGGGTCGGCTACGTCGATCGGCTTTGCGTAGCAGCGCGTCGACTCTGAGAGTCGCCGGCTCGTCCCTCCTTCCTTGCCGGCCCGAGTTGTCAAGGCGTTGATGGTTGTCGGTGTTCCTGCTTCTGGTGGTGTGGGGGTGCGTGCGCGCGTTGAGGGATGGGTGCGTGTCCGCGGACGCCCAGCCTTACTTCGGTCCTCGACACGGGGTGGCTCCCGGTCGGGTACATGATGTGATGGGTGTTGCGGCAGATGATGGTGCGGCCGCTCAGTCTTGCTAGGCCGTTCCCCGACAGGGGTCGGCAGGAGGGTGGCGGGAGCTGGCCGCGGTTCATCGGATGATTTCGGGCTTGCCGCGCGACAAGGTCGGGGTGCTCAGGCGGCGACAGGCTGGAGGGCCTGGTCGCCGAGTTCTCGCAGGAGGTGGTAGCTGCGCTTCAGGAGCTTGCGCGCGACCGCGATGCACGCGCGGTTGCCGCCGATCCGCTCGGCGGCTTGCAGGTAGTACTGGCGGTCGGGGCTGCTTGGATTGGTAGACGGTGATGTCCAGGCCCGAGTGGCGCACGGCATCGCGCGAGTTCTGAAAGCGGCGCGGATCGCCGAGCTCAGCGAGGATCGTGACCGACGTCAGCTCGCCGATCCCATAGATGTTCTCGATCAGCGTCCGACACCCGGGTTGTTGACGCGCGTAGGTACGCAAAGCGAGATCAACCGGACCGAGCTGGATCTCGATCGCGTCGATCATCTCCAACGCGATCGCGAGCTGCTCACGTGCCGCGGCCGGGAGCGTGAGACCGGCGATCCATTGGCGGTTGGCGAGCGTGAGCAGCTTGCGCGTGTTCGGGCAGCCGTGGTGATAGAGCACGGCGTGCATCCGTCGCTGCCACTCGGTGCGCTGCTCCACCAACGTATGACGGCACCGCACCCGGGCCCGGAGGTCCAGCAGATGAGCCGGCGCGATCCCGGACTCCGGGAGCCGACCGATCAGCAGCAGCTCGCGCAGATGCCGCGCGTCAGCCCAGTCGGTCTTGGCGCGCTGCTTGCGGCCTTTGAGGCCGCGAGTCTCCGCCGACTCGGCCAGGTGGACGTCCGCGCCGATCCGCTCGAGCTCCTCGACCACGAACCGCCACCCAGTCGTCGCCTCCAATGCAACCTCGAGATCGGCGCCCTCAAACCGGGTCAGAAACCGGCGGACCCCGGCACGGTCAGCCGGCGTGACCCGCGCGCGCGACACCTCGCCGGTGATTGTGTCGATCCACTCCGTTGAGATTTGCGCGCGATGCTGATCCATCCCCATCACGAGGGTCATCGCCACACCACCCCCTCGACAGCCCAGATGTCATCCACACGCCGGTCAGCAGCCAGGCGCGCAGGGCATCGCATACCGTGAACCACGGCCGCTACCTCCTGATCGATTGGCCGGCCGCGCGGCCGCTATCCGCGCGCGCCTACAGCGCCGTTCGACGCGGGGGACCGGCCACCTTCACCGCCCGATCACGCCAACCAGCACATGACATCTTTCGGCGAGAAGCGTGTCCGAATCAGCTGGCTCGCGTGACCGCATTCGTCTAAGCGCCGGTGCCCAAGCGGACGTTCCTATGCCGCGACTCCGCGCTTCAGCTGGCTCCTGCGGGTGAGTCGCTGCGAGATCGCAACGGCCGACTCGCCACGACGCCGGGCCAGTGCCGCGGCGCGTGGTCCCGGGATGCCATAGCCCCTGCCCAGAGGCGTCTCCGCCACTGGGCGCGGCGCTTCTCACCGGCCATCGATCTCATGGTCGGCGGTCGAATGCAGCTGGTTGTCCCTCGCCGGCTGCAGACTGGTGCCCACGCCTATCTCCACGCAGGCTGTGCGAAGACCCGGCTGAGGTGTGGTTGTGGCTGACTTTTGGCCCAACCGCCGCCTAGAGCGTGCCGGGGGGACCCGCCGATAACTGAATACCCGGCAAACCAGCGCTTTATGAGGGTGAGCGAGGGGACTCGAACCCCCGACCGCCTGGACCACAACCAGGAGCTCTACCAACTGAGCTACGCCCACCGTGGGACAGCTGAATCTACCAGCGACGAATGGCGGAGCCCGTCCCCCGCTCCACGCCCCCGGCAGGATTCGAACCTGCGGCCAACGGATTAGAAGTCCGTCGCTCTGTCCTCTGAGCTACGGGGGCCCGGCGCTGAGGGTAACGGCGCGGGTGGACCGGGGGGTCAGCTGCGAGCCGCGGCGTAGGCCAGCGGGGGCGGATGTGTCCGGGCCTGGCTGCGCCGGCGGCCGCGATGGCGGCGCTTGACCGCCTTGCGGGGAGCGCGGGGCGACGCGGTCCGCGTGGCCGGCATCACGCTCGAGCGCTCCTGGGCTGCCGCCCGCCCGGTGGGGCAGGTCGCGGTCACGTAGCACGCCAGCGGCGGCTCGGATGTCGTGCGCGGGGAACTCGCCACCGTGCCGGCCACCGACGCGAGCGTGCTGGCGTAGTTGGCGGCGAAGGTGCTGGGGTCGATCCCGGGCATGAGCGGGGTGAGGCAGGTCGTGGCGGCGACGCGGGACGGGTCGGCCGGGCCTGGGTGGGTAAGCGCGTCGAGCGCGAGTTGGTAGGCGGTGTTGTCGTAGATCCCGACGCCGAGGTGCTCGGTGACATCCGCGGGGCACACCGACTGGATGGCGATGTTGGCGATCGCGCCGCCTCCCCCGCTCAACGTGGAGGATGCCGCCGGCCCGAAGTTGGGGACCACCACCTCGTCGGTGTTGGTGTAGACGTCGGTGTAGGAGATCCCTGGGAAGGTCTCCTGGGCGGAGTTGAGCGCGGCGATGAATGCCGCGTTTGAACGCTGCTGCCAGAAGGCCGGCGCGCAGCTTGCTGCGCACACCGGGATCGCGTCCAGAGTGCCGTGGTTGCTGGGCGACAGGCCCACGAGGTCATCGACCATCGCGCGGGTGTCTGGCCAGAAGCGCAGCGCCCAGCGCGGGACCATCCCACCCTGGGAGTGCCCGACGATGTCGATCCGCCCCCCGTAGGCGGCATGCATGGTGCGGATGGCAGAGACGACGTACTCGCCGGCGACCTGGATGTCGCCCATCGCATTGCCGGGGAGCGTCACGGCGCAGTAGGGCCAGCCGAGCGTGCGCAGCGCCGGCTCCCATCCGTAGCCGTAGTCGGTCGCCGGGTTCAGCGACGTTCCGGGGACGAGCAGAACCGGCGCGTGCGATGCCCCCCGCAGCGTGCCGACGCAGCCCAGCGAAGCGGCGAGCTTGGCCGCCGGCACCGACAGCGCGGGACCCGGGCGGCTGGGCGGCGCGTACGCCGCCGACGCGGCGGCCGGCGCGAGCACGAGGACCGCGACCGCGATCACTGCCGCTCGCAACATGCGACGTGGCCTGACGCGTGACGGAACCGCCATAGCCGGGTCCTACCGGAGATCGGCCCACTTCAAACGCATCGTCGCGCCCGCGCGCACCCGTGCGAAGCGTCAGCTGCTGAGCAAGCGCCCCAGCGGCTTGCGTCCGCGACGGATCTTCAACTCGATCCGCTCCGCGCGGTGCCCGCGCGCTGTGACCGTGATGAGGACACGGTCGCCGGGATCAAAGCGGCGACCCGCGAGCTTGGCCAGCATCTTCGCGACCCCCTTGTGTCCGGCCGCGGTGGCGTGGACGCGCGGGCAGTGCGGGCCTGTGCATCTGACGGTGACGCGCCCATGGGCGGGGAGTCCCGAGACCAGCCGGAGGTAGCGGACCACGGTGCCGCGGCGGTTGTAGTGCCACTTGACCCTGAAGAGCGCGTGGATCGCCCCCGGCTGCTTGGGCACGGGCGTCGTCTGGGTGATCTGCGTCGGCGGGGCGGGACTTGGCGACGGGTTCGACGAGGCGGCGGGCGAGTACTCCAGCTGCCACGCCGCACTGAGCCCACCGCTCTTGACCGAGAAGGCACCGCCGGCGTCGACCCGACCCAGGACCGGACCGTCGCTGCCATCGGCCACGGCGATCAGCTTCTGGCCTCCGTTGAACTCGTCGATCCACGCCGCCGACAACGATCCGTCCTTGGCCGAGAAGGTGCCGTTGGAGTCAAGGCGTCCCAGCAGCGGGCCATGGGGTCCGTCGCCGACGGCGACGGCCGTCTGACCACCGGGGTATTCGTCCACCAGGGCGCCGGCGGGGCCGCCGGTCTTGGCGTAGAAGGTGCCGCCGGAGTTGAGCATGCCCAACGTGGCCCCGTCGGGCCCGTCGGCGAGGGCGATCTGGCCGACGCCCGAGCCTTCGGTGGTCCAGGGGCTGTCCACACCGGTCTTGGCGAGGAAGCCTCCGCTCGCCGTCAGCACGCCGTAGTCGGGGCCGCTGCCGTCGGCCAGGGCGATCGCCGAGACCGCGCCCAGCGACCCGCCCCCGTATTCGTGCGTCCACGTCGTGCTCACGCCTCCGACCTTGGCGTAGAACGTGCCCGCGTCGTCGGTGTAACCGGCCATTGGTCCGTCGGTGCCGTCGGCGACCGCGATCTGGCGGACGCCGGTCTGCTCCTCGACCCAGGCGGCGTTCAAGCTGCCGGCCTTGGCCCAGAATGTCCCGTTGGAGTCAAGACGGCCGATCACGGGCCCATGCGGACCGTCGGCGATGGCCAGCTGTTTCTGGCCACCGGCATCCTCGAGTGTCCAGGTCGACGCGTCCAGGTACTTGACCCACTCGTTGCCCTGGGCGTCCAGCACCCCGAGCAGCGCGCCTCGTGGCCCGTCCGCGATTGCGATCTGGGTCGGGATGCCTGGCGTGGCCGCGCCCGCTCGGGATGTGCCCACCCACCCCAGCACGACCACGGTGAGGATCACCGCGATCCCGTGTACTGCGCACACTCGCAAGTCGTGTGTGAAAATACTACAAAGCGGAACGTCATCCGCAGGGTTGGTGAGCGTTCGCCGTGCGCACGCGTATGAGCGGCCGACCGTGGGTAGGCGTAGGCTGAGGGCGCGGCATCCGGACAACGAGCACAGTGAGGCTGACCGAATGAAGAGCGGGCGCGAAAAGGCCGAGGAGAAACGCCAGGCCAAGCTTGCCCAGGTCCAGGAACAGGTCGACGAGGGATCCCTGGTCATCCGCCAGATGACCGAGGAGGAGCGACAGAAGTATCCGCCGCGCCCCGAGCGCCCGAAGGGCTCCAAGGGCCGCCGCTAGCCCCTTCGCTGTGAGACAGTTCCCCGCGCCATCGCCAGCGAGGGGAGCCCGACGTGGAGATCACCGCCGCCGTCCTGGAGGAGTATCACCAGGCGCTTCGTGTGCAGAGCCTGGAGATCGACGAGCCGCGGGCCGGCGAGGTGCTGGTGCGCACCGTCGCCACCGGCGTCTGCCACACCGACGCGCTCGCCCGCGACACTGACCTGCCGTTTCCGGTGCCGGGGGTCCTGGGGCACGAGGGAGCGGGCATCGTCGAGGCGGTCGGCGACGGCGTGACCAAGGTGGCCGCCGGGGACAAGGTGGTGGTCGGCTGGCCCTGGTGCGGTGTCTGCCGCAACTGCGTCGCCGGCCGGCAGCGCTACTGCGCGCAGATGCCGCCGATGGTCACCTCTGGGGCACGGCCCGACGGCACGAGCGCGCTGCGGCGCCCCGGCGGCCAGCCCGTGCATAGCCACTTCTTCGGCCAGTCCTCGTTCGCCACCCGACTGATGACGTGGGAGCGCAGCGTCGTCAGGGTCGCCGCCGACGCCCCCGTCGAATTGCTCGGACCCCTGGCCTGCGGGCTGTCCACGGGCGCGGGCGCCGTGTTCAACGCGCTGGCGCCCCCCGCAGGATCCAGCATGGCGATCTTCGGCACCGGCGCAGTGGGCCTGGCCGCGCTGCTCGCCGCCCGCGAGCGCGGCTGCACCCGGATCGTCGCCATCGACCGCGTACCGTCCCGCCTGTCACTGGCCACCGAGTTCGGGGCCACCGACACGATCGACGCCCGCTCCACCGACCCGGTCGACGCGCTCCGCGAGCTCACCGGCGGCGACGGGGTCGACTTCACCCTCGAGTGCACCGGCAATGTCGCCGTGCTCCGCCAGGCCGTCGACGCGCTGGCCATGCCCGGCGTGTGCGGTGTGATCGGGGGCGCGCCCGCCGGCGCCGAGTTCGCGCTGGACCATCTCACCGTCCTGTGGGGCCGCACCGTGCGCGGCATCCTCGGCGGCGACGGCCAATCCGAGCAGCTCATCCCGGCGCTCATCGACCTGCAGCGACTGGGGCGCTTTCCCTTCGATCGCCTCGTCGAGTACTTCGAGCTTGACCAGGTCAACGAGGCCATGGACGCGTCAGCGCGCGGCGAGGTCATCAAGCCGGTCCTGCGCATGCCGGCGTAGGTCGTTCATCGGGGCGCCCGGATTTGAACCGGGGACCTCCTGCTCCCAAAGCAGGCGCGCTACCAAGCTGCGCCACGCCCCGTGGTCGGGGGAGTGTAGTCAACGTCCCATCTGGCCCCCGTGACCTTCCTGTTAGCCTCGGGCCCCGCCGATGGCAGAGATCCAGCCGATCCGCGCCCTGCGCTACGACCTCGACCGCACCAGTGGCCTCCAGAACGTCGTGGCCCCGCCCTACGACGTCATCGACGAGGCGCAGCGCGTGGCGCTCGAGGACCGCTCGCCCTACAACGTCGTGCGCATCGACCTTCCGCAGGGTGGCGAGGACCGCTACGACCGCGCGGCGGCGCTGCTTGAGCAGTGGCGCGCCGACGGCGCTGTCGTGCTCGACGACACCCCCGCTTTGTGGACCCTGTCTCAGGACTACGTCGGGCCCGACGGTGAGCAGCGCACCCGCAACGGTGTCTTTGCACGCGTGCGCGTGGAGGAGTACGGCCCCGGGCGCATCCGCCCCCACGAGCGCACCCATCCCGGCCCGCGCGAGGATCGGCTGCGTCTCACGCGCGCGACCAAGGCCAACCTCTCCCCCATCTTCTCGTTGTTCTCCGATCCCGCGGGTGCCGTCGCCGATGCGCTGGGCCGCGCCGCCGGCGAGGTGGCGTGGGCGCAGACGACCGACGACGACAGCACCGTCAATCGCCTGGGCCGCGTCGACGACGCGGCGGCGATCGCCGCCGTGCAGGAGGTGCTGGCGGGCACCGAGCTGCTCATCGCCGACGGGCACCACCGCTATGAGACCGCCCGCGTCTACGCCGACGAGATCGGCGGCGAGGGGCCTCACCGCTACGTGCTGATGTGCCTGGTTGCGCTGCAGGACCCGGGCCTCACCGTGTTTCCCACGCACCGGCTCGTCCGAGGCCTGCGCCCTGACCAGCACGAGACACTTGCCAACGCGCTGCGGCGCGACTTCGAGATCGAGCGCCTCGCCGACACCGCCGCGCTGGCGCCCGCGTCGTCGGACTCCGTCCGGATCGGGTACATCGACGCTCACGCCCAGCAGCCCTTCATGCTGACCCTCCGCGACCCGGCCATCGCCGACGCCGCACTCCCCGACCGCGCCGAGCCCTACCGACAGCTGGACACCGCGGTGCTGGAGGCCCTCGTCCTCAAGGGCGCCCTGGGAATGACCGACGAGGACATCGACCATCTCGACGGGCTTGGCTACGCCCGGGACTTCGCGCAGGCCCTCGAACTGGTGCAGAGCGCCGAGTACGACGCCGCCTTCTTCATGGCGCCCACGCCCGTCGAGCGGGTGCAGGAGGTGGCCGCCGCCGGCGAGAGCATGCCGCCCAAGTCGACCTACTTCTTCCCCAAGGTCCCCACCGGCCTGCTCTTCAACCCCCTGACCTGAGCGAGCCGCCGGTGTCGGAGACGCTGGCCAACCAGCTCTCGGGGGTCCTCCTCAAACCGGCTGCCGCGAGCGCGCTGGAGGTGCGCGGTCGGACCCACGCCGGGGTGCTCGTTCCCCTATATGTCGACGACGGCCGGCTGCACGCCGTGCTCACCCGGCGCCGTGACGACCTGCGCCGCCACCCGGGTGAGGTCTCCTTCCCTGGAGGGCGGCGCGACGATTCGGATCCCGACCTGCTGTCCACCGCGCTGCGCGAGGCCGAGGAGGAGATCGGTCTGGCACCCTCCGCCGTGCAGGTGCTCGGCGCGCTGCAACCCACACCGACGATCGCCACCGGCTATGCGATCTACCCGTTCGTCGGCCTGATCGCGCCGGGCCTGGCCTGGACCCTGTCGGCGCGTGAGGTGGCGGAGGTGCTGGAGCTGGCCCTGGACGACCTGCGCGACGGCTACGCGCGCCGCCGCCTCTTACGGCGCGGCGTCCCCATCCGCACCGACACCTACGTCGTCGCAGACGACCTCATCTGGGGCGCCACCGCGCGGATCCTCGCCGACCTGTTTGACCGGATCGATCCGCTGCGCGACGCGCTCGGGCTTACTCCGAGCGCCTAGCGCGCGTACTGATCCCGGCCGATCAGGGCGCGCTCGATCGCCTGCACCGCCTGATCCACCCAGCCGCCGTCGGTGGCTGGATCAGCCGCGAGCAGCGCATACGGGATCAGCGAGCGTTCGCACGCGTAGCGGACGCGTTCGGCGCCGGCGCGCAGCAGCGCCGGCTGGACGCTGCCGGCCGCCTGGTAGACCACGCCGCGCACGGTGGTATCGAGCATCCGCTCGAGCAGCATGTCCAGCCGCGTACCGTGGAGGGCGGCGAGGTGCTCGTCGGTGCCCGTCGCGGAGCCGAGCAGAATGCAGGCCACGCCGACATGGGCCAGCGCCGGCGCCAGTGTCCCGACGAGGTTGGGATCACCGACGAACGGCTCGGCGCCCGCGGCCTCGATCTCTGCGCACCGGGCCTGATCACGCGTTGTGCCCCGAACGGCGTGGCCGGCCGCTCGCAGCGTGGCGGTGAGCTCCAGGCCGCGGCAACCGCACCCGACGATCAGGCAGCGCGCCACCTCGGCTCACCCGCCGTCGGGGGCGCCAGAGCCGAATTCGCGCTGGACTTCCTCGCGGGTGCGCTCGGGCAGGCCCCGGGCACGGCGGCGGGCGTTGGTGGCCTCCAGCAGCTCGTCGAGCTCGCGGTCGGCGAGATAGGCCTCGCGGCGGCGGCGCTGCTCATTGAAGTCCTCCATCACGCGGCGCTCGAGATCGGCGACCGTCACATCAGCCTCGCCGCGTCGCCGGCGGCGCTCGTTGTGAGCCTCAAGCATCTGAGCTAGGTCCTCCGCCTCGAGCTCCTCGCGGTCCTCGACGATCTCGCGCGCCGAGCGCAGGCCGAACGGCTCCATGCCCCGGCTCTGGTTGGCGCGGCCGAGCATCCACACACACAGCACGAGGATGGCCAGACCGGCGAGCAGCACAAGCGCGAACGAGTCCACCGGCGGCGAGTCTAACCCGCAACGCACCTGGCACAGCGCAGTCGGCGCGCAACTTCGTTTCAGACATCGTGTTTATGGAGGACGTCATCGCCTCCGAACGGGCGGGCCGGCAATCGGCGGAGGCCTATCTCTACATACGCAGGGTCAAGGAGGCTTCATGCGTCTTCGCATCACCGTGCTTGCTTGCGCGCTGGCCGCGTTGGCGAGCGCAGCTGCTCCGAGCATTGCCGGCGCGAGCCCGCTGCACAACCGCGGGCTTACCATCCACGCCGTTCCACAGCACATCATCGCCGGCGAGGCCGTCATCATCTTCGGCCAACTGAAAGGACCTGACCACGCCAACCAGGTGGTCGCGCTGTATCACCGCATCAACCCCAACCCCGGCTTCACCGTCATCGGGACCACGCGGACGAATGCCAACGGTCAGTACGAGTTCACTCGCCAGCTGGGCATCGTGGACTCGAACCGTGAGTGGTTCACCCGTGGGGTGGGTGGGGACCGATTCACTCATAGCCGTACGGTGCACGAGCGTGTCGACGCGCTGGTCAGCCTCGCGGCCAGTTCGCCCAGCGGCCTGACGCGTCACCCCATCGTGTTCAGCGGCCATGTCACGCCGGACCACACCGGCGGCGTCGTCGCGCTGCAGCAGCAGAAGGGCTCGAGCGACAACTGGACGACGATCAAGACCGCCCGCATCGGAGCCGGCTCCAACTACACGATCTCCCACGCCTGGCGGGTCCCCGGCGCCTACGACGTCCGCGTGAAGTTCCGCGGCGACGCCCGAAACACCCCGGCCGTGTCCGACATCTCGTCGGTCGTGATCGAACAGACCGAGGTGCCGGGATTCTCCATCACCAGCTCGTCCCCGATCGTGCAGAACGGTCAGGCCGTCACCATCTCCGGCGTGCTGGACTCGCCCGGCACAACCACTCCGGAGCCGAACACGAGCGTGAGCCTGTTCGAGAAGGTGCCGCAGAGCAACGTCCGGTACCGCGAAGTGACGACGACCACCACTGCTGCCGACGGCAGCTACAGCTTCGCCAACGTGGCATCGACCACCAACGAGCTGTACCTGGTGCGCACCACCTTCGCCCCACGGCGTCAGACCGCGGTGCTGTTCCAGGGTGTGCAGGACGTGGTGAGCATGTCCTCCAGTTCGGCGACGTCGACCGTGGACGGTCACATCGTGTTCACCGGCAGCGTGTCACCTGATAAGGCCGGTCACGCGATCTACCTCCAGAAGCTGGGCAAGGACGGTGACTGGCACACGGTCGAGGTCCGCTTCGTCAACAGCGCCTCGACGTTCCAGTTCGGCTGGACGTTCGGTGCGGCGGGCACCAAGGAGTTCCGTGCGCGGATCACCGGTGGCCCCGCGAATGTCGGCGGTGCCTCCGCGCCGGTCACGGTCGTCGTGTCGCAGCCCGCGCTGTCGTCACTGCCGACCGGCTAGATCCAGAAGACGCGCGCAGCCAACTCGGGGAGGGTTGGCTCCAGAGAGGATGAGCGCGACCGGCCTCCGCAGGCTGCGGGGGCCGGTCGTCCGTCTGCCGCGGTGCTCGGAGATTTGAGACACGGGCGGACAGACGCCTCGCTCCTGTAGCGTCCCGGCGCATGGACTTCGCACTCACCGACGAGCAACAGCTCATCAAGGAAACCGCCCGGGCCTTCACGGACAAGGAGATCGTTCCGCGGGCCCGCGACAACGATCGCAACGCCCACTTCGACACCGAACTGGTGGCCAAGATCGCCGAGCAGGGCTACCTCGGCGCGATCGTGCCCACGGAGTACGGCGGCGCCGGGCTGGACTACCTGAGCTACGGGTTGGTCGTCGAGGAGATCGGGCGCGGGGACTCGTCGATGCGGACCGTCGTGTCGGTGCAGACGTCACTCGTGTGCTCGGCCATCGTGCGCTGGGGCACCGAGGAGCAGAAACAGCGCTACCTGCCCAAGCTGTGCTCGGGCGAGTGGCTGGGCTGTTTTGGCCTCACCGAGCCCGACACCGGCTCGGACGCCGCCAACCAGCGCACCCGCGCGCGCCAGACCGACGACGGGTGGGTGATCAACGGGGCCAAGATGTGGATCTCGATGGGCAGCGCCGCCAACCTCGCGCTGATCTTCGCCCAGACCGACCCCGAGAAGGCCCACAAGGGCCTGGCCTGCTTCCTGGTCGAGACCGAGGGCAACGACGGCTACCAACCGCAGGAGATCCACGGCAAGCTGGGCCTGCACGGCTCCGACACCGCGGCCATCTCCCTGAGCGACTGCGCCGTCGGCCAGGACGCGATGCTCGGCGGGATCGGCGACGGCTTCAAGATCGCCATGACCTCACTGGAGTCGGGCCGCTACAGCGTGGCCGCCGGCTGCGTCGGCATCTGCCAGGGCTGCGTGGACTACTCCGTCAACTACGCCAAGGAGCGCCAGCAGTTCGGGCGGCCGATCGCGAGCTTCCAGCTCGTCCAGGCCATGCTCGCGGACATGAAGGTGGAGACGGACGCTGCGCGGATGCTCGTGTATCGGGCGGCATACCTCAAGGACACCGGCCAGCCCAACTCGACCGAGACCTCGATCGCCAAGCTGTACGCCACCGAAGCCGCGAATCGGTGCGCCACCACCGCCATCCAGGTGCTCGGCGGCTCGGGCTATGTCGACGATCACCCGGTGGAGCGCTACTTTCGCGACGTGCGCGTCACCACCCTGTACGAGGGCACCTCGCAGATCCAGAAGCTCATCATCGGGCGCGCGCTCACCGGCATCAACGCGCTCATCCCCTCGTGACCCCGGGCAGCGACGCGCCGACCGCGCTCGGCGTGGCCGGCGCGGGAACGATGGGATCCGGGATCGCGCAGCTGGGGTGCGTAGCCGGCATGCGGACCCTGCTGCACGACCCCGAGCCCGAGGCCCTGGAGCGCGGCATGAACCGGATCGTGCGCCAGCTCGACCGCGAGGTGAGCAAGGGACGAATGGAGTCGGCCACCGCCGAGGCGGCCAAGGCCAACCTGCACGCGGCCGCGTCGTTGGAGGAGTTCGCCGAGTGCGAGATCGTCATCGAGGCCGCCCCCGAGCGGGTGGAGCTCAAGCGCGATCTGTTTGCCCGGCTGTCTGAGATCGTCTCCGCCGGCTGCGTGCTGGCCAGCAACACGTCGTCTCTCCTGGTCACCGCCCTGGCCCCGGCCGCCGCGCACCCCGAGCGGGTCGTGGGCATGCACTTCTTCAATCCGCCCCCGCTCATGGCGCTGCTCGAGGTGGTCGCCGGCGCCGAGTCCTCCGAGCGCGCCCTTGCCGTGGCGCGCGCGTGCGGGGAGGCGATGGGCAAGCGCGTGATCGACGCCGTTGACGGACCGGGGTTCTTGGTCAACCGCTGCAACCGCCCCTGGGGCCTCGAGTCCCTCAAACTCCTGTCCGAGCGCGTGGCCACCGTGGAGCAGATCGACCGTGTGTGCCGGCTCGGCGCCGGCTTTCGCATGGGCCCATTCGAGCTCATGGACCTCGTCGGCGTCGACGTCGGGCTGGAGATCAGCCGCTCGTTCTACGAGCAGAGCTTCGGCGAGCCCCGCTGGCAGCCCTCCCAGATCGCGGTGCGGACCGTCGCCGCCGGGCACTACGGCCGCAAGTCCGGTCGCGGCTACTACGAGTATCCCGAGGGCGGCAAGCACCGCCCGCCTGACCCTGAGCCTCCGCCCGTCGGGGGCGGCGACGGCCTCGTGATCATCGCGGGCGAGTCCGCGCTCGCGCTCGCGCTCGAGGAGGCGGCGGCGCATGCCGGCTGGGAGGTGGCCACGCCCGCCGAGGCCGTCGACGGCCCGGTCCCCGCCCTCATCCTCGAGATGAGTCTGGACGGCGAGGAGCCGGAGGCGCCGCTGCAAGGCGGACCGCGGGCAGTCTGCTGCGCCGCGGGATCGCTGGCCGCGCTCGATCCGGGCGGCTCGGCCGTCGGCTTCCACGCGCTGCCGCCTCTGGACGGGAGCACGCTGGTGGAGCTCACGCGGGGTCCGGACACCGCGGCCTCGGCGGCGGCAGCGACCGAGCGCTTCTTTTCCACGCTCGGCATGCACCCGGAATGGGTGGGCGACGCACCCGGGCTCGTGCTGGGCCGCATCGTCTGCCAGGTCATCAACGAGGCCGCCTTCGCCCTGGGCGAAGGCGTCGGGTCCGCCGAGGACATCGACGCCGGCATGGTCAACGGGCTCAACTACCCGCGTGGCATCCTCGCCTGGGCTGACGACATCGGCCTCGATCACGTACTCGGCGTGCTGGACGCGCTGCATCTGGAGCGCGGCGAAGAGCGCTATCGCGCGGCGCCCCTGCTGCGGCGACTGGGCTGGTCGGGGCGGTTGGGCCGCGCCGCCGGCGAAGGATTTTTCACCTACGAGGAGTCATGAGAGCGGTCACCTTCCAGGCGCCCATGGAGGTCCGGGTCGAGGAGCGCCCCGCGCCTGAGCTCGAGAGCCGCGACGACGCCGTCGTCGCCATCGAGGCGAGCGGCATCTGCGGCTCAGACCTGCACATCTACCACGGCCGGGTCAGGATGGAGCCGGGTTTCACCATCGGCCACGAGTTCGTCGGCCGGGTCATCGACGCCGGGGACGCGGTGACCCGGGTTGCGGTGGGCGATCGCGTGTGCGGCTGCTTTCACACCGCGTGCGGCACGTGCTTCTACTGCATGCGCGGCGTCTATCAGAAGTGCGACCGCGTCCGGGTCTTCGGCCACGGCGAGGCCCTGGGGGCGCTGCCGGGAACCCAGGCCGAGCGCGCACTGGTGCCCATGGCCAACCTCACGCTGCGCCCGGTGCCCGACGGGGTGACCGACGACGTGGCCCTGTTTGCCGGCGACGTCATGGGCACCGCCTACCACGCCGTCGAGCGTGCCGGCGTGGCACCCGGGGACAGCGTCGCCGTGCTCGGCCTGGGGCCGGTCGGCCTGTGCGCGGTCCAGGTCGCCGTCGCCGCGGGGGCGGGACCGGTGCTCGCCATCGACAGCGTCGAGGCGCGACTGGAGGTGGCGCGCGGGTTTGGCGCGGTCCCGATCCACCTCACCGAGGAGAACCCGCGCGACGTCGCGAGGAGGCTCACCGAGGGCCGCGGCGTCGCCGCCGCAATCGATGCCGTCGGCCATCCCGACGCGCTCGACCTCGCCATCAGACTGGCGCGCAACGCGGGGACGGTGGTCGCGATCGGCGTCTATGCCGAGCCCTGCCAGGTGCACATGGGCGTGGTCTGGATCAAGGGGCTGACCCTGCGCACGGGCCAGGCCAACGTCATCGGCCACGTCGATCGGGTGCTGAGCATGCTGGCCGCGGGGACGCTTGACCCCACGCCGTTGGTGACCCGGCACATGGCGCTCGACGACGCGCCGGAGGGCTACGCGATCTACGACCGGCGCGAGGCACTGAAAATCGTCTTGCGGCCCTGACGGACCCCAAAATCAGGGGTTATGGGCCTAGATTCCTGGGTATTGCAGGGTCACCGCCGGGAGACATCGTGCAGGACACCGAAGGCGCACAGGTTCTCGACCCAGAGGTCGTGCGCTTGTGCAACCCCCTCGATAAATTTCCGGCGAGGCGAGTGTTATTCCCCTGCCGCAGGGGTAGGA
This sequence comes from Solirubrobacteraceae bacterium, assembly GCA_036490435.1. Taxonomy (GTDB): domain Bacteria; phylum Actinomycetota; class Thermoleophilia; order Solirubrobacterales; family Solirubrobacteraceae; genus Palsa-465. Next base: position 21,250 of record DASXDW010000007.1, read on the forward strand.
CCCGGCCGACCCCGGAGGTAGGTCCGGGACCCCCCTAAGAAATCAGCCGACGGCAGGTTCGTGTAGGGTGCCGGTCTGCCGATCTGGACATTTGTTCGATCGGCCTCGGTCATCACTCAAAGCCGCCAGAGTGCTGCCGATTACAGGGATGTCCACAATGAGTGACTCAGACACAGCCGTGCTGTGCCTTGGGAAGGCACGCGCCTGGACTGCCGCTCGACGCGCTGCGACCGCGGTCGCCGTGCTGGTTGCGTCGATGTCGTGCGCCTCCGTCGCCGCCGCCCACGCTCGTGGCTGCGCCAACGCGCACACCTCGATCCGCCACACCTCCCGCGGTGACCTGCAGCGCACCGTGGTGTGCCTGATCAACCAGGAGCGCCACGCCCGCGGGCTGCCGGGCCTGCGCGAGAACTCCCGCCTGAACCGCTCCGCGCAGGGGTGGACCAACGTCATGGTCACTCACCGCGACTTCAGCCACGGCGCCGATTTTGCCTCGCGCATCAGCGCCGTCGGCTTTGACTGGTCAAACGTCGGCGAGAACATCGCCACTGGATATGCCACTCCGTCCTCGGTCGTGACGGCCTGGATGGCGAGCACGGGTCACTGCCAGAACATCCTCAACCCCATCTACCGCTATGTCGGCACCGGGGTGTCGGACGACTCAATCGCCGGCTACAGCACGCTGGCCGGCACCTGGACCCAGGACTTCGGCCTGCTCATGGGCCAGCACGCCGCGTCGGGCAAATGGGGCCCGGCCGAGGGCTGCCCCTACAACTGAGCCACTGGCGGCTTGCGCCTGTGGCTTTGTCCCCGCTGCCGGGGGCTGGGTACGAGACGAAGGTCAACGACTGCTATCGAAGGCAGCACGTGCGGCCGCGGCGAGCCGCGGATCGGGGACTGTGGGGGATTTTGGGTCTCTGACGACCATTATCTCCCACAACCTCCCTGCAAAGACGCTGATTCTCACAACACGGCCGGAGCCCTTGCCGCCTTCCCCAGCAGGCAGTTGACGTTCGCCGATACCCCGCCGAGACGCTGAGGGCCGACCGCCGCCGGACCCGAGCCGCGGCTAGCTGGCCGCGACGCGCGCGGCGCTCTCAAAAGGCGCGGTGTCGCGCAGGTACCACTCGGCGTCAAGGGCCGCCTGGCACCCGGACCCCGCAGCGGTGACGGCCTGGCGGTACGTGTGGTCCACGAGGTCGCCGGCGGCGAACACGCCGGGGACGTTGGTGAGAGTGGACTTGCCCTGGGTGATCACATAGCCGCCGTCGTCGGTGTCGACCTGGCCCTGCACGAGCTGGGACTGCGGGTCGTGGCCCACGGCGATGAAAGCGCCGGCGATCTCAAGGTCCTTCTCAGATCCGTCGGCGGTGTTGCGCAGGCGCGCTTTGGTCAATGACTTGCTGTCGCCCTCGGCGTGGAACTCCTCCACGACGTAGGGCGTGATCCATTCGATGTTGGGCACCGCGCGGGCACGCTCGAGCATGATCTTGGAGGCGCGGAAATCGTCGCGGCGGTGGACGATCGCCACCTTGGAGGCGAACTTGGCCAGGAACATGGCCTCCTCCATCGCCGAGTCCCCGCCGCCCACGATGAGCGTCGGGGCCTGCTTGAAGAAGGCGGCGTCGCAGGTGGCGCAGTAGCTGACGCCCCGGCCCGACAGCTCCTGCTCGCCGGGCACGGCGAGTTTGCGGTGCTGGGCGCCCATGGCGAGCACCACCGCGCGCGTGAGGTACATATCGTCGCCGACGAAGACCTTGTGGGGCTCCGACCCGTCGCGGGAGAGCTCGAGCGAGGTCACGTCGTCAGTCTCCAGGCGCGCGCCGAAGCGCTCGGCCTGGTCGCGGAAGTGCTGCATGAGTTCCGGGCCCATGATCCCCGGGGGGAAGCCGGGATAGTTCTCGACGTCGGTGGTCTGCTGCAGCAGGCCGCCCCAGGCGAAGCCCTCGACGACCAACGGCTCCAGCTCGGCGCGAGCCATGTAGAGGGCCGCCGTGTAGCCGGCGGGCCCGCTCCCGACGATGATTGCGTTCTCGATCTTCTGCTCCATCACTTCATTAAGTATAGCTAGGTGTTTCGTCGGCGCGCCAGTGCTGAACCGTACGCCGCAGCTGAAGATAAGCCACCGCGCCGGGCAACGTCGGCAGCCAGAAGGCAAATGCCCGGTAGGCCAACACGGAGACGACCGCGAGCGCCGGCGAGACCCCGAACGCCGAGAAGGCGCCGATCATGGCCCCGTCCACCCCGCCGATCCCGCCGGGCAGGGGCAGCACGTTGCCCAGCTGACCCACGAAATATGACATGACCACCACCGCCGTGGGCGGCGCGCCGCCGAAGGCGTGAAAGCACGACCACAGCACGGCGATGTCAAAGCCCCACCAGGCCACGCCGCCCAGCAGCGAGGTGTCCCTCTGGCGCACGAGGCCGATCGCGGTGCGCACGCCGCTGGCCGCGGCGGCCGGCAGCGCCGCCGCCCGTGCGATGAGGCGCCCGACGCGTCCTCCGCGCGTCCAGCGCTTGACCAGGCGGTCGAAATCGCCCGGCAGCAGCGAGACGACCAGAAACAACCCGATCACACTCGCGCCGAAGATCGCCGGGATCACGGTGATCGCAAACGGGGCCTCTCCCGGGAAGATCCCGAGATACAGCCCAAGCCCGACGACCACGAGCGAGCCCATGAAGATCGCGTACAGCACCGCCATGAACGCGATCATCCGGCAGGCGACAACCCGCGGCTCCATGCCCGAGCGCCGCAGCGCCCACGCCGTCAGCGCGATGCCGCCGGCCCCGGCGGAGGCGAACAGGCGGGTGGCCGCCAGCCCCGCCATGGTGATCTCGTAGCTGGCCCGCCAGTCGATGCGGCTTTCGCCGCGGACGAACACCCCGCGGAAGAGGATCACGTAGCCGAAGAATGAGAAGCCTTCGAGCACCGCCGCCAGCGCCAGCCACCACCCGTTGCCGTGCTGGATGCGGTTCCACGTGTCGCGCAGGCCCAGCAGCTTGGGCAGCACGAAGTACAGGAAGGCGACGACCGAGACGACAAAGACGATCGAGGCCACCAAGCTTCGCCGCGTGAGGCGGATGCGCGGCATCTCCTCGGTGTGACCCGAGCGATGCGCTCCCGACTCGCCCTCGGCTTCACCCTCGGTCCCGGCGCCCGAAGCCTCGTCCACGGCGGCATCGCCGTCTGGGGACTCGAGGCTCTCATCCGCCTCGGCCGCGCCAGGACGCCTGTGCTCGATGGGAGCTCCCCCTCGCATGCCCAACGCGCTACCCGGCCGCTGCCCGCCGTTGCAGCGCCTCCAGGCGCCGGGAGAGCGCCCGGACGCCCGGGATGGCGCGATGTGCCTGGGTGCGCACCGTCTCGGCCAGCAGTGCGCCCCCGGCGAGGTCGGCCGCGTAGTGCTCGCCGAGGTAGACGAGCGCCAGCCCCAGCAGAAGCGCATACGACCAGCCGACGGCACCTGCGACCGGGCCCACTTCTCCGAGGAGGTGGGCGGCCATCAGCGAGGTGGCGAAATGCAGAGACGGCATGGCAGCGAGCGGATTGCCTCCAAGGACATCGTAAAGGCCCGACCAGCGGTCACCCCAGAATTGCTCGCCGTACTCGATCATCATCCGTCGCACCGCACGCATGTGCGCGTCCTGGAGGCGGCCATGACGGGCCGCGTACCACGGCGGGGCCGTGGGGATGGCCGAGTAGAAGACGGCGCCGAGATCAAACACCGCGTACATGCGCGCGGCGGCTGAGGGAAAGCGCTCCGGCGCGCGCCACGCCACGTAGGCAACGCTGCCGTGCGGCACGAGGAACCACGCCCAGTGACACCACACCAGGAGCCGCTCGAAGCGGTTGATGTCAGCCGGGTCCGAGAAGTCGGTCTGAAAACGGACCGTCGGCGGGACGCCGAGGCCGATGATCCGGTCCACGGCGATCGGGTAGTCGATCCTCACGCGCCGCTCCAGCGCCTCGGGGTCGTCGTTGGGCAGCTCGTAGGCGGCCAGGTACGCCCACATGTTCAGCCCGACGAGGCCCGTGTCGCGCGCGCGGCTGCGCGGCATGGCCACCACCAGGGCGGGGACCGAGAGAGCCGCGGTCCCGAGCACCGCGGCTCCGGGGAGCTTGACGCGGCGGCGCACGACGGGCGCCGCCACCCCCGCGGCGACCAAGGCCCAGGCTCCCGCTCTGATAGCCCGTGATCCTCGCACGGCGCGCCAGTATAAGAACCCGGCCCCCATGCCGGGGCGCGAAGCAGCGGCCCGGACTTATAGAATCCCGCGCGCCTTGCGACTCGACGTCAACGACGCCACGCCTCGCCGCCGGCGCCGCGAGCATCCAGATCCAGGCCGGCGGCGTCTCTACCGCACCGCGATCCCGGTGCTCGCTGCGGTCTTGGCGGGCTCTCTGCTCATCGCACCGGCGGCGATGGCCAACTTCATCACCCCCAAGTCCGGTGGCTCGCCCAACGCCAACCAGATCCACTCGCTCTACAACATCGTGCTCTACGTGGCGGCGATCGTGGCCGTGCTCGTCGAGGGCGCGCTCGTCTACTCGATATGGCGCTTTCGGGCCAAGCGCAGCCCCGTCGCGGCGCAGATCCACGGCAACACGCGCCTGGAGATCGGCTGGACCGTCGCCGCCGCGCTGATCCTGGTGGTGCTGACGGTGGTCACCTTCATCAAGCTCCCGAGCATCGTCAACCCGCCCAACTCCGACGCCAACGGGCTAGTGCTGTCGGCCTCGGTCAACGCCCCCACGCCACCCAACGGCAAGAAGCTCACCGTCTGCATCCAGGGGCGGCAGTTCATCTGGCGCTACGTCTACGGCAATGGCTGCCTCAAGGACTCGTTCAGCCCCAAGCTCAAGGCCTATTCCTTCACCACGATGGTGGTGCCCGAGCACACCACGATCGTGCTCGCGATCCAGTCGACGGATGTCATCCACTCCTGGTGGGTCCCCTCGCTGGGCGGCAAGGTGGACGCCGTCCCCGGCTACACGACGTACACGTGGTTCAAGGCGCTGCACACCGGCACCTTCCGCGGGCAGTGCGCCCAGTTGTGCGGGACCAACCATGCGGCGATGGTCGCCTTCGTGCATGTGGTCACGCCGGCGCAGTACACCAAGTGGGTCGCGCACCAGCAGCTGCTCATCTCTGCCCAGAACTCGCAGGTGGGCCAACTGCGACAAGACCTCACCGCGTCGAATCAGCTAGGAAACTAAGAGGCACATGGCCACCATCACCAGCGAAGACGTCCTGACACCGGTCCCCCAGGTCATCGCCCACGACGTCACGCGCCCGCGCGAGACCAAGAAGTGGGTCGACTGGGTCACCACTACCGATCACAAGAAGATCGGGATCATGTACCTGGTCCTCACCTTCGTCTTCTTCTGCCTCGGCGGGGTCGAGGCGCTGATGATGCGGCTGCAGCTCAGCGTGCCCAACAACACGCTGATCACCTCCGAGCACTACAACCAGCTGCTCACCCTGCACGGGACCACGATGATCTTCCTCTTCGTCGTCCCGGTCTGGGCCGGGTTTGCCAACTACTTCCTGCCGCTGATGATCGGCGCCCGGGACATGGCCTTCCCGCGGCTGAACGCGCTCTCATTCTGGCTGCTGCTGTTCGGCGGGATCGTCTTCTACGCCACCCTCTTCTTCCATCCGCCCAACGCCGGATGGTGGAGCTACCCGCCGCTGTCGGAGTCGCTGTACTCACCCAGCGGAGGCCAGGACGCGTGGATCTTCCTCATCCACATCACCGGCATCTCCTCGCTGGTCGGCGCCATCAACTTCTACGCGACGATCGTGAACATGCGAGCTCCGGGCATGACCTGGGGTCGGATGCCCCTGTTCGTGTGGTCGATCCTGATCTATGCCGTGCTGCTGATCATCGCGCTGCC
>DASXDW010000009.1:0-13210 GCA_036490435.1 Solirubrobacteraceae bacterium
CCATCCGCGACCACGTCCGCCACTTCTACGCCAAGCTCGTGGCCCACGTGCAGCGCCTGTCAGGGGCCGACCAGGAGGCGATCGACGACTTCTTCCGCTACGGCATGTGGCTCAACGTGGCCGCGGCGATGGGCGTGGCGGATCTCTCGGTCGGGTGTGAGTGGATGCGCGCCGAGGTGGCGGGCGACAGCTAAGGGCGGGCCACGGGGCGGCCGATATCTCAGGCGTGCGTGCGCGCGCCGAACGCCTACCCGTGTCTGTTCGCGCCGCGGTCGTCCTGACCGCGGTTGCCGCTCTCTGCTGGGTCGTCCACGGAATCACCGGAAGCGGGGATTACCAGCTCGGCTACCCGGTGCTGGCCGACAATGCCGCGCCGGCGATCACCGCCCTGACCCACGGCCAACTCGGCCGCGCGGCGGCGTTGCAGCCCTTGATGGGCCTCGTGTCACTCGCCTGGCGCGCCCCGTTTGCCGCCGCCGCGGAGGGCCTGGGCAGCACCGCGCACGTCGTCTACCAGGTCGGTGCCCTGGCGTGTCTTCTCCCGGTCCTCGGTGCCGCCTGGTGGCTCGCTCAGCGCGCCTTGTCCATCATGCAGGCGACGGCGGCGGTGGTGGCTATCGCCCTGATCGCGGCCGGGCCGATCACGTCTGGAGCGCTCCTGTTGGGGCATCCGGAGGAGGTGCTCACCGCGCTCCTGGCCTCGGCCTCGGTGATCTGCGCGGGCCAGGACCGGCGCCGCTGCGCCGCAATCCTCCTCGGTCTGGCCGTCGGCACCAAGCCGTGGGCGCTGATCGCTGCCCCCTGCGTCCTTCTGGCGCTGCCCGGCCGACGTGTGATGCCCGCGACGCTGGCCGCGGCGGTCGCCGCGGTCACCGCGGGGCTCTTGCCGGTGTTGGATCTAACCGCGTATCGGACTGCCGGCGGGTATATCGGCGACGTCAATTTCGCCAATCCATGGACCCTGTGGTGGCCACTCAGCGGGCGCCCGCTTGGCGCCCGCGCCACGCCCGCTCAGCTTCTCCCGCTGGGACTGACCCGGACCGGCGCGGTGGCGATCGTGTTCGTACTCGCCGCGGCGGCGATCAGCGCGTATGCCTGGCGAACCCACAAGCGCCGCGGAGGCGTCAACGCCCTAGCTCTCTTCTGCGCCCTCGGGCTCGTGCGGTGCCTCGCGGATCCCGCCCCGACCGGCTACTACTTCGCGGTCATCGTGATCCCGCTGGCCCTGTGGGAAGCGGGCGTCCGCCGCCGGCTCCCGGTCCTGGCCATCTTCGTCAGCCTCGTCGTGCACTGGCTACCCGATGACTTCGTGGCCGCCCGGAACCATGGGGCACTCGGCCTCGGAGCCATGAACGCGGTGTGGCTGGCCGGCGCGCTTGCACTCGGTGTGTATCTGGTCAGGAGCGCCGTCGGGCCGCGCGCGGCAGGCGGCGTCGCCGATCAGCTCGCCGGGCGCGCCTCGGGGTGGCGCGGCAGTCCGTCGTCGGGAACAGGCTCCCACGCGGCGGCGTAGGCGGTGTACTGACGGTAGGACGGTCTGATTCCGGGGTCGCCGTCGACGGCACCCAGCCGGATCCCGATCGAGCCGGGCGAGCGGCTGAACAGGGCCGAGCCGCAGTCGCCGCAGAAGAACTTGACCGCACCGCCGCTGGGCGGATCCCACGAGCGAATACGGTCCTCGCCCTGCAGGATCGTGAAGGCCTCGGGCGTCGTGCGGGCGTTGACCGAAGCGGCGGTGCCGGTGCGCCGCTGACAGCGGGTGCAGTGGCAGTACATCGAGGCCACGAAGGGCTCGGTGACCTCGAAGCGGACGGCCCCGCAGTTGCAGCCGCCGGTGATGGGGAGGGAGATCTCTTCCTCGCTCATGCCGCGTGCGCCATGACGAGGTCACGGTCGGGGTCGATGCGCCACCGCTCGGCCACGGTGGCCAGGTGCTCGTCCATGAGCCAGCGGTCGGGCTGCTCCTCCCCGGTGTGCTGCGGGGAGGCTCCCTTCAGCGCCATGCAGCCGGTGTTGTCTCCCAGCGTGCGGATCATGTCCACGTCACCGTTGGTCAGCCGCTGCTCAGCCGGGAGCGCCGCCAGTTCGGCGCGTTTGTCCTCGATGCTCTTGGCCTGCGGGCCGGCCTCCTGGATGAGCGTGGGAGCGACGCACTCGACCGGCTGGTGAGCGAGGTTCCACTGGCAGGCGAGCTGGATCAATGAAAGTCCGGCGCGCTCCGCGATCGGGCGCATGCCGTCTATGCGGTCCAGACCCGCCTCCAGCCATCCCGCCGGGCGGAAGCCGCGGTGATCGCCGTGGACCAACTCTTGGCCGGGATGCAGGTCGTCAAAGAAGAGCCCGCCGTAGTCCACGACTCGCGTGATGACCTTGACATCGGCGGCGTCGGCAGCCGCGAGGCACAGCTCACCGGGCCACGGCTCGAGTGGGTTGAGGATGATCATCGCCCAGTCGATCACGGCACCGAACCGCTCCAGGCAGTCGATGACGTCCAGCGTGAAGCCGTTGGCGGGGCCGGGCGCCACGCCGATCATCCGCGTCAGGCCGGCGTCGCGCAGCGCCGCCATCCCCTCCCAGACGCGCTCGCTCGTGTACCCGGTGCGGTCGGGGTTGTGCAGCAGCAGCAGGTCGAAGCGATCGGTACCGCAGCGCTCGAGGCTGCGCTCAGTGGCCATCTTCAGGTAGTCGCCGTACCCCTCGGGCCCGCGCAGCGCCGGATCGGTGAAGCGCGGGAAGCCCTTGGCCCCGTTGCGCTCGCCGTCATAGAAGTCGTGGCCCACGGCTCCGACGACGCACATCGACTCGCGTGGCCGGCCCGCGATCGCCCGTCCCAACATCTCATCGGCGGCGCCGGCGCCATACACGTCGGCGGTGATCACCGTGTCGATGTGCTCGTCGGGCGTGACCAGCGCGACGAAGCGCTCGTCATCGACGGCCTCGCCGAAGTGCATGAACCGCCCCCCGCTCCAGGTGCCGATCGCGACCCGTCCGGGATCGCGGTGGGAGATCGGCTGGGTCACGCCCCGCAGTCTAGGGACGTGAGTGCATTGTTCATTCGCGAGGGTCAGCGCTGGCGCCACCACCTCCCGCTGATCAGGTCGTGGAACACCACCTCGTCGCGCCCGCAGGTGGTGACCACCTCCCAGTAGCGTCGCCGCAGCGGCTTCTCCGTCCACCACCGATCCTCGATCAGCCACGACTCCCGCACCGCGTCCACCTCGCGCTCGTCGACTTGGAGGGGGCGGCCATCATCGCCGGCGGTCACTGCCACCCGGCGCGGCACGGCGAGTCGGCGCGGGCCAGCCATAGCGATCACACACTTTCTGTGTCGTTCTTACACATGATCTGTGTAAACGACTAGCTCTCGAAGGGCGCCAGCACCGCCCGTCGCTCGGGGAACCGCGAGTCCGGATCGACCTCCAGCACGCGCAGCGCCGCCTCGGGCCCGGCGGCCGCCCGGGCCTGGCGGATCGCTTCGCGCAGGCGCGCCGTCCGCGCGGCGGCGGGATCCTCCAGAAGCGGCCGCTGGTCTGAGGCCAGCGGACCGAAGCGCTCGACCGACAGCCTCAGCACCTCCGCCGGCGCGGGCATCTGCGCCAGATGCGGCGCCAGCGCCAGCCGCATGCGCACCGGATCGGCCAGCGCCTCACGGAACACCACCTGCTCTCGCCAGGTCCCGCCCCGCTCCACCAGCTTGGCGGAGATGACGACCGATCGCAGCGTCCTCCCCCGCCGCTCCCGGCGGGCCAGCAGCCGATCGATGAGCAGGCCCAGGCCCCGCTCCAACTGGACCCCCGAGGCAGCCTCGGGCAGTTCGAGCGCCTCTCGCAGAAACTCGCTCGCCGGGCGGGGACTGAGCGCGCTGTCTCCGCCCCGCGCGAGCTCGTAGGCGAGCAGCCCCGGCTGACCGAAGCGATCGGCCAGCGCGGCGGCGGGCAGGGCCGCCAGCTCGCCCAGCGTCCTGATCCCCAGCCGCTCGAGCGCCTGAGGGAGGTCGGCGAGCGACGGGCGCGCGCGCAGCAGCGCGATGGGCAGCGGGGCCAGATAGGACCGCGCCAGCTCACGGCCCTCGGCGCTGCCCGGGCTCCGCGCTCCGCCGTACCCGCCTATACCGCTCTGCGCTCCCACCCCGCCATGTCCGCCCACCCCGCCGTGGCCCCCCACGATCTCCGGGCGGCGAGTCCGCGCCCGGGTCGCCGCCGCCACCGCAGCGAACCGCGACGGGGCGATCCCGAAGCGAGCCGGCGTGCGCAGCGCGGTGCGCGCCGCCCGCAGCACTCCGTCCGTCCCCCCGTGCAGCCGCAAAAGCCCCCGCGCGTCAAAGCACACCAAACCCGGGCGCTCGGGCTCGACGGCGGCCCCCATCGATTCCAGGCGCACGAGCAGCCGCTCCCAGAGATCGGCGACGCCGGCGGGATCCGGGGGAACGAGGGTCAGCTGCGGGCAGCGGGCCAGCGCCTCCCCCAGGCGCATCCCGGGGTGGACGCCGAACGCCTCCGCGGCCAGCGAGACCTCCCCCACCTGCTGGGTCCCACCCGGCTCCGGCGCGAGCGCCACCGGGCTCTGCAGCAGCTCCGATCGATCGCCGAGGGCGGTGGTGAGCGCGAAACGAGGGATCAGGACACAGACGACGATCATCCGAACGTATGTTCGCACGCATGCCGGACGGCATGCCGGGTGGGGTGGGGCGGGTTTCGTCCGGCGCGTCCTTCACGATGCGCGACCCGTGCCCTCCCCCCGACCCAAGGCAAATCGCACTGCGCTTCGCGTCTGGCAGACCCGTGCGCTCACCCGTATGGCCGCCTGGGAGGAGGGTCCCTTTCTGGTCTCGGCGGCGCCCGGAGCGGGCAAGACGCGGCCGGCGCTGGAGTTCGCCCGCGCCCATTTGAACGCGGGTGCGGTGAGCTCGGTCGTGGTCGCCTGCCCCACCGCGCCCCTCACGCGCCAGTGGGCCCGCGCCGCGCACGACCTGGGCATCGACCTCGCGCCCGACGCCGATTCCCCCAAGCCCCCGTCGGGCTTTCACGGCGTCTCGGTCACCTACGCACGCGTGGCCAGGGCGCCCGCGCGCTGGGCCCGCACGCTCCCGCGCCGGACACTGGTCATTGCCGACGAGGCGCACCACCTCGGAGAGGATCTCACCTGGGGCGTGACCTTCGCGAAGGCCTTCGAGGCGTGCCCGCGGTGGCTGCTTCTGTCCGGCACCCCCTTTCGCTCGGACGCCACACCGATCCCTGGCGTCAGCTATGACGCTGATGGAGTGGCTGAGCCCGACGTCTCCTACAGCTATGCCGAAGCGGTCGCCGACAGCGTGTGTCGCCCGGTGTGCTTCGTCGCCTACGACGGCTCGTTGTCATGGCGCAGCGGCGACGACGTCATCGAATCGAGCTTCGAGACGGTGCTGTCGACCCGGGAGGCGAGCCGGCGCTATCGCACGGCGATCTCCACCGATCTGCCCGACGGGCTGCCGCGGATCCTCAAGGAGGCCGACACCAAGCTCCAGGGCATCCGCCGAGACGGCCACCGCGACGCGGCCGGCCTGGTCATCGCCGCCGACTCCGAACACGCGCGGCGGATCGCCAAGCTGCTGCGGGAGGCGACAGGCCGAGTACCGGTGGTGGTGCTGCACGCCGAGGCCCGCGCCGCCGCCAAGCTCGCCGCGTTCACCGCGTCCACGGACCACTGGATCGTGGCCGTCAACATGGTCTCCGAGGGGGTGGACATCCCGCGCCTGCGCGTGGGCGTGTATGCGACAGCGGCCAAGACCCCGCTCATCTTCCGCCAGATCGTGGGCCGGTTCGTGCGCACGCTGCCCCGCCGTCCCGTCGAGCCGAGCTGGCTCTACGTCCCCGCCGACCCGGTCCTGCGCGACCACGCCGCCACCATCGAGCAGGAGCTGCGGGGGTCCCTGCGCCGGCCGGGCGAGGAGGACCCGTTCGCGCTGGATGAGCGCGAGGAGCGCCGGGAGACCGAACGCTCGGACGCCCCGGAGTTCGTCCCGCTCAGCGCCGATGTCGCGCCCCAGATGACGTTGTTCGGTGCGCCCGCGCCGGCGCCACCCCCGCCGTCCGCCGCAGCGGCGCGGTGGCTCACCGCCGTGGCCGACACTGGACCGGCCGGCGACGACGCTGGCGCGGCAGGCGGCGAGGAGGCGCCCCACGAGATCCCAGCGTTCGAGCGGCGCGCCCAACTGCGCGACGAGCGTCACCGGCTGGTGTCCGAGGTCCGCCGCCGTGACGGGACCAGCCACCGCGAGATCAACGCCTGGTTGAACCGCAAGCTGGGCATCACAAGCGTGGAGGAGGCGACGCTTGACGACCTGCAGCGCTCGGTGGACCTGCTGGTGGGAAAGCTCACGCGCCGCCGCTGACGGACCCGGCATGCAACCCTGAACCTGCGGGTACTAGCCGATTGGATTGAGGCGTCCGGCAAGGCCCTATAAGCTCGCCACGGGGTCCGCCGCTCACGAGGAGAGAACCAGTGCAACCACCCTTTGGTTTCATCGTCCGCCGCGGCGCTCTCGCCGCCGGTGCCGCGTTGGTCATCGCAGTCGCCGGCGCCGGCGCGGCCCAGGCGGCGATCGGCCCGTACGTGTCACTGGGCGACTCTTACACCGCCGCGCCGCTGGTGCCCAACCCGACCGGCAGCCCGATCCTGTGCGGGCGCTCGACCAATAACTACCCGTCCGACGTGACCCGCGCCTTGGCTCCCAGCAGCTTCACCGACGCCAGCTGCTCGAGTGCCACCACCGTAGACATGACCCAGTCCCAGAGCCTGGAAGGCGGCCTGCAGACCGCGCCGCCCCAGTTCAACGCACTTAAGGCTAACGACGCGTTGGTGAGCGTCGGCATTGGCGGCAACGACGCCGGGCTGATCAGCGTCGCCGAGGAGTGCGCCAAGCTGGACATCATCCGGCCGACCGGCACCGCGTGCAAGAACCACTACGCCAGCAGCAGCGGCGACCCCAACGTGGCGGCCATCAACGCCACCGGACCCAAGCTGGCGGCGGTGATCCAGGGGATCCACGCCCGCGCGCCGCAGGCCGAGGTCATGGTGGTCGGCTATCCCGATGGCCTGCCCACCAACGGCTCGAGCTGCTGGCCGCTGGTGCCGATCTCCGGCGGCGACATCACGTACTTCGACGGCCTGGAGACCTCGCTGAACTCCGTCCTGCGGAATGCGGCCAACACCAACGGCGCCGAATACGTCGACACGTTCACCTCGAGCGTCGGCCACGACGCGTGCAAGGCCTCTGGCACCGCCTGGGTGAACGGGATCATCCCGACCTCCGCGGCCTTCCCGTTGCACCCCAACAAGGCGGGCGAGCAGAACATGGCCAACCAGGTTCTGGCGGACCGGTAGCCATGACTCCCGACATCACCGATCTGGCCGTCGGCGGCATCCGCACGATCCGCGAGCTGACCCAGCGCATCCCGTTCGGGGGCGGCATCCTCGCCGACTCGCTCCACAACGCCGTCAAGGGCAAGACGATCATGATCACCGGCGCGTCGTCGGGGATCGGCGAGGCCGCCTCGCTGCAGATCGGCAAGGCGGGCGGCAAGCTGTTGCTCGTCGCGCGCACCAAGGAGAAGCTCGACGCGGTGGCGGAGCGCGTGCAGGACGTCGGGGGTACGGCGTTCGTGCACACGTGCGACCTGTCGGACTCCGACGACGTCGAGCGGATGGCGCAGGAGGTGCTGGCCCAGCATCACCAGGTCGACATCCTCGTCAACAACGCCGGCAAGTCCATCCGCCGGTCGGTGGATCGCTCCTATGACCGCTTCCACGATTACCAGCGGACGATGGCGCTCAACTACTTCGCGCCGGTCAAGCTGATGCTCGACCTGCTTCCGGTCATGCGCGAGCAGCGCAGTGGTCACATCATCAACATCTCGACGATCGGGCTGCAGATCAACACGCCGCGCTTCGCCGCGTACCTGGCGTCCAAGGCCGCGCTGGACGCCTTCAGCCGCTCGATCGGTCCCGAGGTCATCGGCGACGGGGTGCACATCACGACCGTGTACATGCCGCTCGTCCGCACCCCGATGATCGCGCCGACCAAGATCTACGATCGGTTGCCCACGCTCACCCCCGAGCAGGCCGGCAACATGATCACCGAGGCAATCCGCAAGCGCCCCAAGAAGATCGCCACAACGCTCGGCAACATCGGGCAGCTCACCTACGCGATCGCTCCGGGCGCACAGGACATGGTCGTCAACCGCGCCTACCAGCTATTCCCTGAGAGCGGCAAACCGGTCGACCGCCGTACCGAGGCCGAGCAGCGCGCGTTCGCGCAGGCCACGCGCGGCGTCCACTGGTAGGCCCTGCACCGCGACCGCCGCCACGACCGGGTCACAACGGGACCGCACGTCGGTAACACCTCCGCGCGCACATGGGCGTAGGGTTCTAGGCATCCAGGAGCTCGCGCCCGCGGTCCAGGTTCCGCGTTGGTGGCGAGCGATGTGTCTCGATGTCCACAGTGAGAAAGGGGCTCGCGCAAATGCCCGAGGTCACCCGTCGTCGTCTGCTCACCTCCGCCGCCGCGGGAGCCGGCGGCCTGCTCGCCTCGTCGGTTCTACCGCCGGCGCTCGCTCGGGCCGCGGCCGAGGGCCCGCGCAAAGGCTCGCTACGCGACGTCAAGCACGTCGTCATCCACATGCAGGAGAACCGGTCGTTTGACCACTACTTCGGAACCCTCGGCGGCGTGCGCGGATTCGGCGATCCGAACGTGCTCATGCAGTCCAACGGCAAGTCGATCTTCTACCAGCCAGATGCCCAGAACCCCGACGGCTACCTCCTGCCCTGGCATCTGGACACCAAGAACACCAGCTCGCAGGCCATCCCCTCGACCTCTCACGCCTGGTCGGTCCAGCACTCGGCGCTCAACATCAAGGTGAGCCCGACTCCGGGCCAGCCCACCACGGCGACCAACGACAACTGGCTCCCAGCCCACATCGGCGCCGACGGCGCCGCCCATGGCCCGTACACGATGGGCTACTACGAGCGCGAGGACATCCCGTTCCACTTCGCCCTGGCCGAGACGTTCACCCTGTGCGACCACTACTTCTCCTCGCTGCTGGGGCCGACGTGGCCCAACCGGATGTACCTGTGGACGGGAACGATCGATCCCACCGGCGCAGGCGGTGGCCCCATCACCTCCAACGTCGTGCCCAGTCCTGTTACCGGCCTCCCCTACACGTTCACCACCTATCCCGAGCGCCTGACCAAGGCCGGGATCAGCTGGCGCATCTACCAAGAGGAGGATGACTACGGCACCAACATGCTGGAGTTCTTCGAGGCCTACCAAAACGCCTCACCGGGCAGCCCGCTGCATGAGGGCGGCCTGACGATCTACCCGCCCGACCGATTTGAGTGGGACGCCAAGCACGACAAGCTGCCCACCGTTTCGTGGATCGTGCCGACCTCGGGCCAGAGCGAGCACCCCGCCTATCTCCCCGCCTCCGGAGCCAACTTCCTGGCGTCCAAGCTCAATGCGGTGGCCGAGAACCGTGACCTCTGGGCCAAGACCGTGTTCATCGTCAACTACGACGAGAACGACGGTCTCTTCGACCACGTGGTACCGCCACTGCCGCCAGCCGGCACGCCGGACGAGTTCGTGCAGGTGGGCACCAATCCCAACTGGCCGATCGGCGGCGGCGTCCGCGTCCCGTGCTTCATCGTCTCACCCTGGAGCGTCGGCGGCTTCGTGGCCACCGAGCAGTTCGACCATACCTCGACGCTGCAGTTCCTGGAGCGGTTCACCAGCGTCCAGGAGACGAACATCAGCGCCTGGCGCCGCGAGACGTTCGGCGACCTCACGTCGGCGCTGGGCTTCACCAACGGCAAGGCGACGACGTTCGCGCCCCACCTGCCGCAGACGATCGGTGAGTTCTGGGAGGCCGAGCATGAGGTGGCGACGCTGCCGGCAGCCGCCATCCCCGGCGCGGCGCAGACTCCGCCGGTTCAGGAGACGCATCGTCCCGGCGTTCCCTGGAAGCCGCAGTCGCGCAAGCGGCGCGAGCAGGCGGCCCGGAACGCCCTGCCGGCAACCGCCAGCCGCTTCACCGAGAACCGCACCACGCACCGCGCCGACTTCGAGCAGGGCGCCAGCGACAAGGTCTACCTGAAGCGGATCGCGGCGGTCGAGAACAAAGACGTCGCGGCGCCGTCGGGCACGGCGTTCGCCTACGTTCCGGGGGTGTGCGGCGGCAACGTCGCCATCTTCAACACCGCGACGATGGGGCTCGTGTCCGCCGTCACCAGCGGGACGACCAACCCGTTCGGGGTGGCGGCGACGCCGGACGGCAGCCAGGTGTGGGTGACCGAGTCCGGGACCAACACTGTCAGCGTCATCCCCACCGGCGGCAACTCGCCGAACAAGATCGCCTCCACGATCGTCGTGGGGATCTACCCGCACGGCATCGCGATCACCCCAGACGGCAAGACGGCCTATGTCGCCAACACGGGCCCCAACACCGGCCCGGGCGGCTCGGAGACGGTCTCCGTTGTCGACGTGGCGAGCCAGCAGGTCACCGGGACCGTCACCGTCGGGGAGGGACCCATGAACGTCACGATCTCGCCCGACGGCTCGCTGGTCTTCGTGACCTGCGCTGATGGCGTCTACGTGATCAGGTCCGCCGGCGGCCACGTCCACCGGGTCCAGGAGAGCCTGCGCAACCCGCACGGGGTGGCGGTCAGTCCCGACGGCAAGCACGCCTACATCACCGACACCGACCATGACGCAGTCCTCGTCATCGACACCTCGCGGCTGCAGCCGGTCGCCCGGATCCGCGTTGGCCGCACGCCGTGGGACGTCACGTTCGGTCCTGGCGGCGCGGACGCCTACGTGACCAACGCCAACGCCAACACCGTCTCGGTGATCGACACGGCGAGGCGACGCGTCAAGACGACGATCGGACTCGGCTCCGGTACGACGACCGACGCGGCGACGACGTTCACGCAGCTCAACCAGATCCCGACCGCGGTGGGGCTCAGCCCGGACGGCCACATCTGGGTGACCTGCAACGCGTCGAGCTCCGTCGCGGTGATCGACCCGGCCACCAACGCAGTCGTGAAGTCCGTCGACATCGGGCTGGCCGACGAGCCTACCGGGATCGCCTTCGCATAGCCAGGCCGACCCACCCGACTCAGCGCGCCAGCAGCTTGCCAAACGCGTCGGCGCCGATGTTGCCTCCGGACAGCACGACGCCGACGCGCCGGTCCTCCGCGGCATACGCGCCCCCCAGCAACGCCGCGAAGGCGCTGGCGCCACTGGGCTCGACCACGAGCTTCATGCGCTCGAAGGCAAAGCGCATCGCGTCGAGGATCTGACCGTCGGTCACGGTCACGACCTCGGAGGCCAGCGCCCTGATGATGGGCCAGGTGAGCTCGCCTGGGGTGGCCGCCTGCTGGCCGTCGGCGATGGTCTTGCCGACCTGGATGCGCACGCGCTCACCCGCGGCCAGCGAGCGAGCCACGTCGTCGCCCGCCTCGGGCTCGACGCCGATCACCCGCGTTTGCGGCGAGAGGGCGGCGCACACGGTGGCGCAGCCCGCGATCAGCCCGCCGCCGCCCACCGGGACCAGGAGCGCGTCCAGATCCTCCACGTCGTCGAGCAACTCGAGCGCCGTCGTGCCCTGCCCGGCCATCACCAGGGGATTGTCGAAGGGGTGTACGAGCACCATGCCGCGCTCGGCAGCGAGCTCATGGACGAGCTCCTCGCGATCCTCCCCGTACCGCTCGTACTCGACGACCTCGGCGCCGTAGCCCTCGGTGGCGGCACGCTTGAGCGCCGGAGCGTCGGAGGGCATGAGGATGACCGCGCGGGTGCCGCACAGGCGGGCCGCCAGGGCCGTGGCCTGGGCGTGATTGCCCGAGGAGACGGCGCACACGCCACGCCGCAGCTCGTCCGCCGACAGCGACGACACCGCGTTGTAGGCGCCGCGGAACTTGAACGCTCCCATGCGCTGGAAGGTCTCGGCCTTCAGGAACACGCGCCCGCCCACGCGCTCGTCCAGCGTTGATGAGGTGAGCAGCGGCGTGCGGTGCGCCACGCCCTGCAGGCGCGCCGCCGCGCGCTCGACGTCGCCGAGCTCGATGACGCGATCAGGCAGCTCGGCTGCTCTTGCCGGCATCCTGCATCAGCTGGCCGATCGGAACCGCGCTCAGATGCTCTTCGTGCAGTCCTTCGAGCAGCTTGCCCAGCAGAGGCTGCAGCGCCTCGGCGCTGCCCACGCTGAACTCCACCACCTCGCCGGGTCGCAGCGAGCCGAGGGAGTCGTCGGCGTCCTGCAGGCGCACGGCGCCCGCCACCAGTTTGCCGCCGGCGCCCTTGGCCACCAGCCACTGCCCGATGCTCGGTCCGCTGGACGCGTAGAGGAAGTGACGCTGATATCGGATCAGCGGCTGGAGTTTGTGCAGCTCGCCGCGCGCGCCCATCCATCGCACCAGACCGCCGGTGGGGAGCCGCGGCAGCGTCTGGTCGTGGTTGCTCGAGACGCTGGTCACCACCGGAGAGGACAGCTGGCCGACGGCGAAGGAGGCGTGCAGGCCGTACGCCGACAGCGTCCGCGCCACCTCGGGCACCTGCGACGAGGGGGTGTCGATGAGCACGCCCACCTCGGGCTGGTCGGTGGTCACCACGGTCACCGGGCGTATGTGGGTGATGTGCGAGGCGACGGTGTAGGAGAACCCGGTCGTGAGGGCGACGCCGGCGATGAGCACCAGGGCGGCAAGGCTGGTGGCCGCGCGGACTGTCCGCACCCGCCAGCGTGGCAATACGGTCGTGCGGCGCTCGTCGGAGAGGATCATCGACGCTGTCGACGGGCGGCGGGCAAAGCGTGGGTCGGGCTCGGGGTGCTGCTCGAGCGCGCGGCCGATCGCGGGCGCCAGTTCGTTCTCGGTATGCGCCACCTGCGCGAGCTTGAAGCGCTCCAGCGCGGCGTTGGAGGCGCGCACGTGGCCGTAGCCGAAGCCGTAGGACACGACGGGGCAGCCGCGAATGATCGCCTCGAGCACGGTGAGGCCGGCGCTGGAGTGCACCAGCGCGTCGGCGGCGGCGAGGACGTCGCCCATGCGGTCGGTGAAGCCCATTACGCGCAGGCGCGGCTCGTCGCCGAAGAGCCCCACGACCTTGGCGCGCAGGGCATCGTTGCGGCCGCACAGGCACAGCACGGTGGCGTCCTCGAACTCCAGCGCGGCGCGTGTGGCA
>DASXDW010000014.1:0-56699 GCA_036490435.1 Solirubrobacteraceae bacterium
CGGCGCAACCCCGTCCTCCTCGCGGTAGCCCTTCACCTCGACGCCCTCGACGAACCCGCGCCCGTACTGCCCGCGCACGACGTGCTTCGGGCCAGGCGTGTGGAGCGCCTTCAGCACCTTCACCTTCTCGTTGCGCACCGACTCGGCGGTGAAGTCGATCGGCGGCTCCATCGCCGTCAGCGCAAGCAGCTGCAGCAGGTGGTTCTGGAAGATGTCGCGGATCGCGCCGGCCTGCTCGTAGTAGCCGGCGCGGCCTTCGATGCCGATCGACTCGGCGACGGTGATCTGGACGTGGTCGATGAACTGGCGGTTCCAGATCGGCTCGAAGATCCCGTTCGCGAACCGGAGCGCGAGCAGGTTCTGGACCGTCTCCTTGCCCAGGTAGTGGTCGATGCGGAAGATCTGATGCTCCTCGAAGACCTCCAGCAACTCGGCGTTGAGCGCGCGCGCCGACGCCAGGTCGTAGCCAAAGGGCTTCTCGATGACGATCCGCACCGAGGCACGGTCGGTGCGGTTGAGCCCGGCGGCACCGAGCTTGCCGGCGATGAGCGGGAAGAACTCGGGCGCGGTGGACAGGTAGAAGACGCGGTCCAGCGGACGGCCGGCCGCCTGATCGAACCCGTCGAGCTCGCGCACCAGCTCGGCGTAGACCGAGTCGTCGTCGAAGGAGCCCTGGACGTAGCGAGCCTCGTTGAGCAGGCCCTGCATGACGTTGGGGTCGGGCCGACGTCGGGAGAACTTCTCGATGGAGTCGGTGACCGTGTCGCGGAACTCCTCGTCCTCATGCGTGCGCCGCCCGACACCGATCACCTCGAAGCGCTCGGGCAATTGGCCCTCATGCGCGAGGTTGTAGATGGCGGGCAGCAGCTTGCGGTGGGCGAGGTCCCCGGTGGCGCCGAAGATGACCAGCGACGTCGGATGGACCGGCAAACGCTCCAGCCCCGCGACGAGCGGGTTCTCAGTGTCGGCCGCGCTGAGCGGGGAGGTTGCGCTCACTGCTTCGGCGCCGTCTTGACCGCGTGACCGCCGAACTGGTTGCGCAGCGCGGCGACCACGCGCGCGCTGTAATCACCCGCCCCGCGCGAGGAGAACCGCGCGAACAACGCCGCCGCCAGCGTCGGCATCGGCGTGTCATGGGCGATGCCGGCGTCCAGCGTCCAGCGGCCCTCACCCGAGTCGTCGACCCAGCCCTCCACGGCGCCCAGATCGTCGCCGTCCTGCTCGAAGGCACGTGCCGCCAGCTCCAGCAGCCATGACCGGATGACTGATCCGTTACCCCACACCTTGGCGATCTGCTCGGTGTCCAGCCCGTACTCGGACTTGTGGATGAGCTCGAACCCCTCGGCGTAGGCCTGCATCAGCCCGTACTCGATCCCGTTGTGGACCATCTTCACGAAGTGACCCGAGCCGGGGCCGCCCATGTGGCCCCAGCCGATCGGCTCCTTGTCAGTGGCCGGGGGCGCGAGCGTGTTGAACAGCGGCTCCAGAGGCTTGACGGCCTCGTCCTCGCCGCCCACCATCATGCAGTAGCCGATCGCCAGGCCCCAGATTCCGCCGCTGGTGCCGACGTCGACGAAACGCACGCCGCGTTCGGCGCACTTTGCGTGACGGTTGACCGAGTCCGTCCACTTGGAGTTGCCGCCGTCGATGATCGTGTCGCCCTCGTCGAACATGCCCAAGAGCTTGTCGACGGTGTCCTCGGTGGGCTTGCCGGCGGGGACCATGATCCACACCGCGCGCGGCGGCGTGAGCTTGGAGACGAGGTCCTCCAGCGAGTCTGATCCACTGGCCCCGTGCTCCTCGGCCGCCTTCACCGCGTCGGCGCTGAAGTCAAAGGCCACGACCTCGATGTCGGAGTCGCGCCGGACCCGGTGGACCATATTGCCGCCCATCTTGCCCAGCCCAATGAAGCCGATCTGCATGAGTCTTTACCTCCGCGGGGGTGAGGGCGCGCCCCAGTGGTCGCTCCCGTAAGTACGTTCGCACCGAGAGGTGCGACTGGTGGATGCGAGGCGAGGACGCAGGACCCGACGTGTAGCAGCGCTACATGAGGGTCCGAGGACAAAGCCTGGCGCCGCCAGGCGCTCCTCGAATGCGAGCGTATTTGCGGGAGCGGCCACTAACGCGAGGCCACGCACCTGGGGGTTGGCTCGGTGCCGTCCGTGGTCACGACTTGGCGGCCTTCTCGATCCCCGCCAGCAGACGCTCCATGGCGTCGATGAACTGGGTGACGCCGTCCTTGAGCAGCTCCTCGGTGATCTCGGTCATGTCGATCCCGGCCTTGGCGAGCGCCGCGAGGTCATCGGAGGGGTCCTTCTGGGCGGTCGGCCCCGAGAGGTGGCCGTGGTCGCCGAAGGCCTCCATGGTGTTGAGCGGCATCGTGTTGACCGTGTGCGGGCCGACGAGCTCGTCGACGTACTTGGTGTCCGAGTAGGCCTCGTTCTTGGTCCCGGTGGAGGCCCACAGCGGGCGCTGGATGTGAGCGCCGGCGTGGTGCAGGGCCTCCCAGCGCGGCGTGGAGAAATGCTCCTCGAACTTGCGATAGGCCTCGCGGGCATTGGCCACCGCCGCGGTGCCGAGCAGCTCGGTATGGCCTGAGGCCTCCAAGCGCTTGTCGACGGCGGTATCCACCCGGGAGACGAAGAAGCTGGCCACCGAGGCGATGTCCAGGGATTCGCCCTTCTCCAGGCGCTTCTCCAGGCCACTCATGAAGGCGTCAATGACGTTCTCATAGGACTCGACGGAGAACAGCAGGGTGATATTGATGTTGATCCCCTCACTGATGCACTTCTCGATGGCGGGGACGCCCTCCGTCGTGCCGGGGATCTTGATCATCAGATTGGGCCGGTTGACCCGCTTCCAGAAGTCACGCGCGCCATTGATGGACGCCTCGGTGTCATGGGCCATGTCTGCCGAGACCTCCAGTGACACAAATCCGTCCTGGTGGTGCGTGGCATCCCAGGTGGGACGGTGCACGTCACAGGCCATCTGGACGTCCTTGATGGCGAGGTGCTCGTAGATCTCCTGAGGGCTCTTGCCCTCGCCGGCGAGCTTCTTGAGATCCTCGTCGTAGTCGTCGCTAGAGCCGAGAATCGCCTTCTCGAAGATCGACGGGTTGGAGGTGTTGCCGCGCAGGAAGTCCTCGTCGATGAGGCGCTTGAGCTCCCCGCCGGTGATCAGAGAGCGCTCGAGGTAGTCAAGCCACGGGCTGACGCCGGCCTCGACCAGCGCCTTGAGCTTCGCATTGACGTTGGTGGCTTCAGTTGTGCTCATCGTGCTGAGCTCCTTTGACTGGGTGACTCACGGCGCGCCGCGGGTGCCGCAGGACGGCCGCTCTCACTGAGAATAGACGGATATCCCCGCAGGCAAACGATGTTTCTGTGAATGAGCGAGCGCGCCCAAGCCGGGTCTTCAGCTGTGGCTCGGGCGAGGCGGCCGCTAACCGAAGAGCACGCCGTAGCGCTCGTATTCCTCGACCGGTACGCGCCGGACCTCGGCCACCGCCTCAGCCAGGGCGACGAGCCTGATGTCGGTGGCGTGCAACGCCGTCATCATGCCCCACTGGCCCTCATGGGCGGCGTCGATGGCAGCCAGCCCCAGACGAGTCGCCAACACCCGGTCAAACGCCGTGGGCGTGCCGCCGCGCTGGACGTGACCGAGGACGGTGGTGCGGGTCTCGAAGCCGGTCCGGGTCTCGATCTCGCGCTCCAATTGCTGCCCAATCCCACCCAACCGGGGGTGCCCGAACTCGTCGACGCCCCCTGTCGCGACGGCCATGGTCCCCTCCTGGGGGGTGGCGCCCTCGGCCACCACGATGATCGCGAAGTAGCGCCCGCGCGCGTGGCGGCGATTGATGAGCCGGCAGACCTCCTCGATGTCGAAGGGCATCTCGGGAATGAGGATCACGTCAGCACCGCCGGCCAGGCCGGAGTGCAGGGCGATCCATCCGGCGCTTCGGCCCATGACCTCGACGACGAGGTTGCGGTGGTGGCTCTCGGCCGTCGTGTGCAGTCGGTCGATTGCCTCGGTGGCGACGTGCAGCGCAGTGTCGAACCCGAAGGTGACGTCGGTCGCGCCCAGGTCGTTGTCGATCGTCTTGGGGACCCCGATGACGTTCAGGCCCTCGGTGTACAGGCGGCTGGCCGCGCCCAGCGTGTCCTCGCCGCCGATCGCGATGAGCCCATCGAGAGCGTGGCGCTCAAACGTCGCGCGCACCTGATCCACGCCGTCAGGGCGCTTGAAGATGTTGGTGCGGCTGCTGCCCAGGATCGTGCCGCCGCGAGGCAGGATGCCGCGCGTGGACTCGATCGTGAGCTCCTCGTAGATGTCCTCCAGGGGACCGCGCCAGCCATCGCGGAAGCCGATCAGCTCATCGCCGTAGGCGTCGATGCCCTTGCGCACGACGGCACGGATGACAGCGTTGAGGCCGGGGCAGTCCCCGCCGCCCGTGAGCATCCCGATTCGCACGGGCCGACATGGTACGCGGGGGCTCGGGCGCATCGCGCGCTGCGTGCGCCCAACCCCCCACCTGGGCGGTAGGGTTGGCCTGATGGCCAAACGTGCCAGACGCGCCCCGCGCCCCGGGCCTCGTGCCATCGCCGTCACCGCGGTCCTCGGCACGCTCGGCGCCATGGCGGCGATCGAGCGCCGCCATCTGAGCGGGATCGAGCGCGATGAGGACTACCGCCGACTGCGTGCCCCGCTGGATGGCCGCCCGCTCCGCATCACCTCGGCCGACGGCACCGAGCTCTACGGGGAGGTCTACGGGCCCGCCGATGCCGACACCGTCGTCCTCGCCCACGGCTGGACCGAGCAGCTGGCCTTCTGGAACCCGGTGATCAGGCACCTGCTTGCGGATGGGCTGCGTGTGGTGGCCTACGACCTGCGCGGCCACGGGCGCAGCCACCCCGCCGCCGACGGCGAGTACGCGATGGAGCGCTTCGGCGATGACTTGGAGGCGGTGCTGGCCGCGGCGGGGGCGGGCGACGACCACGGGCCCGCGACAGTGGTGGGCCACTCGCTGGGCGCGATGTCGATCGCCGCCTGGGCCGAGCGCCATGAGGCGCGCGCCCGGGCACGCGCGGCCGCGCTGATCAACACGGGGCTGGGCGATCTGCTCTCGAGTCACCTGCTCTTGCCGCAGATGGTGCGGTTCCTCAACCGTCCGTGGGCGAGCCAGGCCGTGCTCGGCGCCAAGGCCCCGGTACCTCCGTTTTCGAACCCGATCGAGCAGGCCGCAATCCGTTACGCGGCGTTCGGCCCCCACGCCACCCGGGGCGACGTGGCCTTCTACGAGCGCATGCTGTTCGACTGCCCGGCCGACGTGCGAGCCGCCGTGGGAGTGGCGTTGGCGCAGATGGACCTCTGGCACGCTGTGGCTCGCATCACCGTTCCCACGCTGGTGATCGCCGGCGACGTCGACCGCCTCACGCCTCCCGCCCATGCTCACCGTATCGCCGAGACACTCCCTTATCCCGCCGGACTGATCGAGCTGCCCGAGACCGGCCATATGTCACCCCTGGAGCGCCCCCGGGAGGTCGCGGAGGCGGTGCAACGCCTCATCTCGGAAACTGCGAACGCCGCCGTCACCTCCGGTGCCGAGCGCTGACCCGTGCCCACGCTCGGCAACGTCGTCACCTCCGCCAACGTCTGCTGGGTCCTGCGTGAGGACCCCGAACTGGCCGAGGCCATCGACCCCACCCGACGCGGGCAGGCCGAGGACGCGCTGGTCGCCCGCGAGATCCGGGTCCCTGCCGGGGCCTGGACGGGGCGGCCCATGTCCTTCGACGACGGCATCGGTCTGCTCGTCCTCGAAGGCGTGATGCTGCACCGCGTCGGAATCGACGGCCGCTTCGGGGCCGAGCTGGTGGGCGAGGGCGACGTGCTGCGCGCCGTCAGCCAGGACGGGGACAGCCCCACCCTACCGCTCACGGTGGAGTGGATCATCCTCGAGCCGGCACGCGCCGCCGTCCTGGACGAGCGGTTCGTGCGCCAGCTCGCCCGCTTCCCGCAGGTCGCCGGCAACCTGTTCGCCCGGTCGGTCCTGCGCTCACGCCAGCTGGCGGTCAACATGGCCATCGTGCACCAGGCGCGAGTGGACGTGCGCCTGCATCTGCTCTTCTGGCAGCTCGCCGGCCGCTGGGGCCGCGTGCGATCCGACGGCGTCGTCGTCCCGCTGCGCCTCACCCACACGGTGCTGTCCGACCTCGTGGCGGCGCGTCGGCCGACGGTCACCAGCGCGCTGTCGGACCTCAGCCGACGGGGGTTGGTGCGCGCCGTCAACGAGGGATGGCTACTCTCCGGCCCTCCGCCGGCCCGGGGCATGAGCCCCGTCACGCCGCGCGAGCGCTACTAGTGGCCCCTCCCGCAAATACGCCCGCATTCGAGGCACGCCTGGCGGCGCCCGGCTTTGTCCCCGGACCCTCGTGTAGCGCTGCTACACGTCGGGTCCTGCGTCCTCGCCTGGCATCCACCAGGCGCCCCTCTCGGTGCGACCGTACTTACGGGAGTGACCACTAGGTGCACATCGACCCCTACATCGTCCTCGGTAGCGCGATCATCGGCCTGCTCGTCGGGATGACCGGCGCGGGTGGCGGCGCGCTGATGACGCCGATGCTCATCCTGCTCTTCGGGGTCACGCCGTCGACGGCGATCTCCTCAGACCTGGTGGCCGCGGTGGTGATGCGCCCGATCGGCGCCGCGGTGCACATCCGCGCCGGCACGGTCAACTTCAAGCTCGTCCGCTGGATGGTGGTCGGGTCGGTGCCGGCCGCCTTCCTCGGCGCCTATCTCCTGCACCTGTTGGGTAACGCCAAGTCGGCGGAGGACACGATCGAGACATTCCTGGGCGCGGCGCTGCTGGTGGGCGCCGCCGCGATGGCGCTGCGGTTCGTGATCGACCGCCGCTCGGGGCAGGGCCGCGACCTGTTCGTCACCGACGTCATCACGCGCCCGCTGCCCACTCTGGCCATCGGCATCGTCGGCGGGATCATCGTGGGGATGACGTCTGTCGGGTCGGGGTCGCTGATGATCGTCGCTTTGCTCTTCATCTATCCGCGGATCGGCGCCAACCAGCTGGTGGGGACCGACCTCACGCAGGCCGTCCCGCTGACCATCGCCGCCGCGCTGGGCGCCCTGGCCTTCGGGCATATCGAGCTCTCGGTGACCGGCTCGCTCATTCTCGGCAGCGTGCCGGCGGTACTGGTGGGCTCGCTGTTGTCCTCCAGCGTGCCTGACCGCTACGTGCGCCCGGCGATCGCCTTCGTCATCTTCGCCTCGGGCCTGAAGTACATCGGCGTGCCCACCGAGGCGCTCGGCTGGATCCTGTGCGCGACACTGCTGGCCGGCGCCATCGCGTGGCTCTGGCTCAAGCGGCCGTGGGAGAGTCAGCTCAGCGCCCCGCGTCCGGAACCCGCGCCGCCCGGTGATTGAACGGATCGACGTCGCGGTCGAGGACGGGCGGCTGGCCACCTGCCGACTCGGCGCCGCCGCCGACGCGGGCGCCCCGCTGGTGCTGGCCATTCACGGCATCACCTCCACGAGCCGCTCCTGGCTGGCCACGGCCCGCGCGCTGGGAGACCGGGCCACGCTCGTGGCCGTCGACCTGCGCGGGCGCGGCCAGAGCGTCGGGCTGCCGCCCCACGTCGGGCTCGACGCCCACGTTCGCGACATGGTCGCGGTGCTCGACGCGGCCGGGCTCGAGCGCGCAGTGGTGGCGGGCCACTCGCTGGGCGCCTACATCGCCGCCCGGCTGGCCATCCGCCACCCTGAGCGGGTGGCAGGAGTCGTCCTCGTCGACGGGGGACTGACCATTCCCGCCAGCGCCGGTGCTGATCCGGCGCAGTTCGTGCAGGAGTTCCTGGGGCCGACGTTCGCGCGCCTGAAGATGACCTTCCCCGACGTCGCCGCCTACCAGGGGTGGTGGGCTCGGCATCCGGCGGTGGCCGGCGCCGACGTGGACCGCGCCGACCTGGACACATACGCCGCCTATGACCTGGTCGGCGCGCCACCGGAGCTGCGCTCGGGGATCACGCCCCAGGTGGTCGCCGACGATGGCCTGGACCTCTTCGGCGAACCCGACGCGCCGCGCCTCACCACGCCCGCGACGTTTCTGTGCGCGGAGCGCGGGATGGTGGACGACCCGCACCCGATGCAGCCGCTCGCCGACGTGCAGGAGTGGGCCGACGGCGACCCCGAGCATCGCCGCGCGATGCAGGTGGCTGACACCAACCACTACACGATCGCCTGGGGCGCCCGTGGGGCGTCGGCGGTGGCCGACGCCATCGCCGACGCGGCCGAGGTTCCGTAGGCCTCAGGCCGCCCGCGCCACCGCCGCGATATCGGCCTGCTCGATGGCCAGGCCGATCGCGCCCAACAGTTCGGCCCGGTCGCCGAGCGTCGCCGCCACCACCGCCACGTCGGCGCGCACCGCCGGGATGCTCGTCTCCTCCAGGCCCTCGCGCACGGCATCCACGAGCAGCTCGCCGGCCACGATGAGGTCGCCGCCGACGATCACCAGCTCGGGGTTGACGACATTGCAGATGCCGCCGGCCACCCGGCCGGCCGCGACGCCCGCCTCGTGAAACACGCGACAGCACCCCTCGTCGCCGGCCTGGGCCCGCGCGACGGCCTCGGCCAGTCCGGTCGTCTTGCCCAGCGCCGGCCGCAGACGGGCCAGCAGCGCCTGGGCGCCCGCCACCGTCTCCAGGCAGCCGCGATTGCCGCAGCGGCACCGCGCGCCCTCGGGGTCCACCTGCACGTGCCCGAGCTCCCCGGTCATCCCGCCGTGGCCGGTGAACAGGGACCCACCGAGCACCAGTCCGCCGCCGACGCCCGAGGAGAGCATCAGGTAGACGACGTTGGAGGCCCCCCGGGCCGCGCCGGTGCGGACCTCGGCCAGTGCGCCGAGGTTGGCGTCGTTGCCGACGTGCACGGGGACGCCCAGCCGGCGGGCGAGCTCACGCTGGGGTGAGACTGCGCTCCAGCCGGGCAGGATTCCCGTGGCGGCGAGACTCGCGCCGTCGCTCCGGACGGGTACCGAGATCGCCGCCCCCACGCCCAACAGGCGCTGGCGCGGGAAGGCGGCCTGGGCGACGAGCGCGGTGAGCCGCTCGACCGCGGCGGCGATCGCCAGCTCAGCTGCGTTGTCGACGTCGAGGTCCAGCCGATCCTCGGACAAGAGCGTTCCGGTGACGTCGGCGATCGCCACCCGCACCGAGCTGTGGCCGAAGTCCACGCCCCCGAACACCCCGATGCCAGGGTTGAGGGTGAGCAGGGTCGGTGGGCGGCCAGATCGTCCGGCGACCGTGAGCGCCGCACGTTGCTCGGTCACCAGATCCTGGGCCTGGAGCTCGCCGATGAGCTTGGACACGGTCGCCCTCGACAGCCCGGTGGCGCGGATGACGTCGACGCGGCGAGCCGGACCCGTACGAAACAGGAAGTCCAGCACGCGAAGCGCGTTGCGCTCGCGGGCGGTGGGAGCCGCCATGGCCGTCAGCGCAACCCCAACAGAACGTCGACCACGAGCTGGTCCAGCGCCTCGTTGCGGTACCCACGCTGTGCCAGCGCGTCCAGGTTGCCGGCCTGCGCCTTGAGCGCCTCGGCCTCGCCCAATCCAGAGGACGAGGCCTCGCCGAGCTCAGGCGCCGACGCGGCGGTCAGCGCCTCCTGCACCTCGGGGAGTGAGTCGAAGTGCCGGGCCCGCTCGGCCAGCGCCGTGTACGTACGGATGCAGCCGCGCGCGAAGTCCCATACGCCCTCCTCGTCCTCGTTGCGGTACGGGTGGGCATCGAAGTGGCGGGGCCCGTCGTACCCGGCGCGTTCGAGCAGGCGGACGAGGTGGAACGCCTCCTTGAGGTCCTCGGCGCCGAAGCGGAAGTCCTGGTCATAGCGGCCGATGCGCTGCGCGTTGAGGTCGATGTGGAACAGCTTGCCCGCCCACAGCGCCTGCCCGACGCCGTGCATGAATGACAGGCCGGCCATCGTCTCGTGCGCCACCTCGGGATTGACGCCCACCATCTCGGGCCGGTCCAGCGTGGTGATGAAGTGCAGTGCGTGCCCCACGGTGGGCAGGAAGATGTCGCCCCGGGGCTCGTTGGGCTTGGGCTCCATGGCGAACTTCAATGCGTAGCCCTGCTCGACCACGTATTCGGCCAGTAGGTTGATGGCCTCGCGGTAGCGCTCCAGGGCGTCGCGCGGATCCTTGGCCACCCCCACCTCGGTGCCCTCGCGCCCGCCCCAGAACACGTACACCTCGGCGCCGAGCTCAGCTCCGAGGTCGATCGAGAGCATCGCCTTGCCGATGGCCGCCCGGCGCACGCCGCGGTCGTTGGAGGTGAAGGCGCCGTCCTTGAAGGCGGGATGGCCGAACAGGTTCGTCGTCGCCATCCCGACCCCCAGCCCCCGCTCGTCCAGCGCCGCCTTGAACGCGGCCACGATCCGGTCGCGCTCGGCCGCCGGGGTGCCGTATGGGACAAGATCGTTGTCGTGGAGGCTGACCCCCCATGCGCCGGCGTCGGCCAGGCGGTGAACGGTGTCCACGGGGTCGCGCGGCGGCCGGGTCGGCTCGCCGAACGGGTCGCGCCCCGGGTTGCCCACGGTCCACAGCCCGAACGTGAACCGCGCGCCGCCCCCATTCTGTGCGTTCGTCATCGCTCACACTCCCTCACCGTAGTTTTGTCTAAGATTAGACAGAATGAGGGAAGGGGACCAGCGCAGCGAAGTGCGCGGCGCGTTCACGACATCAGAGCCCGGCGCCCGGTGAGCGGGGCGCGCGTCATCGGTGTCGACGTCGGCACCTCGTCGGCCAAGGGCGTCGCCATCGACGAGCGCGGCACTGTGCTGGCCGAGGCCGAGCAGCCGATCCCGCTCTCGATGCCGCACCCGGGCTGGTCCGAGCAGGCCCCCGAGGACTGGTGGACCGCCACCCAGGCGGTCCTTGCGCAACTCGATGGCGACACGGCCGACGGGATCGGCCTGTCGGGGCAGATGCACGGCCTGGTGGTGCTCGGGTCCGAGCGTCGGCCGCTGCGCCCCGCCATCCTGTGGAACGACGGGCGCAGCCAGCCGCAGGCCACCCGGATCGAGGAGGAGCTGGGGATCGAGAGGCTGGTCGCCTTGAGCGGCAACCGCGCGCTGGCTGGGTTCACCGCCCCCAAGCTCACCTGGCTGGCCGAGCACGAGCCTGACGTCCACCGACAGATCGAGCGGATCCTGCTGCCCAAGGACTACGTCCGCTTCCGCCTCACCGGCGAGCTGGCCACCGATGTCTCGGACGCGTCGGGGACCGTGCTGCTTGACGTCGGGCGCCGCGCGTGGAGCGACGAGCTGGCGCGGGCCTTCGCGGTCGAGCCGAGCTGGCTGCCTGCGGTCCACGAGTCCGGGGCGGTGACGGGCCACACACCCACCGGTGTCCCCGTGGCCGCCGGCGCAGGCGACCAGGCCGCGGGCGCTCTCGGCGTCGGGGTCACCGACGACGCCAGCCCCGCGTCGCTCGTCCTGGGCACGAGCGGGGTCATCTTCACCGCCCGCAACGCGTTCACCCCGGACCCGCAAGGGCGCCTGCACGCGTTCTGCCACGCCCTGCCCAACACCTGGCACGTCATGGGAGTCATCCTGTCGGCGGCCGGGGCACTGAGCTGGCTGGCCGGGACGCTCGGCGCGTCGGACGACATCCCCGGCCTGCTCGAGGCGGCGGCGGCCTGGCCGCCGGGGGTCGAGGGGCTCACCTTCGCCCCCTACCTCTCGGGCGAGCGGACGCCGTACCCGGACTCCGAGGTGCGCGGCGGCTTTGTCGGCCTGGGTCTGCGTCACGACCGCGGGGCGCTGGCGCGGGCCGTGCTCGAGGGCGTCGCCTACGCGCTGCGCGACGGCCTGGACCTCATCGCCGCCACCGGCCGGCGGCCCGAGATCGCCCGCGTCTCGGGCGGAGGCGCGCGGTCGGAGCTGTGGTTGAAGATCGTGGCCAGCGTCCTGGAGCTGCCCCTGGAGCGCACCGAGTCCGAAGCGGGCGCCGCCTACGGCGCGGCACTGCTGGGCGGCGTGGCGGGCGGCGTGTTCGACGACGCCCGCGTGGCGGCTCAAGCGGGCGTCAAGACCACGGGTCACGTTGACCCCGACCCTTCGTGGGTGGAGGCCTACGCCGCCGAGCGCCCCCGCTATCAGGCCCTCTACCCCGCTCTCTCCGCCCTACCAGGATGAGCGTGTGGCCCGTCACCGTCCCGCTTGACCCGGCCGAGCAGGTCATGGGCGAGCTCGACGCCTGGCGGCAGCGGTTCGAGCGCGGTGAGCTGCGCCCGACGATGCCCGGCCGGCCGGCGCTGGTTGCCGGCGAGCGCTTCGCCGTCGACGCCGGGCGGGTGCGCGCCGCCGGACTGGGCCACCGCGCGGAAGGCGGCATCCTGCACGCCACCGACCGCCGCCTGGTGGTGCTGGGACGCGCGCAGCGGCCGGTGCGCAAGTGGCACCTTGCCGAGCTGGAAGCCGTGCGCGCGCTGGGCAACTGGGGCGGCCTGACCCTCGTGCACGCCGACGGTGATACCGAGCTGGTGGTGGCCGTGGGACCGGAGGCGCCCACGTGGCACGACGCCGCCGCCTGGCTGAAGGTGGAGGCGGCGTTCGCGGCGGCCGGCGGACGCCTGGCGCAGTGGGCGGACGAGCTGCACGAGCGCCTCACCGTCGGCGTGTACGTGTAGGCGCCACCCGTCACACTCTGGCCATGTCCGCAACCGAAGTGCCCGCTCTCTCGCGCCCGCAGCCGGCGGCGCTGCACGCGGCCCACGCCGAACTGAGCGACCTGCTTGGCGCTGACCGGGTGCGCACCGGTGACGACGATCTCGCCCAGCACGGCCGCGATGAGTCCTTTCACCCGGAGGCGCGTCCCGACATCGTCGTGTGGCCGCGCTCGGTCGACGAGGCGGCCGCGGTCGTCGCCGTCGCCGCCGCCCACCGCGTGCCGATTGTTCCCTTCGGGGCAGGCACCTCGCTGGAGGGCCAGGTGGCCGCCCTCGCCGGAGGCCTGTCGGTCGACATGCGCGAGCTGGACGCGATCGGCCGCCCGTCGATCGAGGACCTCGACGTCGTCGTGCAGGCCGGGGTGACGCGCCGGGCGCTCGACGCACGCCTGCTGCCCGAGGGAGTGTTCTTCTCCGTGGACCCCGGCGCGGACGCGACCATCGGCGGCATGATTGCCACCGGCGCCTCGGGGACCACGACGGTGCGCTACGGGGCGATGCGCGAGAACGTGCTCTCCATCACCTTCGTCAACGGCCGCGGCGAGGTGGTGCGCACCCACTCGCGGGCGCGCAAGTCCTCCGCCGGGTACGACCTGACCCGGCTCATGATCGGCTCGGAGGGGACGCTCGGGCTCATCTGCGAGGCGACCCTCCGCCTGCACCCCACCCCTGAGGCGGTCGCCGCGGCGCAGTGCACCTTCCCCAGCGTCGACGCCGCCGTGAAGTGCGTGGTGATGGTCAGCCAGCACGCCATCCCGGTGGCGCGCATCGAGCTCGCCGACGAGCTGACCATCGAATCGATCAACCGCCACAACCAGACCGCGTTCACCGTCGCCCCCACCCTGTTCATCGAGTTCCATGGCGGCTCCGCGTCCGAGGTCGAGACCCAGGCGCGCGACACCGCGGAGATAGCCGCCGACTGCGGCGGCTCGGGGTTCGCGTGGGCCTCGGACGAGTCCGAGCGCCGCCGTCTGTGGCACGCGCGCCACGGCGCCATGGAGGCCGCCCGCGCCATGCGGCCGGGGAGCGGCGCGCTGACCACCGACGTGTGCGTCCCCGTCTCCGCGCTGGCCGACTGCATCGCCGCCACCCAGGCCGACATCGCCCAACACGGGCTGACCGCCTCGATCGTCGGCCACGTGGGCGATGGCAACTTCCACGTTGTCGTCCTCGTCGATCCCAACGACCCCGCCGAGGTGGCGCAGGGCGAGGCATTCCACGAGCGCCTCGTGCGCCGTGCCCTCGAGCGTGACGGCACGTGCACCGGGGAGCATGGCGTCGGCTATGGCAAGGCCCGCTTCCTGGTGGAGGAGCACGGGCGCCCGGCGGTCGAGATGATGCGCGCCATCAAGCGGGCGCTCGATCCCGACGGGATCTTCAACCCGGGCAAGATCGCCGCTGCGGCGCCGCTTTAGTGCCCTGAAGCACTAATTCGATACCAGCCTGGGCGCGTCTGGACGCGCCTGACAGCCGGCGATGATCCCGCCGGACCACCAGTACGACTTGGATCATCGCCGGTCGCCAGCCACGCCCAGCCATCACCCATCCTGGCACCGGATTACCGCGTCAGAACACCAGTGCCCTGAAGCACTCAGGGCACTAACCGAGCACCAGGTCCACGTACCCGTCGGCGATCGCCTCGGGTGAGAGCTCGCCGCGCGGTCGGTACCACTGGGCGGTGTGGTTGACCATGCCGAGCAGGGCGAGCAATGCGAGGTGTGTATCGCCGCGGGGTCGCGCGCGGTCCAGGGTCTCGGCCACCAGCCGCTCGAACGCCTTGCGCGAGGCCCGCACCTTGCGCCAGCGCTCGCCGGACTCGATCAGGTGGCGCTCCTGCTGGAAGACGAGCATGTGGTCGCGGTGCGCCACCACATGGCACACCCACAGCCGCACCACCGCGCGCAGCTGCCCCTCGGGGGTCCCGCCGGCGTCCAGGACCTCGCCGGCCTGCTCGAGCAGCGGTTCCATGAGCTGGTCGCAGATCGCGGTGAGCAGCTCCTCCTTACCGCTGAAGTAGTGATAGAGGGCGCCGGTGGCCAGATCCATGCTCGCCGCCAGTTCCTGCATCGTCGTCTGGTCATAGCCGCGCTTGGCGAACACCTTGGCGGCCTGGTAGATGACCTGCTGCTGGCGGCGGTCATAGCGCTCTCGCAGCGCGGGACGAGTGGGGCGGATAGACACGACACCGCAGACTTTACCGAACAATCGTTCGGACTTCGAATGAAGATTCGCTATGATCGCGCCCACCATGGACTTTGCCCTTGACGATCAGACCGAACTGCTTCAGCGGACTGTCCGGGAGTTCGCTCAGGCGGAGGTGGCGCCCGCCGCCGAGGAGCTTGACCGCACGCACTCCTTCCCCTATGAGATCGTCGCCAAGATGTCCTCGCTGGGCTGGATGGGCATCCCCTTCCCCGAGGAGGTCGGCGGCGCCGGGGGAACGAGCCTCCAGTACGCCATCGCCGTCGAGGAGCTGACCCGGGCCGACTCCAGCGTCGCCATTACGCTGTGCGCCCACACCTCGCTGGGCACCCAGCCGATCTACCTCTTCGGCTCCGACGAGCAAAAGCAGGAGTGGCTGCCCCGGCTCTGCTCGGGCGAGATCCTCGGGGCCTTCGGGCTCACCGAGCCCGAGGCGGGCTCCGACGCCGGGAACACTCGCACGCGCGCGCGTCTGGAGGACGGCGACTGGGTGATCAACGGCGCCAAACAGTTCAT
Source organism: Solirubrobacteraceae bacterium (assembly GCA_036490435.1). Classification (GTDB taxonomy): domain Bacteria; phylum Actinomycetota; class Thermoleophilia; order Solirubrobacterales; family Solirubrobacteraceae; genus Palsa-465. Next base: position 15,450 of record DASXDW010000014.1, read on the forward strand.
CACCAATGCCGGCACGGACATCTCCGGATTGGTGTGCATCACCGCCCGGACAGACGATCCCACCCAGCCCGCCCCCAACCACCAGGAGATCTCCAACCTCATCGTCGCCAACGGGACCGACGGCTATGAGCAGGCCGAGCCCTACCGCAAGATGGGCTGGAACGCGTCGGACACGCGCCCCCTGGCCTTCACCGACTGCCGGGTGCCCGAGGAGAACCTCCTGGGCATGCGCGGCAAGGGCTTTCACCAGTTCCTGCAGGTGCTCGACATCGGGCGCATCGGGGTCGCCGCCATGGGCGTCGGCCTGGCCCAGGGCGCGCTGGACCAGGCGCTGGCCTACGCCAAGGAGCGCCGCGCCTTTGGCAAGCCGATCTCGAAGTTCCAGCTGATCCAGGCGAAGCTGGCTGACCTGGCCACCGAGATCGCCGCGGCGCGGCTGCTCGTCTACCACTCCGCCTGGCTGAAGGACCAGCGCAAGCCCTTCTCGCTCGTCGCCGCGCAGGCCAAGCTCAAGACCGGGCGCCTGGCCGTCAAGGCCGCCGACGAGGCGGTGCAGATCCACGGCGGCTACGGCTACATCGAGGAGTATCCGGTGTGCCGGTTCTACCGTGACGCCAAGATCCTCACCATCGGCGAGGGCACCGACGAGGTGCAGCAGATGGTGATCGCCCGGGCGCTGGGGGCATGAGCGCTGAGGCCGGCGCGTCGGCGGGCGGGCTGCCCTGGGAGGCCCGCATCCGCGAGGTTGGGCCCCGCGACGGCTTCCAGAACGAGCCCGAGGTCATCCCCACTGAGACCAAGGTCAAGCTCATCAACGCGCTGGCCCGCACCGGCCTGCGCCGCCTGGAGATCACGAGCTTCGTCAGGCCTGACGTCATCCCGCAGCTGGCCGACGCCGCGGAGGTGCTGCAGGCCGTCGACATCCCCGACGAGGTGAGCCGGTCGGTGCTCATCCCCAACGAGCGCGGCCTGGACCGGGCGCTGGAGCTGCGCGATCGCTTCGACGAGATCAATGTCTTCATGTCGGCCTCGGAGACCCACAACCTCCGCAATGTCAACCGCGGCATGCAGGACTCGCTCACCGCGCTGGAGCGTGTTCTCCTCCGGGCCCGCGAGTCGGGGCTGCGCTGCGAGGGCGTCATCTCGGTCGCCTTCGGGTGCCCCTACGAGGGCGTGGTGCCGGAGGAACGCGTGCTGGAGATCGCCGGGCGCCTGGTGGCGGCCGGCGCGCAGGAGATCGGCTTCGGTGACACCACGGGCATGGCCAATCCGCGGCAGGTCAGGCAGTTCTTCGATGCGGCTCGCGCGCACCTGGGCGACACCGTCGAGCTCACGGCCCACTTCCACAACACCCGCGGGCAGGGTCTGGCCAACGTGTACGCCGCTCTGGAGGCCGGGATCGACTCGTTCGAGTCGAGCTTCGGCGAGCTGGGCGGCTGCCCGGTGCCCGCGGGCGCCACCGGAAACGTCGCCACCGAGGACGTCGTCTCGATGTTGCACGAGATGGGCGTGCAGACCGGCATCGACCTGCGCGAGCTGATCAAGGTCTCGCGTGCGGTTCAGTACCACCTCGGCCGGCCCCTGGGCAGCCATACGCTCGTCGCCGGCCCCGTCGACTGGCACCGCTGGGCCCACTCCGACGAGTTCTGACCGTGTTCGACACCGTGCTCATCGCCAACCGCGGCGAGATCGCGCGCCGGGTGATCCGCACCCTGGACCGCCTCGGCATCGGCTCGGTCGCGGTCTACACCGCCCCCGACCGCCGCGCGCCGTTCGTGCGCGAGGCCGTGCATGCGGTCGAGATCCCCTCCTACCTCGACATCGGGGCGGTCGTCGGCGCGTGCGCGCAGTGGGGCGCTGAAGCCGTGCACCCCGGCTACGGCTTTCTCTCCGAGAACCCCGCGCTGGCCCGGGCGTGCGCGGAGGCCGGGGTCGTCTTCATCGGGCCGCCGCCCGAGGCAGGCGAGCTCATGGGCGACAAGCTACGCGCCAAGGAGGCGGCCGCCGCGGCCGGGGTCCCGGTGGTCCCCAGCTTCACCGAGGCCGAGGCCCGCGAGTCCGGCGGGCACGACGGCGTGTATCCGCTGTTGGTCAAGGCCGCCGCCGGCGGCGGAGGGCGCGGCATGCGCGTGGTGGCGGGCCCCGACGACCTCGACGCAGCCCTTGAGTCGGCGCGCCGCGAGGCGCTGGCCGGATTCGGCGACGACCGCGTGTTCATCGAGCGCTTCCTGCCGCGGGCGCGTCACCTGGAGGTCCAGGTGATCGCAGACGCCCACGGCCACGTCCTGCACCTCGGCGAGCGCGAATGCTCGCTGCAGCGCCGCCACCAGAAGGTGATGGAGGAGTCCCCCTCGCCCGTCGTCTCGCCCGACCTGCGCGCCGCGCTCGGCAGCGAAGCCGTGGCCCTGGCCCGGGCCGCCGGCTACGTCAACGCCGGCACCGTCGAGTTCATCGCCGATTTCGCCAACCCGGCCGACCACTACTTCCTGGAGATGAACGCCCGTCTGCAGGTCGAGCATCCCGTCACCGAGCTCGTCACCGGCCTCGACCTGGTCGAGCTCCAGCTGCGCGTCGCCGCCGGCGAGCCTCTCCCCATCGCCCAGGACGACGTCCGTCTGGAGGGACACGCCATCGAGGTGAGGGTCACCGCCGAGGACGCCGCGCGCGAATTCCTGCCCGCCGCCGGCCGCGTGCTCGCCTACGCGCGGCCCCGGGAGACAGCCGACGTGCGAGTCGACGACGCGATCGAGCCGGGCTCGGTGGTGGACACCGGCTATGACTCGCTGCTGGCCAAGGTGATCGCCCGCGGCGACGACCGCGCCGAGGCGCTGGCCCGCCTTGAGCGTGCGCTGGCCGACTTCACCGTGCTCGGCGTCACCACCACCACCAGATACCTACGCGGGCTGCTGGCCGATGACGCGGTCCGCGCGGGAGACCTCGACACCGGGCTCATCGACCGTCGCGGGGTGCCCGCCGGGCCGATCGACGACGAGGGCGTCACCATCGCCGCGGCCATGCTCATCCTGGCCGACCGCGCCGCCCAGGCGGGCGGCGGCGACGCGGGTGGGCGGGACCCGTTTCAGCGCGTCGACGGCTGGCGGCTGGGCGGCGTCCGCGCGCCCTCGTACTGGCGCGTCTCGGTCGGCGGAGGCGAGCCCGTCGACGTCACCGTGCCCGCGGAATACCTGGACATGGTGAGCCCGCTCGGCGACGGCCGCTTCGCCATCGATGGGCGCGGCGAGTGGCTGCTGGCCCGCGACGGAGACGTCACCTGGATCGGCCACGGCGGCTCGGCGTGGCCGGTGCGGTCCGCCTCCACCGCCGATCTGGCCGACGCCGCCGCCGACGGGGACATCCGCGCCCCGATGCCCGGCCAGGTCCTGCTCGTCCACGCCGCCGCCGGGGACCGGGTGAGCGCCGGGGACCCGCTGGTGGTGCTCGAGTCGATGAAGATGGAGCTGGTGCTCACCGCGCCGGTCGACGGCGAGGTGGCCGAACTGACCGTCGCCGTCGGCGACAAGGTGGCCGTCGACCAGCCGCTCGCGCGGGTGGAGGCGCTCACCTCGTGACCATCCTGCGCTCCCACGCCAACCCGGGCTCCGACGAGTTCCGCACCAACTACGAGGCCAACACGGCTCTCGTGCAAGACCTCAACGCCCAGCTCGAGCGTGTCCGCCTGGGGGGCGGTGAGCGTGCCCGCGAGCGCCACGTCGGCCGCGGCAAGCTGCTGCCCCGCGAGCGCGTCGACCGGCTGCTGGACCCCGGGGCGCCGTTCCTGGAGTGCTCGGCGCTGGCCGCCCATGGCCTCTATGACGACGAGGCGCCCGGCGCGGGCATCATTACGGGCGTCGGTCGCGTCTCGGGACGCGAGTGCGTGATCGTCGCCAACGACGCCACGGTCAAGGGCGGCACGTACTACCCCATGACGGTCAAGAAGCATCTGCGCGCCCAGGAGATCGCGCTGCAGAACCGCCTGCCCTGCATCTACCTCGTCGACTCGGGCGGCGCCTTTCTCCCTCGCCAGGACGAGGTCTTCCCCGACCGCGAACACTTCGGCCGCATCTTCTTCAACCAGGCCACGATGTCAGCCCGGGGCATCCCCCAGATCGCCTCGGTGATGGGCTCGTGCACGGCGGGCGGCGCCTACGTCCCGGCGATGAGCGACGAGACGGTGATCGTGCGCAACCAGGGGACCATCTTCCTCGGCGGGCCGCCGCTGGTGAAGGCGGCCACCGGCGAGGAGGTCACCGCCGAGGAGCTGGGCGGGGGCGAGCTGCACTCGCGCACCTCGGGCGTGACCGACCATCTCGCCACCGACGACGCCCACGCGCTGCAGATCGTCCGCGACATCGTCGCGACGCTCGCGCCGCGCGCCGCGCTTCCGTGGGAGCGCGCCCCGGTCCAGGCGCCGGCGGTGGATCCCGAGCAGCTGCTCGGCGTCGTCCCCACCGATCTGCGCAAGCCCTACGATGCGCGCGAAATCGTGGGTCGCATCGTCGACGGCTCGCGCTTTCACGAGTTCAAGGAGCTCTACGGCTCGACGTTGGTCACCGGCTTTGCCCACATTCACGGCCACCCGGTCGGAATCCTCGCCAACAACGGCATCCTCTTCTCCGAGAGCGCGCTGAAGGGCGCGCACTTCATCGAGCTCTGCGACCAGCGCAAGACCCCGCTCGTCTTCCTACAGAACATCAGCGGGTTCATGGTGGGCCGTGACTACGAGGCCGGCGGGATCGCCAAGCACGGCGCCAAGATGGTCACCGCCGTCTCCACCGCCCGTGTGCCCAAGCTGACCGTGATCGTCGGCGGGTCATTCGGCGCCGGCAACTATGGGATGTGCGGGCGGGCCTATTCGCCCCGGCTGCTCTGGATGTGGCCGGGCGCGCGGATCAGCGTCATGGGCGGCGAGCAGGCCGCAACCGTGATGAGCGAGGTCGGTCAGCCCGAGACGGGCGCCCAGCTGCGCGAGCAGTACGAGCGCCAGGGACACCCCTACTTCGCCACGGCTCGGCTGTGGGACGACGGGGTGATCGACCCGCGCGACACGCGCGACGTCCTGGGCCTGGCCCTGTCGGCGGCCGGCAACGCTCCGCTCGACGACGTGCGCTACGGCGTGTTCAGGATGTAGCTTCTCCGTATGGACGCGGTGACTTCAGCCGACGGCGTCACCATCACCTACGAGCGTTCGGGCAGCGGCCCGGCTCTGGTGATCGTCAACGGCGCGCTGAGCACCAGACAGACCGGCGCAGCGCTGGCACCGCTGCTCGATGGGGACTTCACCCTCTATCGCTATGACCGGCGGGGTCGTGGCGACAGCTCGGATCGCGACGGCTCAACGCCGCAGAACGAGGTCGCGGACCTGGCCGCCATCGTCGCCGTCACCGGGGAGGCCCCGTTCGTCTTCGGCCAGTCCTCGGGCGCCGCACTGTCCCTCGAGGCCGCCGCCTCCGGCGTCCCCATGCGAGGCCTCGTCGTCAACGAGCCCCCCTACGTGCCCGGTCCCGGCACCACCGCCGAGACGGCAAGTGAGCTGACGGCGCTGTCCGCCGACGGGCGGCGCGATGAAGCCGTCGAGCGCTTCATGCAGAGCACCGGGATGTCCGACGCGATGATCGAGCAGGTACAGGCATCGCCGGGATGGCAGCCGCTATTGGCCCTCGCTCACACGCTCGCCTACGACGTGCGCCTGCTCAACGACGGCGTCGTCCCGGCCGATCGCCTGAGCGACATCGCGTGCCCGGTGCTGTGCACGACCGGGAGCCTGAGCCCGCCGTGGGCCGAGGCAGCCGTCCGCGCGGTCGCCGCCGCGGTGCAGAACGGCGAGTGGCGTGTGCTCGAGGGCCAATCCCACAACATCGCCCCCGACGTCCTGGCCGCGGTGCTGAGCGAGCGCTTGGTCCCGCACTCGTGAGCCGCGTCTTGGTGACGGGTTCGGCCGACGGGCTGGGCAAGCTGAGCGCGGCGCAACTCGTCGCCGCGGGCCACGAGGTGGTCCTGCACGCCCGAAGCGAGGCGCGCGGCCGCGAGGCGCTGGACGGCGTGCCCGGCGCCGCCGGCGTGCTCACGGGCGATCTCGCCTCGATCGCCCAGACCCGGGCGCTGGCGGAAAACGCCAACGAGCGCGGCCGCTTCGACGCGGTCATCCACAACGCGGCGTTGGGCTATCAGGTGTCGGGCCCCTCACCGACGGAGGATGGCCTGGCCGCGGTATTCGCGGTCAACGTGCTCGCGCCCTACCTGCTCACTGCGCTGATGACACGCCCCGACCGCCTGGTGTACATGTCCTCGGGGATGCACAGCGGCGGCGATTCGTCTCTGGACGACCTGCAGTGGCGCGACCGGCGCTGGAGCGGAACCCAGGCCTATTCGGACTCCAAGCTGCTCGATCTCGTCCTCTGCTTTGCGGTGGCCCGCCTGTGGCCCGACGTCCGCGCCAACGCGGTGACACCGGGGTGGGTCGCCACCAGGATGGGCGGGCCGGGCGCGCCCGACGATCTGGCCCTGGGCGCCGATACGCAGGCCTGGCTGGCGGTCTCAGACGAGCCTGCCGCCCGCGTGACCGGCCGGTACTTCTACCACCGCGCCGAGCGCCCAGCTGACTCCACCGCGTCTGACCCGGCGGTCCAGGACGAGCTGCTCGCCGCGTGCGCGCAGCTCACCGGCGTCGCGCTCTAATCCGCCCCCGCCGCCTGGGGCTGCTGCGGCGCCGCCCCCGACCGCGCCGCCGAGGCCTCGAAGTCCCGGCTGCGGATGAGCACCAGGGTGAGGACGGCCGCCACCAGGGAGAGGATGGCGCCGACAAGAAAGACCTCGTTCATCCCGGTGACGAAGGCGGTGCGCACGGCATGAACCGCCGCCGGGCGCGCCTGGGGCGGCAGGGCGGCCAGACCTCCGGCGGCCCCGCTGCCCTGGGAGATGTCGGCGGCCAGGCGCTGGGCGGCCGCGGGGTGCACGGGGGAGCCGGCCAGCAGCGAGATCACGTGCGTGCGCACGGTGTGCGTGAACAACGACCCGAGCCCGGCGATCCCGGTGGCGATGCCGATCTGGCGGAAGGTCGAGTTGATGCCGCTGGCCATCCCCGCGCGGTCGGGGGTGACGACACCGATCGCGGTCGACGCCAGGGGCGGGTTGACGAGCCCGACGCCGGCGCCGGCCAGGATGAAGCCGGGGATGAGGTGCGTCCAGCCCGAACTCTCGGTCAGTCCGCGCATGAGCAGGAGCCCGATCCCAACCAGGAGCAGTCCGGGGGCGATCAGAAAGCGGATCGGCACCGTCGAGGTCGCCCGACCCGCGAGGGTGGACGTGCTCAGGATCGCGCCCGACAGCACCAGGAAGCGAAGCCCTGTCTGAAGCGGTGAGTAGTCCAGGATGTCCTGCAGGTAGAGCGTCAGGTACAGGAACAGCGCAAACAGCCCGCCCGACAGCGCGAAGGCCGCGATCAACCCGCCGTTGAATGTGGGCTTGCGAAACAGCTTGAGGTCGAACATGGCGCGGTCGCCCTGGACCGTCTCGGCGACCACGAACGCGATGAGCAGCACAACGGAGCCGATCAGGCAGGCGAGGATCTCCGTTGATCCCCAGCCCTTTGTGTTGCCCTTGATCAGGGCGTACACGAGGGCACCCAGGGCGCCACTGAAGGTGACGACGCCGATGTAGTCAGGCCGGTGCGCCCCCGGCTGACGAGACTCCTCGACCATGAGGACCGTGATCACCACGGCCACGACACCGATGGGGACGTTGACGAGGAAGATCCAGCGCCACGACAGCCCCGAGGTCAGCGCGCCGCCGACGACCGGGCCGATGGCAACCGCGAGGCCGGTGATGGCTCCCCACACCCCGAAGGCGGTGCCACGCTCGCGGCCCTGGAACGCCGAGCCCAGCAGCGCGAGAGAGGTGGAGAACATGGCCGCGCCGCCCACCCCCTGGGCGCCGCGGGCCAGGTTGAGCAGCAGCGGATCGGCCGCGATGCCCGACAGCAGGGAACTGACGCTGAAGATGACCAGGCCGATCACGAACATCCGCCGGCGTCCGAACAGGTCGGCGAGCGAGCCCGTGGTGAGCAGCAGCGCCGCCAGCGTCAGCGCGTAGGCGTCGACCACCCACTGCAGATCGGAGAAGCTGGCGTTCAGGTCCCGCTGGATCGAGGGCAGAGCGACGTTGACGATGGTCACGTCCAGCAGCAGCATGAACGTGCCGATGCAGACGGCGATCAGCGTCCACCACTTGCGGTCCATCGGTTCTGACTCCTCGGTTGGCGGGCGGGGGCGACCTTTCAGACTACTCAGGCGATGGTCCCGGCCCGCGGGGCTGCCGGGCAGGGTGTCCCGCGCATTCGACGAACTTCTCCCCCATGCCCCTGCACCTCGCGGTTGCCGTGCCCAGTGGGCAGGGCCTCAAGCAGATCGGTGAGCTGGCGCTGGCCTTTGGGCTGTCCTCGCTGATCGGATTGGAGCGCGAGTGGCGCCAGAAGTCGGCCGGGCTGCGCACCCACACGCTGGTCGGCTTCGGCGCGGCGCTGTTTGTCATCATCAGCAAGTACGGCTTCAGCGACGTGCTCGTCCGCGGCTACGTCGTCCTCGACCCCTCCCGCGTCGCCGCTCAGATCGTCTCAGGCCTGGGCTTCATCGGCGGCGGCCTCATCTTCGTGCGCCGCGATGCCGTCCGGGGACTCACGACGGCGGCGATCGTATGGATGACGGCGGCCATCGGCATGGCCTGCGGCGCCGGTCTGGTGGTGCTGGCCCTCGCCGCCACGGCCGGCCACTTCATCGTCGTGTTCGTCTATCCCCCGCTGGCGCGCGCGCTCCCCCGCTCCCGGTATGTCGGCTTCGCGATCCACGTCGTCTACGAGGACGGGCGCGGAATCCTGCGTGACGTCCTGCGCCACTGCACCGAGGCGGGATTCTCGATCGCCGAGGTCACCACCCACCGGCTCGAGCACGACGTCGCAGGCGTCGATGCGGTAGCCGTCGAGCTCGAGGTCCAGGGCCAGCCCTTCATCGAGCCGCTGACGACGGCGCTCGAGGACGTCTCCGGGGTGCTCGAGGTCGCCTCGCGCGACCTGGCTCGAGCCACCGACTGAACCGTCGCCTAGTGCAGCTCGTGCCGGGTGAGCTGGACCACCGGCAGGTCTCCTGGTTGGAGCGACGCGCGCACCGTGGCCAGTTCGCTGTCGCCCAGCGCCGCAAAGCCCGCCTCCACGGTGGCCACGTATCCGGCGTCGATGACCGCGGTGTCCGTGCGCCGGCCCTCGGCCAGCCGCGCGCGGGCCTCGGCCATCCCGATGTAGGCCCACACCTGGGCTCCCCCCGCCTCGATGCGGTCCGAGACGTCGGTGCGCTCGTAGTTGCGCTCCCGGCGGTCGAGTGCCTCGAGCACCGCGTCGTCCACCGGCAGGCACACCCCGTTGACCCGCTCGCCGGGGTGGGCGGGATGGGCGGGGGCCGCAGCTTCGGGAACGAGGTCCAGGTAGGCCACGAACACCTCCGGGCGACGGCCGACCGCGTCGGTGTAGTACTTGTACCCGGGCAGGTCACGGCGGTTGTCCATCGCCACGCCCCAGACCCGGCGCAACCCGGCCACATCGGCAACGAAGCCGTCCTCCTTGAGCCCCCGCGTGGGGAGCGGTCCCGGACGGGCGGTCAGCGACCCGTACCCGAACACGAATTGTGAGCCCACGGCATTCAAGAGTCAGCGCCCCCGGCCGAAGAACCCAGGACGTCGGAACCGAGCCCGTGTCGAACAGTTGTCCACACTTCTCAACAACACCGGTTGGTGCACCGATCTAGACCGGGTCAAGTCCCTAACCGATAGGGACTGTTTCCAAGGAGGGAACCAACATGAAGAAGTTCCGTATGTACCAGGTCTGCACCACGCTGGCCGCCATCGCCACCGTCGCCATTGCTTCGGGAGCCGGCTTCAAGTGGGCTTAAGCGGGTGGGCGCGCCGCCACGCCAGTCGTGGCGGCGCGCCCTCGCCGTTTCTTCGTGGGTGAGAGAGAGCAAGAGTCATGCGCGGCATCTCAAAGATCCGGATCTACTGTGAAGCCGTTTTCATCGTCAGCGTCGCTGCTGTCGTGCTGTGCGTGGGCGACCTCCACCTCCGCTACATCTTCGAAGACCCGCTGACCTTTGCCGTCCTCGCCGGTGGGGTGGTGCTCGGCGAGATGCTGCCGGTCAAGATCCCGCGCCGTGGCGATGACGAGGAGCTCACGCTGTCGGCGTCGTTCGCCATGGCTCTGCTCCTGATGGGTGGACTGGGCCCCGCCCTGGTCGCTCAGGGCGCCGCCTCCATCGTGCAGGACATCATGTCCAAGAAGCCGGCGTTGCGGGTGCGCTTCAACCTTGGCCAGTACTCGCTGTCGATGGTTGCCGCCTGGCTGGCCATGAAGCTGGTCGCGGTCTCGCCGCGGCTCGACGTCCTGCACCCATTCCAGAGCCGCCAGTTGCCCGCGATGCTCCTGGGCGCGACCGCGTTCTTCCTCGTCAACGCCTTCGTCGTGGGCTCGGCGGTGGCGACCTACCAGAACGTCCCGGTCGTCCGCTATTTCCGCGGCAGCGTCAGCTTCGTGATGATCACCGGCGGAGTGGTGTTGCTGGTTGCGCCGATCGTGCTGGCCGCGGCCGCCTACACCGTCGTCATCGTCCCGCTCTGCCTGGCCCCCGTCCTGGCCATGTACAACTCGGTCCACCAGAGCGCTCGGTCCGAACACGAGGCGCGCCACGATTCCCTCACCGGTCTGCCCAACCGCACCGCCTTCCACGAGACGATCACGGGCGCCATCGAGGACGCGACCATCCCGGCAGCGGTCCTGCTCATGGATCTCGATCGCTTCAAGGAGGTCAACGACACCCTCGGCCATCGCTACGGCGACCTCCTCCTGGTCCAGGTGGCCCAGCGCTTCAAAGACGTGATCGCCGGCGTCGGCCAGATCGCCCGCCTCGGTGGCGATGAGTTCGCGGTCATCAGCCCCGGAGCCGACCGCCAGGAGGCGACGGCCCTGGCCCATCGCATCGCGGGGGCCCTACGCGACCCGTTCGAGCTCGAGGAGATGGTCGTCGACGTGCAGGCCAGCGTCGGCATCGCGCTGTTCCCCGAGCACGGCCACGGCGTCGAAACGCTGTTGCAGAAGGCGGACGTCGCCATGTACCGCGCCAAGGAGACCCGCTCTGACGTGGCCCTCTACGACGAGCGCCATGATCACCACAGCCCGGCCAAGCTGGCCCTGACCGCCGAGCTGCGCACCGCCGTGGCCAGCGAGGAGATCGTCCTCTGGTACCAGCCCGAGCTGGACCTGCGCACCCGCGAGGTGCTCGCGGTTGAGGCGCTCGTGCGCTGGGACCACCCCCGCCTCGGCGTGCTGCCGCCCAGCTCGTTCGTGCGCATGGCCGAGGCGACCAACCTGATCAAGCCGCTCACGCAGCGGGTCATGGAGGTCGCGTTGCTGCAGGTCGCCGAATGGCACGCCATGGGCCTGGAGATCGCGGTCGCGGTCAACATCTCCGCACAGGTCCTGGTGGACCAGACCTTTACCCAGCAGGTGGTGGCCGCCCTGCGCCGCACCGGCGTCGCCCCCCAGCGCCTCAAGCTCGAGGTGACCGAGACCGCGCTGATGTCTGACCCGGTGACGGCGCGGACCGTGCTGCGCGAACTCGAGGCGCTCGGCTGCGAGATCTCCATCGACGACTTCGGCACGGGCTACTCCTCGCTGGCCTACCTGGCCGACCTTCCCGTCTCCGAGGTCAAGATCGACCGCTCGTTCGTCAGCCGCATGTCGGCCGGCTCCAGCGAGAAGGTCATCGTCAACTCCACCATCGACCTCGCTCACCACCTCGGGCTGCGCGCGGTCGCCGAGGGGGTCGAGGACTGGTCGATGCTGCCCGAGCTCGAGGCGCTGGGCTGCGACGCCGCCCAGGGCTACGCGATCAGCCACCCGCTCGCCAGCCAGGACGCCACCCGCTGGCTGCTGGACTTCCGCAGCACCTCGGGCGTGGAGCCGGTGACCACTGCAGTCTCGGCGCGGGCGATCGGACAGGCGGCATGATCCTCATCGTCTTCGCCCTGCTGTGTCTGGCGTCGGTCCCGCTCACCGGCGGGCACGTTGGCCGCCTGGCGTCGATCCGCCTGCGCGGGACCTGGGTGCCGATGGTGGCTCTGGCCATCCAGGTGCTCATCACAACGGTCGCCCCCGACGGCCACGAGGGGCTGCACAAGGCGGTCCACATCGCCACCTACGTGCTCATCGGCGTGTTCTTGTGGTGCAACCGCCGGCTGCCCGGCGTCAGGGTGATCGGCCTCGGCGCGTTCCTCAACGCGCTGGTCATCACCATCAACGCCGGTCAGATGGCGGCCTCCCGAACGGCCGAGCGCCTCGCCGGCCTCCATCTGCCTGGCGGATTTCAGAACTCCGCGCCGCTGGCCCACCCACACCTGCTGTGGTTCGGCGACGTGATCCCGTGGCCGGGGCCGTTCCCCAACGTGCTGAGCATCGGCGACATCCTCATCTACGCGGGCACGCTTATCCTGCTGCACCGCGTCTGCCGGCGCCCTGCCGACTCTACGGCCGATCGCCCCGTGGCACTGGAGCCGGGCGCCGAGCTTTCGATCGGCGTGCCGGAAGCCGAGCCCACGGGCTGACCCGCGTTTTGCCGCGGGGGCGCCGGGTAGCTGCGCCCCCGTGACGGAGTCCGAGGACACCGGGCAGCGATTCGGCTCGGGGCGGCCGTTCTCGATCGGCGTCGAGGAGGAGTTGTTCCTCGTCGACCCCATGACCGGGCGTCAGGCCAACGCCTCAGCCGCAGTGCTCGACCGGGTCGCCGCGGTGAACGGCGAGGTTGCACCAGAGCTCCACGCCTGCCAGGTCGAACTGATCACCGAGGTCCACACGTCGGCGGGTGAGGCGGTCGATGCGCTCGCGGCGATGCGCCAGGCGGTGCGCGACACCGGCGCGGGTCTCCTCGGCTCGGGCACGCATCCCGCGGCGGCCGAGGGTGAGGCCGAGATCACCGACAAGGATCGCTATGAGCGCATCCAGTACCTGCTCGGGGACGCGGCGGTGACGCCGGTCGGCGGTCTGCACGTGCACATCGGCATGCCCGACGCGGAGACCGCGATCCGCACGTTCAACCATCTGCGGGGCCACCTGCCGCTGCTCCAGGCGCTTGCCGCCAACTCACCGTTTCGCCACGGCCGCGACACGGGTCTGGCCTCGGCGCGCGAATTGAGCCTTCGGGCGTGGCCTCGCTCGGGGACGCCTCGCGCGCTGCGCGACTTCGATGATTTCTGTGCGATGGCCGACCGTCTCTCCCGCGCGGCGGACGTCGAGGACTACACATGGTTCTGGTGGAAGCTGCGTCCGCACCCCCGCCTGGGCACCGTCGAGGTCCGCGCGCTCGACGCCCAGGCCTCGTTGCAGGACGCCGGCGCGGTCGTCGCCCTGACGCACTGCCTCGCTCGAGGCGCCCTCGAGCAGCGCGCGCGCGAACCGGCTCCTGAACTGATCGAGGAGGGGATGTTCCGCGCCGCGCGATTCGGCACCGGTGCGCGGCTGCCCGATGCCGAAGGCGCGCTGCGGCCGGTCGACGAACTGCTCGCGGAGGCGCTGACGGTCGCCCGCCCCTACGCCGGCGAGCTCGGCTGCGCCGACGAGCTCGAGCGGCTGCCCCGGCTCATCGAGCACGGGGGCGGCGCTGGACGTCAGCGCCGCTTCCACGGGATCGCCGGGATGGATTCGCTGCTACGCGAGCTGACGCTGCTCACCGGAGGCTGACGGCGCAGCATCGCCCCCGTCGCCGTCCAGAGCCGGGTCAGTCATGTCGTGCAGCCGCGACGCTGCCCGGCGCAGCAGCCGGGACACCTGCATCTGCGAGCAGCCCAGCTCGTGAGCGATCTCCGTCTGCTTGAGATCACGCTCGAGGCGCAGCGTCAGCGCCTGGCGCTCGAGATGGGGCAGGCGCTCGAGCGCGGAGGCCAGCGAATGGGTGGCCTCGACCAGGCCGTAGCTCTCGTCCACGCCGCCCAGGCTGTCGCCGAGTGTGTCGGGCTGCTCGTCGTCGTCGCCGGATGAGACGGGCGCGTCGAGTGACACCGAGTAGTGCGCGGTGCCGGCATCCAGGCCGACAAGCACGTCCTCCTGCGCGAGCTCAAGGTACTGGGCCAGCTCTGAGACGGTCGGACGGTGACCTTGGCGGGCCTCGATCTGACGCACCGCGCGATCTACGCGCAATGCCAGCTCCTGTGCTCCGCGCGGAACGTGGACCGACCACCCGGTGTTGCGGAAGTAGCGCTTGAGCTCGCCGAGGATCGTGGGGATGGCGAACGCCGGGAAGCGGACGCCCCGATCCGCGTCAAAGCGGTCGATGGCGCCGAGCAGACCCATTGCGGCCACCTGCACGAGATCCTCGATTGGCTCGTGGGGGTTGCTGTAGCGAGAGGCAAGCTTGCGGGCCAGGGGCCGGAAGCGCTCGAACAACTCCTCCCGGGCGCTGCGGTCGCCGTCGTCGTGCCAACGCGCCATCAGCTCGTCGGTGTCGAGGGCATGGTCGTTGGGACGTCGAAGCTCCGGCATCAATTGCGTACGCACGGGGTTCTCCTTCGTTGGGCGTCAGTTTGACTGCGGGCCCGCCGAGAAGACCGCTTCGCGATCGACTGTCGTCTAGACCGACTACGTACCGCACCACGCACCTGTCGGGGCGGCTCAGTTATATGGCTACCCCCATTGAGGAGATGTAGACGGCCGGAGTGTGAGGACAGCGCACAGAGACACACGTCGTGCGTGATGTCACAAATCTGACCTTCCGTTCGGTCCGATTGGCGCGATCGCGGCTGGGGTAGCCACTGACCGTCCTCAAAACGCCCCCCGCGACCGGACAGTGTGTCCGCACCACCGGCCGGGGTACCTGAAAACGCGAATCAGTCATGAATCCACTGTTGTTTGCCGATTGGCGGCGGATCAACCGCCTCTTCACCCGCGTGATGTGGGCCGTTGCCGTGGTGATGGTCTGCGCCGTGTGCATCGCGCTGGCCGCCCCCGCCTCCAAGCCCCACAGCGCCCACCCTGTCGTGCCGGCCGCCGCGCCCACCGCGGGCGGCACCACCGTTCGCTGACCGCTGCGCCGACGCGCCCGACGGACCGCTGCGCCGAGGCGCCCGACGGACCGCTGTGCCCGGTGCACCTCGTGCCACGACGCGCTGCGTGACGGCGCTGCGACCACATTTGATCGGGGATCGCGGGCGAGTAGGCGATGGTGCCGCCGACGCCGTACTCGCCCGCAGTCCCGAGGGAGGAGAGGGCCTAACTGGCTAACAGGCCGATGGCTCTCTACCCCGTCCCCGTAGGAACCAATCAACTATCGCGTAAAAAGTTTTCCGAGGGCGTCCAGGTCGCACCCACACCTCACGTTCAGCGGCGGATCTGAGCGTCTGTCCGCACCATCGTTTCGCCGGGCCCAACCGGGGAAGCCAAAGCGGGACACCAAGTTAAGGAGCGCACACGACAATGGCAGCCAAGCCCAAGAAACTCAACGAGCGCGACGCCAAGCTGGTGCAGTGGCTCGGCGAGGCGCACACCAAGGAATCGGAGCTCGAGGCCGCTCTCGGCGCCCACATCGGCCTGACCGAGAAGGCGTCCTACAAGAAGCGTCTGCAGCAGCACCTCAAGGAGACGCGCGAGCACAAGCGCACCGTCGCCCGCCGGATCAAGGCGCTCGGCGGCGATCCGACCATCGGACCGTCGATCCCCGCCGCACCCAAGGCAGTCGGCTCGGCAGCCGGTAAGGCCAAGGCCGCGGTGAAGGGCCAGCTCGCAGCGGCGCGGGCGCTCGTGAGCCAGCAGGCGGACACCCACGTCCACAATGCGCAGGAGCAACTGCGCGAGGAGCAGGTGGAGATCGCTCTCTACCTCCGCATCGAGACGCTGGCCACTGAAGTAGGCGACTCCGACACGGCGAAGCTCGCCAAGTCGATCCGCCGCGACGAGGAACGGATGGCCAAGTACCTGACGGCCGAGCTTCCGCGACTGGTCAAGGACGTGGTTCGGGCCGAGATCCCGCGCGACCAGCGTGCGACGAGCGGCCGGTCGCGCCGGCGAACAGCGAGCCGCTCGAGCAGCCGCCGGACCACCAGCCGCGCGCGCAACACGAGCTCCCGCAGCACGAGCTCGCGCAGCACGCCTTCGCGCACCACCGCGCCGCGCAGCCGAGCCGCCACCGCGCGCTCCAAGAGCGCCGCGTGACCCGCCGCGTCAGCTGATCAGCCCGCGGCGCATCGCCTCCGCGACCGCGGCGCCGCGGTCGTTGACGCCGAGCTTGGCGTAGAGGTTCTGGATGTGGCTCTTGACCGTGGGGACGGCGAGTTCCAGGCCCTCGGCGATCATGTTGGCCGACTCCCCGTCGGCGATCAGCTCCAGAACGCTGAGCTCGCGCGGGGTCAGATGGTGGCCGACATGGCCGCGGTCGCGCAGCGTCCCCGCGAGTTCGGTTCCGATCTCGGCCGGCAGGACCGACTCGCCCCGGGAGATCCTGACGATCGCGTCGCAGATCTCCTCGGGCGTGGAGGACTTGGGCAGGTAGCCCGCCGCGCCGGCCGTGAGTGCCTGGAGCACGATCTCGCCGCCGATGTACTCGGAGATGAAGAGCACTCGAGTGACCGCGTGCTCTTCGCTCAGGCGCCGCAGCACCTCGCGGCCATCGAGCTTGGGCATCCGCATGTCCAGGACCGCGACGTCAGGGCGGTTACGCCGGATCATGTCCAGCGCCCCCTGCCCGTCGGCGGCGCCGCCGAGCAGCCTCAGCATGGCGTTGCTCTCGACCGTGCGCTTGAGCGCGCTCAGGAAGAGCGGATGGTCGTCGGCGACCACGACGCTGACCTCATCGGCGCCGGCCGCGCTGCTCTTGCCCATCACATGGTCAGTGACCGAGGGACGCCGCGGCGGCCTCGTGTGCCATCCGCTCCGGCGGATCGCCACACAACAGCCACAGCCGGTCGGGGGTGCGCTGCAGGCGTCCCTCGTCCTCGAGCTGGCGGATCGCGGTCGTCACGGAGGGTCGTTGGGCGCCGACCAGGCGCGCCAGCGTCTCGTGGGTGAGGCGCAGCGGCACGATCACCCCGTCGGGGGTGACGCGCCCCCAGCGCTCGGCCAGGTACCAGAGCAGCATGAGCAGCCGCACGTCGACGCGGCGCAGATTGGACACCGCCAGCGTGATCGCCAGCGAGTGCGCGCGGTTGCTGGCGCCGCGCAGCACTGTCGCCATCGCCGAGGGCCATTGACCCAGCGCCCGGGCGAACACGGGGTCGAGCACGGCGAGGCGCGCGGGCTCCAGCACCGTCCACGACACCCCGAATGGGACCGGCGCGTCCTCGCCGTCACGGTCTGAGGGGCGCAGGAGATCGCCTTGGCCGACGAGCTCGGTGGCCAGCGGCTTGTCGAGGATGACGTCGCGGCTGAGCAGCCCATCGAGCACGAGCAGGCCCAGATGGCCCGGGACATTGGTCGGCACCTCCGGCATCCAGCTGCCGGTCTTCGCGACGATCAGGTCGGCGACGAGCTGGCGGCGAGCCAGTTCTTGCTGATCGGGATCGAGGTGCTCGACGATCTCAGGGAATGCCTCTACCACTCGCACGCGTCGGGGCACTCCGGTCATGGCTTCCTCCGAGCTTCTCGACATGGCCCTGCAGGGGGAGCCGTACTTTGACACGAACCGGGCCGTGAGTGGGAATGACTCTGCCCACTCACGATTCGTTGATTAGTCGCAATACCGTTGAAGTAAAGCAACGGCTCCGGCGCAACACGTGCCCGGGTGTCCGAGGGGCGTCCGTTCAGGCGTCGACGTCAGTCCAGAAGCGACCGCGGCAGTCGGCCACGGCGCAGTCCCAGACCCCGCCCAGTACCCAGACTCGGGCGTTTTGGCGCCTCACGTTCATCCCGTCGCACTGCAGGGGTGAACCCGTGCGCCCGAACCCACCGACGCCGGCCTCGACGATGCATGATGTGTTCCTCCCTCGATGGAGATCACTCCCCCACGCTGCGCTCACCTACCCATTCCGGGCCATCTGCGCGCACCCTGATCCTCGCACCAGTCAGTATTCGGACCGCACATACGGTTGTTCGGGCCCTACCCGTCAGACAGAGCCTCCGCGGCGGTCGCGATGAGCTCGATGCACAGGTCAGCGTCGAAGGCGGTGGCGTCGATCGCCAGGTGGTAGAGCGAGGGGTCCAGGATGTCCACGTCATAGAACTGGCGCAGGTAGTCGGCATGCGTGCGGTCCAGCGCCCGCACGGTCCGTTCGGCGGTGTCGCGGTCGAGATCGCGTACGCGCATGGCGTGCTCGATGCGGCGCTCCACCGGGCCGGTGAGCCGTACCCGGAGCACGCGCGTGTCGTTACGTAGCGCCGCCGACGCCCCTCGCCCGAGGATGACGCCACGCCCCGTGGCCGCCTGGGCGAGCAGCGCCTCCTGTGACGCGCGATGAAAGTCCTCGGGGGTGACGGTGTCTGACGGCAGCGGCGCGGGCGCACCCGGGTCAGCGCCGAGGAACCCTGACAGCAACCGCTCCAGCAGACCCTTGCCGCTGGGCTCCTCGTGGGCCAGGGCGTCGGCGACGGAGATGTCGAGCCGCTCGGCCACCGCCAGCGCGATCCCCCGGTCGATGAACGGGACGCCGAGGCGCTGCGCCAGGCCGGGGCCGATCTGGCTCCCGGCGGCCCCATAGGCAGCGGACAGCGCGACGATCGTCATCTCCGCTGTAGGGATACCCCACGGGGCCGAACGGCAAAAGCCGCCGACCGCTCAGCTCAGGCGGCTCACCAGCTCCTCGGCGATGGCCAGCGACGACGTAGCGGCCGGCGAGGGCGCGTTGCGCACCCACACGACGTGGTCGCTGACGCCCAGGCGGAAGTCGTCGACGAGCGAGCCGTCGCGGTCGACTGCCTGGGCGCGCACGCCCGCCGGCGCAGGGATGACGTCGTTGACCGCCAGCTCGGGCACGTAGCGCTGGAGCTCTGAGACGAAGGCGCGCTTGACCGCAGAGCGATACAGCTCCCCCAGCCCCGCCTTCCAGTGGCGGAGCATCATCCGCCCCGTGCCGGGCCAGGCGAGGGTCTCGGCCAGCTCCCTGAAGTTGAACGAGCTGCGGCGATATCCCTCCAGGGCGGTGGCGAGCACGGCGTTGGGACCGACCCACACCGACCCATCGAACCTGCGGTGCAGGTGGACGCCCAGGAACGGCAGGGTCGGGTCGGGCACCGGATAGATCAGCCCCCTGACCAGATGGGTGCGCCCGGGCGCCAGGGCGTAGTACTCGCCGCGGAACGGCACGATCCGCGGCTCGGCGTCCTCGCCGGAGGCGCGCGCCAGCCGATCGGACTGCAGGCCGGCGCAGACGATCACGCTGTCGGCCTCCAGGATCTCCCCCGCGGGCAGCTCGACCCTCGGCCGCGAGCCGGAGCGGCTCACACGCGCCACCGGCGTGCCCGTGCGGATCTCACCTCCCGCGGCGCGGACATCGTCGGCCATCGCGTCGGCCACGGCCACGAAGTCCACGATCGCGGTGTGAGGCGAGTGCAGCCCAGCCACCCCGGCGACGTGCGGCTCGACCTCGGCCAGCTCAGACCCGTCCAGCCACCGCAGGCCGGGAACGCCATTGGTGGTGGCACGCTCGTGCAGGCGGCGCAGCGGTTCCACCTCGTCGGGCCGCGTCGCGACCACCACCTTGCCGCGCTCGTCGTAGGCCACGCCCTTCTCGGCGCAGAACTCCTTCATCAGCCCGCGCCCGCGCGTGCACAGCCGCGCCTTCAGCGATCCGGGCGTGTAGTAGAGGCCGGCGTGGACCACGCCGCTGTTGTGGCCAGTCTGGTGACGCGCGAGCCCGCTCTCCTTCTCGAGCACCAGGACCTGGTCCTCGGGACGGGAGATCGCGAGCAGCCGAGCGGTGGCCAGCCCCAGGATCCCGCCACCGACCACGGCTATCCGCATTGGCTGCCTGTTGTCACGGAAATGACCAAAAAACCGTTCGAATGTCGATTTCGACGCACAGGCAATCAAACGTTCGCGTCGGCTGCCGATTTCCATTCCGAGACCCGTCCTTGCCGCTGAGTCCGGAGCCATGAGAATCTTTTCGCGCCGATCCACCCTTTTCGCCCTCGCCGGCCTGTGGCTGGCCCTCCTCGTCCCCACCGCCGCCCACGCTGCCGTTACCCATGATGGCTCGAGCCCCGGCACCGTGCAGCTCGACCAGCCCGCGTACACGGCGCACGAGAACCAGGGCTACCTGACCATCACCATCCAGCGGACCGGCGATCTGAGCGGCGAGGAGCACGTCGGGTACGGGGTCAAGCGCCAGGACGCGCAACCCGGGATCGACTTCGACACGATCAACAACCACTACATCGTCCTCGCGCCCGGCCAGAGCTCCTACACCTTCGATGTCCCGATCATCGACCGGGGCATGAACGCGACGCCGGTCAAGGCGCTGGCCTACCTCTACAGCGCGTGGCCCGAGAGCCTGGGTCCCAATCACAACTCGCTGATCACGATCCTCCACGACGACCCGCTCGCGCCGCGCGACGCCACCAACCCCCTCGGCGTTGCTGATCCGTCCAACGCCAACGTCATCGCCGGGACCAAGTTCTACGTCGATCCCAACAGCGGCGCGGCCAAGGCCCAGGCCCAGTACCGCCGCTCCAACCCGGCCATGGCGTCGCTTCTGGGCATCCTCTCCTCCGAGCCCGGCGCCCATCGCTTCTACATGTGGAACATGGGGGGCAACGTGTCCGGCCAGGTCTCGCATTACCTCGAGGGCACCCAGGTGCAGCAGCCCGGGACCACCGTGATGCTCTCGACCTACACGCTGGTCCACGACCACTGCGGCTACACCGCGACCCCGGCGATAGCCGCCCGCTATGAGGACTTCATGCACCAGGTGGCCGAGGGCATCGGCAACTTCCACGCCGTGTTCTTCCTCGAGTTCGACTCCCTCATCACGGCCCCGTGCCTCAACCACCAGCAGCTGGCCATGCGCGAGGCTGAGCTCAAGTACGCGGTCTCGGCGCTGGAGGCCGACCCGCACGTGGTCGTCTACCTTGACGCCGGCGCCGCCGACGCGGTCCACTACACCCAGATGGCCAAGTGGCTGCGCGCGTCCGGCGTGGCTCAGGCCCAGGGGTTCTTCCTGAACTCGACCCACTTTGACTGGACAACCTCCGAGATCCACTATGGCCAGGAGATCTCCCGCCTGACCGGCGGCGCCCACTTCGTGGTCAACACGGGCTCCAACGGCAAGGGCCCGCTCGTACCCAAGCGTCGTGTCGGCCACGGCAACGAGGTGCTCTGCAACCCGCCCGGTCGTGGCCTCGGCCCGTTGTCGCTGTCGGGCGACGTGGCCCAGCAGACCGCCTACGCCGGAACCGACGGCCTGCTCTGGTTCTCCAACCCGGGCGGCAGCGGCGGCGAGTGTGTCAAGGGCGCTCCGCCCACCGGCGTCTTCTGGCCCGAGCGCGCGGCCGAGCTGGCCCGTAACTGGGTCGACAAGGTCACAGGACCCAGCTTCAACCTGCTCGAGTCCCCCTTCGCCAGGGCACACGGCCACAAGTAACGCCGAGCCCTCACAATGGCCGTTTCCTCCCCTCGGACGAAAGGGCCCGCCGATGCGCTTTGCCTCGGTCCTGCACGACGGACAGCCGTACGCGGTGGCGATCGACGACCAGACCGCCGTCCCGCTCACCGACGTCGCCGAGCTCGGCGCCCAGACCCCCACTGACCTGCTGCGCGACCCGCCGCTCGATCACGACGCGGCCTTCTCGCTGAGCGAGGCAACGATCCGGCCGGTGATCCCGCGCCCGGAGAAGGTCATCTGCGTCGGGCTCAACTACAAGGCCCACATCGAGGAGACCCAGCGCGAGGACTCCGATTACCCGGTGCTCTTCACGAAGTTCGCCAACTCGCTCACCGGCGCCTACGACACGATCGCCTGCCCGCCGGAGTCAGAGGCGATCGACTACGAGGGCGAGCTGGCGGTGATCATCGGCGCCGCCGCGCGCCGGGTCAGCCCTGACCGAGCGCTCGACTACGTCGCCGGCTACACCGTCGCCAACGACGTGACGATGCGCGACTACCAGTACAAGACGCACCAGTGGCTACAGGGCAAGGCGTGGGAGGCCTCCACGCCGCTGGGGCCGGCGCTGGTGACGCCCGACGAGGCCGGCGACCCCGCGGGGCTGTCGCTGCGCACGCTCGTCAACGGCGAGGTCGTGCAGGAGGCCACCACCGATCTCTTGATCTTCCCCATCCCCGCGCTGATCAGCTTCATCTCCGAGTTCACTACGCTCAAGCCCGGGGACATCATCCTCACCGGAACGCCGGCGGGCGTCGGCTTCAGGCGCGACCCCAAGCTGCTCATGGGGGACGGTGACGTGGCCGTGGTGGAGATCGATGGGATCGGGCGCATCGAGAACCGCTTCGCCGCCGCCCAGCGCGGCTGAGACCCGCTCGCGCACCCGCGACCGCGCCCCGTGACCGGTCGCACACTTGCGGGCGGTTATCCGCGCTATCTCAACGGGTAGCTATGGTCAAGCGAATCTCTGGATCTCTTAAATCTCTAGACATTCGGCTAAAGCTCGCGCGTCGTTTTGCCGACATCTTGGACAAATATCTGACCCCGTCTCCCGAGTGGAGCCCGCGATGAGCCCCGAACGAACCCAGGCCTACGGCCGCGTGATGCATACCCTGAACGAGCTGGGGCCCAGCAAGCTGCTGGGCGACGAGCAGGACCGCATCCGCGATGCCGCGGACACCCTCATCTTCGCCGCCGACCTGATCGAGGATCCGGCCGCCGTCGAGGCCCTCGGCGGCGTCGAGGAGCTGTGCGCCGCGCTCGTCGAGAGCGGCCGCTGGACCGAGATCACCGCCGCCCGTCTGGCCAAGGACCTGCGCGAATGCGGTCCCGAGCTGGTCCCGGCGCGCCAGGCCGCCTGAGCCCCTCCCCCGCGCAGTCTCTTATCGCGAGCGCGCGGTCGCGAGGACCGGGGCCGTGCGCTCTGTGCTGTCGACCAACGTCCCGCCTGGCCAATCTGCACACACGACGTCGGCCGAGCCCGTGTGTGTGCACTTCTGCCCGCCATGCTGGCTCCACGCGCCCCGCGCCTCAACAGAACCGCCCGCGTGTGCAGTTTCGCCAGAGCGCCCTTTCGCCAGAGCGCCCTTTCGCCAGAGCGCCCGTTCGCCAGAGCGCCGCGCCCACCTTGCGGCTAGGCCCGCACCGCCCCGCACGCTTCGGCCAGAGCGTCGGCGAACGCGTCGACCTCTTCGGCGTTCGTGTCCCAGGAGCACATGAGCCGCTCCTCGCGCTTGGTCTCGTCCCACGTGTAGAAGGGCCACCGCGCCCGCACCGCATCGGCGGCTTGCAGCGGCATGACCGCGAACACACCGTTGGCCTGGACCTGCTGGGTGATCGTCACTCCGGGGATCTCCCCCAACCGCTCGGCCAGCCGGGCCGCCATCGCGTTGGCGTGAGCGGCGTTGCGCCGCCACAGGTCGCTCCCGAACATGGCCTCGAACTGGGCGGCCAAGAACCGGCCCTTGGAGGCCAGCTGCAGCGTCTGCTTGCGCAGGTACTTGGCGCCGCCGGCCAGCCCGGGGTCAAGGAACACCACCGCCTCGCCCAGGACCATCCCGTTCTTGGTGCCGCCCAGGCTGAGGACGTCCACCCCCACGTCGGTGGTCAGTTCCGCCAGCGCGCAGCCCAACCCCGCGGCGGCGTTGGACAGGCGCGAGCCATCCATATGCAGGACGAGTCCCAGCTCGTGGGCGGTGTCGGCCAGCGCGCGGGTCTCCTCCGGGGAGTAGCGAGTGCCGTACTCGGTGCTCTGCGTGATCGTCACCAGCCGGGCCTGTACGGCGTGCTCGTCGCCCACGCGTTGCACGCGCGCGCGAACGTCGTCGGGGGTGAGCTTGCCGTCGGGCGTGGGGACGGTGAGGAGCTTGACCCCGGCAATGCGTTCAGGCGCGCCGCCCTCATCGACGTTGACGTGCGCGGTCTCGGCGCAGATGACCGCCTCCCAGGGCCGGCACACGGCGCGGATCGACACGACGTTGGCGCCCGAGCCGTTGAAGACCAGCAGCGACTGGGCTCGCTCGCCGAAGTGGCTGCACAGGATCTCCAGCGCCCGCGCGGTCCACGGATCGGCCCCGTAGGACACCGCGTGACCCTCGTTGGCCCGCGCCATCGCGGCCAGGACGTCTGGGTGAGCGCTTGCGTAATTGTCGGAGGCGAATGACTCCACCGATGCCGAGCCTACGCAAAACCTGTCCCTCGGAGCGGCGCAACCTTTGTCTCGACATGCTGTTGTAAGCGTCATCAAGCCCCTGAGACCCAGCTCAGGCAGCGGCGTCCCGGTCCCATCGCCCGGCGTACCGGGCGCCGATTTGCAACGCTTGGACGCTCACGCGCCATTATCCGGAGCGTGCCCTGAGCGAGGATGGGGCGCGCCCGCCTGCCTCATGCCCTCAACTTCGCGCCGACCCAGAACCCGCTCCGCCGCGTGGATCGCGTCGATGCTGGGCACTCTGATCGTCCTCGCGCTGATCCCGGCGACCTCCCAGGCGGCGCCCGCCACCAAGGCGGTCACCTTCCACGGCTACCGGGTCTCAGTCCCCGCAAACTGGCCCGTGTACCGGCTGGGTACCGCCCCCGCCACCTGCGTGCGCTTCAACCGCCACGCGGTGTACCTAGGGCACCCGTCCGCACAGCAGAGCTGCGCGGGCCAACCGGCGGGCCGCACCGAGGCGATCCTCATCCAGCCGCTGGGGTCGCGGGCCTCGCAGGTCCTCCCCGCCTCCACCGCCACCGGCGCGGCCGGTCGCGGCGCCGAGGCGCAGATCGTTGACCGGGCGCACCGGGTCCTCGTCACCGCGACGTGGAACCGCCGGCCTGCGGTGATCCGCCGCGCACTGGACGTCGCGTCGCTGGCGGGTGCCGTACGCACCGCGGTCGCGCAGCGACCACACTCGGCGGTCGCCGCCGCGGCCTCGCGGATGCACGCCGCCGCGCGCTCGCGCGCCACCGCCCCGGTGACGCCCGCCGGACCGGGCCAGGTCTATACCGGCCCGGGCTTTGACGCCTGCAGCACGCCGAGCACAACGACGATGGCTGACTGGGGCGCGTCGCCCTATCGCGGCATCGGCATTTACATCGGCGGCGCCAACGCGGCCTGCTCCCAGCCCAACCTGTCGGCCGCCTGGGTCAGCCAGGAGTCGCTGGCCGGGTGGCACATGATCCCCATCTACGTCGGGCTGCAGTCACCGTCCAACTCCTGCGGCTGTGCCGGCATCTCGCCCGCCCAGGCCGCCACCCAGGGCACCGCGGCCGCCCAGGACGCCATCGTCCAGGCCCAGGCGATCGGGATGGGCGGCGGCAACCCCATCTACTTCGACATGGAGGCCTACAACCGGACGAGCACCAACACCAACGCGGTGCTCACATTCCTCCAGGCGTGGACGGCCGAGCTCCACGCCGGCGGCTACGGGTCGGGCGTGTACTCCAGCGACGCGTCGGGGATCTCTGACCTGGTCGCTCAGTTCGGGACCGGCTTCGTCGAGCCCGACGACCTCTGGATCGCCAACTGGAACAACCAGCAGACCACCACCGATCCCGACGTCCCGGCCGCCGAGTGGGCCGCGCACCAGCGCCTGCACCAGTTCCGGGGCGCCCACGACGAGACCTACGGCGGCGCCAAGATCAACATCGACGGCGACTATCTGGACGGTGCCACGGCCGCAGCCGGGACCGGCACCGGGGTTGACGCCACGCCCACGCCGGCGCCGACGCCGGCGCTGAAGGTCGGTGGCGGGCCCGATGGCAGCACGGCTCTCACCCCGAGCTGGATCGGCGCCACCGGGGTGGCCGCGTGGCAGGTGCTCGGGGGCCCGAGCCCCACCTCCTTCACCTACGCAGCGCCGCGTATGTCCGCGACTACGCGCGTGCCCGTGGTGACCAAGAACGCCTTCGCCTATTGGGAGGTGGAGGCGTTGGACGCCAACGGCCAGGTCCTGGGCACCTCGCCCGCCACCCCCACGCCGGCGCACGTGATGATCTTCGGCAACAGCGCGTTCGCCCCCCGGCGTGGTCTCGGCGCGGTGCCCGTCGGCTGCATGGGCATGTCCTCGTGCGCGGTGACGACCACGATCTCCTCGGGCCGGACGACGTTCGCCACCACCAAGCGCGAGTTCATCCCCGCGGGCGGCGGTCTGGCCTACTTCACGCTCACCACTGCGGCCCAGAAGGCGCTGGCCAAGGCCCACAACCACCAGCTCTCGGTCAACGTCAAGGTGCGCAGCACGTCGGGCCCGTCGGCGACCCGCAAGCTCACGCTCAGCTCGTTCACCACCGCCAACCCCAGCCCCGCGCGCAGCGCCGGCCAGTCCTCCCAGCTCAAGCTAATCGGCACCACCGAGTTCGTGTCGCACGGCTGGGTCGGCGGGGTCCTCGCCGAATGCATCGGCACCACCCCGTGCCATGCGACGACGACGCTCATGGCCGGACGCACCACCGTCGCCAGGACCAAGGCCGAGACCCTCGGCGCCGGTGAGCTCGGCTACCTCAGCTTCCCGCTCACCACCGCCGGCCACAAGCTGCTGGCCCACGCCAAGACCAATCAGCTCGGCGTGACGGCCACCATCACCACGCCGGCGCCCGCGGGCTCCTCGTCCACGCCCTCGCCCACTGGCGGTGGTGGCCTCACCGGTGGAGCATCACCCGGCATCACCCCCACGAGCGCCACCGCGACCACCGCGACGGCGAAGGCGCGCCTGGCCCTTGTCGCCTTCCAGTAGGTAGCGGGTCAGGCCCCGGAGCGCTTGCGCGACATCGGCCGCGGCCGGGGCAGCGGCCGGGTGGCCTCAAGGGAGTGGGCGCACGACCGCAGCGCCTCACGGACCGTCTCGAGCGTCTCGGGCGCGAGGCCGGCAAGCATGTCGTCCTCGATCGCATCCATGTCGCGATCGCAGTCCTCGAGCACCTTCAGGCCCTTGGCGGTCACCGAGGCGCGCAGCACCCGCCCGTGGTTCGGGTCGGGCCGGCGGCGGATGAGGCCACGTCGCTCGAGCGCCGAGATCACCAGGTTCATCGCCTGCGGCGTCACGAACGCCCACCGGGCGAGCTGGGCGCAGGACAGCCCGTCGCGCTCGCGCAGGACGCTGAGGGTTACGTATTCGGTCGTCGTGATGCCGTGGTTGGCGACCGCCTCGTCCAGGCGCACCCGCAGGCGCCGCTCCACGCGGTAGATGAGATACCCGATCCGCGGTACCGCGACCGGCGAGCTGACCGGGTTCGCAGCCGTGGCTCGCTCCATGGCTTCCAACAGTAACCGTCGAGACTGATGCTTCCGGTCAACGTCGGAGCCGCCGCTACCGCGCACGCACTCGCCCAGCGTATTGACAAGCTACTTGCGACTACCTAGGCTGCGCCGCGTGAGAGGCCGCCGCCGCCGGCGGCGTGCCGTGATCGCGAGAGAGGCGAGGACACGATGAGCGGACGATCTGTGCGCCGGTTCGGCGCTGGGCTCCTAGCGGCGTGCGCACTGGTGCTAGCCGCAGCCGTACCGGCCATGGGTGCGACAACCCACTCGACCGGCACCACCTCCGACGGTGGCACCTGGATTGCCGATGTGCCGTCCAATTGGAACGGGACGCTGCTGCTCTACAGCCATGGCTACGGCACGCTCAGCCCCCAGGATGCCCCGGACCCGAACACCGAGGCGGCCCTGCTCAACGCGGGCTATGCCCTGGCCGGCTCCGGATATGACCCCAACGGCTCGCTGTGGGCATTGGGCAGCGCGGTCAGCGATCAGTTCCAGACGCTCCAGGCGGCCAAGAAGACCGTCCTCCCCGGCCGCCCCAAGCAGGTGCTCGCCTTCGGGACCTCGATGGGCGGCCTCATCAGCGCCCTGGAGGATCAGCAGTCCAACGGGCGCCTTGACGGTGCGCTGACGACGTGCGGCCTGGTTGGAGGCGGCATCAACCTCAACAACTACCAATTGGACGGCGAGTACGCGCTGGACAAGCTGCTGGCCGGCAGCGCCGCCAAGCTCGTCAACTACACCAGCCAGGGCGACGCGGTCACCGCGGCAACCATCCTCAACAACGCGGCCGCCCAGGCGCAGACGACTCCGGCGGGCCGCGCCCGTCTGGCCCTGGCGCTGTCGCTCATGGACGTCGCGGGGTGGGCACCGGGCGAATCGATGCCCGGCGTCTATGACTACGCCGCACAGGAGCAGGGGCAGTACGACATGGAGTTCGTCGCCAACCCGGTGATGATCTTCGTCGAGACCGGGCGCCAGCAGATCGAGCAGGCGGCAGGCGGTAACGGCGGCTGGGACGTCGGCGTGAACTTCGCCAAGATGGTCTCGCACTCGTCCTACTACGCCGAGGTCCACGCCCTCTACCAGGCGGCGGGGCTCAGCCTCCACGACGACCTCAATACGTTGACGCGCGGAGCCAACATTCGTGCCTCAGACAAGGCCATCCGCTGGCTGGCGCAGACCTCGGTGCCCACCGGCCGCCTCCAGGTTCCCGAGCTCGACCTGCACACCATCTCCGACCAGCTGGTCCCAGTGCAGCAGGAGAACTGGTACCGGCGCCAGGTCCGCGAGGCGGGCGACAAGGCCCTGCTGCGCCAGGCGTTCGTGCAGCGCCAGGAGCACTGCAACTTCACCCCGGCCGAACTGGTCGCCGGCGTGCAGGCGCTCCAGCATCGCGTGGAGACCGGGAGGTGGGACTCGGCGGCCCTCCCCTCCAGTCTCCAGGCCGCGGCGACCGGGCTCAACCTCGGCGACGCCGCGTTCACGACGTTCTTTCCCGACAAGCTGACGGGCGACAACGGCCCGTTCAACCCGTTCACCGAGGGCAGCCGCTGGTAGCCCGGGTCTGAGTCCAGTGGGCGGGGCCATGCTCGGCTCCGCCCACGACGCGCCCGCCCTTCGCCGCGGCGGAGCCTGACGCATAACATGTGACGGGCCGCGCCCAGAGGAGAGAGGCCCTGACAGCTGTGTGTGTACGAGCGGACCACCGGAGTCGGATGCTCCGCGTTCCGACCTAGATGAGCGTCGTCGCGTCCCCCGGCCGCGTCCGGCCGCTCGTGCGAGCGCGAGGCCTGAGCGTCCGCCTCGGCGGCACGCCTGTACTCGAGCAGATCGATCTCGAGGTGGCCCCGGGCGAGCTCGTCGTGGTCACCGGCGAGCCGGGATCGGGCAAGACCACGCTCCTGCGCTGCATCGCCGGGGACATCGCGCCCAGCGACGGCTCGGCCTGGGTGTACGGCCCCAGCCCAGCCGGTGGCCGGGCCGAGGACGCCGTGGCGATGGTCTGGCAGGACCTCGCCCTGTGCGAGAACCTCGATGTGGGCGCCAACCTGATGCTGGGACGGGAGACGCGGCGGCTGATCGCATCGCCCTCGCGCATGCATGCGGTCGCGGGCGAGATCCTGCGAGAGCTCGACATCCCGATCCCCGACACCACCCGGATGGTCAGCTCGCTCACCGGGGTGCAGCGCCAGTTGCTGGCCATCGCGACCGCGATGGGGCGTCGGCCCCGACTGCTCCTGCTCGACGAGCCGACGGCCTCGCTCGGACTGGTGGAGTCGGCCCAGGTGGAGGCCCTGATCACCCGCCTGCTCGCGGGTGGGACCACGATCGTCCTGGCCACGCGCGACATCGAGCAGATGTTCCGGTTTGCCGGCCGGATCGTCGTGCTTCGTCACGGGCGGGTGGTGGCGGAGGTCGAGCCGACCACGGCACACCCCGACGACGTCGCCGCGCTGCTCTCCGGACAGTCCGTCGACCTCAGCGCCCGCCGCCAGCTCACTCGCCTGCACGGCCTCGCGGACCGGCTCGTCTCGGCGGATCCGTCGTCCAGCCTGGCCACGATCCTCTCGGCACTCGCCGCCGCGCTGGCCACCGAGCGCGTCTGCATCCACGTCCGCGACGGCGACTGGCTCCTCTGCGCGGCATCGCTGGGCCTCTCGGCAGCGGAGATCGAGGCGGTGCGGCGACTGCCTGTGGGCGAAGCGGGTGGATCGGTTGGTCGAGCCGTGACCGACGCCGAGCGCGTCATCAAGGCCGACGCGTGGTCAGTCCCGGTGATCGGGCCCGACGATGTCTGCGCCGCCATCACCGTCTTTTGCGAGCCGCCCAGGGCGCCGCAACGCGACGAGCTCGACCTGCTGACGCTGTACGCCGGGCTGGCCTCCAGCGCGGTCGAACGCGATCGGCTCCTGGCCCAGGCCACCGCGCGCAATCAGGTCTTGGAGACGATCCGCGAGATGCTCGAGACCCTGGCCGGCCCCGTCCCCGTCGACGAGGGCCTCGCGGCCGCACTGAGCTCATTGATGCGCGGGCTCGGCGCCGACGAGGTGGGGCTGCTCACCTGGACCGACCCCGACACGGTGGAGTGGCGTGCCCAGGTCGGTACCTCGGGCAACGCGCCGCTGGGCGCCTCCGATCTGCGCAGTCGCCTCGCTCGGGCCGACCGGCCAGAGCCCGCCGACGGCAACGCGCGAGAGTTGCGAGACGACGCCGATCAGCCGGTCCTCGTGGTTCCGTTCCAGGCCCCGGGCGGGACCGCGGTGCTCTTCGCGCGGTGGACCACGCGTGTGGTGACACGGGAGGAGACCGCGCTGATCGAGGACGCGGCCCATTCGCTGCGTCTCGCACTGGAGCGCGAAGAGTCTGCGCTCGCCCACCAGGAGGCGGCCGCGCTGCGGCGCTCCCGTGTCTTTCAGCGCGACTTCCTCTCCCGGCTCAGCCACGAGCTGCGCACCCCGCTGACCGCAATCCGTGGGTATGCGTCGAGCCTGATGGCGCCCGACGTCCGCTGGGACGCGAAATCCGAGAGACGGTTCCTGGAAACGATCGCCGCCGAGTCCGCGCGACTGGGACGGCTGGTCGAGGACCTCCTGGACTTCTCCGCGATCGAGTCGGGGGTGATGCGTCTCACGCTCGACTGGTGCGATCTCGCCCTCGTCGCCGATGCAGCCGTTTCATGCCTGCCACCTGAGCAGGCGGGCGTCGTCGAGGTGCGCTGCAGCGAGGAGCTGCCACCGATCCTCGCCGATCACGACCGCCTGGAGCAGGTCCTGCTCAACCTCCTCTCCAACGCGGTCCACCACAACCCGACAGGGACGCGCGTGAGCCTGTCCGTGGTTCCGGCACGAACGGACGCCGTTGAGATCCTGGTCTCAGATGACGGCCTCGGGCTTCCCGCCGAGCTGGCCGAGGCTCCCTTCGAGGCAACCCGAGGGCATCGCTCGCGGGGCGCCGGCGCCGGCATCGGTCTCTCGATCACCCGCGGCATCGTCGAGGCGCACGGGGGCACGATCGAGTTGGTGTCAACCACGCAGGGGACGAGGTTCCGCATCCTGCTGCCCATCGAGCCCGCCGACGCCCACCATCCGGTGGCCCACCCGCACCTGCTTGCCGGTCCGGCCGCTCCGGCGTCGCCGGCCGCGCCCGGCACGACCCCCGCGCCCGCCGTGCTTGCCGCGCTCGCCGTCACCTCGAGGCGCGATGACCACTGAGACCGAGCGGACACGCGCGCTGCTGATCGAGGACGACCCGAGCATCGTCGACCTCATTCGCTCCAACCTCGCCGTCCGCGGCTTCGAAACGATCATCGCCACCGACGGTGAAGGGGCGCTGGCGGTGCTGGACGCCGAGAAGCCCGACATCGTCCTGCTCGACCTCATGCTCCCTGAGACCGACGGCTTCGTCCTGTGCGGTCAAATCCGTGAGCGCTCACATGTGGCAGTAATCGTGGTTTCAGCGCGCGGAGGCGAGCACGACAAAGTGACAGCCCTGAACATGGGCGCCGACGATTACATGACAAAACCGTTCAGTGTGGAGGAGCTCCTCGCCCGCATTTCGGCCACGCTGCGCCGGACGCGTCTGGCCGATCCCGCTGGGACCGATCCCGCGCCCATCACCGTCGGAGACCTTGTCATCGACCTGGCGGGTCAGCAGGTGACGCGCGCCGGCGAGACGGTGCACCTGACGCCGACGGAGTTCGCGCTGTTGCGCGAACTGGTGACGCATCGGGGCAAGCTTCTCAGCCACGCCCAGTTGCTGCGCCGCGTGTGGGGCGTGAGCTATCAGACCGAGATCGAGTACCTGCGCGTCTACGTCGGCCGTCTGCGCTCAAAGCTCGAGTCCGACGAAGGCAAGCCGCTCATCCTCACAGCGCCTCGCGCCGGATATCGCTTTGTCGCCTGACAGTGCCCTTTACGGATCTTCACACGTGTTAACGCGTCATTTACGAGGGCGGTCGTAGGGTTCCGGCCAGTTCACCGGGTGACGGCTGTCGCTGGGCTGCATTGTCCAGGACGTCCGGACACCCGTCAGAGACTAGGAGGAGGAGAGTTCATGCACTTGCGGAATGGCAAGGCAGTCGCCGCTGTGCTCGCTGTGGGTGCCAGTTTGGCGCTGGCCGCCTGCGGGAGTTCCAGCAGTTCCAGCAGCACTACTTCCAGTGCGGCTGCGGCGGCGACGGGCACATCCAGCAGCGCCGCGACATCGAGTAGCGCTGCTGCGCCGACATTGTCGGCCACGTCGTTCACCAACGATTTCTCGGCGATGGCGCAACTCAAGCCCCTCGCATCGTCAGGCAAGGGAGCGGTGGCCGCGATTCTGCCTGACACGACGACCTCGACGCGGTACGTCGAGTTCGACGAGCCCTACCTGAAGAAGGCGATGGCCGCTGCCGGGCTCTCCAGCAGCGACAGCATCGTGCAGAACGCGCAGGGGTCAGACCAGACGTTCCTGACCGACGCGCAGAGTGACATCACCAAGGGTGCCTCCGTACTCTTGATTGACCCGCCTGACTCCGGCGTCGGCGCCCGCGTCGAGACGCTGGCGAAGTCCCACGGCGTGCAGGTCATCGACTATGACCGCCTGACCCTCGGCGGCAACCGCAATTACTACGTGTCGTTCAACAACGTCGAGGTCGGCAAGGTGATGGGCCAGGGGTTCGTCGCGTGCACCAAGGCGTGGCACGTCAACCACCCCAACGTGGTGGTGATGCGCGGCGATCCGACTGACAACAACGCCGGCCTGTTCTACCAGGGTTACTACAACGGAGTCCTGCAGCCACTGTTCAAGTCAGGCCAGTACACCGACGTGATCAACCCGGCCGGGACCTGGGACCCGCCCACCGCGAAGACCGCGTTCCAGCAGGCGCTCACGGCGCACTCCAACATCAATGCCGCGCTCATCCCCAACGATGAGAACGGCGCGCCGATCATCACCTACCTGAAGAGCCGCGGCATCAAGCCGCAGACGTTCCCCACGACGGGTCAGGACGCGACCCTGACGGGCCTGCAGAACATCATCTCGGGTTACCAGTGCGGCACCGTCTACAAGCCGATCTACCTCGAGGCGCAGGCGGCGGTGGCCTTGGCCATGTACCTGCGTGCCGGCAAGACTCCCCCCGCGAGCCTCGCCAACGGCACCACCCAGGACACCAAGGAGAACAAGGCGGTCCCGTCTGTACTGCTCAAGCCGCAGTGGGTCACGACGTCCAACATCGAGAACACTGTGATCAAGGACAACTTCGTCCCCGCCAAGCAGTTGTGCACCGGCGCCTACACTGCCGATTGCAAGAAGTACGGCATCTCCTGAAGTAGGGTTACGGACACCAGCAGCGTCCGCCCGCCCGGTCTCGCGGTGGGCGGGCGCTGCGTCCTTCATGATCCCTGCATGACCACTTCCACTCCCACCGAGAGCTCTCATAACGGCGACGCGCCGCTCCTGGAGCTGCGCGGCCTCAGCAAGAGCTTCGGGCCGGTCCGCGCGCTGACCTCCGTCGACCTGACGATCCCTCCCGGCAAGGTCACCGCCCTGTGCGGAGACAACGGGGCGGGCAAGTCGGTGACGATCAAGACCATCTCAGGTCTGTGGTCCCCCGATGGCGGCGAGATCGTGTGGGAGGGCAGACCGGTTCATCTCCACGGCCCGAAGGACGCTGAGGCGCTCGGGATCACGACGATCTATCAGGACCTGGCGCTGTGCGACAACCTGGACATCGTCGCGAACATGTTCCTGGGTCATGAGCCGCTTCGCCACGGAATCCTCGATGAGGCGACCATGGAGGTCGCCGCGCGCCAGACGCTGAAGGAGCTCTCGGTCAGGACCATTCGCTCGATTCGCCAGCCGGTGGCGTCGCTCTCGGGCGGCCAGCGCCAATCGGTCGCCGTGGCCAAGGCAGTCATGGCGCAGGCGCAGCTCGTCATCCTGGACGAGCCGACGGCTGCTCTGGGCGTTTCCCAGACCCGGATGGTCCTGGACCTGATCCGGACGCTCGCGGACCGGGGCGTCGCGGTGATGCTGGTGTCGCACAACATGAACGACGTCTTCGAGGTCGCCGACCGCATCGCCGTCCTCTATCTCGGCAGTCTGGTGACGCAGGGGCCGGCCTCTGAATACGACAGGTCGAGCGTCGTCGACTACATGACGAGCGGAACTTCCGGGCGTGCGCCCACCGCCGGAGCCGCGAGCTAGCAGGGAGGAGCAGTCGATGGCGGACGCAGGCAACACCGAGACACCGGCCGAGGGCAACGGTCCGGCCACGGCGACGATCCAGGAGGAACACGACTCCGCGATCAGCGAGCAGCAGTTGGCCGCGGTCTCGCCGGAGGTCCTGGCCAACACGACCGGCGAGTACTTCCGCGCCTGGGGTCAGCGGATCCGCAATGGCGAGAGCGGAGCCCTCCCGATCATCATCGGGCTGGTCGTCATCGTCATCTTCTTCCAGATTCAGGAGCCGAAGTTCCTGACCGCTGGCAATCTCGTCAACCTGCTGGAGCAGGCCTCGACGTTCGTGATGTTCGGGACCGCGGTGATGTTCGCGCTCATCATCTCGGAGATCGACCTCTCCATCGGTTACACCGCCGGGGTCGGGGCCTTCGTCATCGCGGAGCTGATCGCCGCACCGGTGAATCTGCCCTGGTGGCTGGGCATCATCGGCGGGCTGGCGGCCTGCGGCGTGCTCGGCTACGGGCAGGGCTGGTTGATCACGCGCCTGAACCTTCCCTCGTTCATCGTCACGCTCGGCGGCTATCTCGGCTTCCTCGGGATCATGCTGGAGCTGGCCAACGTCGACAAGACCGCAGTCGGCGGCGTGATCTCGATCGACGAGAACAGCCCGGTCTACAAGCTGGTGCAGGACAACATGAGCAGAGCGCTCGGCTGGATCGTCCTCGTCGTCGCCCTCGCGCTCTTCGCAGGGTCGACGCTGTTGGCCCGCCGGCGCCGGCAGGCCCAGGGTCTGAGCACCCCGCCCCTCGGCGTCACCGGACTCATCCTGGGGGCCTCTGCGGTGGGCGGCGTCATCCTGCTGCTCATCTGCAACGCCAACCGCGGCAACGGCATCGTCTTCTTCGGCGGAACCCCGTGGGTGGTCCCCTTCGTCGCCGTCATCCTCGTCTTCTACACGTGGCTCCTGAGCAAGACCCGGCTCGGGCGCTACATGTATGCCATCGGCGCCAACCCTGAGGCGGCCCGACGCGCCGGCATCAACGTCAATCGCATCAAGACGACCGCCTTCGTCCTGTGCGCCGTGACGGCGGGGATCGCGGGGCTCATCTATGAGTCCAACAACGGCTCGATGGCCACTGACATCAACGGCGGCCAGCTCGTGCTCTACGGCGTCGGCGCGGCCGTCATCGGCGGCACGAGCCTGTTCGGCGGGCGCGGCAAGCCCCTGCACTCGCTGCTGGGCGGCATCGTCATCGCCGCGGTGTTCAACGGCCTGGGCCTCATGGGGATCTCTGCCGCCGGTCAGGACATCGCGACCGCCATCGTCCT
Source organism: Solirubrobacteraceae bacterium (assembly GCA_036490435.1). Lineage (GTDB taxonomy): Bacteria > Actinomycetota > Thermoleophilia > Solirubrobacterales > Solirubrobacteraceae > Palsa-465. Next base: position 51,289 of record DASXDW010000014.1, read on the forward strand.
CCTCGCCGCGGTGACGCTCGACTCGCTGGTCCGCCGCCGCTCGACCGTTCGCTGACCCCGCGGCGGCGACCGGGTCCCCCCCGCGCGGCTGCGTCAGAGAGAATGGAGGGCGCCATGCCGCCGCCCGAGCCGCAGTCGATCCTGGAGCAGCCCACCTCGGCGGCGATCTTCCTGGTGCTCGTCGTCGAGCATGGCCACGAGGACGCCGTCCGCGACTTCCTGGCTGACGTCAACGGGTTGCGCCGCTCGGTCGGCTTCCGCGTCCCCGAAGCCGTGCTGACGTGCGTCACCGGCATCGGCGCTGAGGTGTGGGACCGCCTGTTCGATCCGCCACGCCCGGCTCACCTGCACGTCCTGCCCGAGATCGCCGGCGATCGCTACGTCGCGGTGAGCACGCCGGGCGACCTGCTCTTTCACATCCGGGCCGCGCGTCTGGATTTGTGCTTCGAGCTGGCCCAGCGGCTGACCGAGGCGCTCGACGGCCATGCCCACGCCGTCGACGAGGTCCACGGCTTCCGCTCGTTTGATGAGCGCGACCTTCTCGGCTTCGTCGACGGGACCGAGAACCCCGAGGGCGGCGCGGCGCAGGGTGCAGCGCTCATCGGCGCCGAGGACCCAGCCTTCGCCGGGGGCAGCTACGTCATCGTCCAGAAGTACCTGCACGACCTGACGAGCTGGGACGCCATGAGCGTCGAGGACCAGGAGCGGGCCATCGGCCGCACCAAGCTCTCCGACATCGAGATGGCCGATGACGTCAAGCCTCCCAACTCCCACGTCGCCCTCACCGTGATCGAGGACGAGAACGGCGAGGAGCAGCAGATCCTGCGCTACAACATGCCCTTCGGCCGGGTGGGTGCCCGGGAGTTCGGGACCTACTTCATCGGCTACGCCGCCGACCCCGGGGTGACCGAGCAGATGCTCATCAACATGTTCGTGGGCCGCCCGCCGGGCACCACCGACCGCGTCCTGGACTTCTCCACGGCAACCACGGGGACGCTGTTCTTCGTGCCCACGTCGGACTTCCTGGACGATCCCCCCGCGCCGACGCCCTCCGTGGCGGCGGAGCCGGCCGAGGAGGAGGCCGATCCGCCAACCGGGTCCGCGGATCCGGGCGATGGGTCGCTCCGGCTCGGCAGCCTCAGGCCGCCGCGCTGAGCAGCGGTAGGCCGCGCAGCTCCTCGCGCAGCGGGTCCGCCGGCGGCGTCCACCATGGCTCGGCCGGGCGGACGTGGAGACCGGCGACGCGCGTCAGCGACGCCGCGTCGGCCCGCAGGTCGGCCACCGCGGGCCGGTCATCGTCGGCGCGCGTGACCAGCGACCAGCACCACACGGGCGTCGGGTCGCGTACCGCGGCGGTGCGCAACCCGGCGGGCAGGCGCGCCTGGTGGCGCTTGGGCGACTCCAGCACCGCCTTGCCCAGCCTCAGGCACCGATCGTGGAACCCCGGCCCGGCGATGCCACCGTCATCGACGTGGATGACGGTGGCGCCGGTGTCATGCGCGAACGCCTCCGCGAACCGGTTCCACGCGTCCCACGAGGTGAGATCGGCGTCGACCAGCACCCGCACGTCGGCGGCCCGGACCGCCCCGGACCTTCCACCCGCCACCGTGACCGCGTGCAGCGGCTCGGGCCACAGCAGCCGCACGTCGAGGCGGTCGTCGGACTGAGGCACCCAGGCGATCGCCGCGTCCAGGGTTCCCTCCAGCACCCGCTCGATCTGGATGTGGCTGGGCATCACCCACTCGTCGATGCGCAGATCCGTGCGTACGGTGGCCGCGAGCTGGTCAGGCAGCCAACTCACGTAGCCCAGGCGCACCGGCCCCGAGGCGCTGGCCAGCCGCCGGCGCGCAGCCCCGGCGAGTGCGAGGATCTCCCGAGCGTCGGGGAGCAGGGTGCGTCCCGCGGAGGTCAGGCGGACGTGGCGCCGGTCGCGGACGAAGAGATCGACTCCCACGCTGCGCTCCAGCGCCTTGATCTGCTGCGAGAGCGAGGGGCCGGCGATGTGCAGCCGCTCGGCGGCCCGGCCGAAGTGAAGCTCCTCGGCCACGGCCACGAAATAGCGCAGCTGGCGCAGTTCCACGGCGCAAGGATACGGCCTGTGTTAGGAAATTCCTATCACTCGGACGAAGCCTGTCGTGGACACGCAGCACCCCCGCGTAGCACGATGCGAGGCGATGGCGTTTGAGCTCCACAGCCTGAAGATCCCGATCGTGCAGGCGCCCATGGCCGGCGGCCCCTCCACCCCGGCTCTGGCCGCCGCTGTGGGCGAGGCCGGCGGCCTCGGCTTCCTGGCCGCCGGCTACAAGACCCCGACGGCGGTGGCCGATGACATCGCGCAGCTGCGCGCCGCGTCGGACGCGCCCTTCGGCGTCAACCTCTTCTGCGCCGCGCCGGCGCAGGCGCAGGCACCGGAGGGCGTCGTGGCTGCCTACGCCCGGACGCTGGCCGCTGACGCTGAGCGATACGAGGTGGCCCTGGGCGAGCCGCGCTTCGACGACGACGCCTACGACGCCAAGCTCGACGTGGTCGTGCGCGAGGCTGTGCCGGTCGTCTCGTTCACCTTCGGCTGCCCGGCGCCCGACGCCGTCGCGGCGCTGCACGAGCGCGACATCGCCGTGTGGGTCACCGTGACCAGCCCGGAGGAGGCCGTCCTCGCTCGGCAAGCGGGCGCCGATGGTGTGGTGGCCCAGGGCACCGAGGCCGGAGGTCACCGCGCGTATTTCAGTGACGAGGATGCGCATGAGGAATACGGGCTGCTCACGCTTCTGCGACTGCTACGCGGCCCGGGCGCGCCACCGGTGGTCGCGACCGGCGGTCTCATGGACGGCCCGGGCATCGCCGCCGCGCTCGTGGCCGGCGCGAGCGCGGTGCAGGTGGGCAGCGCGCTCATGCTCACCCCCGAGGCCGGCACCTCCGAGCCCCACCGCGCGCGGCTGGCGGCCCCGGGGCTCACTCGGCTCACTCGCGCCTTCAGCGGGCGCACGGCACGCGGGATCGTCAACCGGTTCATGGACGAGCATGACGCCGACGCGCCCAGCGCCTACCCCCAGGTCCATCACCTCACCAGCCCACTTCGGGCCGCAGCCCGGGCCGCCGGAGATGCCGACGCCATCAATCTCTGGGCAGGCCAGGGCCATGCCCTCGCCCAGGCTCGTCCCGCGCACGACATCCTGCGCACGCTCGCGGGCGACGCCGCGGCGGCGCTACGCCGCCCGCACCACCTGTAGGACCTCGTCGTGCAGCACGCCGTTGGTGACCACCGCGTTGCCTGAGTCGATCGCGGGTTCACCGGCGAGGTCGGTGAAGCGGCCGCCGGCCTCTTGGACGATCAGCTTGGGCGCGGCGTAGTCCCAGGCGTACCCGCCGCCGCTGAGCGCGACGTCCGCCTCACCCGCGGCCACGGCCAGGAAGCCGTGGCCGTTCCAGGGACGGATCCGGCGCGCCCGCGCGGCCACCGCGGTGAGCGGGCGCCCGGGGAGACCGTTCTCAAGCGTCCCGCGCCAATCGTCGTTGACGGTCGCGTTGGCCAACCGCGCCACGCCGGAGACGGCCAGCGTGTCGCCGTCCCGAAACGCCCCTTCCCCATGGACCGCCCACCACCGCTCCCCGCGCGCCGGCACGGTGACGACGCCGACGGCGATGTCCGCCCCGCGGCCGAGCGCGACGAACGTCATCCAGTTCGGGTCCCCGTCGACGAAGCGGCTGGTGCCGTCGATCGGGTCCAGGTACCAGCACCACTCCCCGTCGCCGCCGGGGCCGTATTCCTCGCCCAGAATGGCGTGATCGGGGCGGCGCTGCACGAGGCGTTCGCGCAGCGCCCGCTCCACCGCCTGGTCGACCTCGGTCACCGGACTGCCGTCGGGCTTGATCGTGACCGTGAAGTCACGGGCACGAAAGCGCGGGAGGGCGATCTCGGTGGCGAGATCGGTCAACTCAAGGGCGAGCTCCAGGTCGGGATGCATCCTGACCAGTGTGAGGCATCACCCTCGGTCACCTCCACCACGGACCGCCGGCCGAGAGCTCGTGGCCGACGACGAGGTCAACCAGGTCTGACAGGTAGCGCCCGCCCTTGACGTCGCCGTCGACGACCAACCGCGGCTCGGCTAGCGCGGCCCCGTCCTCGTTGAGCGAGATCTGCAGCGGCCGCTGCCCCACCCACTGCTCGGCCGGAGTCACGACTGCCACATACGCGTCAGAGCCGACGCCCGCGACCCAGCGGTGACGGTGAACGTCGTCTGCGGGAGCGAGCCGAGCTGAGCCACGGAGTACGTGGCGGGCGTCGTCACCGCCCCGGCGACGGTCACGCTCGGCGCCTGCCGTCCTCCGAAGGCCGCCGCCGCGGCGACGTTCAATCCCGCACAGCCGACCACCACGACGGCGGCCACAAGCCATCTGCGCATGTGAAACCCCGTTTGTTCCTCGCTGAGGGAGCATAGGCAGCTCCTAGGCAGATCCTATGCGAGAAGCCGTCACGCGCGACGAGATCTGTTTCCGTTCCTCGGGTGGGCACGCCCGGTCAGTCGAGGTCTCTCGGCTTCAAAAACGAGATGAGCTCAGTGCCTCGTGGCCCCAAGGTGTGCCAGGGCCCAGTGAAGGTCAGCGTGGCGAGCGCACCGGTCGGGAACTTGCCGACCACCTCCTCGCCGGCGCCTGCGATGAGCTCGATGGCGAGCTCGCGGATGGCTGGGTTATGACCCACCAGCATCACCGCCTCGACGTCATCGGCGACCTGACGAGCGCGCCGGAGCAGCTCGTCGGCCGAGGCGCCGTAGAGCCGGTTGTCCGTCTCGATCCGGCCAGGCGGCGCGACGAGCTCGACGGTCTCCTGCGCTCGCCGTGCCGACGAGCACAACACGAGGCTGACCGGCGTCCGATCTTCGCGAAGGCGCGCACCGATCAGCTTCGCCGCTCTGCGTCCGCGGGCTGCCAGTGGGCGATCGTGATCGGCGAGCGCGGGGGCATCCCAACTGGACTTCGCGTGCCGTAATAGAAGGAGAAGCTTCGTGTCGCTCATGACATGAGGATTGTCTCTGACGCCGTCGCCGGCGCTGCGGTGCGATTGATAGCTTTTCGGCGCATGCGACGCCTTGTTCCCTACGCGCGGGTTCTGGGAGCGATTCGCCGAGACCGTTTTGGGCGGCGGGGAGACCCACGGCTTCTGGGAGATCGTACGGGCCAGCTCCGCGCTCCGCGACTACGGCGAGGCCTCCTTCGGCCGACAGGCGCAACGCGTGGGCGAGGAGATCGCCCGCACGTGGGATCGCCCGCCTGACGACCCCCTCTGCCAGGGCCTCGCCCGCGCGCTCTGCGGCGTCAACGTCGCCGTCCTCACCAGCGGGTTGGAGCGGGTCACCTGCGGCGAGGACCCCGCCACCGTGGTGAGTGACCTGCTCGCCCGGGCCGACGAGGCC
>DASXDW010000060.1:0-3108 GCA_036490435.1 Solirubrobacteraceae bacterium
CTTTGCAAGCAGGAGGTCACCGGTTCGATCCCGGTTGGCTCCACTAAGAAGTCCTGCAAATGAGCACTTTTGGGTATTCTGGCGTCGACGAAAGTGGTTGCGCCCTCAAGGGAACAAGCAAGTGCCTGCTTCCCCGGCAGCGAGAGCCCCCGCTCCGGACATTGAGCAGCTGCGATCTCGGCGGTCCGAGACCTCCGTCTGGGGACGCTGAGGACCGAACCGTCTTCACACCACCGGGGAGGACTTGGAGACACCTTGCGTCTATCGGCGTGAGATGCTGCAATCTCGGTTCGTGTGAGGCCAGCGCGCAAGTCGTCACACGCCTTCGTATGTGTCGGGGTTCGGGCCGACGCGGCCCTGCTCGCCCTTGTCGAGGGCATCGATGGCGGACATTTCGCCGGCGTCGAGTTCGAAGTCGAACACGTCGAGGTTCTCGGCCATCCGCTCGGGTCGCGCGGACTTGGGGATTGCGATGACGCCGTGCTGCATGTGCCAGCGAAGGAGGATCTGCGCGGGGGACTTGTTGTGGGCGTCTGCGATCTGCTGGATGGTTGGGTCGGTGAGTTCGGTGTTGTTGTGGCCGAGCGGGCTGTGGGCCTCGACGGCGATGCCGTGCTGTGCGCAGGCGTCGCGGACCGTGGGGTTGGCGAAGTAGGGGTGCAGTTCGACCTGGTTGACGGTGGGTGTGATCCCGGTCTCGGCGATGATCCGTTCGAGATGCGCGGGCTGGAAGTTCGAGACGCCGGCGCTGCGGGCGCGACCGTCGGCGACGAGCTGGGCGACGGCTTTCCAGGTGGTGACGTAGTCGCCGTCGTGGAGGGCGGGGAGTGGCCAGTGGACGAGGAACAGGTCGATTTGGTCGATGCCGAGGTAGGTCAGCGTCTGTTCGAAGGAGCGCTTGACGTCGTCGGGGGCGTGGTTGGCGTTGGCCAGCTTGCTGGTGATGTAGATCTCCTCGCGGGGGATTCCGGAGTCGGCGATCGCCTTGCCGACTCCGGGTTCGGTGCCGTAGGCCTGCGCGGAGTCGATGTGCCGATAACCGGCCTGGAGCGCCTCGGTGACCGTCCGGGCGGCCAGCGTCGTGTTTTCGTCGGTGACCTCGCGGTCGGGTTGCAGCGCAAGCGTTCCGTAGCCGAGCTGGGGGATGGTGGTGTCGTCGTTGAGGGTGATCTGCGGGATCGTGATCGATGGCATTGGTGTCTCCTGGCGGTGGGTTGGGTCAGTGCTGGTGGGGGTCGTACTGTTCGTCGCTGACGTGCTTGCCCCAGGTGGTGTTCTTGCCCTCGTCGTCGTTGAGGACGATCGACAGATGCGTCATGAACCGGTCGGGCGCCGCGCCGTGCCAGTGGTTCTCGCCGGGCTCGAAGAACACGCGGTCGCCGGGGCGGATCTCCTGGACGGGCTCGCATTCGCGCTGGCAGCGCCCCACGCCCTCGGTGACGTAGATGGTCTGGCCGCGAGGGTGGGTGTGCCAGGCGGTTCGCGCACCTGGGGTGAAGTGCACGCTGGTGGACTGCACCGGAGACTGCGGGGCCGGGGTGGCGACGGTATCGATGTAGACGCTCCCGGTAAACCACTCCGCCGGGCCCTGGGCGGTCTCGATCGAACTGTGGGTGATCTGCATGGGTTCTCCTTTCAGAATCGCCGCTTGATGGCGATCTCATAGTGCGAGGCGCAGCGTCGTCTGCCGCGCCTGGTCGGCGAAGGTCAACCGATTACGGGCGGACCATCACCTTGATCGCTTCACGGTCAGCCATCGCGCGGTACCCGTCGGGCACGCCATCGAGGTCGACGGTGCGATCGAGCACGCGTCCCGGGTCGATCCGCCCCTCCGATACGTCGGGCAGGAGCTCGTCGATGTAAGCGCGCGCGGGCGCGGGGCCGCCGCCGATCGTCAGGTTCGCGTAGAACGCCGTCTGCGAGCCGGCAAGCGCGTCGTCCTGGGGAACTCCGACGCGTCCGATCGCGCCGCCGGGGCGGGCGATCTCGATCGCGGTCTGCATCGAGGGGCGGTGGCCGACGCACTCCAGCACCGAGTGTGCTCCCAGTTCGCCGGTCAGCTCCTTGACCCTGCTGACCGCCTCCTCTCCACGCTCGGCGACGACATCGGTGGCCCCGAGCTCTTGGGCGAGGTCGGTGCGGTCGAGGTGGCGCCCGAGAATGATGATGTGCTCGGCACCGAGGCGTTTGGCGGCGATCACCGCGCACAGCCCGACCGCCCCGTCGCCGACCACGGCCGCGATCTTGCCCGCCGTGACGTGGGCATGGACCGCCGCGTGGTGGCCGGTGCCCATCACGTCGGAGAGGGTCAGCAGCGAGGCCAGCAGCTGCTCGTCCTCGCCGGTGCCGATTGGATACAGGGTGCCGTCGGCGTAGGGGATGCGCAGCGCTTCGGCCTGTGCGCCGTTCATCCCGTTGTTGCCGAAGAAGCTGGCGTGCACGCACTCGGTTTGAAGTGCTTGGTGGCGGAACTCGCAGGTTCCGTCCGAGAACGCGGACGGCATGATCACCAGCTGGCCGGTCTTGATCGTCCTCACGTCCGCGCCGATGGCCTCGACGATGCCGATCGCCTCGTGGCCCATCGACTGGCCGGGTTCGCTGGGTTCCATCGATGCGTAGGGCCACAGATCGCTGCCGCAGATCGACGCTCGCGTGACTCGGATGACGGCATCGGTTGGGTCGAGGAGGGTGGCGTCGGGAACGCTCTCGATCCGGACGTCGCCCGCCCCGTGCATGATGGTTGCGCGCATTTGACTGACCTCTTCGGTGTCTTTTTCATCGTTGTGTCTCCATAGTGCGCCCCAGATTGCATAAGCGCAAATACTGATTCTTGTGGTCTGATAGAAAAAGACTATGGACCCTCGGCGACTGTTGACCTTCCGCGCGGTCGCGCACGAGCGGTCCTTCTCGCGGGCCGCGGAGAAGTTGTTGTTGTCGCAGCCTTCCGTCTCCCATCAGGTCGCCCTGCTGGAGACCGAGATCGGCGTCCGCCTGCTCGACCGCGGGCCCGGCGGACTGCGCCTGACACGCGCGGGGAAGGTGCTCCTCGAACACGCCGATCAGGTCGCATGGCGACTGGAGCTGGCCGACAGGCAGATCGCCGGTCTC
>DASXDW010000073.1:0-2025 GCA_036490435.1 Solirubrobacteraceae bacterium
AGCAGCGCCGGCGGGATCAACATCCAGCAGGGGTCCGGAATCGACCCGCAGTCACCGGCCTTCCAGGCCGCGCAGCAGGCGTGCCGCAAGGTCATCCCCGGCGGCGCGGGAGGACCGATCAAGGCGACCAAGGCGCAGTTCACCAAGGCGCTCGCGTTCGCCAGGTGCATGCGCACGCATGGCGTGCCGCGCTTCCCCGACCCGGTGGCGTCGATCCCGGGTGGCTCGGGTCCGATCGTCTCGCTGGCCGGCATGCTCTTCAAACCCGGGCAGGGGCTCGACCCGCAGTCGCCCGCGTTTCAGCAGGCGGCCTCCCATTGCGGGGTGAGCCTGCCCAAGCCGCCCGGCTGAGGATCCTGGGCATGACTGCTAGAGCGTCTCGATGACGGGGAGCGCCGGATCGGCGTCAAGGCAGGCGCTCAGATACAGCGCGACCCCGATGTCACCCGTGAACAGCGTGTAGCGCCCGTGGCCCACCGTGTCGCGCTCGCGGCGGACCTGTGCGACCGCGTGGATGGCGAAGCGCCGGGCGCGATCGAGCCACATCGCGTCGCCGGTGAGCGCGTGCAGGCGCAGAAAGGCATAGCCGTTGCCGGCCGTCCCGTGGCAGAGGCCGGGGCCCTTGCGCAGCGGCCCGGCGCGCCAGGTCAGCTCGCCGGCTGACAGCGCGAGCTCCCAGGGCAGCAGGTCGCCGATCGTGCTGATGATGCCGGGGGCGCCGTGGCACCACTGCACGCGGATCTTCGGGTCATCGGGCGCGGGCGGCCAGTTGACCAAGCCGTCGTCGCGCATGGCCGTTCGCTCCAGCAGACGCGAGACCCGCTCACGCAACACCTCGTCGCCGACGTAGCCGCGAAGCGCGTTGACGTTGCCGGCGAAGCCGTGGGCGGGACCCAGCGACTGGACATCGTGGCCGTCGAGATGCTGGGTCCACAGGTCGGTCTCGGTGTCCCACTGCGCCCACAGGAGCTCGGCGCTCTCGTGCCATTCCTCGTCGAGACCCAGTGCGCGCGCGGCGAGCATCGTCCCCGGCGAACCCCAGAGCAGCTCCCAGGTCGGGTGGCTGCGGTTGGCGCGGATGAGCTCGCGCAGCCGCTCGCGGTCGGCGGCGGGTGAGCCGACGCGCTCGGCGGCGACGAGGATCCCGGTCTCCCCGAAGAGCAGGCTCGGCGGGTGCGGGTCACTGGGGGAGTCGGGCGTCGCGCGGTACCGGTCGAGCGCGGCCGCCACCGACCCCGCGGCATCGAATCCGGAGCCGAGCTTCCACAATGCCCAGGCCATGCCCGCGGAGCCGAGGTAGAGGCCGCTCCAGACCTCGCCCTCCTCGGGATCGTCGAGCGGATGCTCCGGCCACAGCCCGTCTGGTGACGCGGCCGCCTCCGCGTCGGCCACGATCTCCGCCAGGGCCTCGCGCGCCCAGCCGGCGGTCCACGGCCCGTCGGTCAGCGGCTCGTGCTCGGATTCGCGCAACAGCATCACCACCCCCATGTTCACATGGGCTTGACTTAGAGCGTGCTCTAAGTCCTAACCTCGGAAACGTGACCGTTCAGGCAGGGCTCACAATCGCTGACGCCGCCCGGATTTCGGGCGTGAGTGCGCACACCTTGCGCTACTACGAACGAGCAGGGCTGATTGACGGCGTCGAGCGGGCCGGATCGGGTCATCGTCGTTACGGCGACGAGGACCTGGCGTGGATCGAGGTCCTGCAATGCCTGCGCGCGACCGGGATGCCGATTCGCGGCATCCGGCGCTATGCCGAACTGGTGCGCGCGGGGGACGGAAACGAGACCGAGCGCCTCACCCTGCTCGAGGACCATCGAGATGCGGTGCGGGCGGAGTTGGCGCAGGTGCGCGAGCACCTCGCCTTCATCGAACACAAGATCGCCAACTATCAGGAGAAGCTCAATGACCAGGAGAACACTCGGGAGTCAGGGGCTGGAGGTCTCTGCGCAGGGCCTGGGGTGCATGGGAATGACCCACGCCTACGGCGCCGGTGACGAGGAGTCCGGCCTCGAGACCATCCAC
>DASXDW010000144.1:0-1638 GCA_036490435.1 Solirubrobacteraceae bacterium
CGCGGCCTCGATACGGGGGCTCGCTACGTGCTGGGCGACCAGGTCGTCCGGGCGGGGCGCCATCCCGAGAGCGACATCTTCCTGGACGACATCACCGTGTCGCGCCGCCACGTCGAGTTCGCTCCCGCTGACGACGGCTACTCCATCCGCGACGTCGGATCGCTCAACGGCACCTACGTGAACCGGGAGCGGATCGACGAAGCGCCGCTCCAGCCGGGTGACGAGGTGCAGATCGGCAAGTTCAAGCTGGTCTACCTGGTGGCTGGCAACGAGTGAGCAGCCGCAGTTATCTCTCCATCGGCGACGTCCTGACCCTGCTCAGGGAGGAGTTCCCCGACGTCACCATCTCGAAGATCCGCTTCCTCGAGAGCCAGGGTCTGGTCAATCCCGAGCGGTCGCCGTCGGGCTACCGCAAGTTCTTCGAGCACGACGTGGAGCGCCTGCGCTGGGTCCTGCGCCAACAGCGCGAGCACTTCCTCCCGCTCAAGGTGATTCGTGACCGCTTGGCCGAAGGGGACGTGGACGAGACCACCGACCTCGGGCCGGTGGTGGTCGCCGAGGCTGGAGCGGAGGTTGAGGTTGAGGCTCGGGCCGAGTCCGAGTCGGCCCGCCACGGGAACGGCCGGGTGGCCGAGCCGGCGCACGCCGGAGTGGGGGCGGCGGCCGGGGCTGGGGCACACGGTCGACACGTGGCCGGCGCGGGCAGCGGGGGAGCCGGTGCCGGTACCCGCAGTGATGACGCGCTGACCCAGGCAGACAGCGATGCCATGGCGCGGATCTTGGCGGATGCGTCGCGCCGCTCCGCGCTGCTGCCCGAATCGGGCCGTGGCGTCACGCGTCATGACGGCGCCGCAGGGACGCCGGCGGTTGCTGCCGCAGTCCCATCGAAACCGACGTCAACGCCAACAGCGAATGCGGGCGCGCTGGGTGGCGCTTCGACGACGGCCGGACGTGAGCACCGGACTGCACCGGCCGCCGCGCGTCCAGCGAACGTCTCGCCGCCGGCGGGTGACCGCGCCGCGGGCAAGGGCGTCGATGTCGTCGCCGAGGCGGTTGCCGCGGCAGCGCGTGGGGGAGATGCGTCAGCGAAATCCGCTGCGGGGTCCGGCGTCGGTGCAGGAGCAACTGGTGCCAAGGAAGCCGAGCGCGGCCAGACGCCAACGAGCACTGGCAAGGGCGAGCAGGCCAAGCCGGCACGAGCGGCGGCCGCGTCAGGCACCTCGACGAGCATGGTGACCGGCGCCAGCCTCACCGGCGACGAGCTTTGTGCGGCCAGCGGACTGAACGAAGCCGAGCTCGCCAGCCTGCAGGGTTTCGGCCTGATCGCCGCCGCCGTGGTCGCCGGCATCCCGACGTACGACGAGGATGCCCTGACCGTGGCCAATCTGGCCGCAGAGCTCCGGGTGTTCGGGATCGAGCCCCGCCATCTCCGCCTCTACAAGAACGCAGTGGACCGCGAGGTCGGCCTCATCGAGCAGGTGATCATCCCGCTGCTGCGCCAGCGCAACCCCGAGTCGCGCCAGCGGGCCATCGAGAGCGCCGAGCAACTGGGGACGCTGGGCCAGACCATGCGGGCGACCCTGCTCAGGGCCGCTCTCCGCCAACATCTCGGGGGCTGACCGGTCGGCGTCGTCGGAC
>DASXDW010000059.1:0-13494 GCA_036490435.1 Solirubrobacteraceae bacterium
TGCGCCGGCTGTTGCGCGACATCGCCGAGGGCCGCGCCCTGGGCGACGTCACGACGCTGCGTGACCCCACCGTCATGCAGCAGCTCGAGGACAAGATCAACGCGGAGCAGGCCGCCGAGGCCTGACTTTCACGCGACGGCGGCCTGTGCCCCGCGCAGGCCGCCGTCGCGCTAGACGCTGAGCCGCCGGCCGAGCTCCGCCGTGTGCCGGCGCGCCACGGGGACCGTCTGGCCGTCGGCGAAGGTCAGCTCGGCGGTGCCGCCCAGCACCGGGGCCAGCTCCACCGCGTTGCGGAGGTTGGCGACGTACTGGCGGTGCACGCGGACGAACCCGTGGGGCTCCCAGCGCCGCTCGATCTCGGCCATCGTGGAGCGCAGCAGGTAGCGCCCGTCGGCGGTGACGATGCGGACGAAGTCGCCGTAGGACTGCACGTAGAGGATCTGGCGGCGCGCCAGCAGCCGGGTGGAGCCGCCGTGCAGGTTGGCCACGGCGATCATCTCGTGGTCCTCGGAGCCCTGCTCGCGGGGATGCGGCATCCCGCCCACGGAGCTCGCCCCGCCGGCCCGCCGTTCACTCGGGGTTGACTCGACGGCGGTCGCGACACGTTCGATCGCCTCCTCCACCCGCCGCCGCCCCACCGGCTTGCGCAGATAGTCGAGCGCGTGGAGCTCGAAGGCGTCGACCGCCGCGTTGTCGTACGCCGAGACGAACACGAGCTGCGGGGGCGCCGCGAAGCGGCGCAGCACGCGGCCCAGCTCCAGCCCGTCGAGGTTGGGCATGCGGACGTCGAGGAAGATGGCGTCATAGGCCTGGGTCGAGGCCTTGACCAGTGCGTCATGGCCGTCGTAGGCGCACTCGACCTCCTTGACGCTGGGGGAGTTACGCAGCAACCGGGCCAGATCCTCGAGCTGGGTGCGTTCGTCGTCGACAGCGAGGATGGTCAGCTGGTCGCCGCTCATCCCACCGCCCCCGCCGCCGTCACCGGACCGCGCCCATCGCGCAGGGCGTCCTCCCCCTCGAGGTTGGGCACGGTCATGATCGCCGTCGTGCCCTTCCCCAGCTCGGATTCGAGCCGCAGTGCGTAGCGCTCGCCGAAGGTCGCCCGCAGCCGGCCGTCGACGTTGGACAGCCCGATGCCGCCGCCCGCGCCGGCGATGAGCCCGGGCAGCCGGTCGGGGTCGATGCCCACACCGTCGTCGAAGACCCGGAGTTCGATGTCATCGCCCACGACGCGAGCCTGCAACTCGACTCGTCCCGTGCCCGCGCGCCGTTCGATGCCATGACGGACGGCATTCTCCACCAGCGGCTGCAGCGACATCGCCGGTACCACCGCCCCCACCGTCTCGGGCGCTACGTCGATGCGCACGCGGAGCGAGTGAAACCGCGCCTGCTCGAGGCGCAGGTAGCGCTCGACGTGCTCGAGCTCCTCGGCCAGCCTCACGTACGAGCGGCCGTCCCGGAACAGGTAGCGGGTGAACTCGGCGAAGTCGATGAGCAGCTCGCGCGCGTCATCGGGGCGGGTGTGGATGTCACCGGCCACCGCCGCCAGCGCGTTGTAGATGAAGTGCGGCGAGATCTCGGCGCGCAGCGCGCGCAGTTCGGCCCGTGCCAGGCGCTCCTCCTGATCGGCCACCACCGACAGCTCCAGCTGGGCCGAGACGAGGCTGGCCGCCTCCATGACCACGCGCACCTCGCTGGGCGGCGGACGCCCGGGCCGCCGGTAGAAGGCGATCAGCGTTCCCGCGCGCCGGCCCTGCACGAGCAGCGGGGCCAGGACCGCGGAGCGCAGGGGGCAGGTCGGATCCGATGACGTCAGGCGAGGCTCGATGCGGGCGCGGTCGTCACGAGTGCGCTCCAGCAGCCGGCTGAGCATGTCGCCGGGGCGGACCTGCTCGCCGCCCTCGCCCTCGATGGCCAGCACGGACCGCGTGTCGGCCAGCGCCACCGATGCTGCGCCGGTGAGCTTGCGCAGGTGCGGGACCGCCTGCTCGGCGGAGCTGGGGCTCAGCCCGCGCCGCAGGTGGGGCAGGGTGGCCGTGGCGGCATGCAGGGCGGACTGCATCCCCAGCGCCGCCGGCGTTCGGGCCGCGCTCGGCGCACGTATGACCGCCCACCCGATTCCGATCACGGTGGTCAGCCCGGCCCCCAGCAGCACGCCTATAACGACGCTCATGGGTGACTCCTAACGATACCGACGGCCACGGCAGCGCCTTGACGTAGGGCGGCGAACCTCCCATTCACCGCCGCCTGGGCAATATGCTCACCGGCCACAGTGGACGTGGTCCTCGGTGTTCTCCTCGGATGGGCGACCGCCGCGTCGGTGATCGCGGCGTTTCGGCTGATCCGCCCGCCTCGCGTGATCTCCAACGAGCAGCGCGTGATGCAGGAGGCGCTGCACGCCGCGACCGCAACGCTGCCTCACCTGCGCCGCGGCCTGTCCGCTGACAGCGCCGGCCAGACCATCGGGCACCTGCTCACGCTGACCCAGGCGCGCGCGGTGGCGCTGCTGGACGCCGAGAGCGTGCTCGCGTTCGCCGGCGCGGGCGCAGACCACCACGCGCCCCAGGAGTGGGTGGCCCTGGCCGCGCATGCCGGCCGCGACGACCGCCTGCACGTCGAGAACCGGATCCGCTGCTCAGATCCGAGCTGCCCCATCGGCGGCGCCGTGCTGGCCCCGCTGGTGGTCCGTGACGAGCGGGTGGGAACGTTCCTGGCCCTGTTCTCGCGCGGGTGGCGCCTCACGCCCGAGGAGACGCGCACCGTCGGCGACGCCGCCAGCCTCGTCTCGGCCGAGCTCGCCCTCGCCGAGTTCGAGGCACAGTCAGAGCGCCTGGCCCGCGCGGAGTTGCACGCGCTGCGCGCCCAGATCTCCCCGCACTTCGTCTACAACGCGCTCGCTGCCATCGCGGGCTACATCCACACAAACCCCGAGGAGGCCCGCGAGCTGCTCACCGAGTTCGCCGAGTTCACCCGCTACGCCTTCCGCGGCCGCAGCCCCTATGTGACGCTCGCCGACGAGCTCAGCTATGTGGAGAAGTACCTGCGCCTGGAGCGCGCCCGCTTCGGCGACCGGCTCGAGGTCCGCCTCCAGGTCGCGCCTGAGGTGCTCCCCGCGGTCCTGCCCATGCTCTCACTGCAGCCGCTGGTGGAGAACGCGGTCCGTCACGGAGTGGAGCGCAACGGCCGCGGCCGGGTGGAGATCGTCGGCCGCGACATCGACGCCGACGTCGAACTGCGCGTCACCGACGACGGGGTGGGCATGGACGGAACACGGGCCACCGAGATCCTGGCCGGCCAGGGCAAGGGGGTGGGCCTGATGAACGTCCAGGCGCGTCTGCAGGCGGCGTTCGGCCCCGCTTACGGCCTGGAGATCGAGTCCGCGCTGGGCCGCGGCACCACGGTGACGATGACACTGCCCAAGTTCAGGGCCGGGGTCCGGGCCGCGTGAGCGCTGCCGACGGCGACCGGACGACGCCGTCGCTGCGATCACCCCGCCAGGAGCTGGCGGACTCGACCGCCCACGGCGACGTCTACCTCCGTCGGCTGCGCCACGCCCAGCTCCAGCTCTCGCTGCTGGCCCTCGTCGCCTTCGGCGCTGTGTTCGGCGTCCTGCCGCTGGCGCTGTACCTGATGCCGGCGCTCGACCGCGTGCACCTGCTGGGGGTCCCGCTGGGGATCTGGATCATGCTCGTGCCCCTCTGGCCGCTGTTCATCGCGATCGGGTGGCTCTACGCCCGCCGCGCCGACGCGCTGGACGCCGCCTTCCGGGATCTGGTGGAGAAGTGACAGCCCTGCTGGCGATCGGCGCGGTGACCCTCGGCACGCTGGGCCTGGGGGCGTGGGGCGTGCGCTTCGTCCGCACGACGTCGGACCTGCTGGTGGCCTCGCGCTCGGTGACGGCATGGTGGAACGCGGCCGCGATCTCCGGCGAGTACCTGTCGGCGGCGAGCTTCCTGGGCATCGCCGGTCTGGAGATGAAGATCGGAGCCAGCGCCCTGTGGCAGTCGCTGGGCTTCACCGCCGGGTATCTGGCGCTGCTCCTGTTCGTGGCGGCGCCGCTGCGGCGCTTTGGCTCCTACACGATCCCCGACTTCGCCGAGGCGCGGCTGCGCAGCCCCCGCATCCGCCCGCTGGCCGCGGCGATCGTGCTGCTCATCGGCGGGTTCTATCTGCTGCCGCAGCTCAAGGGAGCCGGGCTGGCGCTGAATGTGGTCACCGGGGCGCCGTATTGGGCCGGCGTGGTGCTGGTGGCGGCGATCGTTGCCGTCAATGTGGCCATCGGCGGCATGCGGGGCATCACCTACGTTCAGGCCTTCCAGTTCTGGATCAAGGTGTTCGCGATCTCGGTTCCGGCCTGCCTGCTCATCATCCACTTCGGCGGGCTGCCCGGACGCGCCGCACTGTTCGGCCGGGAGTACCCGAGCGCGCCCCACGCGCTGACGATCCGGCTGTCAGGGCCCCAGCCGGTCCAGTTCCCCGAGGCGGCCACCTTCACCATCGCCGGCCGGCGGGTCTCGGTACCCGCGGGCGCGCACCGCACGCTGCCCGCTCACGTCGCCGTCCGCCTGCCCGCCGGCACGGTGGTGCCCGTGGCCGAGGGGACCGTGCCGCAACGCGGAACGGAGTGGTCGCGTCCGGTCGGCGGGACCGACGAGAGCTCTCCGCTGCTCGTCTACTCGCTGCTGGTGGCCACATTCCTCGGCACGATGGGGTTACCGCACATCCTCGTTCGCTTCTACACCAACCCCGATGGCCACGCGGCGCGGCGCACCACGGTTCACGTGCTCACGCTCCTGGGGCTGTTCTACGCCTTCCCCGCCGTCTACGGGGCGATGGGCCGGGCGCTCACGCCCGAGCTCTACACCACCGGCGCGACCGACACCGTCGTGCTCACGTTGCCGAGCGCCGCCTGGCCCGGCACCGTGGGTACGGTCCTGGGCGCGCTCACCGCGGCGGGGGCGTTCGCGGCCTTCCTGTCCACCTCCTCCGGCCTGCTCGTGTCCCTGGCCGGAACGATCAGCCATGACATCTGGCCACGGCTGCAGCGCGAGCCGGCGAGCGGCGTGGCGATCCGCCGCACGCGCTTTCGCGTGGCCGCGCTGGCGGCGATGGTCGTGCCGGCGCTCCTGGCCCTGCTGGCACAGCAGATCGACATCTCCATCCTCGTCGGGTGGGCGTTCGCGATCGCCGCCAGCACGTTCTGCCCGATGTTCCTGCTCGGGGTGTGGTGGACCCGCCTGTCGGCGCGCGGGGCCGCCGCCGGCATGCTGAGCGGAGCGGTCATGGCCACCGCGGCCATCTTCGTGGGGCTGGCACTCGGCGACGAATCGGTCAGCGTGACGGGGGCCCTGCTCGCTCAGCCGGCGATCGTCACGGTGCCGGTCGCGTTCCTGGTCATGATCGCGGTCTCGCTGCGTGACTCGCGCCGGGGCGCCTCGGCCGAGATGCTGGCCCTGCACGCGCCCGAGGGGCTGGGGCTGCGCCTGGCCGAAGACGACCTCGATGCCCCGGTGGCGCCGGCATCGGTAATGATTGAGCAATGAGCTCCACCCTCTCCTACGAGCAGGCCTGCGCCGAGCACCGCTGGGAGGTGCCCGAGCGCTACAACATCGCCGCCGATGTGTGCGATCGTCACCCCCGCGACAAGCCGGCAATGATCCACGAGGACTCCAGCGGCAACGTCCGCCGGCTGGCCTGGGGGGAGATCCAGGACGCCGCCAACCGTTTTGCCAACGTGCTCGTCGCCCACGGCGTGCAGCCCGGCGACCGCGTGGCCATGCTGCTGCCTCCGACGCCGGAGACGGCCGCGGCATTCTTCGGCACCTGGAAGGTGGGGGCGATCCTGCTCTCGATGTCCGTGCTCTACGGCGACGACGGGATCCGCCACCGGCTCACCGACTCCCAGCCCAAGGTGCTCGTCACCAACCAGGCCAACGCCGACCGGATGGAGCGCTCCCTGGTCGAGCACCTGCTCATCCTCGACGACGAACTGCTCAGCACCGGCTCAGACACGTTTGACACCGTCGACACGGCGGCTGACGACCCGGCGCAGCTCTACTACTCCTCGGGCACCACCGGCCTGGCCAAGGGCATCCTGCACGCTCATCGCTACGTGCTGGCCCACGAGGAGTTCGTGTACTGCCACGACGTGCAGGACGGCGAGCTGTTTCACGGCATGGGCGAGTGGGCGTGGGCGGCGGGGATCGCGCCGCTGTTGGGTCCGTGGCGCTACGGCGCGGTCCAGTGCGTGTACCAGCGTGAGGGCGGCTTCGATCCCGCCAAGCAGCTGGACTTCCTCTCGCGCCATCAGGTGACCAACGTCTTCGGGACCCCGACGGCGATCCGCTCGATGATGTCGATCACCGACGCCAAGACGCGCTATCCCCAGAAGATCCGCATCATGTGCTCGGCGGGGGAGCCCCTGAACCCGGAGGCGATCAAGTGGGTCCGCGACCAGTACGGGATCACCGTGCTCGACTTCTACGGGCTCACCGAGTCCTATCCGCTGTGCGCGAACTTCCCGTTCATGGAGGTGCGTCCGGGGTCGATGGGCAGGCCGATGCCGGGCTGGGAGGTGGCCATCCTCGACGAGGACGAGCGCCCCGTCGCCCAGGGCGAGCGCGGCGAGATCTGCCTGCGGGCACGCTCGAACCCCCACTACCCGCTCGGGTACTGGAACCGTCCTGCGGAGGACTCCGACGAGGTGTTCGGCGGCGACTGGTTTCACACCAAGGACGCTGCCTCGGCCGATGAGGACGGCTACTACTGGTACGAAGGGCGCGCCGACGACGTGATCATCTCCGCCGGCTACCGGATCGGCCCCTTCGAGGTCGAGTCGGCGTGCCTGGAGCACCCGGCGGTGGCCGAGGCGGCGGCGGTGGCCGTCCCCGACGAGCGCCGGGGCAACGTGGTCAAGGCGTTCGTTGTGCTCGGCTCCGGCCACGACCCGTCCGATCAGCTGGCCGACGAGATCAAGGCCTTCGTACGCGACCACCTCTCGGCCTACGCCTACCCCCGGCTCATCGAGTTCGTGCCGGATCTGCCCAAGACCCTGACCGGCAAGATCCGGCGGATCGAGCTGCGTCAGCGCGAGGCCGAGAAGCCCGCGTCCTGAGCCGCGGGCTCAGCCGGCCTGGGCGCGTGCGTGCGTGCGCATCTCGGAAAGGATGCGTTCGAGCCGCGGTTCGGTCTCCGCGTCGACATGGGTCATCGCTGCCGCCACCGCCGGGTGCACCGTCGCGATCTGGGCGTGCATCTCGTGGGCGACGGCGCGGTAGCTGGGATGGCCTTCACGGCCGGAGCGCAGCTCGATGAGCTGCATCGCCTCACGCGCATTGAGGTCGAGCACGAACCGGATCCGATAGCCCAGGCACAGCGCGTAGGGGGCGGCGCTGGCCAGCCCGGCGTCGACCAGCCGCTCGTACTCGGCCCGTGACGCCTGCAGCGCGCGGCGGTAGGCGTCGCCCACGCCCGCCGCGTCCACCTGCCCGGGCACGCCCGCGCCCAGGTCGGGGGTGAGCGACTGCCACTGCACAGTGAGCATGCGGTGGCGCTGCAGGTCCCGGAACGCGCCGTAGTCGGCGACGATCTCGAAGCGGTAGCGGAGCGCCTCGAAGCCCCGGCCCGGACGGTAACGGCGGTTGGTTCGCTCGCCCACGAGGTCGGACAGCAACTGCGCGCGCTCGGCCTCGGACAGCGCCTCGATCGACCGCCGGACGGCCGCCTCGGAGGTCGCGCTGGCCTCGAACATCAGGGCCGCCAGTAGGTCGTCCTCGTCGCCGTCGACGTGGGTGAGGCGCACCGACGGGCCGGCCGCCGCCTCGGTCTCCTCCTCAAGACCCAGGCGGCGGGCCCAGCGCGCGCCGGCGTCCGCGCGCGACTGCAGGTAGCCGATCCACTGGCCGCCGCGGTCGGGCCGGTCCACGCGTGCGACGAAGCTCGGCATCACCTTCTGGAGCTCGTGGAGGATCATCGCTCCGTAGCGGCGGGCCTCGGGCAGCGGGTGGGCCAGGAGGTGCAGGATGAGCTGCTCATAGGTCTGCCCGGTGGCGAAGATCCCCATGTGCGAGAGCGAGCTGGCCGGCAGCAGCCCACGCAGGAGATCGAGTGCCTTGGCCTTGAGCGCGCGGGCGTGGGCGGCGGGCGCGTCGCCGTCGGTGCGGGGGAACTCGTCCTGGGCCCAGGCGACCACCTGCGGGAGCGCCGCGGAGTAGGTGGCAAAGAGCTGGTCCATGGCCCGGGTGTAGGCCGGGCCGAGCTCGGCGTCGCGGTAGTAGCGATACGGGTGGGCGGGATCCGATCCCGGCATCGGCGCGTCGTAGGCGATGTAGCGCGTGGACTGCTCCAGGTAGGCCCCCAGCCGCGGACGCTGCAGGACCTTGGTGAGCACGTTGGAGACCCACTCGCAGGCGACGTGGGCCCCACCCAGCTGCGCGACCGAGTCATCCCCGTACCCCAGGAAGATGCGCTCGTACAGCTGCGCGGCGCGCGAGGAGTTTCCACCCGCCTCGGCGGCGGCCTCGTCCCCGCCCGGGAGGTCGGCGGCGAACTCGTCGAGCAGCAGCCTGCGCAACGTGCCCGGGTAGCGCGAGTAGCGCGCGAACAGGGCGCCCTTCAGGGTCTCGGGCAGGTTGACTAGCGCGAACACCGGCTGGTCGAGATTCGTGACGTGGGCGCGCAGCAGGGCGCGCTCATCGTCGGTGAAGGTATCGACCGGGTAATCCACGGGCGGCCGATCGTAGCGGCGCGATCGGCTACCACCGCCCGCGGTGCACGACCTCCTCAAACGGCCGCCGGTCGGGGCGCTGGATCGGCGCCAGCGGGCGGCCGGACGGGTAGCCGAAGTCGATCATGATGTAGGCGAGCCGATCCTCCGGGAGGCCCAGGATCTCGCGGGCCCGCGGCTGGTCGCCCACCGCGGAGTGCCCGGAGCCGATCCCCAGGTCGGCGGCGGCGATCATCATCTGGACCGACGCCTGGCCGGCGTCGAAGGCGGCGCGCTCGAGCCGGGCGGCGTCCTCGAACTCGGGCAGGACGATGACGACCGTTGCCGCCGAGTGCGCGATGTGCGCGCCTCCGCGCCACACCTGCGCCAGCTCCGTGAGCTGCGCCCGGTCAGTGACGGCCACGAAGTCCCACGGCTGCCAGTTGCGCGAGGACGGCGCCCGCCGGGCCGCCTCCAGGATCCGGTCGAGGTCCTCGTCGCCGATCGGGCGGTCGGCGAACTCACGGACGTTGCGGCGACTAAGGATGGCGTCCCAGGTTTCCATCGGCGTCCCTCCTGACAGGTAAAACTTCGGTCACACATTCTCCCGTCAGCGGCTCTGCCTGCCACTGTGGGTTTATGGGCGAGGGTGAATTGCCTCATAGTGATGCAAAACACCCTCGGCGTGAGGTGGCGCTTGCTCGTCTGGCGGGTCGCCAGGGTGGTGTGGTCTCCCGGGAGCAGCTGGACGCCCTGGGGTTCACGCGAGCACAAGTGGCGCGGCGGGTCGCGCAGGGCCGCCTTCATCAGCTGTTTCACCAGGTCTACGCGGTCGGCCACTGCCGCATCGCCGACCGCGCCCATCTCCTGGCGGCACTCCTGAGCCTGGGGCCGACCGCATTCCTCAGCCATCGCACGGCGGCCGCGGTCTGGGGACTGCGGGCGGTCAACCTCCACGCCATCGAGCTCACCGTCCCTGGGTCCGGCGGCCGCCGCCGACCTGGCCTCACGCTCCATCGCTGCCAGGACGTCCCCCACCATGACGATGTCCGACGCCACGTGGAACTGCGGCTGAGCTCGGTCCCTCGCATGCTGGTCGAACTTGCTCCACGCGAGACGCCGCGGGAGCTCGAGCGCCTGGTCACCCTCGCCGTGCGCAAACGGCTGCTGCGACCGGATGCCCGTGACGGGCGGCAGACGATTGAGGCGGCGCTCGCGCGCCACAGGCGGCGCGCCGGGATCACGCGGCTGCAAACGGTGCTCGCCGCGTACCTGCGCACCGAGGATTACACGTCCTATCTGGAGCTCGCCTTCGATCGCCTCCTCGCCCAACACCCGGACCTCCCGAGACCGCAGCACAACATCCACATCGATGTCTGGGAGATCGACCGGTTCTGGCCCCAGCAGGGCCTCGCCGTCGAGCTCGACGGCCGCCCGTACCACGTCGCAGTGGCAGACATGGAGCGCGATCGTCTCAAGGACACGACGCTGCAACGCCTTGGGCTGACGCCGCTGCGCTTCACCGATTTCCGTCTCGAGCATGACCCGCGCGGCATCCTCAGCGATCTCCGCCACTTCCTGGATCTCTCCTCGCCCGAGGGCCCAGCAGTCTAAGCTGCCCGATACGCATGCGTACCAACAACGCCATGCCCGCCGGGACCGGGACCGGGACCGCCACCACCACGAAACCCGAGCACGTCGACGTCCTCATCATCGGCGCGGGCCTGTCGGGGATCGGCGCCGCGTGCCACCTGCAACGCGAGTGTCCCGAGCGCTCGTACGTGATCCTCGAGGCGCGCGACCGGATCGGCGGCACCTGGGACCTGTTCCGCTATCCCGGCGTGCGCTCGGACTCCGACATGCACACCCTGGGGTACTCGTTCAGCCCATGGGAGGACGCCCGGGCGATCGCCGACGGCCCCTCGATCCTCAGCTACGTCACCGAGACCGCGGAGCGCCACGGCGTGCCGGACAAGATCCGCACCGGCCACGCGGTGACGCGCGCCGAGTACTCAAGCGTCGAGTCACAGTGGACCGTCCACGTGCGCCGCGCCGACACCGGCGAGGCGGAGATCTTCACCTGCGCCTTTCTCTTCTGCTGCGGCGGCTATTACCGCTATGACGCGGGCTACACGCCGGACTTCCCCGGCGTCGAGCGTTTCTCCGGTCCGGTGGTCCATCCGCAGCACTGGCCCGCGGATCTCGACTGCGCCGGCAAGCGCGTGCTGGTCATCGGGAGCGGCGCCACCGCCGTGACGCTCGTCCCGGCGCTGGCCGAGACGGCGGCCCGTGTGACCATGCTGCAGCGCTCGCCCACCTACATCGTGTCGCTGCCCTCCCGCGACGGCATCGCCGAATGGCTGCGCCGCCGGCTGCCCAAGACGGCCGCCTACCACGCTGTGCGCGTCAAGAACGTCGCGCTGATGACGCTGTCCTACCAGCTCAGCCGTCGCCGGCCCAATCTCATGAAGTCGCTCATCCGCCGGGGCGCCCAGCGCCAACTGCCCGACGGCTACGACGTCGACACGCACTTCAAGCCCGACTACAACCCCTGGGACCAGCGCATGTGCGTCGTCCCTGACGGGGACCTGTTCGCGGCGGTGACCGCCGGCCGCGCGTCGATCGTCACCGACGAGGTGCAGACGTTCACCGAGCGCGGCGTCACGTTGCGCAGCGGCGCAGAACTCGAGGCCGACGTGATCGTCACCGCCACCGGGCTACAGATGCTCGCGATCGGCGGGGTGCAGCTGGCCGTCGACGGCGAACCGGTGCACCTGCCCGATCAGGTTGTCTACAAGGCGATGATGCTGAGCGGCGTGCCCAACTTCGCCTTCACCGTCGGCTACACCAACGCGTCGTGGACGCTCAAGGCCGACCTCACCGCGTCCTACGTCTGCCGTCTGCTCAACCACATGCGCCGCCACGGCTACGCCCAGTGCATGCCGGCTGACGAGGACCCCGAGATCATCCGCGAGCCACTGCTGAACCTCAACTCCGGGTACGTGCTGCGCTCGGTGCAGGACTTTCCCAGCCAAGGCTCCAAGCGGCCGTGGCGAGTGCACCAGAACTACGCGCTCGACGTGCTGGCCTTCAAGCTCGGCGGGGTGGACGACGGGGTCATGAGCTTCTCGCGCGGCGCCGCCGTTTCACCCGCTCGGACCGCCGAGGCTCAGCCGGCGCTGTCGGGGTGACCGGTCGACTGGGAGCCCTCTCCCGCCTCCCCGCCGGCCTTCTCGTCACCGCCGCCGGCGCCCTTGCGTCGCACAGGTTCGCCGCCCCCGTGGCCGGGCTCGGCCTCCTCGGCGTTCTGATCTGAGACCGAGCCGGGCAGCGGCTGGTTCTTGCGGTCGCGTTCATCGTCCATGCCTTGGCGCTACCCAGGCCCCGGCGTGGCAACCTAAGCCCACCATGTCCGACCCCCTCGTACCCCGCTCGCTGGTGTGGGCCACCAACATCGATGTGCTGCCGCCCGAGCGCGTCGTGCACCGCCGCGATGGCTATCTCGCGGTGCGCTCGCCCACCAATCCCACGCACTACTGGGGCAACCTGCTCGTGTTCGACGACGCGCCTGCCCCCGGCGACGGCGAGCGCTGGGAGGCGCTGTTCGTCGCGGAGTTCGCCGATGAGCCGCGGGTGATCCACCGCACCTTCGCCTGGGACCGCACCGACGACACCGACGACGCACGTGGCGCGATGGACAGCGAGTTTCGCGCGCGCGGGTATGACGTCGACCTCAGCGTCGGGATGATCGCCAGCCCCGATGAGATCCACCCGCATCCGCGGGCCAACGCCGACGTCGTCGTCAAGCCGCTCGATCCGGAATCTGGCGGCCCCGACGAACGCTACTGGCAGCAGGTGCTCGAACTGCAGGCGGCCGGCCGGGACCCGGACAGCTCGGAGACCGAGGAGGCCCACGGCGTCTTCAGCCGCGCACGCCAGGCCGAGCTGCGCAGGGGCTTCCGGACGGGCGCAGGGGCGTGGTACGTGGCCCTCGACGGCGACCAGGTGGTTGGCTCGATGGGGATCGTCGTCACCGGTGGCCGCGCCCGTTACCAGGCGGTCGACACGGCCGTCACCCACCGCCGTCGCGGCATCTGCTCGCGGCTGCTCGTCGACGCCGCCCGCCACGCTGTCGCCGCCTACGGCGCCGAGCGACTCGTCATCGTCGCCGACCCCGACTACCACGCCGCCGGGATTTACGAGTCCGTTGGCTTCCGGCGTGTGGAACGCGTGTGCGGGGTGTGCCGGCCGCCACCGACCAGGTAGGCTCACCCGCCATGTTCGACGGCCACAAGCACCTTGAGAAGAAGCTGCGCAAGCACGGCGCCCGGGGGATGGCCGACATCACCGTCGCCCACGAGACGCAGGTTGATCGCGGCAGCCTGGACGCCGCCGGCGAGTACACCGGTGGTGGCGCGTACTGCTGGCACTATCGCTTCGAGGTCCAGGTGACGCCCCCGCAGGGCACGCCGTTCGCCGCCTCATTCCGCGGGGAGTCCGAGCACCCCCTGCAGGCGGGGGATCAGCTCCCGGTCCTCTTCGACCCCCACGACCACGACAGGATCTGCATCGACCACGAGCGCATCGGCCAGTCGACGGCGGGGACGGGCGTACGCGTCCAGGTGATGTCGCGGGAGGACGGCAGCGTGCGCACCGTGTCGGCCGGCGAGCAGGTGACGGCCGGCGGGCGGACGGTCGAGATCGGGCCCGACGGGTCCATCCACATCACGAGCGCGCCCTCGAGCGACACGGCGGGCGACCCCGCCGTCGCCGACGCCGACGCCGACGCC
>DASXDW010000199.1:0-19503 GCA_036490435.1 Solirubrobacteraceae bacterium
GTAGATGAGCGCGGCAGTGCCCTCACCGCCGGTCGGATCCCGGACCCCGACCATGTTGCTCTGGTGGAAGTAGCGAGGCCGCGGGTCGTTGCCGACGATCGAGTTGAAGACCACCCGCGCCTCAGCGGACACGACTTCATCAAACGTGTTTACCGCCTGCCCGCTCTCTGAGCGGAGGCGGTCCAGGACCTGGGATCGTGTGGCGGCATCGTGCGGCAGCGTCGTCGGATGGCGCGGAACCGCGATTGCCGGCCCCACTACGAACGGCGTCCCCGGCGGGAACGGAGGGTCTCCCTCAGCCGCCGGATAGGGACGCGAGGCGTCGCAGGCCAGATACCGGAGTCCCTGCGATCGTAGGACTGCCACCAGCGCCGGGTTCTCGGGTCGGGGCGGTGTGGCGGTCAGGTTCGCCAGCCCGGTGTGAGCCCCGGTGACCAATGCCCCAGGCTCCAGTTCGAGTCCGACGTCCGCCGCCCACCTGAGATTGCTCTCGATCTCCGCTTCGATCTCGCGCTCACCGAGTTCGTCGAGGTCACGGTGTTGGTATGTGTGGTTGATCCAGCCGAACGCGTCACGCTCCGCGAGCAGAGCCGCGAGGAGTGGATCCTCGGCTCGGCCGGTCAGGGCGGTGTGCAGGCCGCTGCCGGAGCCATTACAGGCGAGGTCCAGGCGGAGGCCTTGCCTGCGGCGCCACGCGGCGGCGTACCTCACGTCGTGCTCGGTCATCCTGATGCTGTGCCTCGGGCGGAGGTCCGATGTATGGCGCTCGACGCTCCACGAGTAGTTGGCGAGCAGAACGTCATCGATGTGGACTGACAGATAGTTGCGGTCCAAGCCGACGTAGGAGCCATGGGTGAGCCAGGACAGCATCCCCCGCAGCAGGACCTGTCCCTGTGCCTGATTGCCGTTGGCATTGAAGGTCTGAACCAGCTCCTCGCGGCCGTCGTCATGACGGTGGAGCCCAAGGAGCACGGATTGCTCCGGGCCCTCCACGAGGGTCTCGAAGCGGTCCCCGTCCAAGGGCCAGGCCAGGTGAGCCCAGCTCCCGGGATCGACCGGCAACAGGTCGCGCAGGTATGGAAAGAGGCTCCGCCCGCTCTGGGTCAGCCTCGGTTCCAGCTCCTCAAGCGGTCCTGACCAGTGGGCCCCCGTCAGTCCATGCGCCGGGCCGGGCACCGCGTATGCGGTCAGTCGTCGCAGCGCGTGCTGGCGTTCGAGGCGCTCGAGGGCGGCGCGCTCGCGTGGTTCGAGCATGATCTCGATGAGCCCGTCCTCGGTGACGATCACTCCCTGATACTGGGCGGCCCCGTACTCGTCCACGAATCGGATCGGGTCGCTGAGATCGTTGAGCGACACCCGGTCGAACGGAACGCCGGCGGCGGTCATCCACTGCGCCCAAGCGGGAAACGCGGGCTCCCTGCCGGTGAGTCCGAGCAGCAGAACCCGCATGCGGACGGGCGTCGTGCGGCGGTTGCGGCGAGCTTTCATCACCAAGCCTCGATGGCTGATCCTCCCAGAACCGGATGCCCGCACAGGGGGCCCGTTGTTCCTGAACTAGTTCATGGGCGTGAACGCAGGATCCCGCAGATGGGCCATTGGGCGCATCGTCGTAGCCCTCGACAATACGTTCACGCGGGGATCACACCTCTGGTGCGAGAGGTGTCCTCGAAAAAGTCAAACCAGGCAGATTGGAACCGTGACCACCGAGTTGCGATCGCACGAGAGCCCGCGGGCGCGGGCGCGTGATCGGCTCCACGACGGCGGAGGATGGGGATCGTCTGCTCCCGGCGACGCCGCGGCCACGTTCTCTCGAGTCGAGAAGGCGCGGCGGTACAAGGTCCTGATGACGACCGAGGGCACGTACCCGTATGCCGTGGGGGGCGTCAGCTCCTGGTGCGATGTCCTGATCGGCGGGCTGGACGACATTGACTGGGACGTCCTCCCCTTGATCGCCGGAGGCAAGCGTGTGCGGCCGACCTGGACGCTGCCGTCGAACGCTCGATTGCTGAGGCCGGTCGAACTGTGGTCCGAAGAACGAGCGCCGCGACGGCTCTCACCCCGGCATGCGGTGGAGGAGGTCGCGCTGCCCTCGCAGCTGCTCAGAGGGCTGATGCCCTGGGAAGGGAACCTTGATCAGCTGCGCGTCGCGCTTGTCAGGTGCCGATTGCGGCCGCAATCGATTCGGCGCGAGTTTCGCAACCGGGACAGCTGGGAGCAGTTCCTGCGAGAACTCGAGGATCTACTGGCGGAAAGTCACCGGCACTCCGCACCGGCCCCGATCTACGATGCAATCGAGGCGGCGAGGCTCTACCAGGTCCTCTATTGGGTGGCTCGAACCGCCGCCGTGCCCACGCCACCATGCGACCTGTTGCACGTGACCGCCGCCGGATGGGCCGCCATCCCGGCGATCGTCCACAAGACGCTGTACGGGACCCCAATGCTGCTCACCGAGCATGGGGTCTACGTGCGCGAGGCGTACCTGGAGTCCGTCCGCGGATCGGCTGCGGCCGCAGGCGGCGGTCACATGTCGCCGAGAGTCGCGCTTGGCTTAACCCGAGCGGCGTACGCGGCGGCGGACATAATCGCTCCCGTCACAGAGGCCAACGCCGAGTGGGAGCGTGGCCTGGGGGTTGATCCCGCAAAGATCCTGGTCATCCCGAACGGGATCTCCCCGCCGGCTAGCCCCACCGATCCGCCGAACGCCCACAAGGTCGTGGCCGTCGGGCGCATCGATCCACTCAAGGATGTCCTCACGATGATGCTCGTCGCCGATGAGGTGAGGCGCCGGATGCCGCAGGCCCGGTTCGAGTGCTGGGGGCCGGTCACTCCAGGGCAGGAAGCCTACGGTCAGGTCTGCCGGCGCATGCACGCCGAGCTTGACCTCGGCGAACACTTCCGCTTCATGGGCAAGACCAGCGACCCGCACGGCGCCATCCGAGACGGGGACGTCGTTCTCATGACGAGCATCTCGGAGGCGATGCCAATGGCATTGCTGGAGGCGATGGGCCAGGCGCGGCCGGTCATCGCGACCAGCGTGGGAGGGGTCCCCGGCGTGGTCGAAGGGTGCGGACTGGTCGCGGCTCCGGGCGACGTTCACCAACTCGCCTCCGCCGTGACGATGCTGCTCCGCAACCCGGGATTGGCCCGAGCCCTTGGCCGGCGCGGTTACGAACGCCTGCATCGGCACTACACGCTCACTCGCTGCCTGGAGTCCTACGAGGCCGTGATCGTCGAACTGATCGAGGGGGCGCGAGGATGAGCGGGCACGACGAAAGCCACTCCGGTCGCACTGACTCCGGCGGGCCGCCTGACGTCGGGCCGGCGCGCCGGGGACGCGAACGGGATCTCTATGCCCAATCGGTACTGGACGCCCGGCTTGGGCGCCCGGCGCGTGACGTCCTGGAGGCCACTGTGGTGCTGGAGGCGTGGACGGGGCGGCCGGCCAAGGAGGCGATGAGCTCAGCGGCGGATCTCGTTCGCCTCGACGGCCCGCCCGTCAAAGCTCTCAGCCGTGTCGACCCATTCGGCGACTCCGAGCGCACGAGCGTGATCGCGGAGGGAGTCACCCTGGTTCTCCTCATCGTCTCGATCGCCGCGTGGGCGACGCCGATCAGCAGGGAGCTGGGAACCGACGTGCTCGGGCACGCCATCCGCGTCGCTCTTCCGATTGCCGTGGCGATCCAATGGGGGCTGCGGAGCCGATACCTGGGGCGCCCGCATGGACTGGCCTGCCTGGCTCGGGACGGACTCGGGTTCTGGGCGCTGCTGCTGGTCGTGATCGACGTACCCCTCATGTTCCGGCCGGGCTGGGGCCCTGTCGCCGCCATGCTGATTCCGATCTGGGTCGGCGGGGCGGTCCTGACGCGCCGCGGGTGGGGATTGATCTACGCCGCGGTGCTCGTGGTGGCGACACTTGCCCTCAGCGACGGGCTCGAGACATACGCGGTCCTCGGCGCGCTCACCGCGCTCACCCTGGCGATGTGCGCCGCCGCGGTCTACTCACGGCGCCAGCAGACGGACGCTCGCGCCGGCACGGTCGCGCGGGCGGCGATGGCGGCGCTCATCGGCGGACTCCTGGGCGTGCTGCTCGTCGCCGACCCCAGTCTGAACTGGGGAGTCCACGGCACGCACCCGGCCCTGGCGCTCATTCCGTCGGTCATCGGCAGCTACTGGGGCGGGTACTACCTATGGAACTTCTACGACGCCGTACCACGGGGCCTGCGCGGCGTATCGCTGAAGCGCGCCGGTGGGATCGGCTTCTCCGACCCCGCGATGGCGATCTTCGTCGGCGCCCTGGCGAGGCTGATCGGCGCCACGGCGGTGCTGTCCGCGGTTGTCATCGTGCTCGGCGGCAGGTTCGGCGGAACCGATGACATCAGCGTCTTCATCGCCTTCGGATGCGTCGGAACGGTGAGCATGTTGATCGGCCTCCTCGAGGCGTTCGCGTTGCAGTCGGCGGCTCTGCTCGCCGCCTCGGCTGCGCTTGCGACTGAACTCGCGTGTGTGTCGCTGTCCCTCACTCAGGCCGCCGGAGCCGCGCTCGCCGCCGGTGCAACCGTGGGGGTCGTGGTGTCGCTTCCTCCGCTCCTCGTCCGGCTCGCCCACTCGGGCCGGGTGCTGGCCACGACCATGTGGATTCAGTGACGAGCGACGTCTCGACGATGGGGAGTTCGCGGCACGTGATAGGAGCGGCCGGTCCGTTCACCGGTGAACGTTTGTTGTGCAGATCGGCCCATGGACTCCTGTCACCGCACTTGTCAACCTCCCACGTACGGCTCCCGGGGCAGGCGAGCCTCCGCAGCGCGAATGAGGAGACAGATGGGGATACATAGAAGCAAGCCAACCTCAGAGTCCGTGGCTGAGCTCTCCGGGGCGCACGCGCTGAGTACATCCGCCGCAGTGGATGACGTGGTGGTCCAGATCGGGTCCGCAGCGGAGGTCCATGGGCAGCAGTCCCACGCGGTGAGCGAGGCGCTCGAGACGGGCCCGGCTCAGCCGTTCGACCGGTTCCGGCGTCGCCTCGAGCGATTCCGCGGTCTCGGCGATGCCGAGATCGCCCCCGGTTCGATTGACGACGAGTCAGAGCTGCGGCTCCAGGTGATGCTTCTGCGCGAGGAGAACGCCCGCCTCAAGGTCACACGGCATCAGCCGGCGGACACAGGTAGCGCCATCGATCGCATTCGGCTGCTCAACTCGGAGAGCTCCGGCCCGGACGCGGTGGAGGGGGCGTGGGGCCTGCTGACGGATTGCCTGGTCATCCGGGAGGGTCTTGACCAGGTGTGCGTCGAGATGCAGCAGGCGATCAGTGCGATTCAGGAGCGCCTCGCGGCGCTCACATTGAGTTTCGAAGGCGCGAGACCGACCGAGCCCCTCAAAGCCGATGGTGCCGGTAACGTCAGGGCATGAGGGAGGGTCCGCCCCTCAGGGCCTCGACCCGGGCGTCCATGCGGCGGTCACGGACATGTGCACATATGTGCTGCTGCTGGACGCCGAGCGCCGGCGCCTTGGCGAACAGCTGCAGGAGGCGGATCCTGTGTCGCCGCCCTCCGGTGAGCGCGCGGAGCTGAGACGGCTGCGTGCCGAGATGGCGGAGGAGGTTGATGCTCTCCGTCTGGCTGTCGCCGCGCTGCACGAACAGGGTCTCGCAGACCCTGCCGGCGGTTGTTGACGAGCCCTACACCAGGCCGCGGCGCACGGCTTGTACGGCAGCCTGAACCCTGTTCTCGACCTGCAGCTTGACGAGGATGCTCGAGACGTAGTTCTTGATCGTGTGCTGGCTGAGAAACAACGTCCGGGCGATCTCGACGTTGTCCATGCCCCGTGCGATCAGCTCGAGGATCTCGAACTCCCGCACCGTCAACTCCACCCTGCCGTGGTCGAGCTGGACGACCTGGGGCTGGCGGATCCGGCGGATCAGCTGGCCGGCCACACGGGGCGAGATCTGGGACTCGCCGCGCGCGGCGGCACGAATCCCGTCCACGATGTGCGCAATCGGCGCGTCTTTGAGGAGATAACCGCAGGCGCCCGCCAGAAGCGCGTGCATCACGTCACTCTCATCGGCGACGACAGTCAGCACGAGAACCCGCGCCAGCGGCACGCTGGTGCTCAGTCGCTGCGTTGCCTCGATCCCTGACATGCCGGGCATGTTCAGATCCATCAGCACGACGTCGGGCACCAGTTCACGCGCGAGGGCGATGCCAACCGAGGCGAGATCCGCCTCGCCAATGACGTCGATGCCACTCTTGCGCAGCACTTGCACCAACCCGCCTCTGAACAACTCGTGATCATCGACCACGATGACGCGGACCGCATCTTGGCTCATGGCCGTCCCTCCGGTTGGGGCGTAGCGATCAAATGGGTGAACGACGAGGGCCCTGTGTCCCTCTTGATGCGAGGCGGCGTGAGCTCTGTAATGAGATCCGGTATCAATTTCATTGGGGGCCTGCGATGTGCGGAATCATCGGATATGTGGGGAACCGACCTTGCCGTACGGTTCTGCTTGACGGACTGCGCAGGCTCGAGTACCGGGGTTACGACTCTGCGGGGATCGCGTGGCGTGACGGAGATGATGTGCACTGCATCCGTTCGGTCGGCAACCTCGATTCGCTGGAACTGGCGCTTCGTGGCAGCGCACAGGCCTCGGGCGGTGATGGGATCCAGAGCGACACCGTCACCTGTGCCATCGGTATCGGACATACGAGATGGGCAACGCACGGAGCAGTCACTGAGCGCAACGCGCACCCTCACCATGACGCAAGCGGTCGGGTCCGCATCGTCCTCAATGGGATCATCGAGAACCATGTCGAGCTGCGTGCGCGCCTCGTGGGCGATCTGGTGGAGTTCAACTCGGACACCGATGCCGAGGTCGTGGCTCACCTGATCGCACTCAACTATGCCGGTGATCTGGCGGATGCGGTGCGGCGGTCCCTGGCTGACCTCGACGGTCATTATGCATTTGTTGCAATGTGTGACGATGAGCCCGATGCGCTCGTCGGCGTGCGGAAAGAGTGTCCACTCGTAGTGGGGCTCGGTGAGGACGAGCAGTTCGTGGCATCTTCGATCGCCGCGTTCCGTGCCTACACGCGGAAGGTCATCCTCCTCCAGGACGGCGAAGTCGTCACGTTGCGTCCCGACGGGGTGTCCATATGTGGCGTGGATGGGCGCCCCAGTGGCGCGAGCCCGACCGAGGTCGACTGGGACGAGGACCGCTGCGAGAAGGACGGGTACGAGACGTTCATGCTCAAGGAGATCAATGAGCAGGGGACCGCGGTGGCGCAGACGCTCTCGCATTGGCGGGCAGGGTCCGGTGACGCGGTCAATCGCGTTCTGCCCGGCCGCCGTCTCGGCCAGATCGAGCGGATCGTCGTCGTGGCCTGCGGGACCTCGTATCACGCGGGACTGATCGGCCGTCAGGGAATCGAGCAGTTCGCGCGGGTTCCCGTAGATGTCGAGACAGCGTCCGAGTTCCGGTACCGCGATCCGATTGTCGGACCGCGCACGTTGGTGCTGGGCATCACGCAGTCCGGGGAGACCGCGGACACGCTGGCGGCCATGCGGCTGGCGCGGGCGCGTGGCGCATCCGTGCTGGCGGTGACCAACGCCTCCGGGAGCCAGGCGACGAGGGAGGCTGACGGTGTCCTCCTTACCCGAGCCGGATTGGAGATGGGCGTGGCCGCGACCAAGACGTTCGTCGCCCAGGTGGCGTTGCTGCATGCCTTCGCGCTCCACCTCGCCGGCGCTCGGCGATCTCTGCCGCGGGCCAGGCTCGCCGAGCTGCAGGACGAGCTGGAGCGGGTGCCCGCGTTGGTCGATAGGGTCGTCACCGAGGTGGACGCCGACATGCGCGCCATCGCCGAACGGCTCGCCTGGAGTCCCTTCTTCCTCTATCTCGGCCGGCTGTCGGGCTTGCCCGTCGCGCTGGAAGGGGCGCTCAAGCTCAAGGAGATCTCCTACATCCCGACGGACGCTTACGCCGCCGGCGAGATGAAGCACGGGCCGATCGCATTGCTGAGCGCCGACACCCCCGTCGTGTGCGTCGCGACCGAGCAGGCGGTCCTGCCCAAGCTGCTCTCCAACCTTTCGGAAGTCCGGGCGCGCGGCGCGCGCGTGTTGGCAGTCGCGAGCGAGGGCGATAAACAGATCGCCGAGCATGCCGAAGATGTCGTGTACGTCCCGAGGACGGAACCGCTCTTCCAGACGATGCTCAGCATCGTCCCGCTTCAGCTCTTCGCCTACCACGTCGCGCGCGCACGCTCGCTCAACGTCGACCAGCCGCGCAACCTTGCCAAGACAGTCACCGTCGAGTGAGCGGGTCGTCACCGTTGGGCGTGGCCGCGGCCTGGGTGTCGTGCTGCGGGCCCTGGTCGGGCTTCGGTCCGAGCTAACCGTCATCGTGGCTACGGCCGAGTACGTTGGACCGGGAGCACCGAAGTCGAGACCCGGGCCGAGCCCCGCGGTCGGTGAACTGCACCAAGCCCTTGAGGCGTTGGCCGGTGACGAGGTCGCGCTGTCGCGTGCAATGCGTCGTCCGTTGAAGTTGGATCGGCTGGGACGTCACTCGCTGGGGAACCTCATGATCCATTCGCTGGCCTCTGGATTCGGCGATCTGGGACGTGCGAGCGCCTGGCTCGGCGCTCAACTGGGCATCGACGGCGAGGTTCTGCCGGCGACGGTCGAACCTCTGAGGTTCACGGTGCGCTCGCAACCCGCCCGGGCGGCGCAGCCGTGGACGAAGGCGCTGGACTGCCTGCGGTTCATCCCGCAGGAGCCCGAGATCCCACCACAGGCCGCGAGCGCCATTGGTGCCGCGGACACGATCCTGCTCGCGCCGGGTTCGCTGTTCCGCGGGATGTTGGTGGCGGCGGCGGTCCCCGATATTGCGCGGGCGCTTGAGAGCGCCCCCGCCTGGGTCGTCTGGATCTGCAACCTCGAGCCGGAGGAGGGTGAGACGGCCGGCGATCAGCTCGACGTTCTGCTCCGCCATGGCGTCCGGATCGACGCAGCCCTGTACGACCCGGATTCCGGGCTGGGGCGATCGGCGGAGCGGTTGGCCGACCGGGGGGTCGAGACCATCCCACGATCGATGCGGGCGGACAACGCCCGAAGGCACGACAAGGAGTTGCTCCGCTTGGCTCTCATCGAACTGATGAGCGACCCTCATCGCCAGCATGCCTGACGGCTGGCGTCCAGATTGAGGTTCTTTCGCATCGACATGAAGTCGTCGCGGTTGGCCTGGGCGCAGAAGCGCGAGGTCGATAGCTGGTACTCGACCTCGAAGACGGCCTTGTGGTGCGCCACGAAGGGACGGAGCTTGCTGCACTCCGTGTACTGGAAGCACTGCTCGTCGAGGGCGTAGTCAAAGTAGGGCTCCAGTTGGCGCGTCTGGTCGACGTCGTTCTTGAGGGCGATGGACAGGTGGTCCTGATGGGCGGTGCGGGCCAGCCACTCGTTGTAGGCCAGCTGCTGCGGGCCCGTCAGCCGAAAGCCGGTCGGGTTCTCGTAGCCGTCGACGTTGTCGGCCTCCACGCCATCGAAGCCCTTGCGTGCGCACAGCGCGAATCGGGCCCTCATGATCGGCTCCAGGATCGACAGCCGGCGGATGTCCAACCAGCGCTCTCCCGGCCAGCCATTGGTCTTTCCGAGGACCGATTTCGGGAACAGATGCGCATCAGGCCTGAAGTTCTCGTATGTGCCGGCGTCCAGGTAGCAGATGACCCGCCGTCCGGCCCGATGCAGGGCGGCCACCACTGCGGCGGAGTTGTCGAAGAGGTCGATGTCGAACATCTGGCCCGAGACCGATCGGTCGACGGGTGTTGTCAGCTGCCATTGCCAGGTGGTGTGAGGAGCCGGGACCCAGATCGTCGAGCGCGCCTCGATGGCGCGGACCGGATGGGCGGTCCGGGCCTGCCCGGCTTGTGACACGACGAGAGCCGTCACGCCCAGCACCAGGGCTAGCGTCGCCGTGATCCTTCGCGGCGGTATGGCTGCTGCTGCGAAGCGCACCCACATCTGGCGCTACTACTGCGCCGCGGCGCGGCGTAGAGGCTCCGTGGACATCAGGTCTGATTCGCCCGGAGTGGCGATCGTCGGATCCGGATGCTCAGGACGATCGCCCCAGCCGGCCGCACCTGAACCCGACGGTGGGCGACGAAGACGCGCAACGCGCCTCGACTGTCCGGGTTTGGCACCATCGCTGCGGACGGTCAGCTGCCAGCGAGTACCACAGCTTCGCATGACCACGTCGACGTGGCGCGCTTCGCTGCGGCCGGCGGCGTTCATGATGGCGTCGCGGGCGACGCTGACAAACCGCCGGTGAGCGCCTTGGTCGAGATCCAAGGCAGGACACCCACCGGGGTCAGCGTGTGTGTGCACGGCGATGTCGGTGCCGAACCTCGCCTCGAGCTCGCGCGCCAGGCGACGCAGCGACGTGATCGTGTTGGGCGCGGTGGGAGAGGAGAGGTCGATGAGTGTTCGCCGGGAGGCCGCGAGTGCACGCCGTGCGGCGGGGCCCAGAACAACTGGGTCCTCGGTCCCCGGCTGGTCCAAGTGCTCTGAGTACATCGCGATCGCCGCCAGGTCCTGAACGAGGCCATCGTGCAGGTCGCGAACGAACTCTTCGCGCTGAGCTGCCACCGAGGCGCGGTCGTCAGCGCGATGCATCCAGCGATAGTCCGCGACGACGGCCGCGAGCAGCAGACCGTATGCCCCGAGCCGGAGCAGTTCGCGAGGGGTGACCCACGCGCCGGGCACCACTGAGGTGACGATGACTTGCAGGCGCGCCGCGGCGAGCAGCAACGCTGCTCCTGCGAGGAGACAGTTGCCGGTCGTCGCCGGTCGCGATCGCCAGTAGAGACCCCCGGCTGAGAGAATGAACACAGCCGCGGCCGCCACATTCACGAGCAAGGCCGCCTCTGACCCGGCTGTGGTTGCCCCGGTGCGCCCGAGGAGCATGTCGATTCCCTGCGCAACGGCCACTGCCGCGAGGCAGGTCGTGCAGGTCAGAACCAGAGTACGCCGCGGTTTGCGGACCGCGACCCGGCCGCCCGCGACACCGGCCACGACCAACATCAGCGGCACCAGAGCCAGCACGACCAGGCCTGCGTCGGCGCCGGGGTGCACGTGGATCGCGGAGGTCACGACCCGCGGTGCCCAGGACAGGAGGTTGGTCAACCCGACTGCGATCAGCGCAGCGAGCACCAGCAGCGGCTCGAGCTGCCTGTGTCGCCGGGATTCGACCAGGGCCAGCGCGCTGGCCAGGAGGATCGTCACCGCGATCGTCGTCTCGATGCTCGCGCGAAGGCTCGGATCGGTCCAATGCGGGTCCCAGTGCATGGCGAACGCGACGCTAAGGGTGGCAGCGACGATCCCGGCGATGATGGCGACTGCCTCCGGGAGGTCGTGACTCGAGCGACGCCATCTCGGTGCGCCACGACGTGTGGTCGCCAGCCGCCGCGCACGACGCGCGCCCATCACAACCCCCTCAAACACGGTCCCATCCACCTCCGAAACGCTGCCCCTAATGCTTGCCCCTAATCAACAAAACTTTACCATTGCTGTCGAGCAGGAGCAACGGGGAACCGTCGAATGGGAACTTCGTCGGCAAGCAACCTGGTCCCGCGACGCTGTGTCGGCTGCGGCGTGCTCGTGTCGGCACGCTCGGACGGGGCGTGCGGCTCAGCCGCCGCCGCTCGCGTTTCCACTTCCGCTGGATCCGGAACTGCCGGCTCCGCTCAGATCGCCGCCGCTTGCGCTTCCGCTCCCAGTGGGGCCGGAACTGCCGCCCCCCGAGCCGGAGTTGGCAGCCGGGGCCCCAGAGTCGCTGCTGCGCGGCGGTGAAGGAGTGGTCGGCGCGCTAGGAGTGGGCGCCGGCGGGGGCGTGGTCTGGACGACATGGACGGGGACCGGGGTGGTCGGCCGGCTGGTCACGACCGGCGTAGCTGCCGGAACCGATGACGGAGAGGGCGACCGGTGCGAGGTCACACGATGCGAGACCTTCACGTTGTGCCCGGATTTCTGAACCCTCACCGATCGGCGGGCCGCGGCCCCTCCTCGGTGTCCACGCGCCCGAGCCGCCGGTTTGTCATGCGACCTGTGGGACGACCGCGGCTCGCGGGCGGGTATCCCGGGCGACGGGGTGTCGGGCGACGATGCGATGGCGGCGACGGCGTGTGTCAGCGTGGGTGCAGCGGGCCCTGCGCTCGAGCCGCCGCCCGAGAGGGCGCCGACTCCGACGGCTGCGAACACCAAGGCCAGTAGGGCCGAGGCGCCGAGCGCGAGGACCGGACCCCGGCGAAGCGCCCGCGTGCGCTGCGATCTGCTGCGCAAGCGGACCGGCGAGGATGCACCCGCCGCTGCCCCGGGTCGCGATGCGAGGCGTGGCGGTGCCGTGGACTCGGAATGGCCAGCCGGTGTCCCTAGTGCCGCCAGATTGGCGCCCGCGTTCGGGTCTCCGCGCTCGTCCGCGCGCCGGAAGGCGGCCTCCGCGGCGCCGACCTGCCCCTGTTCGGCCAGAAGCACTCCCAGGTTGCCCGCGGCTGCCGCGTGCCCGAGTCGATCGGCACGACCGTACGCGCGCTCCGCCCCAGTGCGGTCATCACG
This sequence comes from Solirubrobacteraceae bacterium, assembly GCA_036490435.1. Classification (GTDB taxonomy): domain Bacteria; phylum Actinomycetota; class Thermoleophilia; order Solirubrobacterales; family Solirubrobacteraceae; genus Palsa-465. Next base: position 12,598 of record DASXDW010000199.1, read on the forward strand.
CTCCTCCAAGAGGACGCCGAGATTGAACGCACCGTTTGCGTCGTCACGCTTCGCGGCGCGTCGGTACGTCGCCTCGGCGCCCGCGACATCTCCCCGGGCTTCCAGCAGGACACCCAGGTTGCACGACGCCGCGGCATGGCCGGCCATGTCGGCCCGCGAATACGCGGCTTCGGCCTCGGACAGTCTATCCCCGAGCTCTAGCTGCAGGCCCAGGCGAAACTGGCCCTCGGCCACCGAGCCGCGGTCGTCCGCCGGTCGATACGCCCCAAGGACGACCCGGCGTAGCCCTTCCAAAAATTCGTTTGATGCCCCCATGCGAGCTCCTTCAATGGCCGCGCAGAGAGTGTACCGCCCCGGCAAGGGGCTGGATAGAGCAACGGGTCTATAATCGCGCCGATCATGACCCGGTTGACCGGGCCGTTCCTCGCGGGGAAGGTCTGGCTATTCGCGGCCGTCGGGTTGGCGTGCCTGTTGTGTTGCGCACCGGCCCTCGCCGCCTCCTGGTGGCAGCCGCCCCAGCAGCTCACGTGGTACTGGCAGCTCACGGGCACGCCACTCGTGGAGCCGGTCGATGCCACCGATATCGACGGCTTTGACGCAGCCGCGTCAACGGTGTCGTCACTCCACGGCCGCGGCCAACATGTCATCTGCTACATCGACGTCGGGACGGCCGAGAACTGGCGGCCGGACTACGGTCAGTTCCCGTCGGCTGACCTGGGCAGCAGCAACGGTTGGCCGGGTGAGAAGTGGCTCAACGTGAGCGATCCGGCGATCCGGCCGATCATGGCGGCTCGTTTCCAGATGTGTCAGCAGAAGGGGTTCGACGCCGTCGAGCCCGACAACATGGATGGGTACGAGAACTCCACCGGGTTCAGCATCTCCGCGTCCCAGCAGGCCGCGTATGACGAGTGGGTAGCCCAGGAGGTTCATTCGCTGGGGATGGCCGTGTTCCAGAAGAACGACCCGGAGCAGGCGGCAACACTCCAGCCGTCCTTCGACGGCGCGCTCGACGAGCAGTGCAACGAGTACAGCGAGTGCTCGAGCTTTGCGCCGTATGTCTCCGCGGGCAAGCCCGTGTTGGATGCCGAGTACCAGTCCTCGCTGTATCCCGGGTTCTGCTCCGCGGACGCCGCCGCCCACATCATGGGCGCGCTCTACGCCCTGGGACTCGACGGCTCGACGTACAAGCCGTGCTTCGGCCCGAGCACGACATCCGGTGCTCCGTTGGGTCCCGGCGGAGGCGCGCCGGGGTCACCCGCGCCCGCGAGGCCCAGGGCCGTGCCTCGGGTGGTGATCGGGGGTGGCCCGCTGAAGGCCGTCAAGGGTGTCATCCACGTGGGGCTCCGATGCCCCTCCGGTGAGACGTTCTGCGCCGGCGCGCTGACAATGCAGGCGCGGATGGGGAAGGGCGCCCGCCTTTTGCTTGGCAGCGTGCGGTTCCGTATGAAGGGCGGGCGCAAGGGGACGGTTGCGGTGAAGCTCCGGCCCGCGGCGAGGAGACGTCTGGGAAGGCGTCGCCGCGTCTCCGCCCGCCTCAGCGTGCTCGCCTCAGACCGTGCCGGACTGACCGCGAGGTCGCAGCGGGTCGACGAGCTTCGGATCGTCCGCGCGCGTTGACCGGCGAGGCGGTCCGTGTGGTGCGCGTTGGCCCGGTGACAACCGTGCTGCTGTCGCGCCCGGAGCGCCGCAACGCCGTCGACGGCCCCACGGCGCAGGCGTTGGCCGACGCCTTTCGCGCCTTTGACGCCGATGGTGAGGCGGCGGTGGCCGTCCTGGCCGGCGATGGCGGCGTGTTCTGCGCCGGCGCTGACCTGACGGCGGTCGGGACTCAGGCGGGCAACCGCGTGGAGGATGACGGAGACGGCCCGATGGGGCCGACGCGGATGCGGCTATCCAAGCCCGTCATCGCGGCCATCGCAGGACATGCGGTGGCGGGCGGTCTGGAGCTGGCGCTGTGGTGTGACCTGCGGGTGGCCGAGGAGGACGCGGTATTGGGCGTGTTCTGCCGGCGCTGGGGCGTCCCGCTCATCGACGGGGGCACCGTCCGCCTGCCACGCCTGATCGGGGTCAGCCGCGCGATGGACATGATCCTCACCGGCCGGCCCGTGGGCGCCGAGGAGGCCGAGCGCATGGGCCTGGTCAACCGCGTTGTGCCGGTCGGCACGAGCCTTGCCGCCGCCCAGGAACTGGCCGCCGCGCTGGCCCGGTTCCCCCAGGCGTGCCTGCGGGAGGACCGCCTCTCGGTCCTGGAGCAGGAGGCGATGGACGAGGACGGCGCCCTCGCCAACGAGCTCGTCCATGGCCGGCGCTCGCTGCTGGAGGTCCAGGCCGGGCTCGAGCGGTTTCGCTCGGGGGCCGGGCGCCACGGCGCCTTTGACTGAGAGCTTGGCGAGTTAGAGCGTCGTCGCCCACGCGCGAAGGCGTGCGACATGCTCGGCGGTGAGTCCCACCGCGGGATCGGTGGCCACCAGTTCGGTGGGGGCGGGGCGCGTCTGCGCCCACTCATGGCAGCTCGCGTCAAACTGATCGTCGATCCAGGCCAGGGGGCGGTGGGCGCCGGCGTAGGCGTCGATGGCACCGAGCTTCCAGTGGCGAGGCTCGCCCCCGGGCGCCGGCACGGCGAACGTTAGGTGGTGGAGCCCGGCGGGTAGCCCCAACGCGAAGGGCAGGTATTCGTCGGCCCTGTCCTCCCATCCGCTGCACCAGACGAGCTCGAAATCGTCATGGAGATCGCCCAAGAGCTCGGCGGCGCCGGAGGACAGGAAATGCGGGATGCCGTCCACCAGCAGAAACCGTCCTGGAGGCGGTTGCGCTGTATCGAACCCGAACAGCGAAATCACCCCATCGATGTCGATCAGCACAAGTGGCCGGTCCATATGCACCACATATCCGAGCTTAATCTGGCTCCGACAGGGTTTTGGCGAGTGCCCCGGAGCCAGAGCCATGCGTCCAGTTTGCGCGCGGGGCGTGGATTGATGCTCAAGCCCCACCGCCGAATGCCGAAAGAGATGCGTGAGGCGCTGTAGAGCCTCACTCACACCCTTTCGAATCCAGGCTCCCATTTCTCACATGACTCAAGTCCTCGGCATCCTGCTCGCGCTCGCCTGCGCCCTCACGACGAACGTCGGCTTCCTCTTCAAGCATCGGGGAGCCTGCGAGGCGCCTGCCGTGGACATCCGTCACCCGCTCCGGTCGGCCAAGGCGCTGTTCGCCTCCAAGCTGTTCACGATCGGCATGATCATCGCCTCGGCCGCGTGGATCTTCCACGTGGCGGCCATGGCCGTCGCTCCCCTCTCGCTCGTCCAGGCCGTCCTCGCCGGCGGCGTGGTGCTCCTCGCCGTCATGGCCGAGCGCACCTTCGGTCTCTCGATCTCACGCAAGCAGTGGGTGGGGATCTTCCTCACCGCCGTCGGCCTGCTGCTGCTGGGCTTCAGCCTCCCCGTCGCCCACGGCGCCCACTCGCACTACTCGGTGCCGGCCATGATCGGCTTCGAGGGCGTCCTGCTCGCCGCCGGCACCCTGCTCATCATGGGCCCGCGCATCGGCGCCCCAAAGGAGCACCACGGCTTCATGCTCGGCGCCGCTGCCGGCATCCTCTTCGGCGTCTCGGACGTCGCCATCAAGGCCCTCTCCGGCCTCGTCGGCGCCCACGGCGTCCTCGGCCTCGTCAGCCCGGTGATGATCGTCACCGTGTTCGCCTCCGTGGCCGCCTTCTACGCCTCGGCCAAGGGCCTACAGGACGGCGACGCCGTCCCGGTCATCGCCGTCACCGGCACCGCCGCCAACGTCTCGGGCATCGTCGGCGGGATCCTCGTCTTCGGCGATCCGCTCTCGACCCACCCGCTGATCTTCGGCGCTGAGATGTTCGCCTTCGCCCTGGTGCTGTTCGCCGCGTGGCTGACCCCGGCCCCGGTCCGGGCCGCCGGTCCGGCGGTGCGTGGCGGTCCGGTTCCCGCCATCGCCTGAGCTTCACGTCTCCGCCATCGTCCCGCGGAGGGGCCGTGGTCGATCACCGTCATGCCATGGTGGTTATCTCCCAGAGCCCATGGCGTCTCCACTCACACAGGTTCAGGATCTCGCTGAACGCCCGACCCAGACGGTCCTCGACGTTCGCTGGCAGCTGAGCGCGGGCTCGCAGCCCGACCTCTATGCCGCCGGGCACATCCCCGGCGCGGCGTTCGTCGACCTGGACCGTGACCTCGCCGCTCCGCCGGGCCCGGGCGGGCGTCATCCGCTCCCCGCGGTGGATGACTTCGAGCGGGCGATGCGCGCCGCCGGCGTGAGCGCCGAGCGCCCCGTGGTCGTCTACGACGACGCCAACGGCCTCCCCGCCGCCCGCGCGTGGTGGCTGCTCAGATACTTCGGCCACCCGCGGGTGGCCCTGCTCGACGGCGGACTCGGGGCCTGGCTGGCCGCCGGGCGGTCCCTAGCCGAGGGCGATGAGACGCCAGAACACGTCGGCGACTTCGTCGCCCGCCCCGGTGGCATGCCGGTCCTCGACGCGCGGCGGGCGGGCGAACTGGCCGGTGCCGGGGTGCTCATCGACGCCCGCGCGCCCGAGCGCTACCGCGGCGAAACGGAGCCGATGGACCCGGTGGCCGGGCACATCCCCGGCGCGCGCAACTGGCCGCTGGACCGCACGCTGGACCCGGACGGGCGGTTCCTACCCGCCGTCGAGTTGGCCGAGGCCCTCACCCGGCTGACGGGCGGCGCCGAAGTCGGCGCCTACTGTGGGTCGGGCATCACCGCGGCTCATACGGTGCTGGCGCTGGAGCTCGGCGGCATCTCCGGGGCCGCGCTGTACCCCGGGTCGTGGAGCGAGTGGGTGGCGGATCCATCGCGCCCGGTGGCCACCGGCGACGAGTCAGGCTGAGCCGCGCCCTCCAGGAGCACCCGGGCCACCTGCTCGGGGTCATCCCAGGTCGGCACGTGCCCGCACCCGTCCAGCAGCAGCACGCGGGCCCGCGGGATCGCGCGGGCGGCACGGCGCGCCTGGCGTGGCCACAGGAGGCGGTCCTTGGCGCCCCAGGCCACGGTCACCGGGACCTCGACCGCTTCGGCGCCCGGGAACTCGTAGGCACGCAGTGCCGGGAGCGTCGCGTCGAACCACGGGGCCTCGGCCAGGTCACCGGTGTTGTCCGCGGCCTCGGCGGCGGTGAGCCGCTCGGGCCGGGCCACGAACAGGTTCAGCCCCAGCTTGCGCCCGAACGCGGTGGCGAACAGGGTCTCGGAGTAGCGCGCCGTCCGGCGGGCCAGGCGCACGCTCAGCCACAGCGAGACACGCCCGTAGGTCATCTCGGCGCGGCTGGCGAAGCCGGCGGGGGAGAGGGCGGTGGCCGACCGGGCCAGTCCGCGGTTCGCCATCTCCAGAGCCAGGAGGCCTCCCATCGAGTTGCCGGCAACGTGGGGGCGCTCCACCCCCAGCTGACCGAGGAACTCAGACACGAGCGCGACGAGCGAGTCGATCCCCGGTGGCGTCCCGGGCGGTGGCATCGGGGAGGCGCCAAACCCCGGCAGGTCCACGGCGATGACGTCGTGCTGCTCGGCCAGCCGTCCCATGACCGGCTCCCACATCTGCCACCGGCTGCCGATCCCGTGCATGAGCACGAGCGGTTCGCCGGTGCCGCTTCGACGGTGGTTGAGCTGCACTGGCGCAAGGTAGCTCAAACGGCCCGGCCGGAGACGGCGGCCCGACGCATGTTCGAAATGGACAAGCCGCATCGCACGATGGAACCCAAGCGTCCAATTGAACGCGGGACTGCGGAGCACTACCGTTGTACGAAACGGCCAAGCCCATTTCGGAGGAGATCTATGGCAAGCACCCAGGAGGCAACCGGCACGGAGCGGGGCACGCTCCAGGAGCTCGCCCGCCGTCACCTGTGGATGCACTTCACGCGGATGTCGGCCTACGACGAGCAGGAGATCCCGATCATCGTCCGCGGCGAAGGCTGCTACGTCTACGACGAGCACGGCAAGCGCTATCTCGACGGGCTGTCCGCACTGTTCTGCGTCAACATCGGTCACGGCCGTGCGGATGTCGTGCAGGCCGGAGCCGACCAGGCCAAGGAGCTGGGCTTCTACACCAACTGGTCCTACGCGCACCCGCGCGCGATCGAGTTGGCTGCACGGATAGCGGAACTCGCGCCCGGCGACCTCAACCGCGTCTTCTTCACCAGCGGCGGCTCCGAAGCCGTCGAGTCCGCCATCAAGCTGTCGCGCCAGTACCACAAGATCACCGGCAACCCGCTCAAGACCAAGATCGTCGCCCGCGACATCGCCTACCACGGCACCAGCCTCGGCGCCCTGGCGGCCACCGGCATCACCAGCCTGCGGACCCCATTCGAGCCGCTGACCCCGGGCGGCGTCCACGTCCCCAACACCAACACCTTCCGCATGACCCACGGCTACAGCGAGTCCGAGCTGGCCAACGCCGTGGCCGAGAAGATCGAGTTCGAGGGCCCCGAGACGGTCGCGGCCGTGATCATGGAACCCGTCCAGAACGCCGGCGGCTGCTTCGTCCCGCCCGAGGGCTACTGGCAGCGGGTCCGTGAGATCTGCGACGAGTACAACGTCCTGCTCATCTCCGACGAGGTCATCTGTGCCTGGGGCCGCCTCGGGGAGTGGTTCGGCGCCCAGCGCTACGACTACCTGCCCGACCTCATCACCACCGCGAAGGGCCTGACGAGCGCGTACGCACCGATGGGCGCGGTGATCGCCCGGGACAAGGTGGCCGAACCGTTCATGGAGGGCCACAACAGCTTCACCCACGGGTTCACCTTCGCCGGACACCCCGTGTGCTCAGCGATCGCCCTGGCCAACCTCGACGTGATGGAAAACGAGGGGATCATCGAGAACGTCCGCCAGAACGAGGGCGCGTTCAAGGAGATGCTGGATTCGCTGCGCGAC
>DASXDW010000208.1:0-2197 GCA_036490435.1 Solirubrobacteraceae bacterium
TTGGACCGGCAGGTCGATCACTCGCCGCCGGTCTGGCCTTGGCCCTGAGATTCGGACGTGTCGTTCAAGCGGTTCTCCAGCCGCTGCGCGGCCACGATACGATCTGCCGTGTCGGCAGGTATGTAGGGGTAGAACGGCGCGCCGATATAAGACTGGGCGATCTCGCGGGTGACTGGCAGGTCGCCCGGCGCGCCATCGGCGAATTCAGCAATCCGCGTCTGATCGATCCGTCTCAGCCAAGGCGCCAGCGCCTCCGCGTCGGGAAGCTTCGGCCGCAACACCGGAATTGGCAGTGCGATCTCCGCGCGCGCCGGGGTCTGCGTGGGCAAGGTCATACCGACGCTAATCGGCGAATGGGGACCGTATAGCAAGACGCCAGGGCGCCGCTTGATCATCCCGAAGCTGGACGATCAAACCGCTGGCGTCGTGGACCCTCAGTGGGCCGGCGGGCCGATGGTGATGAAGCTGGCGGTCAGCATCTTGTCGGCGCCGGGCTGGGCGAGGGCTGTGATGTCCTCGCCGGCGGCCAGGGCGCTGGCGTCGGCGTTGCTCATCCGCGTCGTCGGCGTGTTGGCGGGGACGACGATGTGCTGGGAGCCATCGCCATAGTCGACGTCCATCTGGACGCTGCCATCGCTCTTGCTCACCGACTTCACCGTTCCGTTGGTCATCACCAGCCCGGAATCGTTCATCGGCCGATGCACGTTGGGGCCGGCGGCCATCAGATGGACTTCGGTCGAGGTGCCTGAGGCGCCGTCAGCGTTGGTCTGGTTGGCCGTGCCGAGGTAGGCGCCTGGGGCGATGTCCGCCACGCTCGCGGTCTCGCGGCGCATGATCCGGGTCTGCGGCGACAGCATGACCATCACCGGGCCGCTCGAGGTCGCAACCGTGACCATTCCGCCCGACACCGAGCTGATCTTGCCGGCGATGCGCTGGCCCTGAGGACCCTGCTGCGCGGCGGCGGTCGAGGCCAGTCCGAGCGCGATGACGAGGCTGACGAGGGATTGGGTGCGCATGGTGTCTCCGTCCTGGCCGGACACTCTCACGAATTCCGATGCGAAGGCCAGCGAGAACCGGCCGCTCAGCGAACGAGGTTATGCCTGTGCGTCGTCGACAACGAGATGGTTTTCCACGTCGGTCACCCCTTCGTGGGCCCAGGCCGCCGCGGCGGCCATGCGACGCTCGCGGGCCGAGCGCACGCTGCCGGTCAGTTTCACTGTGCCATCCGTTGTCGAGACCTGGATGGTCTGCGGATCGAAGAACCAGGAATGCCCGAGCGCGTGATCGACGTCGTCGGTGACAGCTTCCGGGGTCGGGGCGGGCTCACCGCTCATGGCAGGTCTCCTGCGCTGGCCAAATGGGAGCTGCAAGCCTAGCCGCGCCATGCGACGTTTCCTTGCGCGTCCTGTCAGAGGCTTCGAGCATGACCAGAACCTACCGCACCCAGGTGGTGATCGCCGGCGGTGGGCCGGTGGGGCTCAGCCTGGCGATGGACCTGGCGCGGCGCGGCGTGGACTGCGTGGTGGTCGAGCGGCGGCGAGACGGCAAGTCCGAGAGCGTCAAATGCAACCACGTCTCCTCGCGCACCATGGAGATGTTCCGCCGGCTGGGCGTGGCCGACGAGGTGCGGGCCGCGGGGCTGCCGGACGACTATCCGCACGACGTGGTGCTGAGGACCCGCGCCACCGGCTTCGAGCTGATGCGCATCCACATCCCCTGCCGGCGCGACCGTTTCACCGATACATCCGGCCCCGACGGGGGCTGGCCGACGCCCGAGCCGCCGCACCGGATCAACCAGATCTTCCTGGAGCCGGTGCTGTTCCGCGCGGCCAAGGCGGCGTCGGGCGTAACCGTGCTGGACGGGGTGGAGTTCGAGGGCTTCAGCCAGGATGACGCGGGGGTGGTCGCGCGGGCCAGGGATCTCGAGACAGGCGAGGAGATCGAGGTCGGCGGCCTTTATCTCGTGGGTTGCGAGGGCGGCCGATCTGCGGTGCGTCACGCGATCGGGGCGGTGCTGGCGGGCGACGAGGTCATCCAGCGGGTGCAGTCCAGCTACATCCGCGCGCCGGGGCTGATCGAGCAGGTGACCAAGCCGGACGCCTGGATGAGCTATCTCTACAGCCCCGAGCGGGCCGGCAATCTGGTCGCCATCGACGGACGCGAGACCTGGCTGATCCACAACTATCTGCTGTCGGAC
>DASXDW010000217.1:0-2424 GCA_036490435.1 Solirubrobacteraceae bacterium
CACCCATTCAGAGGGTGCGGGGCCGACGCGGTTCAGCAGCAACCCGTTCGGGATGACCCGCGACGCCTAGCGACGGCGACGGGCGGGCCAGTAGCGGGCCAGCACCACCGCCACGATCTTCTCCTCCGGCACCGGGCCGAAGCGGGCGCTGTCGACCGCCCCGGCCGCGGGGTTGTCCGACGCAAGCCACCAGCCGCCCTCCTCGCGCCACGCCGCGCGCTTGACCAGGAGGAAACCGGGGCGCTGCGGATGCCACGCGAGCACCACCTGGCCGGGGCGGATCCGGGTGGTGCGGCGCGCGAGCAGCCAGTCGCCCGGGCGCAAGCGCGGGAGCATGGACTGCTCGGCCACCGCGACCCGGAGCAGCGGCCACCGCTTGAGCCAGGCGGGCACGTTTAACTCCCAGCGTGCAGAGTAGTGTCAGGAGTGAAACCTTACTGATCTGGTACGGAGAAAGGGAACCGATGAGGCTGCTCACCCGGCTGCTCGCGCCGAAGTTCGTCGCCCATGCCCACTGCGACCTCCCCTGCGGTGTCTACGACCCCGCGCAGGCGCTGATCGAGGCGCAGTCCGTCAAGGCGATCGCGGAGAAGTACGCCGCCAACGAGGACCCGGCCTTCCGGGCCCGTGCGATCTTCATCAAGGAGCAGCGCTCGGAGCTGGTCAAGCACCACCTGTGGGTGCTGTGGACGGACTACTTCAAGCCGCCGCACTTCGAGAAGTACCCGCAGCTGCACACGCTCTTCAACGAGGCCACCAAGCTGGCGGGCGCCAGTGGCACGAAGGGCTCGGTCGACGTGGCCACGGCCGACCAGCTGCTGGCCAAGATCGAGGAGATCTCCAAGATCTTCTGGGAGACGAAGCAGGCGTAACACCGGCGTCACGATGTCGTTGTGACGGGGCGGGCCCAGTTAAATGGCGGTTTTCGCCATTGGGCCCGCCCCGTCGCGATTTCGGGGAGTACGTAGCCATCTGACCGGAAGGCAACCGCGCGGCTTAGGGATTCACCGGGCCGCGCTGCGGCGTTCTTGTCTCTAGGGGCGGTAAGTTGCAATCAGTGGCCGGCACGCTTCGCCGGCCCCCGTGACATGACCGACGGAGAGACGTGACCGAAGACACCGCCGCGCCGACGGCACCACCTGGAGGCCGCCAGACGGCCGACTACGTGCAGGTCAGGATGCCAGCCGAGAGCGCCTACCTGTCCGTGCTGCGGACCGCCGCCGCAGGGCTGGCCGCCCGGCTCGACTTCACCCTCGACGAGATCGAGGACCTGCGCATCGCGATCGACGAGGCGTGCGCGATGCTGCTCGCCCAGGCCATACCGGGCACCGACCTGGAGTGCGTGTTCGAGCTTGGCACCGACCTGGTGACCATCACCGTGTCGGTAACCGCAACAGAGGCCAGGATGCCGGCCAGGGACACGTTCGCGTGGACGGTGCTTTCCGCGCTGGCCGGCTCCGTTGACTCCAGCCTCGGCCCTGACGACCGGGTCTCGATTGTCCTTGCCAAGCGCCGGGGCGGATGAGTTGAGCAGCGAATACGAGGTCCAGGTGACTGACGAGTTCGAGGTTGAGGTCACGGTCAGCGAGGAAACGCCACCGCCGCTGCCTGCGCGCGAGCACTCCTCGCCCGACCGGACGCAGGCCAGGGAGCTGTTCGAGCGGCTCACCAAGCTTGCACCGGACGACCCCGAGCGCGCCAGGATCAGGGCCACCCTGGTCGAGCTGCACCTGCCGCTGGTCGAGTACCTGGCGCGGCGGTTTCGCAACCGGGGCGAATGGCTCGACGACCTCACCCAGGTCGCGACCATCGGGCTGATCAAGTCGATCGACCGGTTCGACCTGGAGCGCGGCGTCGAGTTCTCCACCTACGCGACGCCCACCATCGTCGGTGAGATCAAGCGGCACTTCCGGGACAAGGGCTGGGCCGTGCGCGTGCCGCGGCGGCTCCAGGAACTCAAGCTCTCGCTGACCAAGGCGATCGGTGAGCTGGCGCAGCGCGAGGGGCGCGCGCCCACCGTGAGCGAGCTGGCCGCGCACCTGCAGATGTCGGAAGAGGAGGTCCTCGAGGGCCTCGAATCGGCCAACGCGTACTCCACGGTTTCCCTGGACGCGCCGGACTCGGGTGACGAGGACGCGCCCGCGGTGGCCGACTCGCTCGGCATGATCGACGAAGCCCTGGAGGGCGTCGAGTACCGCGAGTCGCTGAAGCCACTGCTCGAGCGGCTCCCGCCGCGAGAGAAGAAGATCCTGCTGCTGCGGTTCTTCGGCAACATGACCCAGTCGCAGATCGCGTCCGAGCTCGGCATCTCGCAGATGCACGTGTCCCGGCTGCTGGCCAGGACGCTGGCTCAGCTCAGGGACGGCCTGACCGAGGACGACTAGGCCGCGCCGCGCCAGGCGCGGTCTTCGTGGACCGGGCGGT
>DASXDW010000234.1:0-7575 GCA_036490435.1 Solirubrobacteraceae bacterium
GCGCGCTCGAGCACCGCGATCCCGTACTCGTCGAGCAGCTCGGCCAGCGCCACCGAGGAGCCGAGCTCGCGCTCGTCACCGTAGAGCAGGTCTCGCCAGCGACCCTCGGCGCCCTGCACGTCACCCTCGGGTGGCCCGGGCCGGGTGGCGACGGCGACCAGTACCTCGCCGCCGCGCACGAACGCGACGGTCGTCTCAGGCGCTGAAAGTGGCTCATAGCCTCCGGCGAACGCCTCGGGGCGGCGGATGCGCAGGCCGAGCAGGCGGGTGGTCAGCCACAGCTTGCGGAGGTCAGACTGGGGCTGAGCGCCCCCGGCCAGGCGGCCGAGCATCGTCTCGTTCCAGCGCCAGTCCACCGGGCGACGGTTGTCAGGGTCCACGAGGGCGAACACCGGCAACTCGTCGCCCTGGTAGATGTCCGGGACCCCGGGCACGGTGAGCTTGAGCGCCACCGTGCGCAGCGCGACGCAGTCGCCGGCGAACTCCAACTCGCGCGCAAAGCCGTCCAGCGCGCGGCGCAGAGCCCGGTCGGCATAGACCCCGTCGATGAAGGTCATGACGGCCTGCTCCCACTCGACGTTCTGCTCCACCCAACTGGTGTTGCGCTTGGCCTCGCGCAGCGCCTTCTCCATGTAGGCCTTCACCCGCTCAGCCTCGATCGGCCACGCGCCCACGAGCGTCTGCACCAGGAAGTAGCGCTCGAGATCATCAGGCGCCCCGCCGTCGCGCAGCGGCTCGGACAGCTCCAGCCACGTCCTCGCCACGGACTCCCAACGCGACGGCATCCACGTCAGCGCGGCCATCCGCGCCCGCACGTCGGCCGATCGCTTGGTGTCATGGGTCATCGTCGTCAGCATCGCCTCGGGGAACCGCTGCGCGCGCTCCGCGTTGGCCTCATGGAAGCGTTCGGCGCCGACCCCGAAGCGCCCCGGGTCCCCACCGACATCGCAGAGCGCCAGCAGGCGGGCGTAGCGGTAGAAGGCGGTGTCCTCGACGCCCTTGGCCACGACCGGGGGCGTTGTCTGCTGAAAGCGCGTGACGAACTCCGGCGGTGCCGGCTGCTCCAGCAGAAGCATCGCGGCGACATCTTCCGACATGTCGGAGGAGGCGGTGGCGACCGCCTCGCGGTCGGCAGGGTCGACCACTCCCGCCGACGGCTCGACGTACGTGCGGTACACCGGGAACGACGCGGCCGCCCGCCCCAGGGCCTCGGCTCCACCGGCGATGTCGACCAGGGCCGCCAGCCGCTCCGCCTCGGGAGTGAACGTCGTCGTGGCCTGCTCGAGCTTGGCCTGCGCCGCCACCTCGGCGAACGACCGCCGGTCGCCCGAGAGCTCCGCCCACAGCGCGGTGAACGTCGGTTCGGCCGCCGGGTCCACGAAGAGGGCGCACACGTCATTGAGGAACTCGTAGCCGACGGTGCCTGTCACCGGCCAGTCGCGCAGTGGCTCGGAGGGTTCGAGGATCTTCTCGATCCACACCGTCCCCGCTCCGGCGTCGCGCAGCCGGGCGAGGTACTGCGCCGGGTCGGCCAGCCCGTCGGGATGGTCGATGCGCAGCGCGTCGACAAAACCGTCGCGCACCAGCGTCAGGGCCAGGGCATGGGTCGCCTCAAACACCTCGGGGTCCTCCTGGCGCACGCCTGCCAGGTCGTCGATGTCGAAGAAGCGCCGGTGCCGGCCCGTGGCCGGGTCGATGTCGAAGAACTTCTCGCGCAGCTGCGGGTCGGTCCAGAAGCGGTTGGCATCATCGGTGGCCATGTGGTTGGGCACGAGGTCGAGCACGATGCCCAGCCCGGCGGCGTGGGCGGCGTCAGCCAGCTGGCGGAACGCCGCCTCGCCCCCCAGGTCCTTAGAGATCTTCGTGGGGTCCACCACGTCGTAGCCGTGGGTGGAGCCTTTCCGGGCCTGCAGCGACGGCGACAGGTACAGGTGGGAGATGCCGAGATCGCGCAGGTAGGGGATTCGCGCGCGCACCGCGTCGAAGCCGAACTCGGGCGTGAGCTGCAGGCGGTAGGTAGCCCGCAGAGCGGGCCGGGTCACGTCACTCGCCGCAGGATCGTGATCGAGTGCGCGATGACGTTGATCAGTCCCTGCGCGTCATACGTGACGCTGCCGGGCTGTGCTGCCGGGTCCGCGGTGCACAGCTCGAGCTCCCACCGCGCGCCCATCCGCCGGCGCGGCAGCTTGAACTCGCGGTCCTCGGCGTGGGCGTTGAACAGCAACACGAACGAGTCGTCCTCGACCTCCTCGCCATGGGGCCCGGGGCTGGCGATCGCCTGACCGTTGAGGAACATGCCCAGCACCGCCTCGCCGTGCTCCCAGTCGCGACTGGTCATCCGCCGGCCGTCCACCCGGAACCACCACACGTCGGGCAGCGGCGAGTCATTGACCGGCTGGCCGCGCAGGAAGGTCTCGCGTCGGAAGGTGCGGTGCTCGCGGCGCAGGCGGATGAGGCGCTGGGTGAACTCGCGCATCTGGCCGCCGTTGTCATTGATGTCCCAGTCAAACCAGCTGATCTCGTTGTCCTGGCACCAGGCGTTGTTGTTGCCACCCTGGCTGCGGCACAACTCATCGCCGCCGAGGAGCATCGGGGTGCCCTGTGAGACGAACAGCGTGGTGAGGAAGTTGCGCTGCTGGCGCCGGCGCAGCTCGTTGATGGCGGCGTCGTCGGTCTCGCCCTCGGCGCCGCAGTTCCACGAGCGGTTGTCGTCGGTACCGTCGCGGTTGTCCTCCTGGTTGTCCTCGTTGTGCTTGCCTTCGTAGGAGACGAGGTCGCGCAGCGTGAAGCCGTCGTGGGCGGTGATGAAGTTGATCGAGGCGAACGGGTCTCGGCCGTCTGACTCATAGAGGTCGGCGGAGCCGGAGAGGCGCTCGGCGAACTGACCGACGCTGGCCGAGGCGCGCCAGAAATCGCGCATGGCGTCGCGGTAGACGCCGTTCCATTCTGACCACAGGATCGGGAAGTTGCCCACCTGATAGCCGCCGGGCCCGACGTCCCACGGCTCCGCGATGAGCTTCACCTGGGAGAGGACCGGGTCCTGGTGGATCGTGTCGAAGAACGCCGACAGGCGGTCCACGTCATAGAACTCGCGAGCCAGCGCAGATGCCAGGTCAAACCGGAAGCCGTCGACGTGGCAGTCGGTGACGAAGTAGCGCAGCGAGTCCATGATCATCCGCAGCACCGCGGGATGCACCGGGTTGAGTGAATTTCCGGTCCCGGTGAAGTCCATGTAGTGGCGCGGGTCGTCGGGCATCAGCCGGTAATAGGAGGCGTTGTCGGCGCCTTTGAAGCTCAGCATCGGGCCCAGGTGGTTGCCCTCGGCGGTGTGGTTGTAGACCACGTCCAGGATCACCTCGATCCCCGCGCGGTGCAGCGCCTTCACCATTCCCTTGAACTCCCGCACCTGCTCACCCCGGCTACCCCCGGACGCGTACTGCGAATGAGGCGCCAGATAGCCGATCGTGCTGTAGCCCCAGTAGTTGTGCAGCCCCCGTTCGTGCAGGAACGACTCGTCGCAGATGTGATGGATGGGCAACAGCTCGATCGCCGTGACCCCGAGGTCCTTGAGGTATTGGAGCGCCGGTTCGGAGGCCAGCCCGGCGTAGGTACCGCGCAGGTCCTCACGCACATCGGGATGGGTCATGGTGAACCCCTTGACGTGCGTCTCGTAGATGATCGTGTCGGCGAACGGAGTCTGAGGCAGTCGATCGCCCTCCCAGTCAAAGCCGTCGTCGATGACGACTGACTTGGGCACGGCGCCCGAGTCGTCCTCGTCGTCCATCTCGAGGTCGGCCTCCTCGGCGTTCTCGACGCTGTCGGGCGGGACGTAGGGCAGCACGTTGACGTCGTGCGCCCAGTCCACGACGCCCTCGATCGCCTTGGCGTAGGGGTCGATGAGGAGCTTGTTGGGGTTGAAGCGGTGGCCCTCGTTGGGGGCGTAGGGCCCGTGCACGCGGTAGCCGTAGCGCTGGCCGGGCCCGATGCCCGGCAGGTAGCAGTGCCAGTTGTGGGCACGGTTGCCGGTCACCTCGATCTGCGCCTCGTTGCCGTCGTCGTCGAACAGGCACAGGGTCACGCCCTCGGCGTGCTCGGAGAAGAGACTGAAGTTCGTGCCCTCCCCGTCCCACACCGCGCCGAGCGGGAAGGGCCGTCCCGGCCACACCTCCGTCACTGGATCAGCGCTCCCGCCATGGCCGGGAGTTTGAGGGAACCGCCGGCGAGATGCGCGTCGCCGCCGGCGCTCAGCTCGATCGTCTCGCCCTCGCAGGGGATGCTCACCGGGCCCGTGCCGAAGTTACAGGCCAGCTCATACGGCCCGCGGCGGACCACCAGCCACCGAAAGCGCTCGTCGTACTCGATCTCGCGCGGGGTGCCCCTCGGCAGCTTCTTGCGCGCCGCGATCAGCTCCCGGTACAGGCGGGCCAGCCCCTGGTCGGCGCGCCGAGTGAGCTTGGAGCGCTCGAACGTGCGCGGGTCCTCGGGGTCAGGCACGTCGGCGGCGAATTGCGCGAAGGCGGCGAACTCGCTGCGCCGCCCCTCCCGGGTGGCCTGCGCGATGTCGGGGTCGATGTGGCTGGTGAAGTACTGAAACGGCGCCAGTTCGCCGTACTCCTCGCCCATGAACAGCATGGGGACGAATGGGGAGAGCAGCGTGCAGAACGCGGCCAGCGGCCGGGCGGTGGCGGGCATGCGGTCGCCGTAGGCCCGGTTGCCGACCTGGTCGTGGTTCTGGGAGAAGACGACGAAGCGCTCGGGCGGGATGTCCTCGGCGGGCGCTCCGAAGCGCCGGCGGCGAAACGGCGAGTACTCGCCGTCGTCGACATGGGGGCGATGGAAGGCCTTGGCGAGCTGGGCCACCGTGCCGAAGTCCGCGTAGTAGCCGTCGCGGTCCTCGGTGATGAGCGCGCGCAGCGCGTGGTGGAAGTCATCGGCCCAGGAGGCGTCGCAGTTCCAGCCGCCGCGCTCGGGTGGCCGCATCACGATCGGGTCGTTGAGCCCGGACTCGGCGATCACGTAGTGGCGCGGGTTGACGGCGTGCACCCGGCGCGCCACCGCGGCGACGATGTGCTCGGGACTCTGGTCGAAGATGGCGTGGATGGCGTCCAGGCGCAGCCCGTCGACGCCGAAATCGCGGACCCAGCCCTCAGCGCTCTGGCACACCCACTCGCGCACCGCGTCGCACTCGGCGTCGTCGAAGTTCATCGCCTTTCCCCACGGCGTCTCGTACTTGGCGGTGAAGTAGGGCCCGAAGGCCTCCATCGCCGCCGCGCCCGACGCGCCGAGGTGGTTGTAGACGACGTCGAGGATCACTGCCAGGCCCTGGCGGTGGGCTTCGGCGACGAATGCGGCCAGCTCCATCGGGCCGCCGTAGGAGGACTGTGCCGCCGAGATGTAGACGCCGTCATAGCCCCAGCCGCGCGCTCCCGGGAACTCGGCCACGGGCATGATCTCGACCGCGGTCACGCCGAGGCCGGCCAGGTCAGTCAGACGCTCGGCGGCGGCCGCGAACGTGCCCTCGGCGGTGAAGGTGCCGATGTGCAGCTCATAGATGAGCAGGTCCTCGAGCGCGGGCGCCGTGAAGCCGGCGCGCCGGCCGGTGGCGAGCTTGCGGGTGTCGAGCACCCGCGAGGGGCCCCGCAGCCCCTCGGGCTGCCAGCGCGAGGCGGGGTCGGGCAGGTCGCTGCCGTCGATGACGTACACGTAGTCGCTGCCCGGGGCGGCGGGGACGATCGCCTCCCAGACCCCGAGGCCGACGTCGATCATGGCGTGGCGGGCATCGGCAACCTTGACGAACGGGGCGGCGGCGCGCGGCGCCCAGACACGGAACTCGGCGCGCTCGTCGTCGATCTGACGCGCGCCGAGCGGGCGTTCCCAGGGGTAGGGCTCGTCGGGCTCGGCCGCGCTAGACATCGACATGGGGCATGAGGCTATCCCGCCGCCGCCGGGCGGCGACGCTCGCTTCGGCGGCGCTCACTCCTCGGGCACGAGCCAGAGCGCTGCCAGCGGGGGCAGGGTGACCTCTGCCGAGAACGGCTGGTCGTGCCACGGGATCGGCTCGGGCTGCACCCCGCCCAGGTTGCCGATGTCGCCGCCCCCGTAGTACGACGAGTCCGTGTTGAGCGCCTCGCGCCAGCGGCCGGACCGGGGCAGGCCCAGGCGGTAGTGCTCGCGCGGGACCGGCGAGAGGTTGGCGATGAACACCACCACGCGCTCACCCTCGCGCGACTGGCGGGCGAAGGCGACCACATTGTTATCGGCGTCGTTGGGCTCCAGCCACCAGAACCCGGCCGGGTTGGAGTCCAGTTCGTAGAGCGCGGGCTCGGCGCGGTACAGGCGGTTCAGATCGCGCACCAGCGACTGGATGCCGGCGTGCTCGGGCTGCTCGAGCAGGTGCCAGTCCAGGGACCGCTCGTGGCTCCACTCCGCGTGCTGGGCCAGCTCGCAGCCCATGAACAGCAGCTTCTTGCCCGGGTGCGCCCACATGTAGGCATACAGGGCGCGGAGGTTGGCGAGCTTCTGCCAGTGGTCTGAGCCGGCCATCTTGGAGTACAGCGAGCCTTTGCCGTGCACCACCTCGTCGTGGGAGAGCGGGAGCACGAAGTTCTCGCTGAACGCGTACATGAGGCTGAAGGTCAGCTCGTGGTGGTGGTAGCGGCGGTAGATCGGGTCCTGTTCGAAGTAGCCGAGCGTGTCGTGCATCCAGCCCATGTTCCACTTGAAGCCGAAGCCCAGTCCGCCCAGGTACGTGGGGCGCGAGACGCCCGGCCACGCCGTGGACTCCTCCGCGGCCGAGATGATCCCCTGCTCGTGGCCGTACATGACCTCGTTGAGCTCCTTGAGGAACGCGACGGCGTCCAGGTCCTCGCGGCCGCCGAACTGGTTGGGCACCCACTCGCCCTCGCGGCGCGAGTAGTCCAGGTAGAGCATCGAGGCGACGGCGTCGACCCGGATGCCGTCGACGTGGTACTCGCGCAGCCAGAACAAGGCGTTGGAGATGAGGAAGTTGCGGACCTCGTAGCGCCCGAAGTTGAACACCAGCGTGCCCCAGTCCGGGTGTGATCCGCGGCGCGGGTCGGCGTGCTCGTAGAGGGCGCTGCCGTCGAAGCGGGCCAGCGCGAACTCATCGCGCGGGAAGTGCGCCGGCACCCAGTCCAGGAGGACGCCGATCCCCTTGGAGTGCATCTTGTCGATGAAGGCGCGCAGGTCGTCGGGCGATCCGTAGCGCGGCGTGGGGGCGTAGTAGCCGGTGACCTGGTAGCCCCACGAGCCGGTGAACGGGTGGGCCATCACCGGTAGCAGCTCGACGTGGGTGAAGCCCATGTCCTCGCAGTAGGCCGAAAGCTCATCGGCGAGCTCGGCATAGGTGAGAGGGCGGTTGTCCTCTAGGGAGTTCAGCCGCCACGAGCCGAGGTGAACCTCGTAGATCGACACCGGCTCTGCCAGCGGCTGGTCCTTGGCCCGGTCTGAGAGGAACTTGGCGTCCTTCTTTGACCAGGTGTGCCCGGGGACGTGGACGACCGAGGCGGTCTTGGGCGGGACCTCGGTCTCCTGGGCGTAGGGGTCGGCCTTGAG
>DASXDW010000027.1:0-23347 GCA_036490435.1 Solirubrobacteraceae bacterium
TGGAACGCGGCCGTGATCGCGCAGTACATCCGGGATCTGACCCAGGCGTCCTAGACGCCCGATCCAGGCCGTCCGCCAGTCGGCGGGCGGTCCCGCCGCAGGGCGCGGCCACGACGACGCCTAGCGTTTAAATCGACAGAAAGCGCGCCGCCAGAACGGCCGCGTTGCGCGCGTTGTCGACGCCCACGCACCCCACCGGGACGCCCGGCGGCATCTGCGTGATCGACAGCAGGGCGTCGAGACCGCCCGCCACCGACGTGCGGCTGGTCAGCGGCACCCCGATGACCGGCAGGTCGGTATGGGCGGCGACGACGCCGGGCAGCGCGGCGCTGAGGCCCGCCCCGGCGATGATCACCTTGATCCCGCGCAGGCGCGCGTTCTTGGCGTAGTCGGCAACGGTGTCGGGCTCGCGGTGGGCCGACATCACTCGGGTCTCGGAGCGGATCCCCCGCTCGGTGAGCTCGGTCTCGGCCTTTTCCATCGCGGGCAGGTCGCTCTTTGACCCCATGAGGATCGCCACATGTGGCTCGTCGGCGGCGATCTCGTTGATCTCGACCGCGGTCTCGGCCAGCGGCTCGGCGTCTGGCTCAGGCACGGCGGTGGGCCCGTCGGCCGGCTCGGGAAGCCGCTCGCCCTCGGGCTGCAGGGATGGATCTGATTCCGGACTCATCCGACCAACTTCAGCGCGATGTCTCGCCGCATCTGCTTGCCGTCGAAATGGATCATGTTCGCGGCAGCATAGGCGGCCGCCCGGCATCGGGTCGGCGTGGCGCCCAGGGCCGTGACGCTCAGCACCCGCCCGCCCTTGGTCACGAGCTGGCCGTGGCGGTTGCGCCCGGTGCCCGCATGGGTGACGGACACGCCGGGCTTGATCCGGTCAAGGCCGCGGATGACGTCGCCGGCGTGGAAGGTCTCCGGGTAGCCGGCACTGGCCAGCACGACCGTGACTGCCAGCTCCTCGGCCCACTCCAGCGGCGGAACGCCGGCCAGCCCGCCGGGCTCGGTGGCGGCCTCCAGCAGATCGAGCAGATCCGAGCGCAGTCGCGGCAGCACCGCCTGGGTCTCGGGGTCGCCGAAGCGGACGTTGAACTCGAGCACCTTGGGCCCGTCGGTGGTCATCATCAGCCCGGCGTAGAGGATCCCGTGAAAGGGCGAGCCGCGGCGCGCCAGGACGTCGAGGACCGGCTGGTGCACGGTGGCGCAGATCTCTCGAGCGCGTGCATCGTCCACCGCGGGGACGGGCGAGTAAGAGCCCATCCCGCCGGTGTTGGGACCCAGATCGCCGTTGAAGATGCGCTTGTAGTCCTGGGCCGAGGCCAGCGGCAGGGCGGTGACGCCGTCACACACCGCCTGCAGCGAGATCTCCTCGCCCACCAGATGCTCCTCCACCACCACCTTGGTCGTGTCAAAGCGGCGGCCCACGAGCAGGTCCTCGAGCGCCGCCCGGGCCTCGGCCTGGGTCTCGGCGATGATCACTCCCTTGCCGGCGGCCAGGCCATCGGCCTTGATGACCACCGGGTAGTCCGTGACCGCCTCCATCCCCTCCTCGGGGGTCTTGACCACCGAGTACGCCGCCGTCGGCACCCCCGCCGCAACCATCACCTCCTTGCAGAAGGCCTTGGAGCCCTCCAGGCGGGCAGCGTCGCTGTTGGGGCCGAAGCAGCGGATCTTGGCGCCGGTCAGCGAGTCGACGACCCCCGCCACCAGCGGCGCCTCGGGCCCGACGACGACGAGGTCGGGGCTGACGTCGCGCGCCGCGCCGAGGACCGCACCCGGGTCGGCGAGATCCACCGGGCGCGTCTCGGCGTCCTCGGCGATACCGACGTTCCCGGGCGCGCAGACGATCTTGGGCCTGCGCGGGGAGCGGGCGAGGGCCTGGACGATGGCGTGCTCGCGGGCCCCGGAGCCGAGGACCAGGACGGTGTCGGTCACCGCCGTGGCCTCGTGGTCGTCCTGGCTGCCGGCACCGCCACCTAGATCAGACCGATGAAGTCGTCGATCGGGATGGCCGTCAGCGTCTCATAGCGGCCGGTCCCTCGCGACCCCAACTCCAGCGAGATCCGCGTGATCGTCTGCTCGTCGGGCGCCTCGATCACGTTGACGAAGTCGAACCGTCCGAGGGTCGCCCATTGCGCCTTGACCGTGGCCCCCAGCTGTTCGACCTCGCGGTTGACCTCGCGGATCCGGCCGGGGTTGTTCTTGATCGTCTGGACCCCGTCCGGTGTCAGGGTGGTGAGCATGACGTAGGTGGGCATCGGCGCTCCCTTGGTGCGTTGGCAGGGCTCTCACGGCACTTGTACCGGATTGCGGGCCGACGCTCGCGGGTCGTTTCCGGTTGCCTGCGGCGCTAGAGTCGTTGCTGTTGTCGCCTATTTTCCACGTATACGTCACATCATAGACTTAATCAGGCGCAATTAGGTGTTGCAGCAACTCGATAGGTGGAGCACGCACTGAATGCCGTCGTCGCCGTTCCAGCTCGACAAGCTCGACGCGGCGATCGTCGCCCTGCTCCAGGAGGACGGCCGCCGGCCCTATGGCGAGATCGGTGAGGCCGTCGGCCTCTCGGAGGCGGCCACGCGCCAGCGCGTGAACCGGCTGCGCGAATCCGGGCTGATGCGCATCGTGGCCGTGACCGACCCGGTGGCCCTCGGCCGCGGCGTGGTGGCCACCGTCGGCCTGCGCGTGAGCGGAGACAGCCGCGCGGTGGCGGCCCGGCTGGCCCAGGTCGCGGAGGTCGAGTACGTCGTGGTGACCGCGGGAGCCTTCGACGTGCTCGCCGAGTTGGTGTGCGCCAGCGAGGACGAGCTGCTGGACGTCCTCGACGATGACATCCGCACGATCGCGGAGGTGCGCGAGATGCAGATCCTCATGCACCTGCGCACGGAGAAGAACGTGTTCGCATGGGGGCAGCGCCCCTCCGAGGAGTAGGCACCGCCCCCGCGACCAGTGGTTCTGCCCGGCCTAGACGGTGGCCGTCGGCGCCGTCACCGGGGCGCGCTCGAGCACCAACTCGCCGTCGGCCGCATCGACCTTCACGGTGTCCCCGGGGACGAAGCGTCCCTCGAGGATGGCCAGCGCCAGCGGGTCGACGAGGCGCTTCTGGATGACCCGCTTGAGCGGGCGCGCGCCGTAGGTGGGGTCGTAGCCGAGATTGCCGAGCAGCGTGCGCGCCGCGTCGGAGAGCTCAACCTCAACCTCACGTTCACGGACACGCCTGATGAGCACCTCAACCTGCAGGTCGACGATCTCGCCGATCTGCTCCCGGGTGAGCTGGGCGAACTCGACGATGTCGTCGAGGCGGTTGACGAACTCCGGCTTGAAGTGCGACTCGACGCCGGCCCGGCCGCCCGGAATATTCGAGGTCATGATCAGCACGACGTTCTTGAAGCTCACCGTCCGGCCCTGGCCGTCGGTCAGCCGCCCGTCGTCCATGACCTGCAGCAGCGCGTTGAACACGTCGGGGTGCGCCTTCTCGATCTCGTCGAGCAACACCACCGAGTAGGGCCGGCGGCGGACCGCCTCGGTCAGCTGACCGCCCTCCTCGTAGCCGACGTAGCCCGGAGGCGCTCCCATCAGCCGGCTGACGGCGTGCTTCTCCATGTACTCCGACATGTCGATCCGGACGATCGCGTCCTGGGTGTCGAACATGAACTCGGCCAGCGCTCGCGCCAGCTCGGTCTTGCCGACGCCGGTGGGGCCCAGGAACAGGAAGGTGCCGATCGGCCGGTTGGGGTCAGACAGCCCCGCCCGTGAGCGACGCAACGCGGTCGACACGGCGCTGACGGCCTCGTCCTGGCCGATGACGCGCCCGTGCAGGCGCTCCTCCATGTGCACCAGCTTCTCGATCTCGGCCTCCATCAGGCGTGAGACGGGGACACCGGTCCACTTGGCCACGATCTCGGCCACGTCATTGGCATCGACGTTGTCCTTGAGAAAGCGCGGGCCGTCGGCAGCGTCGGTGCTGGCGGCCGCCTCCTGCTCGGCCACCTCGGCTTCCTCGAGCTGCTTGCTCAGCTCGGGGATGGTGCCGTACTGCAGCTCGGCGGCGCGACCGAGGTCCGCCTCGCGCTGCGCGCGCTCGAGCTCGACCCTGGCCTGCTCCAGGCGCTCCTGGATGTCGGCCACGGCGCCGAGGGTCTCCTTCTCACGCTGCCACTCGGCGTGCATGGCGTCCGAGCGCTCGCGCTCCTCGGCCAGCGTGCGCTCGAGCTGCTCGCGGCGGGTCACCGTGCCCGCGTCGTCGTCGTCGCCCAGGGACTGCAGCTCGATCTCCAGCTGCATGATGTGGCGGTCGACCTCGTCGATCTCGGTGGGCTTGGAGTCGATCTCCATGCGGATCTGCGCGGCGGCCTCGTCGACGAGGTCGATGGCCTTGTCGGGGAGGAAGCGATCGGCGATGTAGCGCTGGCTCAGCGTCGCCGCGGCGACCAGCGCCGAGTCCTGGATGCGGACCTTGTGGTGCACCTGGTAGCGCTCCTTGAGCCCACGCAGGATCGCGATGGTGTCCTCGACGCTCGGCTCGCCCACGTACACCGGCTGGAAGCGGCGCTCAAGCGCGGCGTCCTTCTCGATGTGCTTGCGGTACTCGTCCAGCGTCGTGGCGCCGACCGCGCGCAGCTCGCCGCGCGCGAGCATCGGCTTGAGCAGGTTGGCGGCGTCGACCGCGCCCTCGGCGGCGCCGGCCCCCACGATGGTGTGAAGCTCGTCGATGAAGAGGATGACCGTGCCGCGCGCGTCGGCGATCTCCTTCAGGACGGCCTTGAGCCGGTCCTCGAACTCGCCGCGGTACTTGGAGCCCGCGATCAGCGAGCCGATATCGAGCGAGACGACCCGGCGGTCGCGCAGGCCCTCGGGCACATCGCCCGAGACGATGCGCTGGGCCAGGCCCTCGGCGATGGCGGTCTTGCCCACGCCGGGCTCGCCGATGAGCACCGGGTTGTTCTTCGTGCGGCGGCTCAGGACCTGGATGACGCGACGAATCTCGTCGTCACGGCCGATGACGGGATCCAGCTTGCCCTGCGAGGCGGCCTCGGTGAGGTCGCGCCCGTACTTCTCCAGGGCGCGGAACTTGTCCTCGGGGTTGTCGTCGGTGACGCGGTGCGAGCCGCGCACCTCGCCGAGCGCCTTGAGCAGCGCCTCGCGGGGGGCGCCGCTGGAACGCAGCGCCTCCCCGGCGCCGCCGGGGTGGGCGGCGAGGGCCAAGAGGAGATGCTCGGTGGACACGTACTCGTCATTGAGATCGCGCATCTCGCTCTCGGCGGTGCGCAGGATCTGGACGAGCTCGGTGGAGCCACCCGCCGGCTCGGCGGGAGGAGAAACCGGGCTCACCCCCCCTGTCAGCTTGGGCAGTGCGTCGAGGCGCGAGCTCAGGGCCTGGCGCACCGCCGACGGCTCGGCGCCGAGCTTGCGCAGCACCGGCGCGACCACACCACCCTCCTGCTCGAGCAGGACAGCGAGCAGGTGCTCGGGCGTGGTCTGCGGGTTACGGCGCTCGTCGGCCAGCCGCTGGGCGGCCTGAAGAGCCTCCTGGGACTTGATGGTGAAGCGGTCAGATTGCATAGGCGATTCCGTGTTTCAGAGTGAGAAATCTAAGTCTGTAGGACTAAGATTATCGCACGAATCGCGGCAGGCTTCAAGGGCCGCCCCCGCGGCGTTCCCTGCCTACGCTGTGACTGCCGCGGTCCGCGCCGCCGCGGACGGGTTATCCCCGGACCCGCAGCTCCTTGCCCCGCGTCTGGGCCTCGATGTTCCCGCTCGGGTCGAGGATCGCCCCGAAGATCGTGGCGGTGACCTTCCGGTGATGCGTCAGGGCCGTGTGCAGCGCTGCCGCGATCTTCTTGTCCAGTCCGATCTTGACGGTCCGGTGGCCGGCCTTCTTGAGCAGGAAGACGTTCGAATCGGGGCTCATGACCTTGCCCGCGCGGCCGATCCGGATCCGGGCAAAGGCGCCCATGAGGCAGCGCCCGCTGCAGCTCACGGTGGCGAGGAGGTGCTTGTCGGCCACGGGATGGCGCTGGGAGGGCACCGACACCCCGACGTTGACGATCTTGGGCACCACCGTCCCGGCGACCAGCGACAGCCCGGCGAGATTGATGCTGCCCAGCCCCGAGGCCTCGTCGAAGCCGGCCGCCGCCGTGCAGCAGCCCGACGAGTGGCCGTTCAGGCTCGGCCCCAGATCGTTGTTGTTGGCAACGATGTCGGCGACCACGCCGGGGGCCGCGGGCGAGTGATCGATCGCGTACAGCAGCGGATTGGCCAGCCCGAGGTCCTGGCGGTGGTTGCGCCGCAGCGCCTGGTCGACGAGGGCCAGGCCGCCGGCGACCAGCGGGGCTGCCGCGCTCGTGCCGCCCACCTGGCTCCACTCGTTCTCATGGCCCGGGCCGATGCAGTCGGGCTTGGCGGTGCAGAAGATCTCGTAGCCGGGGGCGACGTCGGCGAGCATCGAGACATCGGGGACCGCGCGGCGACCGGCCACCACGAACCCGTTCTGGTAGGTGGGGCGGTTGAACAGGATGCTGAAGCCGCCACCTCCCGCGGCGATGGCGATCGGCGAGTCGTTCCACACCTCCTCGGAGACGATGTGGTTGGAGGCGTCCAGCGAGAAGTTGGTGCCCCCGACGCCGGTGACGAACGGGGACGACGCCGGATAGCTCACGGCCGTGCCGGCCAGGGGCCGTCCGTCGGGCGTCAGGCATGCCGAGGAGCCGTCGTCGCCGCTCGAGGCCAGCACCGAGATACCGCTGGCCGCCGCCATCGCCAGTGCGCCCTCGTAATGGCGCAGGCCGCCGCTGCCGATCGACAGGCGCGTCGCCTCCTCGCAGGAGCCCAGCGACGCGGAGATCACGTCGGGCTTGCTCCCGGAGTTGCGCAGCGGCGCGGTGAGCGAGTTGAGCACCTCCACCGCGGTGGGGTGTGACTCGTAGACATCGACGGCCTTGAGCTTGGGCGCCGCGGCGTCGAGCACCTCGAGATCCAGCGTCGACTCCCCGCCGGGGGACAGCGGCTTCTTGAGCCCGACGCCAAAGCCATTGATCGCGGGGGTGGCCAGGCCGAAGCACTTGGAGAAGCTGCGCAGGTCGGAGTAGCGGAACCCGTCGATCTCGATGAGGGCGACGCGCTCGCCCTGCCCCTCCAGCCCCGCGGCCTGCAAGGGGGCGTAGTTGTAGGCGGCCAGATACTGGTTGGGGGTGAAGCCCGACTGGTTGACGGCGGCGGGGCAGCCGGCGGCGGTGCCGGTCCGCTGCCCGTAGCCGGACTCGTCGGCGCTGCTCTCGGCGCCCGCTGCGGCCGGCTGGTGCGGGAAGGCAGCGTTGTTCGAGACGGTCGGTGTCGAGGAGCCGAACAGCGGCCGGGTATCGAGCCCGATCACGCCGGTCACGTCGTCGCGCAGCGCATCCGGGATCCGCACGCCGCTCTCGGGCGCCATGAAGCTGGCGCCATGCGCCTTGGTGCCGGCGGTGCGGAAGTTGCCCAGCGTGGTGCCGAACACGTGCCCGGCCTGCGAGGCCCGCATGGTGGCGTCGGCGAACAGGCCGGTGACGTCGACCTTGACGCCGGTCGCGCCTGAACGTTTGAGGTAGCCGACGACCCGGGAGCGCTCAGCCGCCGGAGCACCGAACCGCTTGGCCAGGTTGGCGATCGAGTCGTACTGGCCGTACTGTGGCGATTTGGGGTTAGACACGGCGGTGGCGAATTGCTGCAGGCCGGCAAGGTCGGCCTTGAGCGGGAGGGCCAGCGAGACGCGGCCGTTGGCGGGTGTGGCGCCCAGCCACGTCCAGTGGGTGCTCGAGCCGGTGGCAGCCACGGCGGGCGTGGCGAACAGCGCGCCCGCGGCCAGGACGGCCACCGCGCTCAGCGCGCACGCCGCCGGTGCGGTCCGGGCGCGACAAAACGTCCGACTCAATCCCCAGCTGGAAATACCCATCAAGCGTTCACTCCCTGTTGGTCTGACCGGCCCCAGACGCCCACGCGCGCGACCGGTTTCTCCCGTCGGGAGATCGTTGCATACCCCAACACCCCGCCACGTTGATCGGTGCGGTTGGGGGTACCCGCACCGGACGGCTCGCATCTACCTGTTTGCCACCGCGATCGCCCTACTCGCGGCCACCCGTCGACGCGCCGAACTTCAGGTCCCGGAGATCGGCGTGGCGCACCAGTTCGCCGCCGCGGACGTAGGGCACGATCTCGGCCCGCAGCTCGCGCCGGATCGCCTCCAGCCGCGCCACCTCGGCGCTCAGTTCGTCGGCGCGCTTCTGCAGCGACGCGACCTTGCGCGCCATCGAGTCCAGCTGCTGCTCGAGCTCGAAGACGCGCTCGACACCGGCCAGGTTCATCCCCAGCTCGGCGGTCATCTCCTGGATGCGCCGCAGGCGGTCGACGTCCTTGCGGGAGTACAGGCGCGTGCCCTTGGGCGAGCGCTGGGGCTCGATGAGCCCGCGGGCCTCGTACATGCGCAGGGTCTGCGGGTGCATGTCGGCCAGCTCGGCGGCGACCGAGATCATGAACACGCCGCGATCCGAGGAGACCTCGACGCGCGCGGTGGCGCGAACGCGACGGGCGGCCATCACATGCCCTCGCCGCTGGCCGCCGCGAACAGGCGCTCGCGCGGGTTGCCGTTCATGACCTTCGAGAGCCTGTCAACGGCCTCGGACTGCTCGGGCGAAAGCGAGGAGGGCACCTCGAGGACGAAGCGGTAGTGGATGTCGCCGTTGCCCTTGCCGGCCAGCCGCGCCGGCCCCTCGCCGCGCAGTCGCTGCACCGTGCCGGGCTTGGTGCCGGCGGGCACGCGCAGGCGCTTGGAGCCATTGAGGGTCGGCACCTCGATGACCGCACCCTGCAGCGCCTCGGGGATGGTCAGCGGCACCTCGACCTCGAGGTTGTCGCCGTTGCGTTTGAACACGGAGGACTCGGCCACGCGCGTGATCACATACAGGTCGCCGGGGGCGCCGGTCTCCGGGCGGGCGGGGTCGTTTCCAAATCCAGGCTCGCCCTTGCCGGCCAGCCGAATGCGGCTGCCGTCCTTGACCCCGGCGGGGACGTTGACGCGCATGCGCTTGACCGAGCGCTGGGCGCCTGAGCCCTGGCAGGTGGGACACGGGTCATCGATGACGGTGCCGGAGCCGTGGCAGTTGGAGCACGGCTGCGACATCGAGAAGATGCCCTGGCTCTGGGCCTCCAGTCCCCGGCCGTTGCAGACCGGGCACACGCGCGGGGAGGTGCCCGGCTTGGCGCCCGATCCCCTACAGGTGGGACACGGCGACGACGTCGGGACCGCCAGCGGCACCTGCGCGCCGTTGACGGCCTGGTCAAAGCTCAACGAGACCTCGGTCTCCAGGTCACGGCCGCGCTGAACCGGACCCCGCCCACCCCGGCCGCCGCGCACGCCACCAGCGCCTCCGCGGCCGCCGGTGCCCGGGCCGCCGGTGCCCCCTGCGCCGCCCCCGCCGAAGAGGTTGGAGAGGATGTCGGAGAAGCTGCCGGCGACGTTCTCGAAGCCGCCGCCCCCCGGCTGGCCGAAGCCACCCAAGAAACCGCCGCGGTCATAGGCCTTGCGCTTCTCGGGATCAGACAGGACGTCGTGTGCCTGCGAGATCTCCTTGAAGCGCTCCTCGGCCTTCTTGTCGCCCTGGTTGGCGTCAGGGTGATACTGGCGGGCGAGCTTGCGGTAGGACTTCTTGATCTCTTCCTCGGAGGCGTTCTTGCCCACCCCGAGGACCTTGTAATAGTCGGGCCGGTCAGCCACGGGTGTTCACCCTCCTTGTCACCCGGCGACGACGACGCGCGCGGGGCGCACGACGTTCTCGCCCATGCGGTATCCGCGCTGGAACACCTCGACGACGACTCCGGGCTGGGCGCCCTCCACCGGCTGCTGGGCCACCGCCTCGTGGTACTGGGGATTGAACGGCTCACCTTCGGGCGAGTAGCGCTCGATCCCCACGTTGCTCAAGGCGGCGATCAGGTCGGCGTGGACGTGCTTGAGGCCGGCCACCAGCGATTCGGCACCGTTGCCGCCCTCGCTGGCCACCACCTCGTCGGCGTGCGCCAGCGCGCGGTCGAGGTTGTCGATCGCGGGCAGCAGCGCGAGCGCGAGCTTGGCGGCCCCGCGCTCTTGCGCGGCGACGGCCTCGCGAGCGGTCCGCTTGCGGTAGTTCTCGAAGTCGGCCTGGGTGCGCTGGGCCAACGCGAGGTACTCGTCGGCCTTCTGGGCCTTGGCGGACAGGTCCTCCAGGTCGGACGGGGAACCAGAACCCGCCTGCCCGTCCGCACCTGTCGCCCCGGGCTGGGGCGTCCCCGGCTCAGCTGTGAGCTCGGTTTCGCCCTGGGGCCGCTGGGCGTGGGCCCGGGAGGCATCATGACCCTCCGGAGCGCCGGGCGGCGCCTGAGGCAGCTCGGCCTCAGGCGCCTGCGCGTGCTTGGCGGGATCAGGCGCGCGGTTGTTGTGGTCGTGGGACATCGGGCGTTACTTCCCCTCGTCCACAACCTCGGCGTCGACCACGTCCTCCTCGGCGCTCGCGCCGTTCTCGGAGGAGGCGCCGTTGGTAGCAGTGCCGTCGTCGCCGGACGCGGCCGCCTGCTCCTGCGCGCGCTGGTACATCGCCTCGGAGACCTTGTGGAACGCGGACTGCAGCGTCTCGGTCTTGGCGTTGATGTCAGCGGCGTCGGTGGAGGTCAGCGACTCGCGGACGGCCTTGATGGCGGCCTCGATCTCCTCCTTGGAGGAGCTGTCGATCTGCTCGTCGAGCTCCTTGAGCTGACGCTCGGCCTGGTAGGCCGCGTTCTCGCCGTTGTTGCGGGCCTCGGCCAGCTCGCGCTGGCGCTTGTCGTCCTCGGCGTGCGACTCGGCGTCGGAGACCATACGCTTGATCTCGTCCTCGGACAGACCGGAGCCCGACCGGATCTCGATCTTCTGCTCCTTGCTGGTGCCGAGGTCCTTGGCCGACACGTTGAGGATGCCGTTGGCGTCGATGTCGAACGCCACCTCGACCTGCGGGATGCCGCGCGGCGCCGGCGGGATGCCGGTCAGCTGGAACTTGCCGAGCGACTTGTTGTAGGTCGCCATCTCGCGCTCGCCCTGCAGCACGTGGATCTCCACGCTGGGCTGGTTGTCCTCCGCGGTGGAGAACACCTCGGACTTACGCGTCGGGATGGTGGTGTTGCGCTCGATGAGCTTGGTCATCACGCCGCCCTTGGTCTCGATGCCCAGGGTGAGCGGGGTGACGTCGAGCAGGAGGACGTCCTTGACGTCTCCGGCCAGCACGCCTGCCTGGATGGCGGCGCCCACGGCCACGACCTCATCGGGGTTGACGCCGCGGTGCGGCTCCTTGCCGGTGAGCTCCTTGACCTTCTCCTGCACGGCGGGCATGCGGGTCATGCCGCCGACCAGGACAACGTGGTCGATGGTGCCGGCGCCCTTCTCCTTGGCGTCGTCGAGCGCCTGGCGGACCGGGGCGACCGTGCGGTCGAGCAGGTCAGCGGTGAGCTCGTTCATCTTCGCGCGGGTGAGGCGCGTGTCCAGGTGCTTGGGCCCGGACGTGTCAGCGGTGATGAACGGCAGGTTGATCTGGGTCTCCTGGGTGGTGGAGAGCTCGATCTTCGCCTTCTCGGCGGCCTCGTAGAGCCGCTGCAGCGCCATCGGGTCGGCCGCCAGGTCGATGCCCTGGGAGGCCTTGAACTCCTTGACCAGCCAGTCCACGAGCGCCTTGTCGAAGTTGTCGCCGCCCAGGTGGTTGTCACCAGCGGTGGCCTTTACCTCGAACACGCCGTCGCCGATCTCCAGCACCGACACGTCGAACGTGCCGCCGCCGAGGTCGAAGATGAGGATCGTCTGGTCGGTCTCCTTGTCGAGCCCGTAGGCCAGCGACGCCGCCGTCGGCTCGTTGATGATCCGCTTGACGTCAAGACCGGCGACCTTGCCGGCGTCCTTGGTCGCCTGGCGCTGGTCGTCGTTGAAGTAGGCCGGGACGGTGATGACGGCCGAGTCGACCGTCTCGCCCAGGTAGGCCTCGGCGTCGGTCTTCAGCTTGCCGAGGATCATCGCCGAGATCTCCGGCGGGGAGTACTGCTTGTCGGCCGCCTCGACGCGGACGTCGCCGCCCGGACCCGACACGACCTTGTACGGCACGATCGACTCCTCCTCGTGCACCTCGGCCTCTTTACGGCCCATGAAGCGCTTGATGGAGAAGATCGTGTTCTGCGGGTTGGTGACCTGCTGGCGCTTGGCAACGGTGCCGACCAGCCGCTCACCACCGCTGGTGAATGCGACCACCGACGGAGTCGTGCGCCCACCTTCGGCGTTCTCGATCACCGTCGGCTCGCCACCCTCGAGCACGGCCATACAGCTGTTGGTCGTACCGAGGTCGATTCCGATCGTCTTTCCCATGTTCTTGCCTGCTCCCTTGCGGTTACAAAAATCTGAGTCCGAGGGTAGCAGATCTGTTGTGTCGCGCCGGTGGGTGGCGGACGAACGTCAACTGCGGCCATCGAGGGAGGGGTGGGGTGATTCCGGGTGATTCCGGGTCCGCGGCCGGGCCCTCGACAGGGGTCGTCGGAGATATTGCCTGTCTGGCGATACTTATCTACCAAGACCCTCTCGGCGGACCTCCAAGGCCACCCAAAATCCGCCTTCGACAGCCCGCCGTTTAGGGCTCGAACGAAAATGCGCTCGGGCACATCCGCTGCAGCGCGCACCCCGCGCAGTCGGGCCGGCGCGCGTGGCAGGTCCGCCGCCCGTGCCGCAGCAGGTTGATGTGGAACTCGAGCTCCTGGCCCGTGGGCGTGATGGCGAGCATCTCGTCGTGCATCTCCTCGAAGGGCGCCTTGGGGCGAAACAGCGCGAGGCGGGTTCCCACGCGCGAGACGTGAGTGTCGACGGGGATGTCGCGCATCCCCAGCGCGAACAACAGGACGCACGCGGCCGTCTTGCGCCCTACGCCCGGCAGCGCGGTGAGGTAGTCCTGCGCCTCGGGGACCGACCGCTCTGCCAACCAGTCCAGCCACAGCGCATCCTCGCCGTCGCCCGGATCGGGCGCGGTGGCGGTGATCGCCTCCAGGATGTCCTTGATCCGTGCGGACTTGACCTTGGAGATGCCCCCGGGCCGGATCGCCTCCTCGATCACGTCCACCGGCGCGTCGCGCACCGACCGCCACACATCCCCGTCGTCGAAGCGTTCGCGCAGGCGCAGGTAGGCGACGTCGCGGTTGCGGTCGTTGGTGGATTGGGAGAGCACGGTGAGGATCAGCTCGGCGATCGGGTGACCGTGCGCGCCCCAGCCCGGGACGCCGTAGACGAGGCGCAGCCGGTCACGGATGGCGCGGATGCGGCGGGCCGGCGGGCGTTTCCAATCAAGGGCGGCCACGCCGCGGACGTTATCCTCGGGCGGGCGTGGGCGTCGACGAGTACACGATCGAAATCGCCGAGGCCTCCGTCTTCTATCGCCGAGCGCCGGCCCGGGACACCGAGGTGCTCTACCTGCACAGCGTTCCGACGAGCTCGGACGACTGGCTGGCCCTGCTCGAGCTCACCGGCGGGCTGGCGCCCGACCTGCCGGGCTT
Source organism: Solirubrobacteraceae bacterium (assembly GCA_036490435.1). Lineage (GTDB taxonomy): Bacteria > Actinomycetota > Thermoleophilia > Solirubrobacterales > Solirubrobacteraceae > Palsa-465. The sequence continues at coordinate 13,552 of DASXDW010000027.1, forward strand.
CGGTCGCACGGACAAGCCCGGCAACCTCGACTACTCCCTGACCGCCTACGTGCTGTTCGTCGAGCGGTTCCTCGATGCGCTTGACGTGCGCAAGGTGGTGCTCGTCGGCCACGGCTGGGGCGCGGCCATCGGCCTGCTCTTCGCCCAGCGCCATCCGGGCCGGGTGACCCGACTGGCCATCATCGACGCCGTCCCGCTGCTCGAGGGCTTCGAGTGGCCCGCGATCGTGCGGTGGACCCGGCGCCCCGGCCTCGGCGAGCTGATCATGGGATCGGTGAACCGCTGGCTGCTGGCGCGGATCCTGCGCGCGGGCGCCGCCACGCCCGAGGCCTGGCCCGACGACCGCGTCGACGCGGTGTGGGAACAGTTCGATCAGGGCACCCAGCGGGCGATCCTGCGGCTCCAGCGCTCCGTTGACACCGCGATGCTGGCCGCGTCCGGTCAGGACCTCGCGCACCTCGAGCAGCCGGTACTGGTGCTGTGGGGCGAGCAGGATCCCTGGCTGCCCCCGTCGTTCGCCGACGCCTACGCGCGCCGCCTGCCCCACGCCACCGTCGAGCGCGTCGCCGGCGCCGGCCACTGGCCGTGGCTTGACCTCCCCGCAGTGGCCGAGCACGTGGCAGGCTTCACGGCATGAGCGCGACCGTCACGCGCCCCCCCGCGCCCGCGCGCGTCCAACCCGCCGCTGCCCCGGCGCCCCCCCTGCGCGCCCGCAGATGGCGCGACCTCGCTCCGGCGGGCGTCGCGGCCGTGCTCGCCGCCGTCTACGTCATCGTCTCGCCGCCCACCCACGACCTCGCTGCGCACCTCTTCCGCGCCCAGCTGTTCGCCCAGCAGGGCTTCGGCCTGTGGAACAACGACTGGTACGGCGGCCACCACATCCTGGGCTACAGCGTCCTGTTCCCCGCGCTCTCGGCTCTGCTCACCCCGCAGCTCGCCGCCGCCCTCGCCGTCCCTCCCACTGCCGTGTTGTTCGCGTCGCTGGCGCGCCGCCACTTCGGTCCGGGCGCCTGGCTCGGCGCGCTCGTCTTCGGCGCCGCGACGGCCATCGACCTCTACACCGGACGCCTCGCGCTGGCGGTGGGCGCGCTGCCGGGCCTGGGTGCGATCGTCGCGCTGGACCGCGGCCGGTCGGTCACGAGCGCGGCGCTCGCCTTTGTGGCCGCGCTGTTCAGCCCGGTGGCGGCGCTGTTTGTCGCCATCGCCGCCGCGGGCCACGCGCTCGGCGCGCTGCTCACCCACCGGCGCCTTGGCCCTGCGCTCCCGGGCGCCGGCACCGCGGCCGCCGCGCTGGCGCCCGTGGTGGCGCTCGCCATCGCCTTCCCCGAGGGCGGGACTGAGCCGTTCGCATTCGGCACGCTGTTGCCGCTGCTGGTCATCTGCGCGGCGGCGCTGTTCGTCACCCCGCGCGAGGCGGTGACGCTGCGCGCCGGGATCGCCGTCTACGCGCTGGCCACCGTCATCATCTTCGTCATCCCCTCCCCCATCGGCAGCAACGCCGACCGCCTGGGCACTCTGCTGGCCGCGCCACTGGCGGCGCTGCTGTGGTGGGGGCGACGGCCCGTGCTGCTGGCGCTATGCGCAGCGCCGCTGCTGTACGTCGGCTGGCAGGCGCCGGTCGCCGACGTCTCCGCGCTCGCCGGGGACCCCAGCACCAGCGTCGCCTACTACCAGCCGCTGCTCCAGTTCCTGAAGGCCCAGCCGGGCGGGCGCGACCACGCCTTCCGCATCGAGATCCCGTTCACCAACTCCCACTGGGAGGCTGATCGGGTGGCCCCCACGATCCCGCTGGCTCGCGGTTGGGAGCGCCAGCTTGACCGCGCCGAGAACCCCGTGTTCTACGGCGGCCACCTCACCGCGGCGAGCTTTGAGCATTGGCTGCACACCAACGCGATCCGCTATGTCGCCCTGCCCGACGCAGCGCTCGATTTCTCGGCCCGCCAGGAGGCGGCGGTCATCGAGGCCGGGCAGCCCTACCTGCGACGGGTGATGCGTTCGGCGCACTGGCGCGTCTACGCCGTGGTGCACCCCACCCCGCTCGCTCAGGGGCCCGCGACGGTGCGGGTGATGGGTTCTGACTGGGTTGGACTCCAGGCGCGCCGGCCCGGGACCGTGCTGCTGCACGTGCACTTCACGCCGTACTGGGCGCTCACTGAGGGCGCGGGCTGCGTGACGCGCGCGGGCGACGCCACCCGGCTGACGCTGCGCCGCGCCGGTCCGGTGCGGCTCTCACTCCGGTTTTCGGTCGGCCGCATCGGCGCGACCTCGCCGCGCTGTACGTAAGCCGCCCCTGTCCAGCGCCTGACGAGGCCGATCCACTCGCCTCTATAAGATTTTCACATCCTCGATGCGGCGGCGACTCAGACAGATTGAGGCGCGGGTGCTCCCGCGCGGTTGGGCCGACGTTCTCCGGCAGCTGTCGCTGTTCGTCGGTGCCTACGTGGTCTACCAGCTCGTCCGGGGGTTGGTGGACGGCAACGACGTGGCCAAGGCGACCTGGAACGCCTACAAGGTGATCAGCCTCGAGCAGGCGCTGCACGTGTTCATCGAACCGGGCATCCAGACGTGGGTGGCGCACAAGGAGTGGCTGATGGACATCGCCGACTCGAGCTATCTCAACGCCCACTACGTCGCGACGATCGGCGCGCTGGTGTGGATCTACCTGCGGCGCAACGACTCGTTCTACTTCGTGCGCAACATGTTCATGCTGGCGATGGGCTTCGCGCTGATCGGCTACGCGCTGTATCCGACGGCGCCACCCAGGCTGATGCCGGAGTGGGGCTTCACCGATTCGATCCAGCAGTTCACGGGCGTCACCGTCGAACACGGGCCCACCAGCGCCCTGCTCAACCTCTATGCCGCCATCCCCTCCATGCACGTGTGCTTCTCGCTGATGATCGGCTGGCCGATGGCCCGCCTGGTCAAGCACCGCCTGGCAGCGGTGGCGTGGGCGCTGTACCCGCTGTTCATCACCTTCGTGGTCATCGCCACCGGAAACCACTACCTCACCGACGCCGTCCTCGGCGCCGTCACCGCCCTGGCGTCGGCGGTCCTTTCCAAGGAACTGCTGGCCCGGGCGAGGCCCGACGTGTGGGCGTTCGGGCAAGCGCCCGCTTAAACGCCTACGCTGTTGTCGCGGATGGCCTCGCCAAGCTCGCCTCCTCGCTCCCAGGAGCCGCGCCAGCGCCGACCCCGGTCGCGGCGAGAAGGCCCCACCACTCAGGAGCTCATGCGCGAGCGGCTCATCGAGAGCCGCCTCACGCCCAACGCCATCTCGCTCACCGGGTTTGCGCTCAACCTCACGGCGGCCGTCCTCGTCGTCGAGCGGCTGTTCTTCCTGGCCGGCGTGGCCTTCATCGTCGGCTCGATCATGGACACGCTCGACGGCCGCTACTCGCGTATGTCGGGCAAGGGGACGCCGTTCGGCGCCTTCCTGGACTCCACGCTCGACCGCCTGGAGGAGGGCATCGTGCTCACGGCTGTCGCCGCCTACTTCGCCGCGCGTCACGACCAGGTCGCGGTCGCGGCAGTGGTGATCGCGGTGCTGGCCTCCCTGATGGTGTCCTACACGCGCGCCCGCGCGGAGGCGCTGGGCGTGGAATGCAAGGTGGGGCTCGCCACCCGCCCGGTGCGCGTGGTGATCCTCTCGATCGGGCTGGTGTTCGCACGCGGCGCTTCGATCGGGAACTTCTCGTTGCTGGCGCCGGCCGTCTATGTGCTCGCAGTGCTCAGCCTGGTGACGGTCGTCCAGCGCATCTGGCACGTCCGCGGCGAGCTCTCCAAGCAGCAGTAATCGCGGCTCTGGCTACGTCGCCGCCCCAGGACGCGCGCTCCAGGTAGACCGACCGGTATCCTCGCCGGCCGTGAGCACCTCCAGCGGTAGGCAGGCCCGCGGCCGCGGCGGCCGCGGCGGGCGCGGCGGGCGCGGCGCCCGAGAGCGGATCCTCGCCGCGGCGCGCGACGTCTACCTGCGACGCGGGATCAACGTCACCGGAGTCGCCGAGCTCTGCGCGGAGGCGAGCGTGTCCAAGCGGACGCTGTACCAGCAGTTCGCCGGCAAGGACGAGGTGATCGTCGCGTACCTGACCGACCTCGCAGCCGATCCCGCGTACCCGGCCACCGCCGTGCTGCGGCGCCAGGACCTCGCGCCTCGCGCGCGGCTGCTCGAGCTCTACGCCACCCTCACCGAATCTCGCCGCCCCCTGCGGGGCTGCCCGTTCGTCAACGCCGCCGTCGAACTGCCCGACCCCCATCACCCGGGCCGTCGCATCATCGCCGCCTACAAGGAGGAGTTCGCCGAGCGCCTGTCGGCCCTGGCCCGTGAGGCCGGCGCCCGCGGCTCTGAGCGCGTCGGTCCTCAACTGGCGCTCCTCTACGACGGGGCGGCGGCCCGCGTGACCCTGTTCAACAGCCCCGAGCCGGCCTCCGAGGCCCAGGCACTGGCCGCCGCGCTCCTGCGTAGCGTCATCGACTGAGCGGCGAACGCGCGCTGCCCCACACGCCGTCCACAAGTAAACTTATAAGTTTACTTGACTCAGAGTACCGCCTCGCCTTGAACGTCACCGGAAACCGATCGGTATACATATCGGTGTAACCAGACGGGCGGTTCTGGCATATCTTGAGGTGATGCCCGCCGACAATGTGAGCGGGCGATGACTTTGAGAGAAGGGACACCTCACGTGACCACCACCAACGGTTCCTCCAACGGCACCGCGCGTCACCAGCACGAGAAGGTCCGCGTCGCCATCATCGGCGTGGGCAACTGCGCGAGCTCGTTCGTGCAGGGCGTGCAGTACTACAAGGACGCCGACCCCACCCAGCAGGTGCCTGGGCTCATGCACGTCGATCTCGGCGGCTACCACGTGCGTGACATCGAGTTCTCCGCCGCCTTCGACATCGACGCCGACAAGGTGGGCAAGGACCTCTCCGAGGCGATCTTCGCCGGCCAGAACAACACCCTCAAGCTCGGCGATGACGTGCCCAAGCTGGGCGTCGAGGTCATGCGCGGCATGACCCACGACGGGCTGGGGCGCTACCTCAAGGAGAAGATCACCAAGGCGCCAGGTCCCACGGCGGACATCGTCGAGGTCCTCAAGGAGACCCGCACCGACGTCGTCGTCTCCTACCTCCCCGTCGGCTCCGAGCAGGCCACCAAGTGGTACGTCGAGCAGATCCTGGAGGCCGGCTGCGGCTTTGTGAACTGCATCCCGGTGTTCATCGGGCGCGAGGACTACTGGAACAAGCGCTTCAAGAAGGCCGGCCTGCCGATCATTGGCGACGACATCAAGTCCCAGGTGGGCGCCACCATCGTCCACCGCGCCCTGGCGCGCCTGTTCCATGACCGCGGGGTCAAGCTCCTGCGCACCTCTCAGCTCAACGTGGGCGGCAACATGGACTTCTACAACATGCTCGAGCGCGACCGGCTGGAGTCCAAGAAGATCTCCAAGACCAACGCCGTGACCTCGATCATGGGCCACGAGCTCCCGGCCGATGACGTCCACGTCGGCCCGTCGGACTATGTGCCGTGGCTGACCGACCGCAAGTGGGCCCACATCCGCCTCGAGGGCCAGGCCTTCGGCGACGTGCCGCTGACCGCCGAGCTCAAGCTCGAGGTGTGGGACTCACCCAACTCGGCCGGCATCGTCACCGACGCCGTGCGCTGCTGCAAGCTGGCCCTCAACAACGGCCTCTCCGGCCAGCTGGACGGCCCCAGCTCGTACCTGATGAAGTCGCCGATGAACCAGCGACCCGACAGCGAGGCGCGCGACATGACCGACGCGTTCATCGCCAAGTACTCGCGCAAGCCGGTGGCCGCGGCCACCAAGGCCAAGAGCACCAGGAGCAAGGCGGCCGCGAAGGCCTAGGGCCGGAGCGCCCGCTGCAGCGCGGGCGCCAGGTCTCCCCGGCCACGTACGACCACGTCGTCCAATCCGAGCCAGGCCGCGGTGAGACGTAGCTCCGCGGCCAGCTCGGCGGCGACGTGCGCGTGGTCGACGTCGGGCTCGGCGAACGCCGCCTGGACGAGCAGCGACCCGTTCTGGCGGTCTGACTTGAGATCCACGCGCGCCACCAGCGCGTCCCCGAGCAGGAAGGGCAGCACGTAGTAGCCGTGCACCCGCTTGGGCGCCGGCACGTAGATCTCGATGCGATAGCGAAAGCCGAAGAGCCGCTCGGCCCGCTGGCGAAACCACACCACCGGGTCAAACGGCGATAGCAGCGCCCGCGCCGCGATCCGCCGCGGGCGGCGTGCCGCCGGCCACAGGTAGGCGGGCGCCCCCCACCCCGCCACGTCCACCTCCACGAGCTCACCGGCGGCGGCCAGTTCAGCCACGCGGGCCTTGGAGTCTGCGCGGGGGAGCCGGAAGTAGTCGCCCAGATCGGGCTCGGTGGCCACCCCGAGCGCCGCCGCCGCGATCCGCACCAGCTCGCGCTGGGCCTCGGCGGGGTCGGGTGTGGGCGCGGCGACGATCTCGGGCGGCAGGACGCGCTCGGGCAGGTCATAGAGGCGCTCGAAGTTCACCCGCCCCGCGGCCACCACTTGGCCGGTGTAGAAGAGGTACTCCAGCGCGATCTTGCCGTCGTGCCAGTTCCACATGTCCCCCGGCCGTCGCTGGGGCCGGGGAATGCCGGTGGCGCTGGCACGGATCGGGCCCCGCTCCACAACGAGCGCCAGCGTGTCGGCGACGAGCTCGGGATGCTCACGGATGACGCGGCGAATCGACCCCCACGCCTCGGCATCGACGTCGGACATCCGCCAGCGGAACAGGGGGTGATTCTCCACCGGGATGAGCGAGGCCTCGTGGGCCCAGTACTCGACCAGCCGCCGCGTCGGCCGGGGCGCGTCGTGACCCGAGAGGCGATCCAGCAGCGACCGGTCATAGGGACCCAGGCGCGAGAACACCGGCATGTAGTGCGCCCGGCTGAACACGTTGACGGAGTCGAGCTGGAGCACGCCCAGATGGGTCACCAGCTCCCGGATCTGGCGGGTCCCCGGCGGCTTGGCCGATCGTGGACGGCCGAAGCCCTGGGCGGCGAGGGCAATGCGCCGGGCGGCGGCCGCGCTCAGCCTGGGGGGCGCAACGGTGGTCACCCACGCACTGTGTCGGATGCTGCGGCCAGATGCGGTCCGCGATCGCCGCCGCTATAGGGAGCGCAGCGCGGGCAGCAGTTCCTGCTGCGCCCACTCGATGAACGCGTCCTGATGGTCGGCGCCGATCTGCACCAGGGCCACCTCGTCAAAACCGGCCTCGATGAACGGCCTGATGGCGGCGACGTGCTCCTCGACGTCGGGACCGCACGACAGGGCCTCGGCCACCTGGTCGGGGGTGACGAACTGGGTGGCCGCGTCGAATCCCTCCGGGTTGGGCAGATCGGCGTTGACCTTCCAGCCCAGCCCGAACCAGCGGAACTGAGCGTGCGCGCGCGTGACCGCAGCGTCGCGGTCCGCGTCGTAGGCCAGAGCGACCTGGCCGACTTTGGGCTTGCCCTGGCCACCGGCGGACTCGAACCCCTCGACGAGCTCGGGCCTGGGCTCGACGGCGATCATCACGTCGGCCTTGTGGCCGGCCAGTTCACACGAGCTCTCGCCGGAGACCGCGATGCCGACCGGCACCCGCTCTGACGGGAGGTCCCACAACTGGGCCTGCTCGACGTCGAAGTGCCGGCCGCGGTAATTGACCCGACCATCGCGGGAGTCAAACAGAGCGCCGATGACGTCGACTGCCTCCGAGAGCATCTCGTGGCGCACGCCCACTGCGGGCCAGCCGCGGCCGACGACATGCTCGTTGAGGTTCTCGCCGGAGCCGAGGCCGAGGCGGAAGCGGTTGTCGGAGAGGATCTGCATCGTGGCTGCCTTCTGCGCCACGATGGCGGGGTGATAGCGCATTGTCGGGCACGTCACGTAGGTCATGAGGCCGATCGTGCTCGTGGCCTGCGCGGCGGCGCCCAGGATCGACCAGGCGTACCCGGAATGACCCTGCTCCTCGAGCCAGGGCTGGTAGTGGTCGGAGATCACCGAGAAGTCAAACCCGGCCGCCTCGGCGGCCTGGACGTCGCGCACGAGCTGGTCGGGCGGTGCCTGCTCGCACATCATCGTGTAGCCGAATCTGGTCATCAGCCGCGACTACCCAGGGCAGCCGCCGATACACAGGGCGCGTCGCCCCGCGCCAGGCGCGCTCAATAACATGTCCTCCGTGCCCGCGCCCCAGCCTCTGGCCATTGCGCAGGTGACTCCATTTGCGTGGGAGGCGGCCAACGAGGTCAACGACTACGTCGCCCGGGTGTCCGAGGAGTTGGCGGCCCACGGTCACCGCGTCCTCATCGTCGCCCCGTCGGAGTCGGCGTCGCTGGTGCGCGACAGCCGCCGTACCCTGCGCTCGCATCCCGAGCGGCTGCTCGACGACGCCGACGGCACGCCGGCCGTGCTCGGCGTGGGCGAGGTCCTGCCGTTCGCCCCCGCTCGCCGGCGCGCGGCGTCGCTGCCCGTCGACGTGGCCCGCACCATCGAGGAGGCGTTGACCGCGCTCCCACTCGACATCGTCAACGTCCACGAACCATTCGCCCCCAGCGCGTCCAGCGCGGCCCTGCGCCATTCGCGCGCGCTCAACGTCGGCAGCTTTCACGCGCCCACAGAGCGTGTGCTCTCCACCCAGCTCGGCGCCCCGCTGTCGCGGTTGCTGTTCTCGCGTATGGACGCGCGCACCGCGAGCTACGCGGCCACGCGCACCCTGCTACAGCGCTACTTCCCAGGCGAGTACACCGTCGTCGCGCCCGGCGCCGAAGTTGCCCCGCTGCGCGCACCGGCGCAGATCCCCGAGATCGTCATGGTCGCCACCGAGGAGCGCGCCGCCCTTCGCATCTTCCTACGCGCGCTGCGCGCGCTGCCGGCCGATCCGCCATGGCACGCCACCGTCTGGTACCCCCGGCCGACGGCTCCGCCGGCCACCCTCACGCGGCTTCTCCGCGAGCGCGTCACCTTCGTGGAGGCGTCCGAGCGCGACGAGGCACAGCTGCTCGCAACCGCCGACATCGCCGTGTTCGCCTCGGAGGGCCTGCGCGCGACCCCAGGAACGCTCGTGCGCTCACTCGGGGCGGGAGCGGTGCCGGTGGCCTCGCGGCTGCCCGCCTACGAGGAGGTGCTGGGCGACGGGGAGTGTGGCTTCATGTTCGAGCCCGGCGAGACGGCGACGCTGGCCGCCCACCTGCAGCGACTGGTCGCCGAGCCCGACCTGCGCGAGCGCGCGAACCGCGAGTCAGAGCCGCTGCGACGCTCGCTGGGCTGGGGACGCGTGACCTCGGAACTCGAGGCCATCTACTTCGATCTCGCGGACCGGCGCCGCGATGACGCGGGCAACACCTTCCTGCGGACCCGGCTGGGGTCGCGGCCGCTCATCGACGTCGACCTGCACATGCACACCGACCACTCCTACGACTGCGCCACCCCCGTCGAGGTCCTGCTCGCCGAAGCGCGCACGCGCGGATTGGGCGCCATCGCCGTCACGGACCACAACGAGATCTCCGGCGCGCTCGAGGCCCGCGCCAAGGCCAACGGGCTCAAGGTGATCGTCGGCGAGGAGGTCAAGACCAAGGAGCAGGGCGAGGTCATCGGCCTGTTCATCGAGGAGAAGATCCCGCGGGGGATGACGCTGCAGGAGACGATCGCCGAGATCAAACGCCAGGGCGGGCTCGTTTACGTACCGCATCCGTTTGACCGCATGCACTCGGTGCCCGACTACGAGCACCTGCTCACGGTCATCGACGACGTCGACGCGATCGAGGTCTTCAATCCGCGCATCGC
>DASXDW010000079.1:0-15068 GCA_036490435.1 Solirubrobacteraceae bacterium
TCGGCCGTCGTCAGCCAGCTCCGGAGGGGCAAAAGGCGGGAAACCTCACACTTCGGTCCTGATTTCCCGCAACACGCCCCCTATAAGGGGGACAAGTCGGGAAATCGCTCAGGCGCGAGCAGGTTTCGCGCGATTTCCCTCCTCGCCGACGGCGCGCGCAGCGGGATGGTTGCGACGACCAGTCGGTGACAAATGCGCCGCTCGCGCGCCAATTTGTCATCAAACGGTCGGTCGAGTTAGCCGGCGTCTCGCGCTCACCAATCCGCCCCGGCCCAACCCTCCCAAGCAATGCTGTTCAGCCCGCTCCCGCACTGCGCGAACGCAGGGGCCCTCCCACCAACGCGAGCTAGCGGCGCCGGGCCAGCTCCAGCTCCTCGTGCCCAACCTCGTGCCCGTGCGCACACCGCAGCTCCGCGGTCACGGGCGCCTCGCACCCCTGGTGGCGGACCTCGACACGGGCGCCGCCGGGCAGGACCCACTTGTCGCCCCACTGCATGAGTGCCACGACCGCGGGGAGCAGGTCGGCGCCCTTCTCGGTGAGCCGGTAGGCCCGGCGGGTGCGCTGGCCCGGCTCCTGGTAGGGCTCGCGCTGAAGCAGGCCGGCGTCGGTCAGCTCCCGCAGACGCGTCGCCGTGACCGGCTCGGAGAGTCCGGTGCGCGCCGCGAACTCCTCGAACCGCGTGGCTCCGTAGAGGGCCTCACGCAGGACGAGGAAGGCGGAGCGGTTGCGCATCACGTCGAGCGCGTGTGCCATCGGGCAGCGGTCGGCGGTCCAACCGTCACGCGGGTCCAGGGCTCCCGTCATCTGAATCGTCGTCGTCGTCTCACTCATATCCCAACGAAGTATAGCTGACTTACAAAGTCCTAAGCCAGTGTGGTAGGGTGCCTGGCTATGAACTTCCTAAGTCAGACTCCCTCCCGGCGCGCTGACGCGTCGCCGCTGCTGGTGCTGGTGATCGTGTGCGCCGGGGTCGTCCTGGCGAGCCTTGACCTGTTCATCGTCAACGTCGCCCTGCCCGACATCGCCCGCGATCTGCACGAGCAGAACCTCGGCGACCTGTCCTGGATCCTCAACGCCTATGCGATCGTGTACGCGTCGCTGCTGGTGCTGTTCGGGCGCCTGTCGGAGAGCCACCGGCGCGAGAACGGCTTCCTGATCGGCGTCGCCGTGTTCACGGCCGCCTCGGCAGCGTGCGGCGCCGCCTCCAGCCTCACCATGCTGGTCGTCTTTCGCATCATCCAGGCCGCGGGCGCGGCGCTGCTGACGCCGACGTCGCTGAGCCTGGTCCTGGCCACCACCGCCAACGAGCGCCGTCAGGGCGCGGTCCGGGCGTGGACGGCCATCGGCGGCCTCGCCGCCGCGCTCGGCCCCGTCGTGGGCGGCCTGCTCGTCGCCGCGAGTTGGCGCTGGGTCTTCTACGTCAACGTCCCCATCGGCCTCGCCGCGATTGCCATCGGGTGGCGCCGGCTGCCCCAGGTCGCCGGCCACCCCGTCCCTCGGCCCGACGCGCTCGGTGCGGTGCTGGTCACCGCGGGCGTCGGCCTGCTGACGCTGGGGCTGGTCAAGGGCAACGACTGGGGGTGGGGCTCCACGCAGACGATCGTCGTGCTGGCCGCCGCCGTCGCCGCACTCGCGGCCTTCGCGCTGCACTGCGCCCGGGCGCGCAACCCGCTCATCGACGCCTCGCTGTTCCGGATCCGCGCCTTCACCGGCTCCTCGGTTGTCGCGATCGTCTTCTCCATCGCCTTCGGGGCGATGCTGCTGTCGCTGGTGCTCTGGTGCCAGGACGTGTGGGGATGGTCGGCGCTGCAGACCGGCCTGGGCGTGGCCCCGGGGCCGCTGATGGTCCCGCTCTTCGCGTTCCTCTTCGCCGGCCGGCTCATCGCCCGTTACGGACCAGGGCGCGTCATCGCCGCGGGCGCGACGATCTACGCCGCCGGGGCCACGTGGTGGACGGTGCGAGCGGGCCTGGATCCCAACTACGTGGGCCAGATGCTCCCCGGCATGCTCATGACCGGAATCGGCGTGGGCCTGACGCTGCCCACCTTCATGTCCACGGGCGCCTCGTCGCTGCCGCCGCACTCGTTTGCCACCGGCTCGGCCGTCGTCAACATGCTGCGTCAGGTGGGCCTGGCCATCGGTGTGGCGGTGCTCGTCGCGGTCATCGGCACCCCGCTCACCGGGGCACAGCAGGTGGCCGCGTTCCAGGACGGCTGGATCGTCATCGCCGCTACGGCCCTGTTGGCCGCACTGTCAGGCGCGGTTCTGCTCGCGGTTCCCAGCACAGGCAGGCTCGCACCGAGAGTGGTGCCAGAAGGATGACTGGCGAGGACGCAGGAGCTGACGCGCAGCGGCGCTGCGCGAGGCGACGAGGACGTGGCCAGGCGCCTTCTGGCGCCGCTCGAACGTGAGCCCTGTCCGTGTTGGGGGCCGCTAGGCCTCAGCGCGATCGCGGCCGTGAATCGGCCCGCTGGTCTGGCGCAACGGCGTCCCCGCCCGCTCTGCCCGAACGGCAATGACCTCCGCCAGAACCGACACCGCCGTCTCCTCGGCGGTGCGGCTGCCGATGTCCAGCCCGCACGGGGCGTGAACGCGCGCCAGGTCGGCCTCGCTGACGCCGGCGCGGCGTAGCCGCTCGTCGCGGTCGGCGGTGGTCTGGCGGGAGCCGAGCGCGCCGATGTAGCCGGCGTTGGTCTGCAGGGCGGCGATCAACGCCGGCTCGTCGAACTTGGAGTCGTGCGTGAAGACCAACACGGCGTCGCGGGGCCCGAGGTCGAGGCCGGCCATCACGTCCTGGGGCCAGCCGACCTTGACGCTCGCCACCGAGGAGAACCGGCGCGAGCGGGCGAAGCGGTCCCGGGCGTCGCAGATCGTGACCTCGTAGCCGACCTGGGAGGCGAACGGGGCCAGGGCCGCGGAGAAGTCGATGGCGCCGATGATCCACATCCTGGGCGGCAGGGCGTAGGAGCGGATGTGCACGCGCAGGTCGTCGCCCAGCGTGGCACCGTCGGCGCCGAAGCGCCGCAGCGTCGACTTGCCCTCCTCGAGCAGGCCCTGGGCCTCGCGCGCCACGTTGCGGTCCAACAGCTCGGTGTCGCCCAGCGAGCCGATCAAGGTGTTGTCGATGACCGCCAGACGGCGGCCGGCGCTGTCGCCATCGACGAGCGTGGCCACGGAGGCGGGGCGGCCGTCGGCGTGGGCCTCGAGCACCGCCCGCTCGACCTCGGCGGCCTCCCCGGTGAGTTCGTAGGCGAGGATGTGCACGATCCCACCGCACATGAGACCGACGGTCCCCGCCAGCTCGTCGGAGATCCCGTAGCGCAACAGCTTGGCCGGCGCGGGCGAGCCCGCGGCGAACAGGTCCTCGGCCTCGGTGACCACCGCGCCCTCCACGCAGCCTCCGGTGATCGAGCCGTCGATGTTGCCCTGGTCGTCGATGACCATCATGGCCCCGACGGGCAGGGGGGCCGAGCCCTCGACCTCGACCAGCAGCGCCTGCACGACGCGCCGCTCCTCGGCCAGCCACGCGATCGCCGTGTCCTGAGTTGCAGCGACAACTGCGGAATCGATCACACCAAAAGCCTATCCAGCCGTCCGCTCACGCCCTGTAGGTTGCCGGTCGCGGGCGGTCGTGCGCAAGCAGACCTAAGCGAAGGCTTAGCCCACAGCGACGATGTCCGCCCGGGCGCGCTCGCCGCCCAGCGCCACTGTGGCCCGCGCGGTCACGAGGTGAAACAGGATGAGCAGCTGGACCAGGGCCAGCGCCTCGGAGCGGCGCAGGTCGGTGGCCACCGTGAACTCACCCAGCCGCCGGGCCCGCAGATGGGTGGCGAAGTGCATCCGGTTCCAGATCGCCTCCTCGATGGCGGCGGCCTGGCCGGGGTCGATCCTCCCGGGGATGCGCAGGAGCCGCTCGCCGTCGCGCTCGGTCAGCGTCAGCCCGTCCGGCCGGCCGTCGATGAACGCGGCCAGATCGGGGTGGGGCAGCCCGTCGCGAAGCGTGAGCTCGGCGTCGAGGTGATCGTCGTCGCCGTCGGCGGGGGCCAGGAAGGAGACCAGCATGTCTGCGTGATGGCGCTGGGGCCGGATGAAGGCCTCCGAGTCGGGCTCGCGGCGGTCAAGCTCGGCGAGCACCTGGTCGGTGGTGTAGCCGCGGCGCGAGCAGTCGCGCGCCACCTTCCAGCGGCGCCGCACTGACTCGGGTGGTGCCAGGAACACCCGGACGTCGTAGACGTCGCGCATCGCCGGACGGTGATAGCCCAGCAATCCCTCGACGATCGTGAAGCGCTCCGGGCGCACGTGCACCGCCGGACCGAACGTGCCGTCCTGATGGCGGTAGACCGGCTTGAGGATCGGCTCGCCGCGGCGCAGGTGGGCCAGGTGCTGGGCGATGATGTCCATGTGGTTGCAGTCAGGGTGCAGGGGCGTGATGCCCAGCTCCGCCCGCTGGCCACGGTCATAGCGGTGGTAGTCGTCGGTGCAGATGTGGGCGACGTTGTCCTCGCCCAGCACGCGCACCAGCCCGCGGCTGATCGTCGTCTTGCCGCTGGCCGAGTCGCCGACGACCCCCAGGATGACCGGGCGCGGGATCACGCGATGTCCTGGGCCTCGATGCGCCTGAGCTGGCGGGGCGTGGCCACGATCCCATCGCGCACCGAGTTGTAGATGCGGTTGGCGTGGCGCAGCCGCGCGCGCTCCACCGCGTTGCGCACGCTGCGGGCGTGGGCGAACCCGGGACCGTGCGCAGCGTCCTGTAGGGAGGCCCGCAAGGCAGCCTGGGCCGGGGGCGAGAGCTCATAGGACGCGTCGTCGAGCATCAGCGCGCCGATCGCCATCAGCTCGTCGGTCCCGTAGTCGGGGAAGTCGATGTGGTGGGCCACGCGCGACGCCATGCCGGGGTTAAGCGCGAAGAACTCGTCCATCCGGTCACGGTATCCGGCCAGGACGACCACGAGGCGCTCGCGTTCATTCTCCATCACCTGCAGCAGGATCTCGATCGCCTCGACCCCATAGTCGCGGTCGTTCTCGGGGCGGTGCAGGTAGTAGGCCTCGTCGATGAAGAGGATCCCGCCGTAGGCGCGCTTGAGGACCTCCTTGGTCTTGGGCGCGGTGTGTCCGACGTACTGGCCCACCAGGTCGTCGCGCGTCACCGCCACGACGTGGTTGCGCTTGATGTAGCCGAGCCGATGCAGGATGTCGGCCAGCCGCAGCGCCACCGTGGTCTTGCCCGTGCCCGGGTTGCCGGTGAAGCACATGTGCAGGGTCGGGCGACCCGCCGCCAGGCCCACCCGACGACGCAGCTCGTCGACGACGAGCAGGGCGGCGATCTCGCGCAGCCGGCGCTTGACCGGCGCCAGTGCGACGAGCTCGCGGTCAAGCCCAGCCAACACGGGCTCGATATCGATGTCGACGTCGAGTTGCGGCGTCTCGGCCACCGGCACCGCCTGCAGCGTGCTCATCGCGTGGGCGCCAGCCGGTAGCGCACGACGCGGTCATGCACGTCGGCGCGCTCGGCACGGAAGGCCTGCTCGACGGTCGGCCGCCCGACGATGAAGCTCAGCGCGGTCGTCTGGCGCCCACGCCGGGCGTCGTAGGCGATGAGCTTGACGTAGTGGTCGGGGTGCGCCTCGCGACACGCCCGCACCTCGCGCAGCACCACCTCATAGTCCTCTGGCAGCAGCTCGAAGTACGGCTGGCCCCACATGTCCCAGTACGAGTTGCGTGGGTGGGCGTCGTCGGTGTACTCAACGCTCATCGACCACCCCTTGTCCAGCGCGTAGCGGATCTGCGCCGCGATCTGCTCGTCGGTGAAATCGGGCAGGAAGGAGAAGGCTCCCTGGGTGACGCGCATGGCAGGCCCCTTTCAGGCGATGGTGGGCGTGACGACGTAGTCGGGGGTGTCGGTGGATTGGAAATCGAAGGTGACGTCCTTCCACACCTGCAGCGCGGCGTCGAGCTCGGGACAGCCGCGGGCGGCGCGCTCGAGGATGTCGGGCCCCTCGGTGAAGTAGTCGCGGCCCTCGTTGCGCGCTTGGATCATCGCCTCGACGGCGACGCGGTTGGCCGTTGCACCGGCGGCGATGCCCATCGGGTGCCCGATGGTCCCGCCGCCGAACTGCAACACGACGTCCTCGCCCAGGTAACGCAGCAGCTGGTGCATCTGCCCGGCGTGGATGCCGCCCGAGGCGACGGGCATGACCGCGGGCAGCGACGCCCAGTCCTGGTCGAAGTAGATCCCGTGCTCGGGGTTCTCGGGCACGTGGTCGAGGCGCAGGGTGTCGTAGTAGCCCGCGATCATCGCCGGGTCGCCCTCGAGCTTGCCCACCACGGTGCCGGCGTGCAGGTGGTCGACGCCGAGCAGGCGACACCACTTGGCGATCACGCGGAAGGAGACGCCGTGGGTCTTCTGGCGCGTGTAGGTGCCGTGGCCGGCCCGGTGCAGGTGCAGGATCATCCCGTTGCGCCGGGCCCACTTGGACATCGACTGCATCGCGGTGTAACCGACGGTGAGGTCCATCATGATGATCACGCTGCCCAGCTCGCGAGCGAACTCGGCGCGCTCATACATCTCCTCCATGGTGGCCGCGGTTACGTTCATGTAGTGGCCCTTGATCTCGCCGCTGGCCGCCGACGCGCGGTTGACGCCCTCGATGCAGTAGAGGAAGCGATCGCGCCAGCGCATGAACGGCTGGGAGTTGATGTTCTCGTCGTCCTTGGTGAAGTCCAGGCCGCCGCGCAGTGCCTCGTAGACGACGCGTCCGTAGTTCTTGGCGCTGAGCCCCAGCTTCGGCTTCACCGTGGCCCCCAGCAGCGGCCGCCCGAACTTGTCCAGGTACTCGCGCTCGGTCACGATCCCGTGGGGCGGGCCCTCGAAGGTCTTGACGTAAGCGGTCGGGATGCGCAGGTCCTCGAGGCGCAGCGCTCGCAGCGCCTTGAACCCGAATACGTTGCCGATGATCGAGGAGGTCATGTTGGCGATCGACCCCTCCTCAAAGAGGTCGAGGTCATACGCGATCTTGGCGAGGTACTCACCCTCGCGGCCCGGGACCGCGGTGACGTCGTAGGCCTTGGCCTGGTAGTGGCGATAGTCGGTGAGGCGGTCGGTCCACACCACGGTCCACGTGGCCGTGGAGGACTCGCCCGCGACCGCCGCGGCGGCCTCCACGGCATCGACGCCGGGCTGGGGCGTGATGCGGAAGGCGGCGAGGACGTCGGTGGGCTTGGGCTCGTAATCGGGGTCGAAATAACCCATCTCGGCGTACGGGGTCACGCCCGATGCCCAGCGGCCCCTCTTGGTGTCAACGGTGGAGAGCATGCGGGGCAGCGTAGGCGCGGTCCCACATAGACGTCAAAGACTGATTTGCCTACCAGCCATAGCCTCAGTCCTATGCGTTGCCAGGTGATTTGAGTTGTTGTGCGGCGGGTCGCCCCCTACGCTCTCACCACCGATGCCCCGGCCGATCCTCCTCGGAATCTGCGGCGACTCCGCCGCCGGCAAGACGACGCTGACGCGCGGGCTGGTGCGGATCCTCGGCGAGAGCCAGGTCACGCACATCGACGGCGACCACTATCACCGCTACACGCGTGCTCAGCGCGCCGAGCAGGGGATCACCCCGCTGCACCCCGACGCCAACCATGTGGACATCCTCGAGCAGCACCTCGTTCACCTGCGGGCGGGCGAGGCGATCCTCAAGCCCGTCTACCGCCACCGCGACGGGGCACTGGCTCCGGCCGAGCACGTCACCCCGACGCAGTTCACGATCGTCGAGGGAATGCTGGGCTTCCACACCCAGACGATGCGCGACACCTATGACGTGCGCATCTTCCTGGACCCGCCTGAGGACCTGCGCCGCCGCTGGAAGGTGCAGCGCGATTGCAGCCGCCGCGGATACACCACCGACGAGGTGCTGGCCGAGCTCGACGGGCGCGAGGCCGACGCCGAGACGTTCATCCGCCCCCAGCGCCGCTACGCCGACATCGTCATCTCCTTCATGCCCGGCGACCGCGGCGACCCCGCGCACCTCGACGTCCGGCTCGCCATGCGTCCCGGGCTCGCCCACCCCGACCTGGACGCGCTGACGACCGACGAGGGCGACAGCCCGATCCGGATGGCCCAGCGCGGCTCCGAGATGCAGCTGTGGATCCCGGGGACGATCGACGCGGCGCGCAGCGCCGCCTTCGAGGAGGCGATCTGGGACCGTCTGCATTTCGCAACCCACCTGCGCAGCGACCGGCTGGGCGAGTTCACGGTGGGGACCGAGCTTCACCGCTCGGAGCCGCTGGCCGTCACCCAGCTCGTCGTCCTCTACCAGTTGGTGACCGCACGGGCGGCAGTGGCCCTGGGGGCCGACGGCGCGCGGACCGACGCCGAGCAGGCCGTTCAGACCGGGACACAGCGGGCCCTGACCTCGCCTCCGCCCGCCCCCTCGCCTCTGCCCTAGCGGCGCGACCGCAGGTGCTCGAGCATCTCCTGCACCACCGCCCGCGCCGGCCCCACCGATGAGCGCAGCACGTACCAGGGCCGGCTGCGCGGCGCGTCGCGCAATGCGATCTCGCCGAGCTGCCCCGCGGCCAGCTCAGTCTCGACGGCGGCGCGCGACAGCAGCGAGATCCCCAACCCGGCGCGCGCAGCCTGCTTGATGGCGCCGTTGGAGCCCAGCTCCAGCACGCGCGGGGTAAGACCCCGGTCGGCCAGGAACTGCTCGTTGAGCGCCCTCGTCCCGGATCCGGGCTCGCGCAGTAGCCAGGCGCGGCCGGCCAGCTCGGCGGCGGCATGCCGGCCCCGCGTGGCGGGGTCTTCGGGCTCGGTGATGCAGGCGATGCGGTTCTCGCTCAATGGCTCGGCGCGCAAACGTTCGTCGCCCGGTGGCGTGCCGGAGATGGCGACGTCCGCACTGTGGCGGAGCACCGCGTCAATGACGTGCGCCCGATTGCCCACGTCGAGGGTCAGCTCGACATCGGGGTGGGCGTCGGCGAAGTGGCGCATCATCACCGGGACGAAGGACTCGGCCGCCGTGGTGACGGCGGCGATCCGCAGGCGGCGCCCGCTCGCCGCGGCCGCCTCACCCGCCGCGCGGCGTCCACGCTCGAGCAGGCCGATCACGTCAGCCGCGTAAGGAGCGAAGGCGGTGCCCGCCTCGGTGAGCCGGATGCCGCGACCGGCGCGCTCGAACAGCTCGCAGCCCACCTCTCGCCCCAGGGCCGAGATTGCCGAGGACACCGAGGGCTGGGTGACCACCAGTTCGTCGGCGGCGGCCGTCACCGACCCGCCGCGCACGACTGCCAGGAACGCCCTCAGCTGGGTGACTGTTATAGCCACGGCACTAAGGGTACCGGCGACCCTTAGAGCTGTGGCTAAGAGTCTGCGCGGGACGCCGGCGCGGGAATGGGCGGCCCGGGCGGGACGATCAGGTCACGCCCGGTCGGCCGCAGTTGCGCGTCGAGCTCGAGCTGCCAGTAGTAGCGGGTGAAGGTGACACCGTCGCGGAACTCGCCGACGTGCGGCTCGACGCGCTCGCCCCGCGCCATGCGCACGATCAGCTCCGGGTAGGTGCGGCCGGGCATGGCGGCGTAGAGGTGGGCCGGGCACGCGCCGCCGAAGCGGGTGTTGACATCGGTGATGCCCAGGCCGATCTCCTGGTCGCGGAAGGCCTGCACGGTGCACGGCCCCCGGCAGCCGATCGCCTCCACGACGCGTCGACCGAGGTCCACGAGCTCCTCGTCGGCGATCACGGTGCCCTTGATCGACTCCCCGCCGCGCGATTCGAGCATCGTGCGCGGGATCACGTTGAGGCAACGGCCGTCCAGGTCAGACAGGCAGTCCATCGAGAACTCCGGCCCCTGCATGGCGCGCTGGATCATCGCCGGCTCGCGGATGTACTCGGCCAGGAATTCGGCCTCGCGCTCGTCGTGGGCCAGGTGGATCGAGCGTGCCCCCGAGCCCCACCGCGGCTTGACCATCACCGGGTAGCGGTCGACGGGCTCGCCGGGGAGGACCGTGGGCGGCGAGGGCAGCCCGAGGCGCTGCAGCAGGAGGTGGGTCTCGTACTTGTCAAAGGTGGCTCTGGCGATCTCGCCGTCGGGGACGAAGGCGGGCAGCGCACCGTCCTGGCGAGCGTGGCCGAGGATCTCGAGGTCCAGGTCGGTGAGCGGCACCACCGCACCCACGCCGAACTCCGCGCACAGCTCCTGGAGCGCCGGGACGTAGGCGGGGTCATCGAAGCGCGGCACCGCTCGGCGGTGATGGGCGGCGTACTGGGCCGGCGCCAGCGGGTTGGGGTCCGCGGCGATCGTCGGCGCGTGCTGGGCGAACACGGACACCAGCGCGTAGCGCTTGCCCACGCCGGTGAGCAGGATGCCTACGTCTGCGGGGGAGGCTGCCATCCGCCGGTGGCTCCCTTGTAGATGCCGTGGCCGCGCAGAACCTGGCCGAGCGTCCGCGAGAGGATCCGCAGGTCCAGAGCCAGCGACTGGTGCTCGACGTACCACAGGTCGAGCTCGATCCGCTCGGGCCAGGGCAGCGAGGCCCGCCCGTTGATCTGCGCCCAGCCGGTGATCCCGGGCTTGACCGCCAGCCGGCCGCGCTCGCGCTCGGTGTACTGGTCCACCTGGCCTTTGAGTGTCGGGCGGGGCCCCACGATCGACATGTCTCCGCGCAGCACATTCCACAGGTTGGGGAGCTCGTCGAGCGAGGTGCGCCGCAGCACCGCGCCCAACCGCGTGATGCGCGCGTCGCCCGCGGCGATGGCGAGCCCCGCACCGGTGAACTCGGCTCCGTCGACCATCGTGCGCAGCTTGTAGATCTCAAACAGCCGGCCGTCCTGACCCACGCGGGTCTGGCGGTAGATCGGCTCGCCCCGAGACTCCAGGCGGACGGCGAGTGCAAGCAGCGCCACCACGGGCGCGCTCACCAGCACGAGCGGCAGTGCGATCACGATGTCGAGGGCGCGTTTGACGGTCACGGTCATCGCGTGCCCTCCGCGGCCTCCCAGCCGACGTGGGTGCCGTGCGCCAGCCAGTCCCACAGCCCGGCCGCCAGCGACGCGGTGGTCAACACGTAGTAGCGCGCGACCAGCAGCGGGCGCGACGGAACGACGCTGGCCGCCAGCGCGGCCGCCAGCAGCGCGGCCTGGAGCACGGCGGCGACCGCGTAGACCCAGCCCTGGTCGATGAGCGCCACAGCGGCCGCCAGGGCAGCGAGGTGCAGGAACGGCGAGACGTAGCGCAGCGCGCGGTGCGAGACGATCATCGCCGCGTACCCGGGGTCGTAGCCGCGCGGGGAGAGCATCCCACCGCGGATCATGATCGGCCAGCCGTGGCTCATCATCCGCCGCTTGCGGCGAAACTCGCCCTCGATCGAGGGCACCATCTTCTCGGTGGCCCGCGCCGACGGGGCGAACACGGCCCGCCATCCCCGCTTGACCATGTTGAAGGGGAAGGAGAGGTCGTGGCCCATGATCGGATCCACGACGATGTAGGCGCTGCGCCGGGTGGCGTAGATGGCGCCGTTGCCGCCGGTGACCGAGCCCAGGCGGGACTCCAGCGCCCGCACCGCCATCTCATAGCGCCAGTACAGGCCCTCCTGGTTGGTACCGCGCTCGTTGACGAAGCTCACCTGCCCGCACACGTACCCGACCTGCGGATCGGCGAACGGCTCGACGAGGCGGCGCAGCGCGTCGGGCGCCCAGCTCACGTTGGCGTCCGAGAAGGCGGTGATCTCGTGGCGGGCGCGCAGCACGGCGGCGTCCTGGGCGCGCACCTTGCCCCCGCGCGCGAGCTCGAGCACGACCTCGGCGCCGGCGTCGCGGGCGCGCTGCGCGGTGGCATCGGGCGACCCGTCGCAGGCGACGATGACCTCAAGGCGGTCTGCCGGGTAGTCCAGCGCCCGTAGGTTGGCGACCCGCTCGGCAATGACCGCCTCTTCGGCATAGGCGGCGACGATGACCGAGACGCCGGGGAGCGCGGTGTCGGAGCCTGGCGTGGCCGGGTGCGCCGCCTCGCCGGGACCGACCGTGCCGCGCGAGCCCCGGACGCGGTCGAGCACGGCCAGCGCCGCCGGATAGCCGGCGTGCGTGTACACGAGAAGCCCTGCGGAGGCCCAGAACGCGGTCTTGAGCAGCGTCACGGCGGGTGATTCTGCCGCACCAGCGCACGTCGGCGTACGGACAGCCCTCGTTTGGCCACCGCCGCGCGGGGCACAATCGGTGGAGCCGCGGCCCGGCCGGCGCTGAGGGCTACGCGTCCGCGGCGTCTCGCGAATGTCGCTTCTCCTTGCGTTTCTCGGCCACCTTGGGCGACGGCACGATGACCACGGCGCGGTCGGCGCGCTGCAACAGGGCATGGGACACGCTGCCCAGCAGCAGCGAGCCCAGGCCGCCCAGACCCCGGGACCCGACGACGATGGCGCCGGCGGTGACCCGGTCGGCCTCGGCGAGCAGGGTGTCGGCGACAGCGTCCTGCATCATCACTGCGCTACCGGAGGCCTCCAGGCCGTGCGTCCGCCCCAACGCGGCACCCTCCTCGGCGGTGCGCTCGGCGTCGCCGCGGCTGGCTCCGTCGATCTGCTCGCTGTCCTCGGCGTCGAGCAGGGTGCCGGTCGCCGGGTAGCGGGTGAGAAGTCGCAGATAGGGCTCCCAGACGGTCACGACGACCGCGGGCTGCCCCGGCACGAGCTCGGCGATGTGCTCGACGGCGGCCTTGGCGTCGTCGGACCCGTCGTAGGCGATGAGGAACATGGCGATTCAGTCTCCTGTGGGGATCAGGGATGAGTACCGGACACGAAGGCGCGACCCGTGACCGTAGCGTGACGCTCCCTGAGCCCACTCTCGATATGTTTAGTAATCAGCGGGAGCGTGCCGCACGTCGCTGCGGCACCGGGGCCATGAGCTGCCCATGACACAGCGCGCCGGTCATTCACCATCACGCGGCAGGCCCCACGAGGCGCTGCCCGCCCGCCCGGCGGAGCTGCTGGAGATCGTCCCGTGCGCGCTCATGGAGGTGCAGATCGACGATGACGGTCACCGGGCGATCACCTACTTCTCCGGCCCGGCAACCGAGATGTACGGCTACAGCCGCACCGACGCGCTGGGGCGTGACCCGGTGTTCCTCAGCGCGGGCTCCCCCGACGAGATCGACCGCTGGCGAGCCACGTTCAACGAGAGCGGGCGGTGGCACCAGCTGGCCAAGCACATGACCAGGGACGGCCGCATCATCGACGTCGAGCTCGACGGGCTGGCCTGGCGCGAGGACGGCGGTCAGCTGGCGGGCTACCTCATGGCGGTCCGCGACATCACGGCCGACACCGAGCAGCGGCGGCGCCTCGACGAACAGGCGGCGCTGCTGCAGCTCGCGCCCAACGCGATCTTCGCTCGCGACCACCGCCGGCGGATCACGTTCTGGAACCGGGCCGCCGAGCAGATGTACGGCTACACCCGCGCGGAGGTGATCGGCCGGCGGCCCAAGGACGTGCTGCACACGGTGTACCCGCTTCCACTGGTGGAGCTCGAGCGCATCGTCGAGGAGACGGGGAGTTGGGAGGGCGACCTCATCCAGACCGGCAAGGATGGCCGGCAGATCACCGTGGAGGGCAACTGGGGCGGGTTCTACGACGGCGACGGCCGGATGATCGGCCTGCTCGAGATCAACCGCGACATCACCGAGCGCGTGGCGGTCCAGGCCGAGCGCGAGCAGGCGCTGGCCATCGCCGAGCGCGCCCGCCTCTCCGACCGGCTGGTGCGCTCCCAGCGGCTGGAGAGCCTGGGACAGCTCGCCGGCGGCATCGCTCACGACTTCAACAACCTGCTCGCCGTCATCGCCGGATACACCACGGCACTGACCGACGGCGTCGAAGAGCTCCCGTCCTCGGTCGCGGCCGACACCCGTGGGATGCTGATCGCCGACCTGGGTGAGGTGGCCCGAGCCACGCGCCAGGCGGCGGACCTCACCCACCAGCTGCTGGCCTTCGCCCGGCAGGAGACCGTTCGCTCTGAGCCTGTGTCGCTCAACGAGGTGGTCGGCGACCTGCGCGAGCTCATCGCGCGCACGATCGGCGAGCACGTCCAGTTGGAGATCGATCTCGCCCCCGACCTCCTGCGCATCCAGGCCGACCCGGGCCAGATCGGCCAGGTCCTGGTCAACCTGGCGGTCAATGCGCGCGACGCCATGCCTGGCGGGGGCCGGCTGACCGTCCACACGCGCAACCTGTGGCTCGACGCCGACGACGCACGCGACCGCGGGGGGCTGGAGGAGGGTTGGCATGTCGAGATGATGGTCACCGACACCGGCTCCGGCATGCCGCCGGAGGTGATGGAGCGTGCCTTCGATCCCTTCTTCACCACCGGCGAGGGCACCGGCTTGGGCCTGGCCACCGTGTACGGGATCATCACCGGCTTCGGGGGCGCCATCTCCCTGTACTCGGAAACCGGCCGGGGGACGACGCTGCGCGCGCTGCTCCCGGTGTTCGATGCCGACCATCGGCCCGTCGCAGGACCCGAGCCCGAGGCGCCGCCGGCGGCGCGTGACGGCCGGACGATCCTCGTCGTCGAGGATCAGGCGCCCCTGCGAGCGATCACGGCGCGCATCCTGACCCGCGCCGGCTACCGGGTGCTGACTGCGGGCAGCGGGCCCGAGGCCCTTGCCGTGGCCGCCGAGCCGGCCGAACGGATCGACGTCCTGCTCACCGACGTGGTGATGCCCGAGATGCAGGGGACGACACTCGCCCACATGATGATGGAGGCCCGGCCGGGGCTCAAGGTGGTCTTCACCTCAGGCTTCGCCCGGCCGACGCTGGAGCACGGCGGGCGGGCGCTGGAGGGGCCGTTGCTGCAGAAGCCGGTGGCCGCCGCGGAGTTGCTGCGCCGGCTCGCTGACGTGCTGTCGGGTTGAGGGGGACTGGAGGACCGAAACGGCGGGGCTCGCCGGGGCGAGGCCCGCCGCGCGCTCAGCCGTGCACGCTGGCGGCGCCCTCGTCCAGGGCGCCGAAGTCCAGCTCCAGCAGCGCGGCGACGACGGCCGGGTCGAACTGGCGGCCGGCCTGCGAGGTGATCTCCTCCAGGGCACGGTCGCGCTC
>DASXDW010000078.1:0-4719 GCA_036490435.1 Solirubrobacteraceae bacterium
GCTCGTCGCCGCCGAGACCGGGATGCCGGTCTCCCGCGCAGACTCACCGCTCACCTGCGTCGCCGTCGGCTCAGGCCAAGCGCTGGACCATCTTGACCAGCTCAGCGTGGTCGCCCGCCAGCTCGGGCGCTCGCCCACGACCCCGGACTGGCGGACCGCCCAGCCGTAACACGCGGTGCGCCGCGGTGGCCACCGCGCACGCCGCCAGCAGAATGAAGAAGGGGTCGATCGGCTCGCGGAAGCGCGGCGTCTCGAGGTTGATGAACGTGACCGAGAGCCAGTAGAGGACCGGAAACGCCCACAGCCAGCCGGGTGCCTCGCGGCGCACATTCGTGAACAGTCCGATGATGGCGAGCACGAGCAGCAGCCAGAAGCTCACCACGCCGATGTCCGCCGCGCCGGCCGGCAGGCTGATCGCGGCGTAGGACGCGTGCCAGGCGAACGACCCATCGAGCTCGAGCATCCGCAGCGTGTTGTGAAAGCCCACGTCGAGCGGTGAGGACGGGTGGGCGCGGAGGTAGTCCAGCGCGCGATGCTGCAGGACGTCCGACAGCCCCACCTCGTCATAGCGCGAGGCGTGCTTGGCCAGCGCCTTGAACTCGGGCAGCTTGAGGTAGAGGTCCCACTTGTAGTGCAGCGGTTCGGCGGCGGCCGAGTCGGCGTTGTAGGTCCCCACGAGGGTGATCCCGGTCTCGTCGGAGACCGGGATGAAGTGGTGCAGCTCGACCGCGTTGCGGATCGTCCAGGGGGCGATCATCGCGCAGGCGCAGGCCACCAGCAGGGCGGGACCGGCGAGGGCCCGCAACCCCGGCCGCCGCGGGACTCGGCTGCCACGCACCCCCCGCGCGCGCAGCGCCGACCAGCACGCCACGCCCAGCGGGAGCACGAACAGCGCCGCGTTCTCATGGGCGAGCGTGGCCAGCCCGGTGAGCACGCCGGTGGCCGCGATCCAGAGATAGACCCCGCCCGGGAATCGGCTCCCACCCGCCCGCCGGGCCCGTAGCGCGGTCCAGATCGAGGCCAGCTCGAACACCAGCAGCAGGTTCTCGGCCACCAGGGCCCCTGAGAGCTCGACGAACACCGGATACACGGCGGCGATCGCCACCGCCGCCACCGCCACCGCGCCACCGAACGCCTCTAGCGCGACCAGGCCCAGCAGGCCGACGCTGAGCGTGCCGATCACCGCCATGGCCACGCGGTCGGGCCCGACCGCCGACTTCCCCCCCGCCTCGTGACCGTCGATCAGGTCGACCAGACCGAGGAAGTACGGGAACGCCGGCGGGAAGTACGCGGTCTGCCCATGCGAGCCTCCTGCCCCAGTGTGCGGCCCGGAACCGGTGTGGTAGTCGCCGTAGCGGGCGACATCTGAGCCGAACCGGTTGTAGGTCCCGGCGTCGTTGATCGCCTTGTAGTACGTGTTGTCGACGTAGACCAGGCGGATGACGAACGCCGCGACCAGCAGCCCTGCCACCAGCAGGATGATCGCTCTTGGGCGCCCGGCCCGCGGGGCTAGGAGATGCCGACGATGCCGGCGCACACCCAGTTCGAGGCTCCGGCGCCGTTATTCCAGATGCGCGACGCGACGGCGTCCTGCTCGGCCTTGGACGCGAGATACGCCGCCGGGCCGGTGCCGTCGAAGAGCTTCCAGGTGCTGGGGAGGATCTGGTAGTAGCCCGAGGCCCCCGCGCTGTTGGGCGGCAAGTTCTGTCCGCCGGACTCGCACATGACGATGGCCTCCGGGATGGCCCATCCGCCGGAGGGGACGGCCGACGTGGTGCCGCTGCTGGAGCCCGAGCTCGAGCTCGAGCTTGACCCCGCAGCGGCAGCGGCGGCGGCTGCGGCAGCGGCTGCGCGGGCAGCGGCTCGCGCCGCGGCCTGCTGGGCCTCCACGTGCGAGATCTGCTGGCGCAGTGCGCTGCTGCGGGCCTGGCTGGCGCCGAGTGCCGCGCGCTGGGCGCTGCGGGCGCTGGCGAGTGCCGACTCACGGGAGGAGAGCAGGCCGTTCATGCCGGCCAGTGCGTGGGCACGGACCTGCGCCTGCGCGGTGATCTGGCGCACCTGGCGCTGCAGGCCGGTCAGCCGCTTGACGGCGGCGTCCGCGGCCTCCTTGGCCGCCTCGGTCACGGAGATGATGCTCTGCTGCTGGTGCTTGGCGCGGCCCAGGAAGTTGAGCTGCTCGAGCAGATCGTTGAAGCCGTGGGAGTTGAGGATCACCGAGACGACGTCGGGCGGCGAGGACTCGTACTGGGAGACGAGCTGCGAGCGCAGGATGCCCCTGGCCTTGGCCAGCGTCCGGCGCAGCTGCTCCAGGTGATGGCGCTCGCGGGTGATCTGTCCCTGCAGCGAGGCGAGCCGCGCCCGGTCGGCGGCCAGCGACTGGCGGACCGCCGCCTCCTGGTTCTCCACGAGGGTGATCTGCGATTCCAGAGAACCGATGCTCGCGTCCAGGTGGCTGATGCTCGCTGCAAGATCGCTCTCATGGGCCTGCTGCGCGCCGAGCTCGTCGTGGAGCTGACCCAGACTCTGGCTGGCGCCTGAGTGCGGGGGAGCGAGCAGGGCAAGCAGCGCCAGCGCCATGACGACGGCGGTGGCGGCGGCGACTCGGAACGGGACCCTACGGCGGCAGTTGGTCATCTGAGATCGCCCGCGACACCCGATTGTTCCCATTAGCTGGGAAATTCGCGGGCCAGCGACCTTATCAGGAAGCGCGCCGAGCGGTCTGCCGGCTCCGGGCGTCGCCGCGCCACCGTCCGGGGGCGACGCCGTGGTGGCGCTTGAAGGCGGCGGCGAAGGAGAACTCCGACGCGTACCCGAGTGAGGTCGCGATCGCGGCCAGGCGCGCCTCGGTGTCGCGCAGGCGCTCCCGAGCCAGCGCCATCCGCCAGTCGTTGAGGTAGGCCAGCGGCGCCAAGCCCACGAGCTCGGTGAACTGTCGCGCGAACGCCGAGCGCGAGAGCGCCGCCTCGTGGGCCAGGGCGGCGACGGTCCACGCGCGGCCGGGCTCGGCGTGCAGGGCGCGCAGAGCCGCTCCGACCCGCTCGTCGGCGGAGGCGCGAAACCAGCCGGGGGCGGCGTCATCGCGGGCGCCGAAGTGCTCGCGGAGGATCTGCACGAGCGCCACGTCGAGCAGCCGGTCGAGCAGGGTCTGCTGACCGGGCTCGTCGCGCAGCATCTCGCCGGCGAGCAGGTCCAGGGTCCCGCGCAGTGTGCTGCCCGCGGCCGGGCGCATCGGCAGCACGTCGGGCAACGCGGCGAGCAGGCTCTGGCACAGGTCGCCCTCGAACCGGTACGCGCCGCAGAAGAAGGTGGCCGGCGGGCCATCGCCGGGCTCACCGAGTCTCATCGCGTGCGACACACCGGCGCCCGGGCCCATGAGCTCTGCCGCCGGACGGCACGCGGCACCCGGGGCGTAGGCGAGGTGCTGGGCGGAGGGTTCGCGGACCAGCGCGATGTCCCCGGGCAGCAACCGGACCGCTCGCTCGGGGTGCGTCGTCCACACGTACATCTCGCCCTCGACCACCACATGCACGGCCAGGGCAGCTCCGCCGCCGAAACGCAGCCCCCAGTCCCCATGCGCGTTCGTCCGCGAGAAGGCCGCGCCACGCGCGCTCGACCGTTGGAGTAGGTCAGTGAGTACGTCCACGAGATCGGACGATGACATATGTTTTGAGCACTTTCAAGCATGGAAAGTCCTTGCAAGGTGCGATTCGCTATGCGGGTAGTCAGAAACCAAGGAGCGATACGAGATGTCACGAGCGGTGAGATTTGACGAATACGGCGACGTCGATGTGCTGAAGGTGGTCGACGTCCAGGACCCGACACCCGGCCCCGGCCAGCTGCTGATCCGCGTCAAGGCGGCGGGGATCAACCCGGGCGAGGCCAAGATCCGCCAGGGGCTGCTGCACGAGCGCTGGCCCGCCACGTTCCCGTCGGGGCAGGGCTCTGACCTGGCAGGCGTCGTCGAGGCGGTGGGGGACGGCGTGAGCGGATTTGCGGCCGGGGACGAGGTGATCGGCTTCACCGACGGCCGCTCCAGCCAGGCCGAACTGGTGGTCATCGACGCCGAGAACGCGACGGGGCGTCCCGCGGGCGTCCCCTGGGAGGTCGCGGGCGCGCTGTTCGTCGTCGGCGCCACGGCGTGGGCGGCGGTGCGCGCCGTCGATCTGTCTGACAGCGACACGGTGGTCGTGTCCGGCGCGGCGGGCGGGGTCGGCTCGCTCGCGGTGCAGCTCGCGCGGCGGACCGGGGCCACCGTGATCGGCCTCGCCTCTGAGCCCAACCACGAGTGGCTGCGCAGCCACGGGGTCATCCCGTTGACCTACGGCGACGGCGTGGCCGACCGGATCCGCGAGGCGGCGCCCGATGGCGTCGACGCCCTCCTGGACCTCGTGGGCGGAGGGTACGTTGACCTCGCGCTCGAGCTCGGGGTGGCCCCGGACCGGATCGACACCATCGCCGACTTCGAGGCGATCTCTAAGCACGGCGTCAAGGGCGAGGGCAACGCCGCCGGGGCGAGCGCGGAGACGATGGCCGAGCTGGCCGCCCTCATAGACGAGGGCACGCTGGAGCTGCCGATCGCCGCCAGCTATCCGCTCGATCAGGTGCGCGAGGCCTACACGGAGCTCGAGCGCAACCACACGCGCGGGAAGATCGTCCTCGTGCCGTAGAACGCGCGGCTCGCGCCGGGTGCGATCCTGTGGGGGTGAGTCTCTCCGGAGA
>DASXDW010000107.1:0-32940 GCA_036490435.1 Solirubrobacteraceae bacterium
CGCCGTCGGCGCGCTGCCGCCGCAGTGCGCGGCGCTCAACCGCACGATGGTCAATGTCGCGGACCTCACCGTGCAGGCCGTCCTCGAGGGCCGGCGCGACCACGTCTACCAGGCGGTGATGCTGGATCCGAACGCCGGGGCGACGCTGACCATTGCGCAGATCCATTCCATGGTGGACGAGCTGATCGAGGCCCACGGGGACCTGATGCCCGAGGGGATCAGGTCTAGCGGGCGCGTCGCCCTTAGTTAGGCGGGGTGCCTCTGCCGCCAGGCCCAGGTGAGGATCCGCTTCAACCGGGCCGCCTCACGGTCGGGCGAGGCGTCGAAGCGGGTCTTGGTGAGGCGCACGGTGATTAAGCCGTTGTCGAGGTGGTCGGCGTCGCGTTCGCGGTCCTCCTCAAACGCCTCCCGGCTCTTGTGAAACTCCCATCCGTCGCACTCCACGATCACCCCGTGCTCAGGGAAGAACGCGTCGAGCCTACGGCCGTTGAACGGGAAGTTCACCTCGGGCCGGGGGAGTCCGTATTTGTCGACGAAGGCGAGGAAGTCATCCTCGAAGGAGGAATTGGTTGGGTTCTGGGGGCTGTCGATGAACGGGGTGAGGAGCTTGGTGCCTGGGTGGAGGGGATTCCGGTCCACAACGTCCTGCAGGGATGCCCGACGCAGGTGGCCGTCGTGGCGTGCATCGTTGACCAGCCGGGTCAGCTGTTTGCGTGTGAGGCGCGGCGCGATGTCGAGCGCGGTCCGGGCCGGGGTGGTGGTGGAA
Organism: Solirubrobacteraceae bacterium; assembly: GCA_036490435.1. Lineage (GTDB taxonomy): Bacteria > Actinomycetota > Thermoleophilia > Solirubrobacterales > Solirubrobacteraceae > Palsa-465. The sequence continues at coordinate 767 of DASXDW010000107.1, forward strand.
AGGCCGCGTTGGCGCGTGACGTCGCCTGGTCGCAGCGATGGGCAACGATGGATCAGGACGTGGCGTGGACGCCGGTCGCCCGTGGGCAGGCTGATCTCCGGCGGCGGCTCCCAACGGGGCAGGAACCCCCACAACCAGGCGGCCGTCGCGTGGCTGGCGACGGCGTCGGAACCTCCGGCCAAGACCGCTGCGGCGATTCGCGCCTCCGGGTCTCGGCGAGCGGGCGCCTGGCAATAGATCCCGTCGTGGCGCGTGACCAACGTCCCGTTGCGCAATCGCGCCTGCACCCCTCCGCTGCTCAACCCGAGTGCCAGCAGCTGGCGCCGCGACACGTTGCCGAACTGGCGCCGCATCAACTCCCAGACCTCAGCCTCGAACTGGTCTCGGGAGAATTTGCTTGTCTCACGATCAAATTCACCCACTACAGATAAGAGCCTGGAGCGAGGGTGTTTTCACCCCCCTCCTCCCCTATCTGTGCACGAAAGCCGCCGGCTCGCCGCGCTCACACGATGGTGACCTGGACGCCGGCCTCCTGAATCGCCGCCACCGCGGCACCGTCGGCGCCCTCGTCGGTGATGAGCTCATCGACGTCGGCCAGCTCGCAGATCCGCGCGAAGGCGACGTGACCCAGCTTGGAGCTGTCGGCGACGACCACCACCTGCTCGGCGCGCGCCATCAGAGCGCGGTCGGTGCCGGCCTCGATCTCGTGCTGGGTGGTGAGCCCGGCCCGGGGGGAGATGCCGTCGACCGAGAGGAAGGCCATGTCCAGGTTGAGTCCCTCCAGGCTGGCCTCGGCGAGCGGGCCCACCAGCTCATAGGACTCCGCACGGGCCACCCCACCGGTCACCACCAGCTTGAGGTTGGGGCGCACAGCGATCTCGGCCGCGATGTTCAGCGCGTTGGTGACCACCGTCAGCTGGGCGCGGTCCACCAGCGCGCGGGCCACCTCGGTGGTCGTCGTCCCACCGGTGAGCCCGATGGCCGATCCGTCGCGCACGCGCCCGGCCGCCTCCAGCGCGATGCGCCGCTTCTGCTCGGGCTGGCGGGTGGTCTTGTAGCGCAGGGGCAACTCGTAGGTGACGCCGTGGGGCACCGCGCCGCCGTGGGTGCGCTCGAGCAGGCGCTGCTCCTCGAGCAGTTGCAGGTCGCGCCGGATGGTCGCCGCTGACACGTCGAGGGAGCGGGCTACCTCCACGACGCTGACCGTCCCGTCGGTCGACAGCCGCTCCAAAATGGCTCCGAGACGTTCAGGCTGCTGCATCGCGCGCTCAGTGTATGCCGCTCGGACGTCGGATGAGCACAACTGGACAGCAGATCTTGTTGCTTTCTGCTCAGTCAAACCATATATTGCGCACAAATGAGCGTCACGCGCGACGAGATCTCCAGTCAACCGCACATGTGGCGCCAGGTCGCAGACCTGCTTCCCGAGGTGGCCGGCCGGCTCCCGGCGCGGGGCGAGCGAGTCGCGATCGTCGGCTGCGGAACCTCGTACTTCATCGCCCAGGCCGTCGCCGGAGCGCGTGAGACCGCCGGGCACGGCGAGACCGACGCGTTCGTCGCCTCCGAGATGCCGGGCGGGCGCCGGTATGACGCAGTGCTCGCCATCTCGCGCTCGGGCACCACGACCGAGGTGGTGCGCTGCCTGAAGGCCCTTCCCGACGGCGCACGGTCACTGGCCATCTCCGCCGTCGCCGGAACACCCGTGGTGCAGGCGGCCGGCGACGCGATCCTCCTGACCTTCGCCGATGAGACCTCGATCGTCCAGACCCGCTTTGCCACCACGGTGCTGGCGCTCCTGCGCGCCCACACCGGCGAGGATCTCGCCGCCGCCATCCAGAGCGCCGAGACCCAGCTCGAGGAGCCGTTGCCCGCCGAGCCCGCCGACTTCGAGCACTTCGTCTTCCTCGGCCGCGGTCCGACCGTCGGCCTGGCCTCCGAGGCAGCGCTGAAGTTCCGCGAGGCCGGCCAGGCATGGGCCGAGGCCTATCCAGCGATGGAGTACCGCCACGGCCCCATCAGCGTCGCCGGTCCCGGCACCCTCGTGTGGTTCGTCGGCGACGCCGACCCCGACCTGGTCCGCGACGTCCGCGCCACCGGGGCAACGGTCGTGGCGCGGATGCTTGACCCGATGGCCGAGCTCGTCGCGCTGCAGCGGGGCGCCGTCGCGCTCGCCGAGGCCAAGGGCCTCGACCCCGACAATCCCCAGCACCTCACCCGGTCAGTCGTGCTGGGCTGACCCCAACCCAGAAGGCAAGGACACGATGAAGCGCCTCATCCTCCTCCCTCTCATCGCCCTCACGCTGGCCCTGGCCGCGTGCGGCGGCAGCAGCAACAACAGCGGCGGCAGCACGGGCAGCACAAACGGCCCGGCGCCGGCCGGCGGCACCAAGAACGGCCACACCACGATCACGGTGTGGCAGGGGGACACGGAGGTCGAGGCGGCCGGCTTCAAGAAGCTCGTCGCCGAGTTCAACAAGACCCACCCCAGCATCACCGTCAACTCGCAGTTCTACGGCAACAGCGACTATGCCCTGCAGAAGGTGCTCGCCGCCATCGCCGGGGGCAAGCCGCCAGACGTTTCCTACCTGTACGGCTCCTGGGCGCCGAATATCGCCACCAACCCGCAACTGGTGCGGCTCAACAAGTTCATCGACGCGGATCCCAGCTTCAACTGGAACGACTTCTTCCCGGCCGAGCGCAAGGTGGCCACCGTCGGCAACAGCATCATCGGGATTCCCGCGCTCGTCGACAACCTCGCGCTGGTCTACAACAAGACGCTGTTCAAGCAGGCGGGCATCCCGCTGCCCACGGCGACCTGGACGTGGAGCCAGTTCGAGGACGCCGCCATCAAGCTGACCGACGCGGCCAAGAAGCAGTTCGGCTGGGCCTATGTCAACGACGCCTCAGAGGACACGGTCTGGCGCTTCTGGGCGATGTTGTGGCAGGCGGGCGGGTCGATCCTCAGCCCCGACGGCAAGCAGGCCGGCTTTAACTCCGCCGCGGGCGTCAAGGCGCTGACGCTGCTTCAGCAGCTGACCCAGCATCACTCGATCTACCTCGACGACGGCTCGGACAACTACCTGAGCGTCTTTGACAATGGCCACATCGGCATGCTGTGGACCGGACCGTGGGACCTCGCCCAGATCGTCCAGTCCAAGGTGGACTACGGGGTCACCGTCCTGCCCGCCGACGAGAATCACCAGACGATCTCCGGGCCTGACAACTGGGTGATGTTCAACAACGGGCAGGCGCGCGAGCAGGCCGCCTGGACATTCATGAAATGGCTGACCTCACCGGCGATCGATCTGCAGTGGGTGACGCTGACGGGCGACCTGCCGGTCCGCGCCTCGGTCTCCAAGCTGCCCGGCTACAAGAAGTACGTCGCGAAATACCCGGGCATCGGCGTGTGGGCGGCCAACCTCAACAACGCGACGCAGGCCCGCCCCCAGGACACGAAGTACCCGAAGATCTCCACCGCCATCGGCCAGGCCGTGCAGTCGGTGTTGCTGGACAAGGCGTCGCCCAAGGACGCGCTCAACCAGGCCGCGCAACAGGTCAACGGCATCCTCGCCGCGCCCGGATAGCGATGCGGGTCACGGCCCCGATAGCGGCGAGGGTCACGGCATGAGCGCGCACTCCGCGACCGGGATCGCCGTCCACCGGCGCCCGAGCCTGCTCAAGCGGCTCCTCCGCTCAGACCATCTCGCGGGCTGGGCGTTCGTGGCGCCCGCCGTGGTCCTGATCGCCGTCTTCGCGATCATCCCCATCGGCTGGTCGCTGCTGCTCTCGCTGCAGTCCACCAACCTCATCGCCCCCGCGCACTACGTCGGGCTGGCCAACTACCGCGCGCTCACCAAGGACGTCGCGTTTCGCTCGGCGATCGGCCACACCGTCGTCTACACCGTGATCTTCGTCCCGGTGTCGGTAGCGGGGGCGCTGGGCCTGGCGGTGGCGCTCAACCGCAAGATCCGAGGCATCCGCTTCTACCGCCTGGCGGTGTTCGTCCCGCTGGTCACCTCGACGGTGGCCACCGGGATCATCTTCCTGTGGTTGCTGGACCCGACGTTCGGGCTGGTCAACTACGTGCTGCACCTGGTCGGCATCTCCCAGCAGCAGTTCCTTCAGGATCCCAACCAGGCGCTCTACTGCATCGTGGGCATCACGGTGTGGAGCTGGCTGGGGTTCGACGTGATCATCTACCTGGCCGCACTCCAGGGCATCCCGGCGGACCTGCTCGAAGCCTCCGAGATGGACGGCGCCGGCAGGTGGGCGACGTTTCGCAGCATCGTGCTGCCGCTGCTGGGGCCCGCCACCCTCTTCATCGTCGTGTGGTCGACGATCAACGCGCTGCAGTTGTTCGACGAGATCTACGTCACCACGCGCGGCGGCCCGCTGGGCTCGACCACGGTGATCGTCTACTACCTCTACCAGCAGGCCTTCCAGTTCTTCAACGGGGGGTACGGCGCCGCCATCGCCATCGTCCTGTTCGTGGCCATCCTCATCGTCACGCTGCTCCAGTTGTGGGTCGGGCGGCGGCGGGTCTACTACAGCTCATAGAAGCCGCACGTGAGCGTCCAACCCGCCATCTCCGTTCCCGAGCGCTTCCCGCGCCTCCCCGATGCCCCGGCGCAGCGGCGACGTGGACGGCTGCCGTTCAGCGGCTGGCACCTGTTCCTGGCTCCAGTGGCGGCGATCATGCTCGTGCCGCTCATCTGGATGGTGATCGTGTCGCTGGAGACGCGGCAGCAGGCGACGAGCTTCCCGCCGCAGCTGATCCCGTCGTCAGTGCACCTCTCCAACTACTCGGCGGCGTGGAACGCGGTCCCGTTCGGCCAGTTCTTCGTCAACAGCCTCATCTACTCGCTGGCCACGGTGGCGGGCAACCTGCTGTTCTGCAGCCTTGCTGCCTACGCGTTCGCGCGCATCCGCTTCTTCGGGCGCGAGGTGCTGTTCGTCGTGCTGCTCGCGACGCTGATGATCCCCTTCCAGGTGATCCTCATCCCGACGTTCCTCATCGTCAAGAAGCTGGGAATGGTGGACAGCGTCGGAGGGCTGATCGTGCCCAACCTGTGCAGCGCGTTTGGCATCTTCATGCTGCGCCAGTTCTTCCGCACGCTGCCCATCGAGCTCGAGGAGGCCGCGCGCATGGACGGCACCTCGCGCCTGGGGATCCTGTTCAAGATCGTCCTGCCCCTGTCGCTGCCCGCGCTGGCCACGCTGGGGATCATCCAGTTCATGTGGTCCTGGAACGACTTCCTGTGGCCCCTGATCATCATCGACTCCCAGGCTCACGACACGCTCCAGCTCGGGCTCTCTCAGCTTCAGGGCGCGCACTTCACCCAGTGGAACCTGCTCATGGCCGGCACGGTGATGAGCCAGATCCCGATGCTGGCGGCATTCCTGATCGCACAGCGGTGGTTCATCCGCTCCGTCGCGTTCACGGGGATCAAATGACGGTCTGCGCGTGTCAGGAGGCTGCATGCCGGGCGTGAAGCTGGAAGCCGTGACCAAGCGCTTTACCGGCGGCGCGGTCGCGGTCGACGAGCTGTCGCTGGAGATCGCCGACGGTGAGTTCATGATCCTCGTCGGCTCGTCGGGGTGCGGCAAGACGACCGCGCTGAGGATGATCGCGGGCTTGGAGACGCCGACGTCGGGCACGATCCAGATCGGCAACCAGATCGTCAACGAGGTCTCCGCGCGTGACCGTGACATCGCCATGGTCTTTCAGAACTATGCGCTGTACCCGCACATGACGGTGGCGCGCAACCTCGGCTATCCGCTGCGCCAGCGCCGGATGCCGCGGGGCGAGGTCGCCCGCCGAGTGTCCGAGGTGGCCGACATGCTCGGTCTGGAGGAGCTGCTCAAGCGCCGGCCGGGGCAGCTCTCGGGCGGCCAGCGCCAGCGCGTGGCCATGGGCCGCGCCCTCGTGCGCGAGCCCGAGGTGTTCCTGCTCGACGAGCCGCTGTCCAACCTCGACGCCAAGCTCCGCGTGCAGATGCGCGCGGCGCTCAAGCGGCTGCACGGGCGCCTGGGCGTCACCACGGTCTATGTCACTCACGACCAGGTGGAGGCCATGACGCTGGGCGACCGGATCGCGGTGATCTCCGACGGCAAGCTGCAGCAGCTCGGCGCGCCGCAGGAGGTCTATGACCAGCCCGCCAACGTGTTCGTCGCCGGCTTCATCGGCAGTCCGGCGATGAACCTGCTGCGCGGGCGGGTGCGCGACGGGTCGGCGGTCGCCGGTGACCTCGTCGTTCCGGCGCCGGGCGTGGCCGAGGGCGACGTGTTCGTCGGCGTGCGCCCGGAGTCGCTGCAGCCGGCGCGCAACGGGATGCCGTCGCTGGGCTTCGAGGTCGCCGTCGTGGAGCCGCTGGGCGACGAGGTCATCGTCCACGGCTTCGTCAGCGCCGAGCTGGCCGGGATCTCCCAGGACGTGGGCGACGCGGCCATGGTGGCCGCCAACGGGAACCGCGCCGAGGCCGTGGCCTGCCTGCCCCCGCGCGACCGCCCCGCCGAGGGCAGCGTCATCCAGCTCGGCGTCGAGCCCGAGGAGGTCCATCTCTTCGACGCGGGGACCGGTCTGGCCATCCGCCGTGGCTGACCTCGACCTGCTGGTCCTCGGCGACGTCAACCCGGACCTGGTGCTGTCAGATGCCGCGATGGACGTGGCCTTCGGGCAGGCCGAGAGCCTGGTCGACGACGCCGAGCTGACCATCGGCGGGTCGGGCGCGATCATGGCCTGCGGCGCGGCGCGGCTGGGGTTGCGCACCGCGTTGGCCGGGCTGGTGGGCGCCGACCAGTTCGGCGAGTTCATGCTGCGCGCGGTGTCCGAGCGCGGGGTCGACGTGAGCGGAGTGACCGTCTCCGGCGAGCTGCGCACCGGGCTGACGGTCGTGCTGGCCCGCCCCGATGACCGGGCGATCCTCACCTTCCCCGGCGCCATCGCGGCGATGACCGCCGAGCGCGTGGACGCCGACCTGCTGGCGAGGGCGCGGCATGTCCACGTCGCATCGTTCTTCTTGCAGACGGCCCTGGTCCCGGGGCTGGCCGCGCTGCTGCGCTCTGCGCGCGCGCACGGCGCCACCACGTCGGTGGATCCCAACTGGGACCCGGCGCAGCAGTGGGACGGCGGACTGCTGCGGCTGCTGGGCGAGGTCGACATCCTGTTGCCCAACGCGGCCGAGGCGTGTCGGCTGGCCGGGGCCGCCGGCGCGGAGGTCGCGGACGTCGCGGACGTCGCGGACGTCACGGACGTCACGGACGTCGCGGACGTCGCGGCGACGAAGCTCGCTGAGGCCGGGCCGCTGGTAGCGGTCAAGCTCGGCGCCGACGGGGCCGTGGCGGCGCCGGCGGGTGGCAAGGGCGAGCTCGTGCGCGCCGCCCCGCCCGAGCAGGTGGTCGATGCCGTGGACGCCGTCGGCGCCGGGGACGCGTTTGACGCCGGACTCCTCTGCGCCCTGCTGAGCGGTGAACCCCTGGCTGAGGCGCTCGCCCTCGCGTGCGCCTGCGGCACGCTATCGATGCGTGCCGGCGGCGGGACCGAGGCGCAGCCGACGCTCGCCGAGGCGAGCGCGGTCACCCGCCGGGCCTAGTCGCCGTCGGAGGAACGTGACCCGGGCACCGGGCGGTGGCGGTCGAGGCGCTCCTGCGCCGCCGCGCGCTCGACCTCGCCCATGACAGACGGGGTCAGGCGATAGCGCGCGCCCAGGCGCCCGAGCAGGGCGGCCTGCACCTGGGCGACGGTGGCGCCCTCGACCTCGTCGGCGACCGCCCCCACGCTGCCCGGATCCCACTCCAGGCCGAGCGCCGCGTAGACCTCCACCAGCACGTCGCGCACCAGCCGCGCGCCCCCCACCACGACGACGCTCGAGAACAGCCAGGCGCCGCTGACGATCCGCTGCGCAGCGCCGATCAGCTTGGTCTGGCCGCCGGCGTTGACGGTGAAGCGCCCGGGGCAGTACTCGCCCGGAACCTCGCCGACGCGGGCGTCGATGCCCAACTCCCGCAGCGCCTGCGCCTGGCTCTCAGCCTCGTCGGCGAACCGCGCGTCGACATCGGCCATCGAGTCGCGGGCGGGGACGATCTCGTCGATGACCAGGCACTCCTCGTGGTAGGCGGCGGCCCGTCCCCCCGCCGAGCGGATCGCCGGGGCGAAGCCGGCCCGCGTGGCCGCCTCAACCGCGGGCACGAATCCGTGCAGGAAGCTGTCGCGCCGGCCGAACGCCACCGTGGGCGCCGGCCGGTAGATCCGGATTACCGGGCCACGCTGACCCGCGGCGACCTGCTCGAGCAGCGCCGAGGCCAGCGCCAGGTCCAGCACCGGGTCATCGCCGAGGCGGCCCTCCAGCAGGTCGGCGTGCGTGGGCGGCATGCCCACAGCTTGCCACCCGCGCGCGACCTGATACATCTTGCGCCCGCAGAGGCCCTGAACCGAGAGGAGATCGTTCGTGCCCACCGTTGAGACAGTGAAGGGACCCATCGACCTCGACGCGCTCGGCCCGACGTTGATGCACGAGCACGTCTTCGTCATGCAGCCCGAGCCGCTGGCGGCCTACGGGAACATGTTCGGCGGGGGCTACTGGGACGAGGAGGAGCGCGTGGCCGACGCGATCGCCAAGCTGACCCGGCTGCGCGAGGGCGGGATCACCACGATCGTCGAGCCCACCGCATTCGGCCTGGGCCGCAACATCGAGCGCATCCAGCGCATCAACGCCGAGGTGGACCTCAACATCATCGTCGCCTCCGGCGTCTACGCGTTCTTGGAGATGCCCAACTTTCTGGCCCTCCGGGCGGACGAGGTGATCGTGGACCTGTTCGTGCGCGAGATCACCGAGGGGATCAACGGGACGGGGGTCAAGGCGGCGTTTCTCAAGTGCGCGGTCGAGCACTACGGGCTCACCGGCGACGTGCCGCGGATCCTCGGCGTCATCGCCGAGACGGCCAAGCAGACGGGCGTGCCCGTGATGGTCCACACCAACGCCGAGGCCCAGACGGGCACGCTGGCGCTCAAGGCGCTCACCGACGCTGGCGTCGACCCGCGGCGGATCGTCATCGCCCACGCCGGAGACAGCAACGACCTGGACTACCTGCGCGCCATCGCCGACACCGGCGCCTGGCTGGGCTGCGACCGTTGGGGCATCGAGCACTTCAACCCGACGGCCGACCGGATCCGCACCCTGACCGCGCTCGTCCAGGAGGGCTACGCGGATCGGATCCACATGGGGCACGATGCCGCGTGCTTCTACGACTTCATGGTCGACAACCCGTTCTTCGCCCAGGAGAAGCCGGACTACCTGCTCATCTCGCGCGAGATCCTTCCGGCGTTGGAGGAGAACGGCGTCAGCCGCGAGGCGATCACGCAGATGATGGAGATCAACCCGCGCGCGTTCTTCCCTCGGGCTTAGTACTCGGGCGCCCCCAGCGTCGCCACGTCGGTGCCGGCGGTCGCCGCCAGCGGGTCGCTCCCGCTCTCGGGGTGACACAGGTAGATGCTCAGCTGCTGGAGCTTGGCCACCTGAGCCACGGTCGCCCACTGGTGCTTGCCCTGCGACAGCGTCTGCGCCTCGGCCAGGGCCACCGACACCTGCGTCTGAGTGCTCGGCGCCGAGTTGAGCTGCACCTTGGCGTAGGGACCCAGCAGGTCCTTCTGGGTGAACAGGCGCCCGTTCTGCATCACATCGACGTCGTTGGCGATCGTCTCGATGTTCTTCAGCGGGTTGCCCTTGATGATGTCCATGTCGGCGATCATGCCCGGCTGGATCGTCCCGATCTGGTTGAGCACGCCCATCACCTTCGCCGGTTCGACGGTGAAGGCCCGCAGCGTCTGGTAGTTGCTGAGGCCGGTGTGGGCCATGACGCTGGCCGCGACCGGGGTCCCCCAGTTCCCGATGCCGATCGGGTTGTCGGTGCCACCCAGCACGGTGCCACCTGCCGCCACGATCTTGGCGTCGGCCTGTGACCACCCGCGGATGGACTGCTGCGATGCGGCGCTCAGCGGCGGCGCGGAGTACTCCTGCTCGGCCAGGGCGTACTGCCACGGGCTGAGCAGCGTCTTCATCCGTGGGTCGGACAGGATCGGCTTGCCGTTGGTGTTCTCCAGGTACTGGACGCCGAAGAACGGCGTGTTGGTGATCGACATGTCCGACTGGGCGTAGAGCGCGAGGGTGTCGTCGTAGGCGACCGAGTTGTTGGAGGTCGCCAGCTGATACCCCAGGCGCTGCGTGGCCCAGTGCGACGTGCCGTCCTGTCCGAACTCCAGCGCCGGCCAGAAGTAGTGCGAGAACGACGGGACGCCCATCTGGTGCCCGGCGTTGATCGCGATCTTCTCGTAGCTGTTGGGCAGCCGGACGTAGGTCTTGAGCATGTCGGGCCCGAGCTTCTTCAGGCGCCCGAGGTCACGGGTCAGCGCCGCCATGTCCGGGTCGGCGCGCATCCAGCTGTAGAAGATGCGCCGCCCGTCGACGGGCTCGGCGCCCCAGAAGTACCGCGGCCCCAGCGTGGCGCCGGATTCCTGGGACTCCACCTGCTCGAGCGAGTGGTAGGCCTCGTCGCCCATCGAGATCTCGCTCGTCACGCCCATGGCAAGCTCCAGCCGGTCACGCCGGTTGCCGGCGAAGGGCTGGTCCATGTTCTCGTGCGAGTGCGAGTCCCACAGGCCCGGCATCACGGTGTCGGCCGAGGCGTCGACGTACTTGACGTTGTGGGGGTACGACGAGCGCGGCTTGGCGGGGCCGACGCTCTGGATGTGGTTGCCGAAGACCACGATGTCGACGTTGTGCTTCTCCGTGTCGCTCGTCCCGGTCCACACCGTGCCGGCGTGGATCACCTTCTCACCGGCCGGGGCCGCCTGCGGGTGCCAGTCCAGGTGCACCGGGACCGTGGTGGGTGCACCGCCGTGAACGGAGACCATCCGCAGCGTGCCGGCCGAGTCGTAGAGGAGGTGCTGGGAGTCACCGGACCAACTGAGCTGGTCGGCGACCTCATTGGTGAGCTGCTTGGGCGGGCCGGCGGGCGCGCCGGTCGACGTCACGGGCAGGGCCCACAGGACGTCGTCGAGCACGTAGGCCATGAACTTGCCGTCTGGGGACCACACCGGGCCATCGCCCTCGACGCGGTTGGTGATCGTCTCATACGGCCACGGGTCGTACATATGGGTCTCGCCCGTGGTGGCGTTGACGGTCAGGATCTCTGACTCCCCCTCGCGGAAGCGCGTGGTGTAGCTCTGCTGCACGGCCAACGCGATGGTGTTGCTGTCCGGTCCCCAGGTGGGCGCGCCGGGCTCAAAGGCGATCTCGTACGCGGCGCCCTTGGCGTTGGCGGGGCCGAAGACCTGGCGGAACTTGCCGGTGTCCACATCGGCCACATACAGCGCCTGGCTGCCCGCCTCGCTGTCGAGCGCGGACTCGAACGCGATCTTCTTGCCGTCGGGCGACCACGCCAGCTTGGCCTGCGCGCCGGTGAACGGCGCGGTGAGCCGCCGGTTTGTCCCGGTACTCATGTTGCGGATGTAGACGGCCATCGGGCCGTCCTTGTCCGAGGCGTAGGCCAGCGATTTGCCGTCGGGCGACCAGGCCGGAGTGGCCTTGGCCCACGCAGAGTTGGTCAGCTTGACCGGCTTGTGCCCGATCTGCATCTCCCACAGTTGGTTGAGCGCGACGAAGGCCACGTGATGCCCGTCGGGGGAGAGCTCGGGGGTGAGGATGCCGGTGGCCGGCTGCTTGGCCGTCGCGTTGAAGTCATGTGGCTTCATCGGATAGGAGGCGCGGTTGTACGACACCTTGGCGCTAAACGGGATCGTCTTGACGGTGTTCGTGGACAGGGTGCGCTGCAGGATCTGGCCGTTGGCCGCGTAGATGAGGCTGTCGTCAGACGCCCACCGGGCCGGGAAGGCGAACACGTCCTCGTTGCCCGACACGGCGTTGCCGTTGACGAAGAGCTGGGTGAGCGTGCCCTGGTTGACGAGCTCGGTGTAGGCCAGGCTCTTGCCGTCGGGGGACCACGTCGGCGAGTAGAAGGTGTTGGTGGGGTCGGACTCCACCGTGGTCGGCGTGCCCGTCCCGTCGGAGGGGGTGCTCTCGATGGCGTGGCTGGTGTCGACGTAGGTGATCTGCGTGCCGTCGGGCGTCCACGTCGGGTAGTAGTCATTGTTGCCACCGGACTGGTGGGTGATCTCGGTCAGTTGCCCGGTGGCCAGCGTCAGCGTCCACACGTTGTAGGAGCCCGTCGCCACCCCGGCAGGAGAGCCGAGCGGCGGCCGGTCTGAGGAGAACGTGATCTTCGTCCCATCGGGGGAGAACTGCGGCTCGCGGTCGTCATAGAAGCCGCTGGTGAGCTCGCGCACATTGCTGCCGTCGGGGTTCATCGCCCAGAGGTGGAACGTCCCGCTGGCGTAGGACTGGAAGGCGATCGTCTTGCCGTCGGGCGACCAGTCCGGGTACGCGGTGTCCTGCATGAGGCTCGAGGTCCGCGTTGCCGTCCCGCCGGACGTGGGCAGGGTCCACAGGTTGCCGAGGAGGTTCATCGCGATCGTCTTGCCGTCGGGCGACAGCGCCAAGGTCAGCGCGGAGGCCTGGTGCAGCGTGAGCGTGGCCTTGGTTCCGCCACCGCGCGCGGGCGTGGTAGCCGGCTTGGATCCCTTCCCGGTGGCGGGGCCGGTGGCGAGCAGCGTCACGCCGGCGCCGACCAGCACGGCGAGGGCGAGCAGGGACAGGATTCGCGACCGCATCCGGCGGGGCGTCGCGGCACGGCAAACGGACATGGCGTAGCGCACGTTTCCTCCCAGAACGTGTGGGTGACCCTACCTCGCATGGGTCAAGCGCAGCTTGGTGTCAAGCGCCGCCGGGCCCTGATCCTTCACCTAGTCACTCGGCCCCACACATGTGCGTCAGCCGGGTGACATTTAGTTGCAGACTCAAATCAGCTTACACCGGGTCAAGGACGTGTCAAGCAGATGTATACGTTCGAATGGCGCCGAGGCCGTAGAGCGCAGCGGCGGTGTCGTGCGTGACGCCGGTGCGGTCCTCGGCGGAGAGGCGGTCCAGCAGCGGCACGATGCTGTCGCCGTGATCATGGGGAAAGTCGCTGGCATAGGCGAGCATCGCTGACCCGCCCAGCATCTCCAGCAGTTGGGCGCGCCCGGCCTCGTCGGGCGGCAGGTGGGCGGGCGCCGTGGTGAGACAGAAGTGGCGGTTGACGTACTCCGAGGGCAGGTCCTTGACCCATGGAACCTCGCGCCACACACCCTTCCAATCCTTGTCAAATCGCCACAAAAGCGTCGGCAACCACGCAAACCCGCACTCGGTCACCATCACGCGCAGATCTGGGAAGCGCTCGAACACGCCCTCGGAGACGAAGCTCAGCATCTGCGCCTGGGCGATCGGCTGGTTGGCCAGGTAGTCCTCCAGGTAGGTGGTGGTGAAGCCACTGGGGCTGAGCGACTTGCCCGCCCTGCCCCAGGCGTGCAGCGCCACCTGCAGTGAGCGCTGGCGCGCGGCCTCGAACATCGCGTGGTTGTTCTTGTGGCCCCACGGGATGTCTGAGCGCACCGGCAGCAGCACCTGCACGAAGCGGGGGTCGTCGCCGGCGCGCTCGATCTCGGCGGTGGCGTCGTCGGCGGAGACGGGCGAGACCGACAGGCTTGCCCGCAGCCGGGCGTCGCGCTCCAGGAACGTGTCGCGTACCCAGTCGTTGAGCGCGCCGGCTACCGCCGCGGAGAAGTACGGGTTGCGGTGGGTGTCAAAGCCGGCGACGCAGTTGAGGATCGCGTGCCCGGGCTCCGCGATGTCGAGGTAGCGCTCGGCTAGTTGCTCATACGTGCTCGGCGGGCTGGCCCAGCCCTTCTCGCGCGCCTGGAGGGTGGCCGTCACGGGGGAGCCCGGCGGGTAGGCGTGGCTGACCCCGGTCAGACGGACCGCCGCCTCGGAGATGTACTGGCGCCAGTAGTCCGACAGGTAGGGGAGCAGGTCGTCGTAGGCCGCGGGCGCAACATGAACGTCGCAGTCCACTGCGCCGGGCTGGTAGGTGAGCGCGCTCATGATGCCCGCGCTCCGGCAGTGGCCGCCTCCGCGTCGGGGCGGGCGCTCGAGAAGCCGTAGAGATCAGCCGCGTTGCCGCACAGGATCTTGTGGCGCAGTTCCTTGTCGATGACTCGCGGGAGAGCCTGGGTGGGCGAGTCGAAGTCCCAGTGTGGGTAGTCGGTCGCGAAGAGCAGCTTGTCGCGCAGGTGGGCCTGGTCGATCGCGTAGAGCAGATGCCCCGGCTCCGCGGGCTCCTCGATCGGCTGCGTGGTGAACCAGATGTGCTCGTCGATGTACTCAGACGGTCGGCGCGTGAGCCGCGGGTGGTCGGCGCGCATCAGCTCCCACGCGGCGTCCAGCGACCAGCGCAGCGCCGCGGCCCAGGCAACCCCTGACTCGGTGAGGACCACGCGCACGCCGGGAATCTCGTCAAAGAGCCCGCCCGCGGCCATGCTGAGAACCTGGCCCTGGGTCACGATCCCGTTGGCCACGTGGTAGTCGAGGTAGAACGAGGGATAGCCCGCACCACGGTGATCGACGTAGCCGCCGGTGTGGACGACCACCGGGCGCCCGGATTCGGTGGCGGCGCGGTAGATCGGCCAGTACTTGGGCGCGCCGAGCGGCTCCGCGGCGCTGGCCGGTAGCAGAACGGCCACAAAGCGCTCATCGTCGGCGCGCTTCTCGATCTCGGCGACGGCGAGCTCCGGATACTCGTGCGCCACGGCGATGGTGCCCCGCAGCCGCGGGTCGAACTCCAGCCACGTCTCGGCCTGCCACTGGTTGATCGCGTGGTTCCACTCGCGCGCGAAGTCCGGATGGTCGTAGCAGTCCTGGCCCGAGAGCACCTCGAGGATCGCGTAGTCCATGTCGTACTCGTTCAGGAGCTGCTCGCGCAGCATCTCCGGGTCAGAGCCCCAGATGTGGCCGGGCTTGTCGGGCCACGCATCCACCCGCATCCCGCCGTTACGCGCACGCGGGTACCAGTCAGTGGTGCGCGGCGTGCGCCGACCGTAGCGCTCGAGCTGGGAGCGGGCCCACGGCCCGAGATGCTCAGCCAGCATCGGCTCGGTGGCCTGGGCATGAACGTCGCAGTCGATCAGCTTCATCGGGTCAGGGCTTCTCATCTCCTCACACCTCCAGCACCACGTAGTCGTCTTGCACATGCACCTGAAAGGTCTCCGCCACGTAGGGGCCGCGTCGCAGCTCGGCCTCCCCGGCCTCGGCCTGCGCGGCCTCGATCTCGGCCAGCAACGGGCCGCCCGCCTGGACGGCGACGCCGTAGCTGCGCACGCCGGCCTGGCGGGCCCCCATGAAGGACTGACCGGTCTCCAGGTCGTACTCCCAGCCGTGCCACGGGCAGGCGATGCGGGTCGGGTTCTCCGAGATACGCGGCCGGCCCGGCGCGTCCGCCACCGCGTCGTCGAGCAGGTGCCCACGGCACAGCGGCCCACCCTGGTGAGGGCAGCGGTTGCGGATCCCGTAGAAGCGATCGCCCACGCGAAAGACGCCGATCGATCGGCTGCCCGCCTGGACGATCCGTCGCCCTCCGGGGGGGAACTCGTTCACCGGGGCCACCACCACTCTCACCTTCCGACCTCCTCACTCATCAGTGCCGTTTGTTGTCACTGTGATCGTTATCCACCGTAGCGCTGGTTGATGCGAACGCGCAAGGCCAGTTGGTTACTACCCGTTTTGAGCGGGTGCCGGTATCAATGTCGTTTATAGGCACTAGACAAAGAATCCATTTCTCTGAGGCGCGGGGGGGTGTTAGGGTCCGCCAATCGTGGCCCTCGTCTGCTGGGACACGATGGTGCGCGGCCTTCCAGGTGTCGCGTCACCGACCCCATGACGGAGGGAGAGAGATGTCCAC
Source organism: Solirubrobacteraceae bacterium (assembly GCA_036490435.1). Taxonomy (GTDB): domain Bacteria; phylum Actinomycetota; class Thermoleophilia; order Solirubrobacterales; family Solirubrobacteraceae; genus Palsa-465. The sequence goes on from DASXDW010000107.1 coordinate 16,652, forward strand.
GGCCTCTGCAGTGGTGGCGCCTGAGCGCCTGAGCCCGGTTGCCCGCCGGTCGATCCTCGGCGGTGTCATCACGCTGTTCCTCGACAGCTATGACATCTATCTGCCGGCGCTGGTGCTCCCGGCCGCCCTGGGGTACTTCGAGCCGGCCAACATGTCCGACACCACGCGGGCCACGCTGAACACCCTCGTGTTCACGGTGACCCTGCTGGGCCGTCCGATCGGAGGGCCGATCTTCGGCAATCTCTCAGACCGGATCGGACGCAAGCGCGTCGCGCTCATCACCGGCGCCGGCTTCACGGTGATGGTGACGCTGATGGGCTGCCTGCCCGGCTACGGCTCTTGGGGCTACGGCTCGATCATCGCGCTCATCGTGCTGCGCCTGCTCGGCGGCGTCTTCCTGGGCGGCGGCTACGCGGGCCCGGTCCCGCTGGCCATCGAGCGCGCACCGCAGCGCTGGCGCGGCCTCGTCGGCGGGCTGGTCGTCACCGGCGCCGGCCTCGCCCTGGTCTTCATCAGCCTCATCCAGCTGCTGGCGCTCAATCACATGGCGCCGCATTCCTTCGAGGTCTGGGGCTGGCGTATCCCGTTCTTCGTAGGGACGATCCTGGGGATCCTCTACCTCATCTACTTCCACCGGCTCGTGCCCGAGCTCGACGACGAGGAGTTCGCACGCTCGCGGCGCGAAAAGCGGATGCCGCTCGCCCAGCTGCTCACCGGCCAGGAGGACCGCGCCCGCCTGACTCAGTCCGCAGTGCTCATGACCGGGATGTGGTTCGCCTCGCAGATGACCGTCTCATTCCTGCCGGTGCTGCTCATCACCGTGCTGCACCAGAGCCCCTCCAACGTGAGCTGGTTCGAGATCGTCTCCAGCCTGATCACCGCGTGCGGCATGGTGGCCTACGGGGCGCTCAGTCAACGTGTCGGGCGCCGGACGGTGCTGCGGTGGGTGGCGGTCTCGGTGGTGACGATCGGCTCGGCGGCCTGGGTGTTCATGATCCACTTCGCCGAAGCCGGCGCGAGCTTCGGCACGATCGCCCTGATGGCGGGGATTGCGAGCTTCGTCACTAACGCGCCCCTCGGCGTGTTCGTCGTCTACCTCAACGAGCGCTTCGGCACTCAGGTCCGCGCCGCCGGCTACAGCACCGCCTACACGTTCGGCCTCATCCTGCCCGGGCTCTACACCGTGTGGGTCAAGGGGCTGAACCACATCGTGCCCTACGCCTACACGGCGTTGTTCCTGATCCCGCTCGGCGGGGTGCTGGTGTTCCTGGCCGCGCATTTCGGTCCCGAGACGCTCAACGCGCCACTGCTGGGCGCGCGCGGCCGCGACCGCAGCCTCGACGACGAGCCGGGCGCCGAGCTGGACCGCGGCATGGCCGGGGTCGGGCGCGTGCGCACCGGTCAGGCGGCAGGTGTGGGTGTGCGTCCGGGCTGAGGCGGCCGGGTAGGCTTCGCCCGTGCCGCGCACGAGCGATGCCAAGGTCACGCGCCCCGTGGCGCAGCTGGCCAAGCTGGACCTCAACCTGCTCGTCATCCTGCGCGAGCTCATCCGCGAGCGCAACGTCACCCGTGCCGCCGAGCGCGTCGCGGTGACCCAACCGGCGGCGAGCGCAGCCCTGGCCCGGCTGCGCCGCCACTTCGACGATGAGTTGCTGGTGCGCCGCGGCGGGGACTACCTGCTCTCGCCGCTGGCGGCCCAGCTGGCCGAGCACGTCGAGGCGGCGTGCGCCGCGGCCGAGCGCGTCTTCGCCGCCGAGACCGAATTTGACCCGCTGACCTCCAACCGCGAGTTCACGCTGCTGATGGCCGACTACACCCTGGCCGTCATCGGTGACCGTCTCTCGGCGCTCGTCGAGCGCGAGGCGCCCAGCGTGCGGCTGCACATCCTGCTGGTGCGCGGGCCGCTGGCCGCCGAGGCCGAGGAGCTCATCCGCCGCATCGACGGGATCGTCTCCCCTCCCTTGACCGCGCTCATGGTTCCCCACGTGCGCTCGGCCGAGCTGTTTCGCGACCGCTGGGTGTGCGTCTGCTGGAAGGGCAACACCGCCCTGAACGGCGGCACGCCGAGCGTGGCCGATCTCGCGCGCATGAACTGGGTGGCTCCGTTCGTCCCTGACCGCGGGCGCACCTCGTCGGCCCCGCTGCTGGCCCAGCTGGCCATCCTCGGGATCCAGCCCCACGTCTCGGTGCGGGTGGAGAGCTATCAGGCGGTGCCGTTCCTCATCACCGGCACGGACCGCGTGGCCCTGATGCAGGCCCGCCTGGCCGAGAAGCTCGCGGAGCCGCTGGACCTGCGCATCATGCCCATGCCAGGCGCCTCGGAGGCGATCGTCGAGGCGCTGTGGTGGTGTGAGGACCATGACGACGACCCGGCGCACCGATGGCTGCGCCAGAACCTCCAGATGCTGGCCGCGGAGGTGTGAGCGCGATGTCGGCGGCCGAGCACTGGCAGCTCCAGGGCCGCGAGGCCGAGCTCTACGAGCGCCACCTCGTGCCGGCGGTGACCGCCCTGTGGGCCGCCGACCTCGTGGAGCGCGCCGGCGTGCGGCGCGGCGATCGCGTGCTCGACGTCGCCTGCGGCACCGGCGTGGTGACTCGCGTGGCTCTTGAGCGCGTGGGGTCTGAGGGGAGCGTCATGGGGCTCGACATCAACCCGGCGATGCTCGGCGTGGCACGGGTGAAGAGCCCCGACGTGGAGTTCGTCCGCGGCAGCGCGCTCACCCTGCCCTTCGACGACGCCGCCTTCGACGTGGTGCTGTGCCAGCTCGGGCTGCAGTTCTTCCCCAACCGCGCCGCGGCGCTCGCGCAGATGCACCGCGTGTTGAGCGACGGCGGCCGGCTGGCTCTGAGTGTCTACGGGCCCATCGAGGACAACCCCGGCGCGCTCGCGCTGGCCCAGGCGCTCGATCACCACCTGGGGACGGGCGCGTCGCAGACCAAGCGCGCCGAGCACGTGCTGGCCTACGCCACGCTGGTTGAGAGGCTCGTCACCGGTGCCGGGTTCCAGGACGCGGTGATCACCACCGAGACCAAGCTCGTCCGCTTCGCCTCCGCGGCGGAGTGGGTCAGCATCCAGCTGACCGCGACGCCGCTGGCCAGCCTCCTGGCCGAGCAGCTCGCGCGGCCGCGCGTGACTGAGCGGATCACTGCGTATGTAGTCGAGGCACTGGGGCGCTACGAGGTCGACGGCGCGCTGGAGTTTCCCCAGGAGGCGCACGTCGTGACCGCGCACGTGTAGCCGCCCCCACCCCCGGGCTACTGCTCCTCGAGCTTGAAGCCGACCCGCATCTCGACCTGGAAGTGCGCGATCTTGTCTCCTTCGACGTGTCCGCGGATGCTGCGTACCTCGACCCAGTCGAGGCCGCGCAGGGTCTTGGCGGCCCGGGCGACGCCGGAGCTCATCGCCTCGGTGACCCCGTCGGGCGATGTGCCGGCGATCTCGATGATCCTGTAGGTGTCTGACTCGGGCATCCGGTCTCCTTTGGTTCAGGACGGCGTTCTGAACCCGAGTTACCCCGCCGCGCGCGTCCTAACGAGCGCTTCGCGGACGTCAGCGAGGATCTCGTCGGACAGCGCTGGGTCGTCCACGGCCCGCGAGACCAGGACCGCGCCGACAAGGGTCGAGAGGGCGACGGCTGCCTGTGCGTCGTCGCCCAGAAGCTGCTCGAGTTGCGCGAGGTAGCGCTTCACCTGGTCGGTGTAGGCGGCCCGGACCCGCGGGTCTGAGCGGGAGGCGTCCGCGCCGAGCGCGACGACGCCACATCCCGAGCCGGGGTTGTCGCGGTGGTCGGCTGAGACGTACCAGTCCACGAAGGCGCGGAGCGGGTCCTCGGCGCCCGCGATCACCGCCTCGGTCGCCTCCTGACTCTCGGCAAAGGTGCGCTCAACCGCCTCGGCGATGAGGTCGTCGCGCGAATCGAAGTGCTTGTAGAAGCCGCCGTGCGTGAGGCCGGCCGCCTGCATGATGTCCGCGACCCCAGGGGCCTCGGTGCCGTCCTGGCGGATCCGCGCGGCGGCGATGTCGACGATCTGCTCGTGGGTCCGAGCCTTGTCTTGAAGGGAGCGTCGGGGCATGGATTAGATGATAGCTATCATCTCTGTTAGATGATGCTCATCATCCAAATCTCAGACGTGAAAGGGCAGCCATGAAGATCGAAGGATCCGTAGCTCTGGTCACCGGCGCGAACCGCGGGATCGGCAAGGCCATCGCGGAGGAACTCCTCGCCCGCGGGGCGGCCAAGGTGTATGCCGGGGTCCGCGACCCCGCCACCGTGACCGACGACCGGCTGGTCGCGGTCGCGCTCGACGTCAGCGACCCCGCGCAGGTGACCCGGGCGGCGCAACGGTTGAACGACGTCCAGATCGTCGTCAACAATGCCGGGATCGGTGGGACGTCGACCCCGCTCGCCGCCGACCTCGACCGCGCCCGCGCGGAGCTCGAGGTCAACTACCTCGGACTCGCCACCATGACCCAGGCCTTCGCGCCCGTGCTGGCCGCGAACGGGGGTGGCGCGTTCGTCAACATGCTCTCGGTGGTGTCATGGGTTGGCATGCCGATCCTCACCACCTACTCGGCCTCCAAGGCCGCGGCCTGGAGCTACAGCAACGCCGCCCGCGTGGAGCTGGCGCGGCATGGGACCGCGGTCGTCGGCGTGCACGTCGGCTACGTCGACACTGACCTCACAGCCGGCCTGCCGGTGGACAAGATCGGTCCCGAGGCCGTGGCGACCTCCGCCCTCGACGCGCTGGAGCAGGGCCATCCGGAGGCGATCGTCGATGACTTCAGCCGCGGCGTGAAGGCCGGCCTGAGCGACGACCAGAACCTCATCTATCCCGGCATCGCCGAGCAGTTCAACGCGGTGGCGGTGAGCTGACGATCTCGGGCGTCCACCGGTCGAGCTCGTCGATCATCCTGGTGATGACGGGCCTCAGTTCGCCGGCGATCCGGGCCGGCGCGTGTCCGCGGTGGGCGCGCCGCCCGGTCTCGTCGGTGATCGTCTGAAAGACCCAGGCCAGGGCGATGGCGTGTAGCTTGGCCACCGCGGGCTCCGGAAAGGTGTCACTGAGCGCGGCCGCGATCGCGTCGGCGTGGCGGTCGGTCATGGCGAGAGAGAGACGGCGCACCGCCGGGCTGTTCACCGCAAGGTAGCCCAGGCCGCCGCGGATCTGGTCCCGCGACATCATCGCCATCGCGTCCACCCACGCCAGCGCGTCGGAACGGATGGCGGTAGCGGGGCTCGTTCCCGCCGGGCGGCTGTGGATCCGGTCGACGAGGCGGTCGCGCAGCTCCTCGTCGCGATCGAGGACGAGGTGCTCCTTGGTGGGAAAGTGGTTGTAGACCGTCTGCTCTGAGACCTCCGCCGCGCGGGCGACGTCGATCACCGACACCTTCTCATAGCCCCGCTCGGCGAACAGTCGCGCGGCCGTGGCAGCGATGAGCTCCCGGTTCGCCTGCTTGCGGCGCGCCCGTAGTCCGATGCTGGACATCGGCGGTGATGCTAACAGTCGTTGGGGTATACCCTATCGTTAGGGTGCACTCTAGCTATCGCAGAGGTGAACTGATGCCCATCGACACCCACCACACCGAATACCTGACCACCCACAGCCACGGGCGCCTGGCCACGGTCGCGCCCAACGGCACCCCGCAGAACAAGCCGGTCGGTTACCGCTACAACGCGGAGCTCGGCACGATCGACATCGCGGGGTTCGACATGGAGCGCTCGGCGAAGTACCGCAACGCCGGCCTGAACCCCGAGGTGGCCTTCGTGGTCGACGACATCGTCGGCGAGGGCGCCGAGGGCGTCCGGTTCGTCGAGCTGCGCGGCCACGCCGAGCAGGCCGTCGACTCCCAGCGTGCGACGCCCGGCGGAGTGAGCGCCCACATCATCCGCATCCACCCGCGCCGCCTGGTCAGCTGGAACATCCGCCCCGGCCACGACGGCATGTACACCGAGGACGTCGGCCCCGACGACGCTGAGCGGGCCGACGGCGGGCGCCCCACACTCGGCGCGGCCGGCGGCCAAGCCGACGTGGCGCGGGCCGCCGTGCAGCGACTGATCACCGAGCTCCAGGACGGCTATGACCGCCAGGACGCGGACATCTCCAACCGCCACTTCGCCGCGGACCTCATCTGGGGCAGCCCGTTCGGCGCCACCGTCACGGGGTACGACGACCTGCACGCGATCCATGTCCGCCTCAAGGAGCGCGGGGTCGGCGGGCCGGCCTCGCGTTACGAGGTCGTCCAGATCCTGGCGCCCGCCCCCGGTGTGGCCGTGGCCCACGTCCGCCGCGTTGCGCTCGATGCCGACGGCACGCCCGCGGCCGAGGGCGGCGCCGATGGCGGAGGGTTCTCCGAGATGGCGCTCTACGTACTGGTGCGCCGCGGCGGGAGCTGGTGGCTGGCTGCCGGGCAGAACACCCCGATTCGCCTCTCGGAGGCTCCGTCGCGAGCGTAGCCGGGGTCAGGGTCCATGGGCGTCCTCGGGCGTCTCGTACCAGCGCTTCTTCTCGCCCACGCGGGCGCGGACCCGCCACCGCGTCGACTTGGGCTCGGCGTCGATGGCAGCCCTCAGGGCGCCGATGTTCTCCGTCACGCGACTGCCGTGGGCAAATCCGGCGAGGCCCTGGGCGTAGCTTTCCACGCGATCCAGGACGAGCGTGACGGTGCGCCACCAGCCCCAGTCGGCAGCGAGAACGCGGGCGATGCCGGGCGGGTCCAGGCCGTCGGCCGTGAGCGACTGGTCGGCGAGCAGGGCAACCGCGTCCTGGCAGTCCTTCTCGTTGGTCTCCATGACCTGGAGCTTGAACAGCAGCAGGTCGGCCACGGGGAGCGTCGGGGACGAGAGCTCGAGCCGCTTGCGGAAGTCGAAGGTGTGGCACATGTCGAAGCGGTCCAGGAAGACATCGGCCTCGCGGCTGTTGACCGGATCCCAGAAGAACATCCGGTGGCGGCCGTGGAGCGCGTTGAACTCAGCGTCCGCCTCGTAACCGGCGGACTCGAACACGGCGGTGATCTGTCGCCCCTGGTCCGAGCGCCCGGCGAAATCGATGTCGCGGTAGGGGCGGGCCAGCGGCGGGCTCTGTGCGGAGGGACAGCACAGGCCCACCGCCACGCCACCCATGACGCGTACAGGGACGCCACGGCCCGAGGCGAGCTCGACGATCCGTGTCGCCTCGCTTCGAGGATCTGCCGCCAAAGTCGCGGTGCTCATGTCACTCCCTCCTTTGCGCGAGCGAGGGATCGCCCGACTCCCCACGCCCCGGCGGTGCTCCGGTAGAGAAGGCGCAGATACAAGAACGACTCCGTGCGCGCGATGCCGTCGATCGCACCGATCTCGCGCGTGAGGACCTCCAGCAGCTCGGCACGATCGCGGCACACGACCTCCGCCATCACGTCGTACCGGCCCGACGGGACGACGACGTAGTCGATGGCCTGGATCGCGGCCAACTGGGCACAGACCTCGTCGTGCTCGGCTCCACTGCGCAGGGTGATCCCCAGCCAGGTCATCGCCCCGAAGCCGAGGTTCAACGGGTTGCCAACGGCGATCACCTTCAATGCGCCGTCGTCAACGAGCTGTGTGAAGCGGCCGGACACGGCGCGCTCGGAGACCCCGAGCTCGCGTGCGATCTCGCGAAACGACGCCCGCCCGTCGCGCTCGAGCTCGCGGACGATGGCGATGTCGAGCGGATCGAGCTGGCGACTGCTCTCGGTCACGCCGGTCACGAGCGCCGCCGCCTGGTCCCCTTGTCGCGAGGGCAGCCACTGGAACTTCTGGTGGCGCAGCGCGAGGTAGACGAAGGTCTCCGTGCGCTCCACACCGTCGATGCGCCTCATCTCCAGCGTGATCGGGTCAAGGGCGGCGGCGCCCTCGCACGCGACCTCGCACATGACGTTGAACCGGCCGGAGCTGATCACGACGTAGTCGACTCCGGAGGTGTTGACGAGGGTGTTGGCGACCACCTCGACGTCGCCGGGCCGAACCTCCAGGCCGACCCACGCCATGCACCCCAGGCCCAGCACGCTGGGGTGAGCGACCGCGGTCACCGCGAAGGCATCGGCCTCGGTGAGCCACTTCACCCTGCGCCGCACCTGCGCCTCGGAGAGACCAATCCGGGCGCCAAGAGTGGTGAACGGAAGCCGGCCATCGCGCTGGAGCTCGGCAAAGATCAAGTGGTCGTGACCGTTGAGGACTATCCGACCATTATGCGCAGCGGGGGTATCGAAATCCGGCATCGTCAGGCAGTCAGCAACTGGCTTGAGAGCACGGCCGCGTCGGACAGGTCGATGATCGCGGAGTGCAGCACGCCCTCCCCGTACTCGCTCCCGGGGTTGACGGCCGTCGTCCCTCCGAGGTCGCGGATGCCCGGGCTCTCGTGAATGTGCCCATGGAGTGACAGCATCGGATGAAACCGAGCCAGCGCCTCGCGGACGGCACTGGAGCCGGCAGGCCCGGTCTCTCCCACGATGGGGCGCGGCGGGTCTGTGGACGTGTCCAGCCGCGGGCAGAGGTCAAGACCTGAGCCGTACGGCGGGACATGCAGGTTGAACACGGCGTGGCGCTGGTCGGTCAGCTGCATCGCCATCGCCTCGATGCGCGAGGCCAGCTGGTCCTCGGTGACGTCGCGCGGGCACTTCCACGGCGTCGGGTTGCCGTACCCGGTCGAGATCATGTCCACGCCTTCGGTGAGGGTGACAACCCGGCCTTCCGCGTTGATCACGTACGGCGCCTCCTCCAGGACCGGCTCGATCTCGAGGTAGTCGTCGTTGCCGCCGGTCACATACAGCGGCACGCCGAGCGGCTCCAGCCGCTCGGCCGCCCGTGTCATCCAGTCCTGCACCTGTGACAGACACGCGTCGAGAAACGCCCGGTCAAGCGCATCGTCGTCCGTGAGCAGTTCCTGGTATTGCGCCGCGCTGACCATGACCGGGTACTGGCCGGCGTCACGGATCCGGCGGCGTAGGACGTCGAGCTCCGCGTCATCGCTGGCGCGGAGCTCTCGCCCGTTGAACTCGGCGGCGAATGAGCCCTCCGGCTCCTCCACTACCGGGACGATGCGCTTCCCCGTCAGATCACCGCCAAGGATCGCCACCGTCGCCTCGTACACGGTCACGGCGTTCAGGAACTTCCGGAACACCGCCTCCGAACCGTGCAGGTCGGTGGCGAAGATGACACGGACGCGCGCGCGTCCGTTGCCTCGACGTGAGAAGCGCATCGAGCCGCGCCGGCCTCAGACCCTGCCCGTGCCGTCCGGGTTGGCCCGGATGCCCAGGGCGTCAAGCGCCAGGCGGGTGGCCACGCGCGCGGCCTTGTTCGCGGGGTCATACACCGATGAGCACTCGGTGATCACGTAGGCGTCAACGCCCCTGCGCACGAAGGCGCGGATCATCTTGATCACCTCGCGCGGGGTGAGGCCGCCGGTCTCGGGCGTCGTAACCCCCGTGGTGAAGCCCTGATCCAAGACGTCGAGGTCGGTGTGCAGGACCACGCCATCGGTGCCGCTCCAGGCGATGTCGAGGATGCGATCGATGGTCTTGTCGATCCCCCACTCGTCGATGTCCCAGATGGTGATCATCTGGATCCCGGTCCGGTCGACGTACTCACGCTCCACACGCGGGTTGAGCGGCCCGTTGATCCCGACGAGGGCGATGTTGTGCGGATCGACGTTGGGGAGCTCCGCAGTGCGGCTGACCGGACAGGCATGGTTGAGCCGCTCGCCGGCGACGTCCTCCGCCGTGTCCATGTGCGAGTCCATCTGGATGTAGCCCATGCGCCCGTTGATGAGCTTGGACATGGCGCTGGTGACGGGGATGGGGCAGGAATCATCGCCGCCGAAGATGATCGGAAACGCGCCCGCTTCGACGATCTCCGTGATGCACCGCTCCGTGCGCTCGAAGGTGCGTTGTGCGTTGCCGGGCACGATCGAGACATCGCCGCAGTCGGTCAGGTGCAGCGCGTCGAAGAGGTCGACCTGAAACTCGCCGTGGTAGCTGAGGTAGTGCTCGGTGGCCCGACGGATCGACCGCGGGCCATAGCTCGCGCCCGGACGGCAGGTGTTGGTCCCCTCCCAGGGCAGGCCCAGGACGGCCGCCTTGACCTCGGCCTCGGCGAGGCGCTCGCGCACCGGCGGCAGGACCTGGGCGCCGAGGAAGGTCGAGATCCCTGAGATCAGGCTGTTGGGGAAGTCTTCGTCTCCCTCACGCCGACCGAAGGTCACGTAGTGATCGTTGGCCTGCACATCGATGGCCATGGGTATTGGTGTCCTTTCTTTCAGATGGTTTGCATCAGCGGTGGCACATCCATGCGCGGTTACTCCGGCGGTACGTAGCGATAGGCGAGCGAGGTGTCGACACCGCGCGACCGCTGGTAGAGCCTGCCGCCGGCGTACACCGCGACGCCGCTGGCGAACGCGGCTGCGATCGCGATCCGCGAGCCCGGCGAAGTGATGCCCAGCGCAGTGACGGTCAGCGCCAGGTAGATGAGCGCGCCGACACAGACCGCGCCGACGGCACCGGCGACGGTCACCAGTGGGAGTGACCCCAGCCGGTAGGTCGCGGCGGGCGCCTCATCGTAGATCTGCTTCGAGCGGAAGGGGAAGAGCGCCCCGCCCAAGCACGTGACACCAACCACCAGCACGCTGGTGATCGCGCCGCCGATGAGGATGGTCGTCTCCCACGGCGGCTTGTAGGCGAAGACCGCCGCCACGACGAGCGCGAGGAAGCTCCAGATCGTCGTCGCCTTGATCGGACTGTGGAAGCGAGGCGACACATCGGAGAACAGCTTGGGCAGCGACCCGTCGAGCCCCATGGCCATCATAACTCGGGACGAGTTGGCGAACACCACGTTGGCGATGCCGAAGCCACCGGCGATGAAGCCGATCCCGACCAGCAGCGTGATCACCTTGCTCTGGGACAGGATCGACAGAAAGACGCTGAAGTTCGGCGAGTAGTTGGGGGTAATCACCCCGGAGCCGATGGCGTAGGCGTACTGGTCCATGAACCGGCCGCCGACGATCGAGGTCAGCAGTGCGAACGGCAATGCCAGCATCACCAGGGCCACGATCGCCCCGGGGATGAAGAACGCCGTGAACAGCCGACGCAGGCTGTTGGCGTGTTTGACCTCTCCCAGGAGCCCCTGGGCTGAGTACATCGTGTAAGGGACGTAGGCGGCCAGTACGGCCACCCATTCGAGTGTGTGCCCCAGGTCAAAGCCCGGCGGGCGCCATCCGTGCTTGACCGCACCCGCGGTGACCGAGGCGGCGGTGATCCCGGTTCCGGCATGGAACGTGTTGAACTTCGCCGTGAAGTTCGTCCCGAGGTTGGCCAGCAGGACGCCGATGATCGTCAGGGTCGCGATCACGATCGCCGGGACCAGGATGTAGCGCTGGACCGGGCGGTAGATCCGCAGGCCGTACACGGTGAGCAGCCAGCACAGAACGACCACGACCGCGGAGACGATGAACGTCCCCGTCTCGGTGAGCAGCCAGTTCTCCACTCCCGTGGCTCCGAACGCCTGGAAGATCGGCACGAGCCCGAAGGTGGTCACGACATAGGCCCCGGACGCCGGAAACGCCAGCCAGAACAGGAGCTGGCACGCCCACGGCACGGTGAAGCCGACCAATGGATGCAGCGTGCGCGACTCGTAGAGGTAGTCTCCGCCGGCTCGCGGCATGGCCGAGCCGAGGGCTGCGTACACGAAGTAGACGACGACGCCGAGCAGCAGCGTGGCGACGAGCATCAGCGGGATGCTGATCCCGGGCGACACGAACTGCGGCGTCGGAAACAGAAAGACGTAGCCGAAGAGCCCACCGGTGGCAAAGATCCCGTACCACGCGATATCGACGAGGGTGAGCTCACGGACGAGCCCCGAGGAGGCACGCGCGAAACGCGGGCTGCTCGGGCTGGGACTGTCTGGCCTCCCGGCCGCGACATCGACCGACATTTTTGATCCTCTCCTCGATCCAGTGATCGAATAATGCCCGGGTGTTCTTGCCGTCCCTCGCGGCTAGAACGGGGCGCAGGCTACAGGATTCGTCGTCAAAGTCAATCGAAGCGACGAAGCTTGCCAAGCAGGACCCCCGCCCGCGAACACACGTCGACGCCGCGGAGCGACGACCCCCGACGCGGGCGTGGGCGATCTCAGGCGCTCAGCGACTCAGACGCTGACTGCGCCGAGCCGCGAGCGAGCGCTCGAGGACTCGGAGACCGGGACCAGCCGCCCCGCCTTGCCCAGACCATGCGGCGGCATGTTCCCGTAGGTGGCCTCGTACTGGCCGGCCTTGACCAGGTAGGTCTCGTGCCAGATCCCGGTGCGGGCGCTGCGGCCGACCCGCTGCCAGTACTGGCGCCACACCTCTAGGTGGGGGTCGTCCTTGTCCTTGGCGAACGCCTCCAGCTGCTCGAAGGAGCGCCAGTACTGCACGATCGTGGGAATGCCCATCTCATAGGCCAGCAGGCCCTTCTCCGGGTGGGCGACGAGGTGGTCGAGCATGTGCTTCATCCCGCGCCGGCCGCCCAGGTCCATGAGGCTGCGGGCGAGATGGAGCTTGCTGAGGCGCGCCCCGATCAGGAACACCACGAAGTCTCCCTCGATCTCTGCGGTCATCCGCCGGCCTGCCACTTCGCCCATTGCTACCACCCCTCAGGTCGTCGTCGTGGGGCGATCCTACGCGCCCGCACGTCGGCCGTCGATGGGGGCGTCACCCCACGTCACGCGCGCGCGGCCAGGTAGTCCTCGTCGCCGACCGGGTCGCCCCAGGAGGTGACACCCAGCGAGATCGCGATGTGGGTCATCACGGTGTCGGGGCCGGAGCCGTGCCAGTGGTCCTCGCCGGGCGCGAACCAGACGACGTCGCCGGGCTCGAGGGCCTCCTGTGCGCCGTCGCGGGTCCCCGCCCGCCCGCGACCCGAGGTGACGATGAGCAGCTGTCCGTGCTCGTGGGTGTGCCAGTTGGTGCGCGCGCCCGGCGGGAAGGTGACCGAGTTGACGGTGGGGGCGCCGTCGCCCGAGAGGATCGGATCGCGCAGGACGGTGCCGGTGAAGGTCTCCGACACCTCTCTGGTGGCCTGGCCGGCGGCGTGCCCGTGGCTGATCTTCATCTCACTGCTCCTGTTCGTCGTCGTAGAGCCGGACACCGCCGGCGAGGTCGCCGATCGCGTCCACGACGCGATTGGAGATGACGTCGCGGTAGCCCATGGAGTTCGAGAGCTCGAACGCGGCCAGGCAGCCGGGGCCGCTGAAGGTCGGGACGCCGATCCCCGCCATGTAGTTGAGATAGAGCCGGATGTCCTTGGCCATGAGCTCACCGGTCAGGCCGCCCTCGAGATAGTCGCCGTGGATGATCTTGGGGAAGCGGTTCTGGGTGGCGAAGTTGACGCCGGAGCTCGCGTTGAGCACCTCCAGCAGGCGCTCCAGATCGAGCCCGGCCTTGCGGCCCGCCACCATCACCTCCGACGTCGCCGCGAGCGCGACCCCGTTGAGGAAGTTGTTGAGGACCTTGGTGATGTGTCCGCTGCCCGGCGCGCCCATGTGGACGATCTTCGACGCGAAGCGCTCGAGCACCGGAGTCACCCGCGCGAGCGCGTCGGCATCGCCGCCCACCATGAGCGTGAGCGACCCCTTCTCGGCCGCCGCCGCGCCCCCGGAGATCCCGGCGTCCAGGAACGCAACCTGACGCTCCGCCAGCTCATCATGGATGCGGACCGACGATCGGGGATCCGCCGTGGACAGATCGACGACCACCTGCCCAACCCGGGCGTGCGTTAGCACGCCTCCCTCCCCTAACACGACCCGCTCGATCACCGAGCTGTCGGGCAACGACAGCAGCACCACGTCCACCGCCTGCACCAACTCCGCGGCCGACGGCGCCGCCGGAATCCCGCACTCGGCGAGGGTCGACGCGTTGGCGTCAAAGGCGATGATCGGGTCTCCGGCGGCCACCACCCGGCGGCCCATCCGCCCGCCCATGTTCCCCGCGCCGATGATCCCGGCGCGCACCGGCTCGCCGCTCATCACGCGTCACCGAACCAGTCGGCTGGATCCTCCTGGAGGTCGACCCACACCGACTTGGTCTGCGTGTAGTGCTGCATGACCTCCAGGCCGCCCTCGCGGCCGTACCCCGACTCCTTGTAGCCGCCGAAGGGCATCAGCCAGTTCCACACCCGATAGTTGTTGATCCACACCGTCCCGGCCTGGACCGCATGGGCGACGCGGTGCGCCCGCTTGACGTCGCGCGTCCACACGGCGGCGGCGAGGCCGTAGGGCGTGTCGTTGGCCAGGGCGATCGCCTCCTCCTCGTCGTCGAACCCGATCAGCACGGTGACCGGACCGAAGATCTCCTCGCGGGCCACGCGCATGTCGTTGGTCACGGCCCCGAGCACCGTCGGCCGGTAGAAGTACCCGCCACCGGCCGGGGCATCCTCCGGGCGCGCACCGCCGGACACGATCGCGGCGCCCTCGTCGCGGGCGATCCCCACGTATGACTCGATCTTGCGCAGCTGGCGCTCGGACGTCTGTGCGCCCACCTGCGAGCGCTCGGCGAACGGATCGCCGACACGGATCGCCGACGCCCGCTGGCCGAAGCGCTCGGCGAACTCGTCCAGGACGCCGCGGTGCACGAGCGTGCGTGACGCGGCCATGCAGGACTGGCCCCCGGCCGAGAAGATCCCGTACGCAGACCGCTGGATGGCGATCTCGAGGTCCGCGTCGGCAAAGACGATGTTGGGCGACTTGCCGCCGAGCTCGAAGGTGGCCGGCTTCAGCGTGCTCGCCGCCCGGGCGGCGATCCGCTTGCCCGTCTCCGTGGACCCGGTGAAGGCGAGCTTGTCGACCCCGGGGTGGTCAACGATCGCCTCGCCTGCGACCTTGCCGATCCCCGGCAGGATGCTCAGTACCCCGGGCGGGAGCTCCAGCTCCTCCAGCAGCACGGCGAGCACGAGCGCCGACACCGGCGTCTCGTCAGCCGGTTTCAGGACCACCACGTTGCCGCCGGCCAGCGCCGGGGCCACCTTCCACGCGAGCATGTTCAGCGGCGAGTTCCACGGGATGATCGCCCCCACCACGCCCACCGGCTCGCGGCGGGTGTAGGTGAAGAACGGCCCGGTGGCTGGGCTGGTCTGGCCGAGCACGGCCTGGCACACCCCGCCGAAGTACTCGAAGTAGCGCACGATGGCGTCCAGCTCGCCGTAGGTCTCGCGCAGCAGCTTGCCGTTATCACGCGACTCCACGCGGGCCAGCAGATCGCGGTTGCGGTCGATGATGGCGGCGATCCGCCACAGCACGCGGGCGCGGTCCATGGCCGGGGTCTGCCCCCACGGGCCGGACATCGCGGCGCGCGCCGCCTGCACCGCGCGGTCCACGTCCGCCGGGCCGGCGGCGGCGACCTGCGCCCATACGTTGCCGGTCGCCGGCTCGTAGCTGTCGTACGTCGCGCCGTCGGCGGCGGCCTCCCAGCGGCCGGCGACGTACAGGGGCAGGACGCCGTCAGCGCGCCCCTGCGCGAGTGCCTGGACGTCGGGGGGAGTCACGGTCATTGTCATCGGCGGTCCTCCATTCGGGGTCAGGCCACGAGGACGCCGAGCTCGGGGTCTGACTCGAGGCGGGGAAAGCGGTCCATCACGAGCGGGTCGTGGCCGGCGACGAGGCGCGCGCCACGGCCGACGTGCCCACGGATCGTGTCGTAGGCGCGGTAGACGTCTTCGAGGTCGGCGAGGATCGCGCAGGCGCGATCGCGGTCGACCTCCTCGTAGAAGTGGGCCGCGTCGGAGGCGAGCACGATCGGCCCCTGCTCACCCTCGATGAGCAGGATGGTCTGGCCGGGCGAATGGCCACCGACCTCGATCGAGACCACGCCCGGCACCAGCTCGTGCTCGCCCTCGATGAGCGTCACCTCGCCGCCGGCCGCGTCCGCGCGGTCAGCCAGCGACCGGATCTCGTCAGGCTCCACGTGAGCGGCGAACTGAGGCCGAGCGGCCAGCGGGCCGGTCCAGAACTCGACCTCGCTGCGGCTCACCGCCGTCGGCGTGGAGGCGAAGGCGTCGAGGTGGCCGGTGTGGTCGTAATGCAGATGGGTGATGACCAACAAGTCCACCGTGTCCGGCTGCACCCCGATCCGCGCCAGCGCCCTCACAGGCTCCACCAGGAACTCGCGCCCACGGCGCCCGCCGCCGGCCGCGCTGAACCCGGTGTCGATGACGATGGTGCGCTCGCCGTTGCGCAGAACCCACAGGTAGTAGGTCATCTCCTGCGGGCCGTCGGGCTCCCGGTACTGCGCGTAGCGCAGGAACACGTCCG
>DASXDW010000118.1:0-10263 GCA_036490435.1 Solirubrobacteraceae bacterium
GGTGATCGAGTCGATCAAGCTGGGTGCCAAGGACTTCGTGGTCAAGCCGTTCCAGCCCGAGCGGCTGCTCGAGGCTGTCGGCAAGGCGCTCGCCTAAAGCTTCCCCCAGCTCCCCGCCGCCATCGCGGCGGGGACGCGCGCGGGGCCCAAAAATCCGGCATCCGGCCTAAAGGCCCCGCCCCAATCAGCCGACAAAGAGGGTGACTCTTCCCTCGGAGTCTCTTCCCTCGATGCGGTTCTCCACGTTCACACGTGGCGCCGGCCTGATCGGCGCCCTCACGCTCTCGTACGCCCAGATGGCGCAGGCCGCCACTGGTGCGACCGGAGAGCAGACCCCCCTGCACCTGTCGACCTCGGGCGCGGCGCACGCCGCCTCGGCCGGCAGCAGCGGATCGGGGATCCTGCGGACGATCATCGCGCTGATCGTGGTGATCGGGATCATCTTCGCGGTCTCGAAGATCCTCAAGGCCGTCAAGGGCCGTGACGCCGTCCGCGCCAGCGGCAACGGCCTCGAGCAGATCGCCACGCTGCCGATCGCCCCCGGCAAGTCGGTGTCGCTGCTGCGCTCGGGCACGGACATCATCCTGCTCGGCGTCGCCGACAACGGCGTCACGGCGATCAAGACCTACACCGAGGACGAGGCCGTCGCCGCCGGGATCGACCTCCCAGAGGACGACGACGCCTACGGCCTCACCGAGAAGCCGCTGGACCGGATGGTCAACGGCCTGCGCCGGCTGACGGTCCGCGACTGACGCTCTGATGAAGATCGACTCCTCCAACGCGCTCCAGATCCTGCTGTTGATGGGCGGGCTCTCGCTGATCCCGGCGATCCTGTTCACCGTCACCGGCTTCACCCGGATCCTCATCGTCCTGGGCTTCATCCGCTCGGCGATCGGCACCAACACCACCCCGCCCAACCAGGTGCTGGTGGGGATCGCGCTGTTCCTCACCCTGTTCGTGATGTCGCCGACGATCAGCGCCATCAAAAAGGACGCCTGGGAGCCGCTTCAGCACCACCAGATCTCGACGGCGACAGCGATCAAGCGCGGCGAGGAGCCGCTGCGGGAGTTCATGTTCCGCCAGACGCGCAACCAGGACATCTCGCTGTTCGTGAGCATGTCGCGCATCAAGACGCCGCAGACGCGGGCCCAGGTCCCCACCTACGTCCTGATCCCCGCCTTCATCATGTCCGAGCTCAAGACATCGTTCGAGATCGGGTTCTTGATCTTCCTCCCGTTCCTGATCATCGACCTGATCATCTCCTCGACATTGATGAGCGTCGGCATGGTGATGCTGCCGCCGAGCTTCATCTCCCTGCCCTTCAAGATCCTGCTGTTCATCTTGGTGGACGGCTGGGACGTCATCACGCACTCGCTCGTCGCGAGCTTCCACTAACGCCCCGACCAGGACCTCGCCGCCATGAATCAGGACACCGTCGTCAGCCTTGCCACGCAGGCCATGAAGCTGGCCATCGAGATCGCCGGACCGATGATGCTCGTCGGTCTGGTCATCGGGCTGGTGGTGTCCGTCTTCCAGGCCGTGACCTCCATCCAGGAGCAGAGCCTCAGCTTCATCCCCAAGATCGTCGGCCTGGCCGCGCTGATCGTGATCCTCGGCCCGTGGATGCTCGACCAGCTGGTCACCTACGCGACGAACCTTTACACGTCGATCCCCTCGCTCATCTCGTAGATGAGCCAGCTGACCCTCAACACGCTGCTGACACAGATCGGCAGCGACAAGGTCACTGGGTTCTTCCTGGTCCTGGCTCGGGTCAGCCCCCTCTTCGTCCTGGCGCCCCTGTTCTCGTCCAAGATGGTGCCGGCGCGCGTCAAGGGCATCGTGGCCGTCGGTATCTCGATCGGCCTCACCCCGCTCGCCGTCCACGGCCAGACCATCCCCACCGACCCGATGGCGGTCGCCGGGATGGTCGTGGTCCAGGTGCTGGTGGGCCTGGCCTTCGCCTTCGCCGTCGGCATGGTGCTTACCGCCATCGAGGCGGCCGGCGCGCTCACCGACATGGTGGCCGGGTTCTCCTACGGGTCCGTGGTGGATCCGGTGAACGGCAACCAGGGCGGAACCATGACCAACCTCTACAGCCTCGTCGGCCTGGCCATGTTCATCGCCATCGGCGGCGACGCCTGGACGCTGCGCGGCCTGCAGAAGACCTTCGACCTGGTGCCGCTGACCAAGGCCCCGCAGATCGCCAGCCTCACCTCCGGCGTCGAGCAGGCCTTCGCCACCATCTTCGTCTCCGCGGTGGAGGTGTGCGCACCGGTCATCCTGGCCCTGCTGATCACGGACGTGGCCTTCGGCATGATCGCCAAGGTCGTCCCCCAGGTGAACATCTTCGGGGTCGGCTTCCCCATGAAGGTGGGCGTGGCCATGCTCGTCGTCGCCGCCTCGCTCCCCTTCCTCGGGTCGTTCATGAGCGACCAGATCTCCACCGCCGTGTTCGGAATCCTGCACTTCATCTAGCGCCATGGCCAACGACGACAAGACAGAAAAGCCAACCGGCAAACGCAAGAGCGAAGCGCGCAAGAAGGGCCAGGTCGCCAAGAGCACCGAGATCAACGGCGCGCTCGTCCTGGTGGCCGGGCTGATCGCGATCTCGATGCAGGGGCCGTCGGTGGTCAATGCGATGGCCGGGGCGATGCGCGCGATGTTCGGGATGGTGTCGCGCCCCAACGAGGTGTCCTCGGCCGCGGGCCTACACGGAATCGTCAGCCTGATGCTCCACACGATGGAGACCACCGCGCTGCCGATCGGCGTTCTCTGCATGGCCGGGGGCGTCCTGGCCAACGTCGCCCAGGTGGGCTTCCGCCCGACCCCCTACCTGCTCAAGCCGAACTTCTCCAAGCTCAACCCGATGCAGGGCGCCAAGCAGATCTTCGGCAAGCGCGTCGCCTTCGAACTGGGCAAGGTCCTGGCCAAGGTGGCCATCGTCGGCGGCGCCGCCGCGATGAGCCTCATCCCGCTCATCACCCATCTCGGCGCGAGCATGGGCACCACGCCGATGGGGCTGGGCATCCTGCTCAACGACGGCGCGCACTCGATCATCGAGCGGGTCGTCATCGTCTACCTGCTGATCGCCGTCGTCGACCTCATCCACCAGCGCCGCACGCACTCCAAGGGGATGAAGATGTCCAAGCAGGAGGTCAAGGACGAGGGCCGCCAGACCGACCTTCCCCCCGAGATCAAGGGGGCCATCCGCCGCCGCCAGATGATGGCGGCGCGGGCCCGGATGATGGCCGCGATCCCCAGCGCAGACGTGGTCGTCACCAACCCGACCCACTACGCCGTCGCGCTCAAGTACGACGGCGGCCTGCCCGCCCCCATCGTGGTGGCCAAGGGCAAGAACCTGGTGGCCGCGCAGATCCGGCGGATCGCCACTGAAAACAACGTTCCCATCGTGCCCGATCCGCCGTTGGCGAGGTCACTGCACGCGATGGTCCAGATCGACCGGATGATCCCGGCCGAGCTGTTTGCCGCCGTGGCGCAGGTGCTGGCATTCGTCTACAAGATGGCTGGTCGAAGGAGGATCGCCGCATGAATGAGCAATCGGTACGCAGACTGCTCAAGCACACCGACCTGATCGCGGCGATCGGCGTCGTGCTCCTGGTCTCGATGCTCGTGATCCCGCTCCCGGCGGCACTGCTGGACCTCATGATCACCTGCAACATCTCGGGCGCCCTGGCGATCGTGGTGGCGACGATGTACATCAACAAGGCGCTGGAGTTCTCCGCCTTCCCGACGTTGCTGCTGCTGACCACGATGTTCCGGCTGGCGATCAATGTCTCGGTGACCCGCCTGGTGCTCACCACCGGCAACGCCGGCTCGGTGGTTGCGTCCTTCGGTCAGTTTGTCGTCGGCGGCAACGTGGTGGTCGGTCTGGTCATCTTCATGATCCTCATCGTCATCCAGTTCGTGGTCGTCACCAACGGTGCCGGCCGCGTCGCCGAGGTGTCGGCCCGCTTCACCCTGGACGCCATGCCCGGTAAGCAGATGGCGATCGACGCCGACCTCAACGCCGGGCTGATCACCGACCAGGAGGCCCGGTCGCGACGCTCCGAGATCGCCCGCGAGGCCGATTTCTACGGCGCGATGGATGGTGCGTCGAAGTTCGTCAAGGGCGACGCGATGGCCGCGGTGGTCATCACCGGCATCAACCTCGTCGGCGGAATCGTGGTCGGCATGCTCCAGCACCACCTGGGCTTCAGCGAGGCCACCAAGCACTACTCATTGCTCACTGTCGGTGACGGTCTCGCCGCGCAGATCCCCGCGCTCCTCATCTCCGTCGCGACCGGCATCATCGTCACCCGCTCGGGCTCCGAGCGCGACCTCGGCTCCGAGATCGCCACTCAGATCCTCGGCCAGAAGAAGGCCCCTCTGGTGGCCGGTGGCGCGATCCTCTGCTTCGCCCTGGTTCCGGGCCTGCCCAAGATCCCATTCCTGCTCATCGGCGGGCTGATGTTCTCGATCGGCTGGGCCCTGCGCAAGAACGAGGGCGGCATCGCGGCCCTGATGGCCGCTCCGGCCGTCGCCGGCGCTCCCGCGGGCGAGCTGCCCGCCGCCAAGCAGGACACGCAGGCCGCGCCGCGCGACGAGGTGATGAAGGAACTCCCGATCGACCCGCTCGAGCTCGGCATCGGCTTCGGGCTGGTGCCGATGGTCGACCGCGGCTCGGGCGGCACCCTGGTGCGCCGCATCTCGCTGATCCGCCGCCAGATCGCCGGCGAGCTCGGCATGGTGATCCCGCCGGTGCGCATCCACGACGAGGTCGACCTGGACTCCCACGAGTACGTGTGCAAGGTCCGTGGCACCGAGGTGGCCCGCGGCCGGGTGATGGCCGGGCACAAGCTGGCCATGGATCCGGGCGATGCCGTCGGCAATCTCTCCGGCATCCCCACCACCGAGCCGGCGTTCGGCCTGCCCGCGGTGTGGATCGCCGACTCCCAGCACTCCGAGGCCGAGGCGCTGGGCTACACCGTGGTCGACGCCGAGTCGGTGATCGTCACGCACCTCACCGAGACGATCCGCGCGCACGCCTCCCAGCTGCTCACGCGCCAGGACGTCCGGCAGCTCCTGGACCAGCTCAAGGAGTCCAACGAGGCCGTCGTCAACGAGGTCGTGCCCGACATCCTCTCGCTGGGCGAGATCCAGCGCGTACTGCAAACGTTGTTGTCAGAGGCCGTCTCGATCAGGGATCTCGGCGCTATTGTCGAAGCAGTGGGTGACAAGGCGCGGATCACGCGCGACACCGGACTCCTCGCGGAGTACGCGCGTCAGGCGCTTGGCCGAGCCATCACCGCTCCCCACCTCGGTGCAGACCAGACATTGCGCGCGATCACCCTCGATCCGTCCATTGAGCAGGAAGTGGCGACATCGATCACGGCCACGACCGACGGCGAGTTCCTGGCGCTGGAGCCCTCCCGCGCTCAGGCGCTGCTCGGTGCGGTCCGCGCTCAGTCAGACCACGCCAACGCGCTCGGCGGGATCCGCCCGGTACTGCTGTGCTCGGCCCGGGTCCGACGCCACATCCGCCGCCTCGTGGAGTCGGCCGTGCCGCACCTGGCCGTCTGCTCCTACAACGAGATCGCCTCGGGCATCAGCGTCGAGACGATCGGAGTGATTAGCGCGTGACCGATCTCTCCTCGCCGTCACCGGCACCGTCCGGCGAACCGGACGGGGTGCGCACCTACCGCGGGCGCACGATCGAGGAGCTGATTCCACGGATCCGCGCCGAGCTGGGCCCGGACGCCATCATCCTGCGCGAGCGCGAGGGACTCATGGGCGGGATCGGCGGCTTCTTCGCCCAGAAGTGCGTGGAGATCGACGCGCAGGCGGCCCCCAAGGTGAACGTCTACGCGGACGATCTCGAGGACGAGTTCGAAGACGACGATTTTCAGGGCGCGCCCGAGGAGTACGAGCAGTTCTCGGCGCAACCGCCCCCAGGATATGTGCCCGTGCCGTTGCCCGACGCTCCGCCGCCGGACGACGACGCCCCGCAGACGCCCGCGGTTGAGGGACCGCCGGCGTCCGCGCCTTCGCCAGCCCCGGCCGCCGAGGAGCCATTCGCTCCTCTGGCGCCGGTGGCTGAGGCGGGCGGGATCGGTTCGGCCCCGCCGGCCCTCGAGCCACCCGCCCCCGTGCCGCCCGTGCCGGCGCCCCCGGCATCCGAGATCCCGCCTGTGGCGCCGCCCGCCGCCGAAGCGCCCGCCGCGCCGCCGGTGCCACCCGTGCCACCGGCAGCGGCCCCGTTCCTCGACGAGGCCTCGTTTGCCGCGCGTCTGGAGGAGGCGTCGTTCGAGACCGAGGCGCGCCTGGTCGAGCCCGAGCCCGAGGTTGAGCTGGCGCCCGAGCCAGAGCCCCCGGCGCCGGCCACGGCCCCGTCGTTCATCGCATTCGACGAGCTCGACGAGGCCCCGGTCCGGGCGGCCGAGCCGGAGCCCGAGCCGCCCGAGCCGGAGCCGGCTTTCGCGGAGCCGGAGTGGACGGTCGCCGAGCCCGAGCCCGAGCCGGAGGCGGTGTCGGTGGACGACGATCCCGAGCCCGAGCCGGTGTACGAGGAGCCCGAGCCCGAGCCGGTGTACGAGGAGCCCGAGCCGGAGCCGGTCGCTGAGGAGCCCGAATCCGAACCGCCCAGGCCCAACGGGGTCCGGCGAGAGCTGGACCCAGCCCCGTGGCTTGCGTTCGCCGCCGAGTCCCCCGTGGCGGAGGAGGCCGCCAGGCCTGAACCTGAGCCTGACCATGAGACTGTCCCCTCAGAACCCGAGCCGGAGGCCCTGCCGGAAGAGCCCGACCCCGAGCCTGAGCCGGAGCCCGTGGCGGAAGAGCCCGAGCCGGAGGCCGTGGCGGAAGAGCCCGAGCCGGAGCCCGCCGCCGAGCCCGAACGCGAGCCCGTCCCCGAGCCACTCACCCCGGCAGCGACACAGGCCCCGCCGCCGCTCCCGCCGCCGCCCCCCGCTCCTGACTACGGCTACGCCACGCGCCGCCGCGGCGGGCTGCTCCCGGCCGCGGAGCGGATGCTGCGTGCCGCGCTCGACGCCACCGCGGCCGCCAACGAGCGCCGGGAGCGCGAGTACAAGGCTCGCCAGGCGCGCCCGGCGCCCTCGGCGCGACCGTTCCCCGGCGCGGCGACACCCCCGCCCGCGGCGCCCGCTCCTGCCGCCGACGACGCGACGCGCCTCCAGGAAGAGGAGCGCGCCCGCCAGCGCGCCGAGCAGCATCGCCGCGAGGCCGACCTTGAGCGCCGGCTCGTCGCCTCGGGGCTCACGCTCGCCCGGGCGACCGCCCTCGTGGGCGCCGCGATCTCCCGCCGCGGACCGTTCAGCGCGGACGGCACGCTGACCGACGACGTGAGGGCGATGATCGCCGCGTCGCTACCGGCGCCGGTGGCGCTACCCCAGGAGCACGGCGCGATCGCCGTGGTGGGCGCAGGTGGATCGGGCAAGACCCGAGGCGTGGCCGCCCTGGCGGCGGCGCAGGCCCGCGCGGGCGCGCTGGTCAGCGTTGCCAGCCTCGGCGCCCCCGGCCGCGAAGACGAGCTCGGCGCGCTGCTGCATGGGGAGCCGGTCAACATCATCCCGGCCATGCGCACGCGGGCGACGGCGCGCGCCGTGAGCTCGGCCCGCGAGCGCGGCCTGGTCATCATCGACACCGCCGCCGCGGCCCCGCGCGACGACGCGACCATCGACGTGATGGCCGAGGCCCTGCACAGCTTCGGCCTGGACGGCATCTACCTCACGGTTCCGGCCACGCTCAGCGCGGGGGCCGCGGTCAAGCTGGTCGACAGCTTTTCGGCCTTCGATCTCACCGGGATGGTGGCCACCCACGCCGACGAGACCGATGAACTGGGCCAGATTGCCGAGCTGGCCATGCAGACCGGAATCCCGGTGGCCTACACATTGACGGGATTGCCCCTTCAGGAGGCGGTCGCATCTGCCGATCCTGAACGCATCGCAGCTGAGTTGCTGAGATGACCAAGCCCACCGAAACCGCACCCGACAACGTCAAGCTCTTTCCCGGCAGCGGGCAGGGCACGCTCACCACGCCCGCGGGCGAGGAGCTGCCCGTGCGCACCTTTGAGCGCGGCGAGGAGGTGGTGCTGGTGGTCCTCATCAATCTCGACGACGAGCGCGGGAACGACTCCGTGGAGGCCGCCAAGCTCGAGTACACCTCGCGCCGGGGGCTGATCAAGCTGCGCGGCGAGGCCGTGTTCGAGGATCAGAGCCTTATCCGCTTTCACCCCGATGGCGACGCCGAGGTTCTCCAGCGGCGCGACTTCGTGCGCGTGCACGCGCCGCATACGGTCACGGTGACCGACGACGACGAGGGCAGGCAGCGCGTACACACCGTCGATCTCAGCGGTGGCGGCATGCTGCTCGCCGACGGTGAAGAGCTCGAGGTGGACCAGACCATCCATTTCGCCATCTCGATCGTCACCACAGAGCTTCCGATCGAGGGCATCGCCCGCGTCGTCCGCATCCGCGAGGACGGCAAGCGTGCCCTGATGTTCGAGCAGATTGCCGAGCACGACCGCCAGCGCCTCATCCGGTTCGTGTTCGAGTGCATGCGTACCGCCCGGGCCCGGACCCGCGGCGACTGGACCTGACCCCGTCCCCACAGCAACCGAGGACACCACGATGGCTAAGAACAAGAGTGACGCGAAGGGCAAGAAGGGCGACAAGAAGGGCAAGAAGGGCAAGGGCTCCGCTGACGGCATCAGCGTCGCCGGGCACCCTCACGCCGCCGCTCAGGTGCGTCGCGCCAAGGGCTTCGGGGGCGTCTCCTTCTTCCTCATCACCGCCTACTTCTCGTTCAAGGCCGGGGTTCCGGCCGATCAGGTGGCCGTGCGCGCGCTCATCGCGGGCATCGGCGGCTACCTCCTGGCCTGGATGTGCGCGGTGACCGTGTGGCGCCAGCTGGTGCTGGCCGAACTGCGCACGGCCCTCGAGAGCGGCCGTGCCCGCATGGAGCCGGTCGCGGCCGGCGCTCCGGCCGGTGACAAGGCCACGCCTTCTGACGGCGACGGCAAGTAGCGCGCCGCCACTGATCACCGGGGACCACCACTAGAAGCAGGCCATGGATCCGATCCACCCGATTGTTCCGACGGCCCCCGGCATTCCTGCCGTCGCCCCGGCGCCGGCAGTAGCGCCGACCGACCGCCAGCGCCAGCAGGAGGAGCGCGAGCGCCGCCGCCGCCAGCAGCGCCGGGATTCCTACAACGGCGACGAGTCCTACGCCTCTGACGACGATGACGACGCGGGCGACGACGGCCGCCTGCACATCGACGTCACCGCCTGACCCCGCCGCGCCGGAGCCCGCGACCGCGGTACACCACGCCGTGGGCGCGCATGGTGCGATGGCGCAAACGCCCATGCCCCCGGGACGAAAGCCCCCCTCTCTCCAAAAATGTCCAGACGGTTCTGGACACTCCTAAAGTCGCCACGTAGGGCGTCGATAACTCGGGATGTAACCGGCCGCAAGGAGCAGCCGGGGGACTAACAACCCAACCACACCACGGAGGTGTACTCACTATGTCCCTGTCTATTCTGACGAACATCTCGGCGATGAACACTCAGCAGAACCTGCTGAAGTCGTCTGACGCCGTTTCGCAGTCGATGGCTCGCCTTTCTTCAGGCCTGCGCATCAACACTGCCGCGGATGACGCCGCTGGCTACGCGATCTCGCAGGGCCTGACCTCTCAGGTCAACGGCCTGAACCAGGCGAGCAGCAACACCAACGACGCCATTTCGATGGTGCAGACCGCGTCGAGTTCTCTGAATGACGTGCAGAACATGCTTCAGCGTGTTTACGAGCTGGGCGTCCAGTACAACAACGGTTCCAACTCGGACACCGACAAGTCGGACATCCAGGCTGAGGTGAACCAGCTGACGCAGGAAATCGACCGCCAGCAGAGCTCCTCGAACTTCAACGGGCTCAACCTGCTGAACGGCACCGCCGGCAGCAGCGGCACGGTCACCTTCCAGGTCGGCGCGAACAGCGGCGACACCCTGACCGCCACGTTCTCGAACATCGAGGGCAGCGGCGGCCTGGGCGGCATTGGCTTCGACTGGACTAAGGCAGCCGGCGGCGGAACGGTCATCGACCTTTCCCAGTCGACCGCTCTGTCCAGCCTGACCAGCGCCATCAACAACATCTCCAGCATGGCGGCGACGCTGGGCGCGGTGCAGAACCGTCTCCAGTACACCTCCGACTCGATCTCCTCGACCGAGCAGAACCTGTCGGCGTCCAACAGCCAGA
>DASXDW010000132.1:0-23048 GCA_036490435.1 Solirubrobacteraceae bacterium
ATGTTCCACGTGTACGACGCCATCAAGTGAGGCGTCGCCCGCCGACTTCGCCTTTCGACGCGTAGGTCGCCCGTACCCACAACCGCCGGATCGGGACCTAGACCTTCGTCGAGTCTTGGCTCACGGACGACAGGACGACTACACCAGTATGGGTCCATCAGCCGAGTCCTTCCACTACTCGCGCGTCAGCAGCGAGTGGGGCGTCCTGCGCCTGCTGGCCAGCCTCGGCGAAGCCGGGAGCCATTTCGTGCCATCGGGCGCGCACCTCATGGTCGAGCCCGGCCCGGGCAGCCTCGACGTCTACTACGCGCCCGCGCGCAAGTCCTCGCTGGAGCGCCGGCTGCTGACCCACACCCGCCAGCACGGCAGCCAGCTGCTGTGGCGGGCGGTGTTCGCGCTGCCGCTCGAGGTCATCGAGCTCCCTGAGGCGATCTTCCAGGTCGTCGCGCTCGAGGGGTTCTCGCTGCCGCTCCCCACCCCCGGCCTGCAGCTCACCCTCGACCAGCTCGCGGCCCGCGCCCAGCTGACCCTGCGGACCCCGCAGCTGCGCCCCACCACCACCGTCCGGGTCCGCCAGCGCGCCGCCGCCCTGGCCACCGCCGTCGCTGTCACCGCCGGCTCGACGCCTGCCGTCGCGCTCGCCGCCGGTAGCACCGGAGGTTCGCTCAGCACGACGACCCCGACCAGTGCCCCCGCCCCCACCGCGGGCGCGCCGGCCGCCACTGCGTCGACCAGCGGAGTGGTCACAACTGCGGCGACCTCCTCGCGCGGGCTCCCGCACCCGGTCAAGCTCAAGCACCTCTTCTCGACGCCCTCGCATTCGACTCACCACACGACGACCGAGTCTCACAAGACGACAGGTCCTGCGACGCCCGCCGGAACGGCGCCCGCGAAGGCCACCACGGCGTCCTGCGCCACCTCCACCGGCCACGGCGCGATCGCCTACGCCGCCAACACCCCGGGCCACGCCGCGACGTCGGGGCGGCTGCGCTGCCCCGCCCCGGCCGGACACCGCGGCACGACCACGCACTCGGCCACGGACACGGGC
The DNA here is from genome assembly GCA_036490435.1 of Solirubrobacteraceae bacterium. Lineage (GTDB taxonomy): Bacteria > Actinomycetota > Thermoleophilia > Solirubrobacterales > Solirubrobacteraceae > Palsa-465. The sequence continues at coordinate 1,049 of DASXDW010000132.1, forward strand.
ACGAACCCGAAGGGCGCGACGATGACGGTCGGCGTCCCGCCGAAGTCCACGAGCGGCACGACGTCAACGGGCACGACCACGACGGGCACCGGCTCGCCGACCACGGGCAACGGCTCGCCCAAGACCGGCACCCGCCCCAGCGACCCGACGACCAAGACCCACGCCCACAAGAGCCACGCGCACAAGACGCCCCACCACACGACGCACTCCCACACCAGCGGCGGCGCCGCGGTCGCCCAGTCGTCCCCCAAGCCCCAGCCCGCGCCGACCACGACCACGCCGACGCAGCCCGTGGGCACCCTCTCCCCTAGCGCGCCCGGCATCTCGGTCCCCAAGGGCTGGACGGGCACCGTCACCGCCGATCCGGCTCTCACCGGCGCGGTCAACAACCTCTCGGGCCTCCTCTCCAACGGCGACCGGCCGCCGTCATTCCTCATCCCCATCTACATGGAGGCCGGCAAGAAGTACGACGTGCCGTGGGAGGTGCTGGCCGCGATCAACGCCATCGAGACCGACTACGGCCAGAACATCAATACCTCGAGTGCGGGCGCGGTCGGCTGGATGCAGTTCGAGCCCTCCACCTGGGCCAAGTACGGCGTCGCCATCGACGGCCACAGCGTGCCCAACCCGTATGACCCGCGTGACGCCATCTTCGCCGCGGCCAAGTACCTCGCCGCCGCCGGCGCCAAGGACGACGTGGCCAGGGCCGTCTACGCCTACAACCACGCCAGCTGGTACGTCGACGAGGTGATGTCGCGGGCCCACGCCATCGCCACCCACGCCCAGTACCAGCGCATGACCGTCAAGCACGGGACCTTCTCCGTGGACTTCGCCACCGGCGTCAAGAAGACCCCGGTCGTCCGCTACTCCAGCGGGGTGCTCTCACACTTCGACCGTCTCATCGCCGCGGCCAACATGGTCAGCGCCGCCGACTTCCCGTACGTGTACGGCGGCGGTCACGAGCAGCCCTCGGTGTTCGCGCCGTTTGACTGCTCGGGCTCGGTGTCCTACGTGATGCAGCAGGCCGGCTACAAGGTCCCCACCACGGTCTCGGGCGACATCCCGATCTGGAAGTTCCCCGCCGGCCCCGGCAAGGTCACCATCTTCTACAACTCGTGGCACACGTTCATGCGGATCGGCAATCGCTACTTCGGGACCAGCGGCTTCGCCCGCCCCGGCGGCGGCGCCGGCTGGTTCGACGTCGACAAGCTGCCGTCCGGCTACCTGGCCGAGTTCAAGGTGGTCCACGTGCCCAACCTGGGGGTCAACTCCTTCGCCCCGGGCCAGGCCTACGCGCCGCTGAACCTCCCCAAGCCCAAGCCCGTCTCCAAGACGCTCGACATCCCGGTGTCGATGCAGCTCTCGACGCTGGGCGCCTTCCCGAGCGCGTAACCGCCAGCGGCTGCGGCCGGAGCCCTCCGGGCCGAGGGTCAGAATGAGCGGGTGCCCAGCGCACCCGAAGACAGCTCGCCGCTCGCCGACGCGCTGGAGCCCGTCACGACCGTCCTGCACGAGCTCGGCATTGACGTGCCCGGCGAGACCCGCGAGGTCGCCCTCGCCAACGCCCACGCGCTGTCAGCCGCGTACGGCAGCGGCCCAAAGGGCATCGCGGCGGCGCTCGTGGCCTACGCCGCCGAGCTGGTCGGGGCCGTGGCCGACGACCCCGAGAAGGTGCGCCGCGCCGCTGACGCGTTGCCGGCCCGCGCCGGCGTGCCCCGTGTCGCCCTGGGGCGCGAACTGCTGCGCACGCGACGCCCCGCGGACCTCGTCCTACTGCGGACCCTGACCGGTGCGCGCGCCGTCTCGCTGTGGGCCGAGCAGGCCGACGGCGACCCCCGTCGCGTCGCTCACGCCGGCAAGGTCGAGGCCGGCAAGATCGAGACCGGCTCGGCCGCGGACGACGAGACGGTGAGCCTGCCCGTCGCCGCCCGCCCCGGCCGCGGGGTGCTCAACGTCCACGGAGTGGACCCCAACTCGCCGGAGCTGGGCGCGCTGCTCGCCGCCGCGGCTCCGGGTGTCGCCAGCCTCCTCGAGCGCGAGACGCTGCGCGACCGCGAGCACTGGCGCGAGCTGGTGGGCGGCGCCGTCGAGCGGCGGCTCGCGCGCGTGCGCTTCGACCTGCACGACGGCCCGCAGCAGGACGTCATCCTCCTGGCCGAGGACGTGCGGCTGTTCCGTGATCAGCTGCGCCCGCTGCTGGAGGGGAGCACCGATCAGGGACGGGCGCTGGGCCGCCTCGACGACATCGAGGCCCAGCTGCTCGCGCTGGACGGCGACCTGCGCCGGCTGTCGACTTCGGTGCAGTCGCCGTTCCTCTCGCCCGGATCGCTGCTCGACTCGCTGCAGCGAGTCGCCGAGGCTTTCGCGAAACGGACGGGGATCCTCCCCCGGACCGACTTCAGCGCCGATCTGTCGGGGCTGTCGGAGTCCCAGGAGATCGCGCTGCTCGCGCTCGTCCAGGAGGCGCTGGCCAACGTGCGCAAGCACAGCGACGCCGCGACGGTGCTGGTCTCGATCGTGCCCGACCCCGAGGGGATCAGGGCTCAGGTGACTGACGACGGGCGTGGCTTTGACCCGGAGACGACAGTCGCACGCGCGGCGCGCGCCGGGCGCCTGGGCCTGGTGGGGATGCACGAGCGCGTGCGGATGCTCGGCGGCGAGACGCGGATCGAGTCCCGGCCCGGCGGCCCGACCGTGGTCTCCGCCGTCCTGCCGCGCTGGGGCGGCGGCGGCGACGACGGCGACGGCGACGGCGACTAGACCAACCCGTGGTCCAGCGCGTAGCGCACCGCGCCCGCCCGGTTGGGCACGCCCAGCTTGCGATAGATGTTGGTCAGGTGGAACTTGATCGTGTGCTCTGAGACCCAGAGCTCGCGACTGATCGCCGCCGTGGTCATGCCGGCGGCTACGCGCGACAGGATGTCGCGCTCACGATCGGTGAGCGCCGGCGCACCGGGGTCCTCGGACGCAGCGGGACGCGCCGGCATGGTGACCGGTGCGGGCAGCACCTCGCCATCGGCGGCCTGGCGGAGGATCGAGGTGATGTCCAGGGAGCCGGCGGTCTTGAGCACGTATGCGCTGGCGCCGGCCTCCAGCGCGGCCTCGATCACCGGTGCGTCGTCGCATGCTGACAACACGACGGTCTTGGTCTGCGGCCAGCGCGTGTGGATGAGCGCGATCATCTCGGTCCCGGTCACGCCGGGCATGCGCAGATCCATCAGCACGACGTCGGGACGGCGGCGCTCGATGAGCTGGATGAGCTCTGACCCGGACTGCGCCTCGCCGACGACGTGCATGTCCTCCACGTGCTCGATCGTGCGGCGGATCCCGGCGATGATCAGCGGGTGGTCGTCGGCGATGAGGACCTTGAGCTGGCCTGACATCACGCGTTCAGTTGTCGGCGGGATACCGGCGCCGCTTGAGCGCGGGTCGACACCGGGCATCCCGGTCGGGTATAGCTCTGGGCATGACCGAACCCCAGCTTGAGCGCCTGAGCGCGCAGGAGCGCCGGCTCGCGGTCGAGGCGCCGGCGCCGCGCCATGCGGAGGTGATGAAGGCGGTCCTGGAGCGCACGACCTTCAGCGACCCCGCCTGGATCTTTGAGCGCAAGCTCGATGGCATCCGGTGTCTGGCCGTCCGTGAGCATGACGAGGTACGCATGCTGTCACGCAACGACCTCGACCTGAGCGGGCGCTACCCGGAGGTGCGCGACGCGATTGCGGCGCAGGAGCACCGGCGCTTCGCCATCGACGGGGAGGTCGTGGCCTTCGACGGCGCGCAGACGAGCTTCGCCAAGCTCGCCGCCCGCGCCCACTCGCCCGTCCCGGTGTTCTTCTACATCTTCGACCTGCTCTGGGTGGAGGGCGACGACGTCCGCGCGCTGCCACTGCGTACGCGCAAGCGCCTGCTGCGCTCCGCGCTGGACTTCCAGGACCCGCTGCGCTGGACCGCGCACCGCAACGGCGTCGGCGAGCAGATGTTCAGCGAGGCGTGCCGCAAGGGCTGGGAGGGCGTGGTGGCCAAACGCGCCGACAGCCCCTATCAGGCCAAGCGGTCTCGGGATTGGCTCAAGCTCAAGTGCGAGGCTGGGCAGGAGTTGGTCATCGGGGGGTTCACCGCGCCCCAGGGCTCGCGCACCGACTTCGGGGCGCTGCTGCTGGGCTACTTCCGCGACGGCGCGCTCCAGTACGCCGGTAAGGTCGGCACCGGTTTTGACCAGGAGACGCTCGATTCGCTGGGAGCGCGGATGCGTGAGCTGAGCCGTGAGACGTCGCCGTTCGCCGATCCCTCGGCGATCCGCGAGCGTGGCGTCACCTGGGTGTCGCCGCAGCTGGTGGCCGAGATCGGCTTCACCGAGTGGACCACCGCCGGACGGCTGCGCCACCCACGCTTCCAGGGACTTCGCAACGACAAGGCCGCAACCGACGTGGTGCGCGAGCGATGACTCCCACCATCACCATCGGCCGGCGCGAGGTGCCCTTCAGCCACCCTGACAAGGCGCTCTTCACCGACCCCGAGATCACCAAGCGCAGGCTGGCCGAGCACTACGAGAACGTCGCCGAGGCCATGCTCCCCCTCCTCCGCGACCGCCCCCTCGCCCTCCAGGCTTTCCCCAACGGCATCGATGACAAGGGCTTCTTCCTCAAGGCGGTCCCCCGCTACTTCCCGGAGTGGATCGGCACGGTGACCGTACCCAAGAAGGGCGGGACCCTGACGCAGGTGGTGGCCGGCGACGCGGCGACACTCGTCTACCTGGCGGGGCAGAACGTCGTCACCCCCCACATCTGGCTCTCGCGCGCCGACGAGCCGCGCCAGCCCGACCGGCTCATCGTCGACTTCGACCCCTCCCCGGGGGTCACGTTCGACGAGGTGCGCGCCGCCGCGCGCGACGCGGGTGAACGGCTCCGCGACGCGGGACTGGCCACGTTCGCGATGGTCACCGGCTCGCGCGGGATCCACGTTGTCTCTCCGCTGCGCCGCGGCCCGGGGTTCGGCGATGTGCACAAGTTCACCCGGGCGATGGCCGAGGCGATGGTCGCCGACAACCCGGATCACCTCACGCTCGAGTGGCACCGCGACGAACGCGGCGCACGCATCTACGTCGACGTCAACCGCATCAACTACGCCCAGCACGCCGTGGCCCCATACGGGGTCAGGCCCCGCCCCGGAGGCCCGGTGGCGATGCCGATCGCCTGGGACGAGCTCTCCGACGCGTCGCTGAAGCCCGACAAATGGACCGTGGCCACCGCGGCGGACCGGCTGCGCAGCGAGGGCGACCAGTGGAAGGGGATCGCCCGCCAGGCCCGCAAGCTGCCCTCGGCGCTTGCCGGCTGACCGCGCGGCCCTCGATCCACGAGGGTGTTTTGCACCACTATGAGGCAATTCACCCTCGCCGCGGACATGAAGGCCGCCGAGGGACCCGCGCAGTACGGTAGAAACCAGGATGGAGGAGCCCAGCGCACAGCCACCGGCGATCCTGGCGGGCGACGCCGAGCGCGAGCAGAGCACGCAGCTGCTCAGCCAGGCTGTGGTGGAAGGGCGGCTCACCCTCGAGGAGTTCTCTGACCGGGTGGAGCGCGCGCAGGCCGCCCGCACGCGCGACGAGCTGGCCACGCTGACCCGGGATCTTCCGGCCGCGCCGACCGGACCCACGACCTCCTCAGAGCTCGTCCCCGCCCAGCAGCGCCACGTGGCCTTCTGCAGCCGGCTGGTGCGCTCGGGCCCGTGGGAGCTGGCGGCCCGGTCGGAGTTTCGCTCCATCTTCGGCACGATCACGCTCGACCTCTCCCAGGCGCGGCTGGCCGGGTCCGAGGTCGACCTTGAGATCTTCAACCTGTTCGGGACCGTGACCGTCATCGTTCCCGAGAGCGTGGACGTGAGCGTGAGTGGCGGGGGCATGTTCGCCAGCCAGGTGATCCAACCCCACACGTCGCCGCCGGTGGCCGGCGCCCCGAAGCTTCGGATCAACGCCCGCGGCCCGGGCGGGACCCTCTACGTCCGCGCCAAGAGCACCTGACGCCCGGCGCGCCGACCCCGCACGCCCGCACCGCCACATGCTCATCGCCGTGACGAACCACGCCGCCGAGCGCTTCCGCCAGCGCGTGCGCGGCTCGCTCGACGAGAAGACCGAGATCGCCGGCCGCGTCGCGCGCGCGCACGCCGCCGGACGCGTCGAGGCCGGGCAGCGCGGCTCCCTCCTCGTACGCGACCTCGACCGGCGCGACCTGGTCTACGTCTGCCGCCGCGAGGGTGATGAGCTGGTGGTGACCACACTGTGGGAGGAGGGCGAGGACGCCGCCGTGCCCCGCCGCTACACCGACGCACTGCGCCGCGACGACCACCGCCTGCGCTGACGGCGCACCGGCCGGCGGGCACGCACCGCCACGCACCGGGCACGCACGGGCACGCACCGGCACGCACCGGGCACGCACCGGGCACGCATCGGGCACGCACCGCCCGGAGGCTAGGCTCAAGCACCATGCCCTCACTCGCCACCCGCCCCCTCGGCCGCTCCGGCCTGAACACCTCCATCGTCGGCCTCGGCTGCAACAACTTCGGCCGCCGCGCCGATCTCGCCGCGACCCGCGCGGTCGTCGACGCTGCCCTGGAGGAAGGGGTCACGTTCTTTGACACCGCCGACATCTACGGGCGAGGCGAGAGCGAGGAGTACCTGGGCGAGGTGCTCCAGGGCCGGCGCGATCAGGTCGTGTTGGCCACCAAGTTCGGAATGGACATGGGCGATGGGCGCGGACCGCGCGGCTCGCGCACATACGTGATGAACGCCATCGACGCCTCACTCAGGCGGCTCCGTACCGACAGCATCGACTACTACTGGTACCACCAGCCCGACGGCGTCACCCCGATCCGCGAGACCCTCGAGGCCCTCCACGAGCTCGTCCAGGCCGGCAAGGTGCGCGCGATCGGCGCCTCCAACTTCGACGCCGGCCAGCTGCGCGAGGCGGCCGCGGTCGCCGAGGAGCACGGGCTCACCCCCTTCACGGCCGTTCAGAACGAGTACAGCCTGCTTGTGCGCGACGCTGAGAGCGAAGTGCTTTCGGCCTGCGCGGAGCTGGGCGTCGGCTTCGTCCCGTTCTTTCCCCTCGCCTCGGGACTTCTGACCGGCAAGTACCGCCGGGATGAGACGGCTCCCCAGGGCACCCGGCTGGCCGGTCGCGACGAGGTCGCCACCGCCGCGCAGTTCGACCTGCTGGAGGCCATCCAGCAGTTCGCCGACGAGCGCGGCGTGCCGATGATCGACGTCGCCATCGGCGCCCTGCTGGCCCACGACGTGGTCTCCTCCGTGATCGCGGGCGCCACCAAGCCCGAGCAGGTCCGCGCCAACGCCGCCGCCGGCCGCTGGTCTCCCACCGAGGACGATCTGGCCGCGCTCAGCGACGTGCTCTCCGCCCACGCCGTCTGAGCCTGGATCCGCCCACACTCGCCCGGCCGTGCCCCAGCCCGCCATCGAACCTCACCGCCCCCGGTTTCCGATGTGGGCGAAGTTCGCGGCCTCGCTGGCGGTCGGCGTGATCGTGCTGGTGGCGCTGATCATCTTCGTCAACCACAACAACACCGACTCCAGCCAGACCTTGAGTCCGTCCGAGCAGGCCAAGGTCAACAGGGAGGCCGAGCGCGTCGTCGCGGCCGACCAGGCGCCGCAGGTGGTCACGCTGGCAGCCGGTCAGAGCCCGGGCGCCGGGATCGAGGGCACGGTGCACAAGGCGATGGCCGGCCTCGTCAACAAGGGCGCCGTCGACGGACCGCTGCAGCGCGTCCGCTGCACCCGCCATGGCGGTCGGTCCGGGCGGCAGGCGTTCACCTGCGTGGCCACCGCCGACAACGTCAACTACAACTACGTCGGCGTGGTGGACGTGGCCGGGCACCGGCTGACCTACTGCAAGCGTGACGAACCGCCCGTGCCGTCGCAGAACATCCCGGTCAGCGTGGCGTGCACGACGTAGTGCCCTGACGCGGGCTCAGCGCCAGGCGACCGTCCCCCGGGCCCGCGAGTGCGGTGAGAAGCGCACCGACAGGATCCGCGCGTGCCGTGGCACGCTGAAGGCGACGCAGCCGTCGCGCGTGTCGCCCACGCCGATCAGGCTCTCGAAGTCGGCCAGCTGTGTCTCGCACACGCCCTGCTTGACAAACAGCGGCGAGGCCAGTCCCGCGGTGGTGAGGATCGACCAGTCCCCCGACGCGGTGCTGTCGTAGGTCTCACCCGCCACGGCGCTGATGCTGACCTGCACGCCGGTGGCCCGGTGGCCGGGCAGCAGCTTCGAGCCGGTGCCGGTCAGGGGGTCCAGCACGCGGCTGACGGTTACGCGGAGCGTGGTGGTGCCGGCATGGACGGTCAGCACCGCGCCCACCGGAGCGCCCCGCGGCCGGGGACGCGGACGACGCCGGCGCGCGGCTCCCGTGCTCGACGAGCTGCTCACGCTCGACGAGCTGCTCGCGCTCACCGAACTGGAGGTCGGACCCGCCGAGCCCGTGGCACTGCGCGTCCCCGGGTCATGGCTCGAGCCACCGCACCCGGCCAGGCCCAGAGCAACGGCGACGCCCAGGGCGGGCACGGCCGCCGGCCGGAGGCGACGAAGGATGTGCGCGGGGCTGACCACGGTCGCGCAACATACCCAGCCCAAGTGAAGTTCATGAGGCATTTGCAGAAATCGCGTCGTCCCGATGGGCGTACCTGCCCCACCGGGACGCGCAGTGTGGTGGCTCCCGACCTTCTGACCCCTGCGGCGCGCATCCGAGCTTCGCCGCCGGCTACGGGAGCAGCAAATCGCTTGGTACCCCTTCTGATGAAAAACGCCGCAGAATCGGTAAATCTCACGCGCCGGGTGGCGCCCCCCCGGCGCGAACCGGATAATCCGCCCCGATGGCCTACGACGAGGACCTCGCCAACCGCATTCGCGAGCTCATCGCCGGCGAGGAGGGCGTGGTGGAGCAGAAGATGTTCGGCGGCCTGGCCTTCCTCATCGGCGGTCACATGTCGGTGAGCGCCAGCGGCCATGGCGGCTTGCTGCTGCGAGTCCCGCCCGCGGAGACTGAGGAGCTGCTGGCCAAGCCGCACGCCGGCCCGTTCGAGATGCGCGGCAAGACCATGGACGGCTGGCTCCGCGTCGAGTCCGAGGGCGTCAAGACCAAGCGCCAGCTGGAGCGCTGGGTCAGGCGCGGCGTCGACTGCGCGCGGTCGCTGTCCCCCAAGGAGAAGTAGGCGCCCAGGGCCGACGGACGGCAGCCCGGCCGTCGCCCAACGGCACGGCGGTGTCGATTTCGGCCCGAGCCGTTCGTGTAGGGGGTGACAATCAACGCGATGGCGCCAACGACCGGCGCCGGAAGGAGCCCCCCATGAAGACCTACCTGCTCAGCGTCGTCCAGCCCGACGGCCCCGTCCCCCCCGAAGCCGAGCTGCAGAGGATCATGAGCGATGTCGGCGCCGTCGACGACGCGATGCGCGCCGCCGGCGCCTGGGTGTTCTCCGCGGGCCTGCACGCGCCGGGCACCGCCACCGTTCTGCGGCCCGAGGGCGACGATGTCCTCATGACCGACGGACCGTTCGCCGAGGGCAAGGAGCACATCGGTGGCCTTTCGATCATCCAAGCCGAGGACCTGGACGGAGCGCTGGAGTGGGGCCGGCGGCTGGCCCTGGCCACGACCCTCCCCATCGAGGTCCGCCCTTTCCAGGACCCCGAGGACCGCTGACGCGCAGCTCAAAATGACGGCCCCTGCCGGTGACCCGCGGCACGCGCCGGGACCTCCGGGTGCACCCGAGGAGATCGAGCGTGTCTTTCGCCGGGAGCACGGCCGCGCGGTGGCGGTACTGGCCCGCCGCTTCGGCGACATCGACCTCGCCGAGGAGGCGGTCCAGGACGCCTTCGCGGAGGCGGTTCGGCGATGGCCGGAGCTCGGCGCGCCACCCAGCCCCGCCGGCTGGATCATCACCACCGCGCGCAATCGCGCGATCGACCGGCTGCGCCGGGAGTCACAACGTCCCGAGCGCCACGCCCAGGCCGCCCGGCTCGACGGCCACGACGGCGACGACGGCCACGACGGCCACGACGGCCACGACGGCCACGAGGACGACGGGAACCACGAGGAGGGCGCCGTGCCCGACGACCGCCTGCGCCTGATCTTCACCTGCTGTCACCCGGCGCTGTCGAGCGCCGCGCAGGTAGCGCTCACCCTCCGCCTGCTCGGCGGGCTCACTACTCCCGAGATCGCCCGCGGCTTCCTGGTGTCGGAGTCCACCATGGCCCAGCGCCTGGTTCGCGCCAAGGGCAAGATCCGCGACGCCGGAATCCCGTACCGGGTACCCCGCGACCAGGACCTGCCCGACCGGCTGGCCGGGGCGTTGCGCGTCATCTACCTGGTCTTCAACGAGGGCTATGCCGCCAGCGCCGGTGAGAACCTCGTGCGCGACGACCTGTGCGCCGAGGCGATCCGGCTCGGCCGGGTCCTGGTCGAGCTGATGCCCGACGAGCCGGAGGTGGCCGGCCTGCTCGCGCTCATGTTGCTCATCCAGGCCCGGCGCCCGACGCGCACCACCGCCGCAGGCGAGCTCGTGCGACTGGCCGACCAGGACCGCGGCCGGTGGGACGCCGCGCTCATCGCCGAGGGTCAGGCCATCGTGCGCCGCTGCCTGGCCCGCCGCCAGCCGGGCCCGTACCAGATCCAGGCGGCGATCAACGCGGTGCACAGCGATGCCGCGACCCCGGTCGGTACCGATTGGGGCCAGATCCTCGCCCTCTATGACCAGCTCCTCGCCCTCGCACCCACGCCGGTGGTCGCGCTCAACCGCGCCGTCGCCGTCGCGGAGGTGCACGGGCCCGCCGCGGCCCTCGACCAACTGCCGCACAACGGCCTCGACGAGTACTACCTGTATCACGCCATCCGCGCCGACCTGCTGGCTCGCACCGGGGATTCCGGCGGCGCGGCGGCGGCCTACGCCACGGCGATCACCCTCACTGACAACGAGGCCGAGCGCGCCGCCCTGCGACAGCGCGCCTCAGACGGCTGACGCGAAGTGGATCCGGTCGCGCCCCGCGGCCTTGGCCTCGTACAGCGCGACGTCGGCGCGCGCGATGATGTCCTCGGCGCTCTCCTCCGGGCGGCCGACGGCGATTCCCGCCGAGCATGTCCACCCGTCCGACACGCTGCCTCGCAGGCGTTCGGTCACCTCGGTGGCGAGATCCGGGTCGCATTCGCGCAGCAGCAGCCCGAACTCCTCACCCCCCAGCCGGGCCAGCACGTCGCCGGTGCGCAGCTGGTCGCGCCACGCCGCGGCCGTCTCCTTGAGCAGCCGGTCACCCGCCGGGTGGCCGTAGCTGTCGTTGAAGCGCTTGAAGTGGTCAAAGTCGATCATGGCGACGACGAACGGCGTGCCCTCGCTGTGCAGGCGCTTGACGTGGGCGTCCCAGGCGCGGCGGTTGGGCAGGCCGGTGAGCGGATCGGTCTGCGCCTCGTCGGCCAGGTTGTCCAGCATGTCGGCGCGCGCGATGACCGCCGCTGCCTCGTGGGCGAGAAGCGAGGCGATCGTCGTGTGGGTGCTGCCGGCCGCGATCTCATCGGCCCATCCCACCACCAGGACGCCCAGGGCGACGCCGTGGCGGGTCAGGGGTTGGTAGAGGACCGAGCGCGGGCTGCCTGTGGCGATCCACGAGGCGCGGCTGCCGACGCGGGCCTCGACATCGTCGGTGACGAGCACCGGGCGCCGTGTCTGAAATGCCTCCTCGACGGCGCTGCCGGCGTCGGCGCGCTGGCGCAGCGCCGCGGCCTCGCGCTGGGTGACCGCCGTGCACACGAGCCCGGTGGCGTCGGGCTCGTAGAGGAGCGCGACCGTGGCGGTCGAGATCGACTTGGCGGCCTGGCAGACGTCGATCCGGGGATGGGGACTGTCAAACAGACGGTGGACGACGTCGCCGAGCTGCTGCAGCATCCGCTCGCGCTCGCGGGCCTGGCTGGCCTGGCGACGGACGCTGGCCACGAGCTGCTGGGTGGCAAAGCCGATGATGGACGAGACGGTCACCGATAACGCCGCCGTGCGGTACTGGCTATGGGGATAGGACGGCGGCCCGACGATGAGCATCGGAAGCAGGTAGAAGAGTCCCACGCCGGCGACGACGATGGCGAGTTGGCGGCGCGAGCGGCTGTAGAGGGCGGTGTGGAAGACGGGGATCATCGCCAGCGCGCTGGTCCCCGAGGTCGATCCTCCGACGGAGTTGCGCAGGAAGGCGACGCCGGCCAGGAACAGCAGCGCGGCGGGGACGAGGCCGAACCGAGACCCGACGTGGTCACGCGAGGCCCAGATGGCGAGCGGGCCGGCGAGGAGGGCGAGCACCGTGGCGAGTGCGTATTGGCCCCAGTGCACCTGCGAGCCGATCGGGGCGACCGTCCAGGCGAGGACGGCCGCCGCGCTGAAGGGCGCGAAGGCAGACATTGCTGAGCGCAGATCACGTAGCACGTCCACGCGGACCCATCGGTCGCCCTGGACGGGGGGTTGATCGGCATGGACGGATGGTCGAGAGGCCCGTCGCGCCGGTTGACAGAGCCTCACTGGTCAGGGCGTCGTGCCCTCGTCTTGTGAACCCCTCAGGTCCGCGGCGCCGCGATCGCGTGCGTGTGGGTCGCAGGGCGCCCGTGATGCGCGCCGCTCGGCGCCGGCGCGCTGGCCAGCAGCGCGAGGATGACCAGGCAGAGGCCGACCGCGACGACGGCCGCCGCGATGTTCAGGTCGGTCCTGAACTTGGACGGCTGCGACCCGAGGACGCGATGCGTCGTCTCGGTGTTCGGCATGTTGGTCTGCTCCTCGCTTCCTTGCAAGCACGCATGATTGACAGACGCCCCCGGCGGCTCGAGAGAGAATGCCAGCCGCGCGGTCAGCTCACCACGTCTTCCGGCGCACATAATCTGCGTCGTTTGACGCACTCCTTCTGCGTCCTTTGACACACAGGGCCGCGCGAACAGTCAAACTGTGCGCGTGAATGACGGAGCGCAGATCCACGAGAGCCTGAGCGAGACGCTGCGCCGAGAGGGCCACGTCCGCCGCTTTCGCCGCGGGCAGGCGCTCTTCACCGAGGGCGACCGAGCCGAGCGCGTGTTCCTCATCGACCGCGGCTGGGTGATGATCAGCTGCATGTCGGCAGAGGGCCGCGAGATCGTCCTGGGCCTGCGCGGGAGCGGCGACATCATCGGCGAGCTCTCCACGCTCGACGGCGAGGCCCGGTCAGCTACGGCATTGGCCGTCGCCGAGGTGGACGCGATCGTCGCCTCCGGCACGGTCCTCACCCAGGCCCTCGACGACCCCGACGCCGCCCGGGAGCTGATCGGCGTACTGGCCACCCGGCTGCGCGACGCTGACCGCAAGCGACTGCAGTTCGCCACCTTGGACACCCTGGGACGCGTGGCCGAGCGGTTGCTCGAGCTCTCTGAGCGCTTCGGTCAGCCGACCAGCGACGGCGTGGCGGTGGAAATGCCGTTCTCCCAGGAGCAGCTGGCCAGCTGGTGCGGGGCCTCGCGGGAGGCGACGGTGAAGGCGCTGGCGGCGCTGCGGTCGTTGCATTGCATCAGCACCGGGCGCCAGAGCCTGGTCATCCACGACATGACCGCACTGCGCGGGCACGCCCAGCGCCGCGCGTAGCGGGCCGCCGCAGCGCTCAGGCGGTGAGGCGCAGCCCCGAGCCCGGGACCGACCGCGGGCGCCTCGTGGCGGCGGGCCCCGCCGCGCCCGGGACCGTCCGCGGCGCGCTGGTGGCTGCCACCGTGACACCCAGCGGCGGCGGATAGGTCACGGTCTGGACGCAGGCCAGCCGAGCGCCCGCGTCGTGGCGGCTGGGCGTGAACTGCGGCTCGTGATGGCCGCCGAGCGCCAGGCCGTTGCGCAGCCAGCGAAAGCCGTCGAAGGCGAACGCGTCGGGCGAGGGCCGGGCCCCCATCCAGGTGGCAAAGCGTCCGGCCAGGCATGTGGCCGGCGCGCCGGGCCGGGGTGCGGGGGCGATCCGGGGCGCGGCTCGCTGCCCCGGGCCGCTGCCCACCGTGACCACCCCGAACGCCGAGGCGCCGCCCTCGTCGGTGAACCACAGCTTGCCGTCCGCGGCCGGCGCGATCGCCGCCGGCTCGGCCCCGTCGGTGACGCCCTTGACGAACTCGCGGATGGCCCCGCCGGCCGTGAGGCGCCCCACCGCGGGCGTCTGTCCCTCATCGGTGAACCACATGGCCCCGTCGGGACCGGCGGTCACGGCCACGGGGGAGCTGCCGGTGCGCAGGCCGTGGGTGCGCTCGGTGACCCGGCCACCGGGGGTCACCTGGCCGATCGCCCCGGCGGAGTCGGCAAACCACATCTCGCCGCCCGCGCCGGCGGCGATGCCCAGCGGCTGGGCGCCCGGACGCAGGCCGCGACGGACCTCGATGATCCGGTCTGAGGCGGTGACCCGTCCTACCGCGCAACGCCCGCCGGCGCTGCACCCCCGGTCGGTGAACCACACCTGACCGTCGGTGCCCGTGGCGATCCCGAACGGCTTGCTGTGGCGCCCGAGGCCGCGGCGGAACTCGGTGATCTTCCCACGCAGCGTGATCCGCCCGACGGCGGGGTGCGCGCCCGGGTCGGTGAACCACACGTCGCCGCTCGGGGTGGAGGTCAGCTCGAACGGCTGGCTGCCGCGGCTCAGGCCCCGGCTGAACTCGGTGATGTGGCCCTGTGGGGTGATGCGCCCGATCGCCGGCCGCCGGCCGTCATCGGTGAACCACACGTCGCCGTCGGCGCCGGTCACCACCGAGAACGGCAGGCTGCCCGGGTTCAGGCCGCGCTGGAACGTGGTGAACCGCCCCTGCGGGGTGAGGCGGCCGATCCCGCACTGACCCAGACCCATGCACCCCTGGTCGGCGAACCACACATTGCCGTCGGGCCCCGGCGCGAGGCCGAACAGGTAGATCTGCGCGTTCGAGCCCAGCGGGATCTCGGTCACTGTGCCGGGCCGCGTCGCTCGCGCGCTTGCCGCCAGTGCCTTCGCCGTGGGGCTGAGCACACGCGATGGGCCACCAACCGCCCGCGCGGCAAGTGCCTGCGCGCCCGGCCCCGCCAAGACCGCCAGCGCGCCGATGCCGACAGCGGCGGCGATCAGCTTGCGCACACGTCGATTCTACGGTCAGAGGGTCCCCCGTCGGCGCGGTCGCGCAGGACACGGGACGCGTCGGGCCGGCGTCGGGTGACCCCGGCGGCGTCGAAGTAATCCAGGAACGCCTTGGCCTCGCGGCGCGAGATGCCCAGCCGGTCGCGCAGGCCCGGGAGCGTGAGGCGGCCGTCGCGGGCGATCATCTCCCTGATCTCGGCCTCGACCCGAGCCAGCTCCGCCACTCCCACCTGCTCGGCCAGGGCCAGCGCGTCGGGCCGCCGCGGCGCCGGTGGGTCCGCTCGCACCGGGTCCCGGTGCGCCTGACGCCGGGCTTCCACCACCACGGCGCCCCCCAACGTGACCCGCGCCGCGCCGTCGCGCAGCACCAGGGCGTCACCGGGCGCGACGAGCAGCGGGTGTCGACAACGCAACCGCAGATGCGCCTTGTCGGCGCTGCGGACCACTCGTGCCGGGGTTGCGCGGGTCCCGTGATGGACATGCACCCGCGCGCCGACTGCGCCGTGCAGCGGCCCCGGGGCGACCTCGATGACGAAGGCCGCGCGCAGCGCGCCGGGCGCCGCCAACGCATCGCCGCGCCCCACCGCCGCGCGCGGCATCCGGGCCAGGTTGACCGCAACGCGCTGGCCGGCGACGGCGCGGGGCACCTGCTCGCCGTGGACCTCCAGGCCGCGCACCCGGACCTCGCGCTGCGCCGGGTAGACGGCGACGCGATCCCCGGTGGCCAGCGCGCCGGCGACGAGCGTGCCCGTCACCACCGTCCCGGCTCCCGTGACCGTGAAGCAGCGATCAACGTGGAGAATGGGGGATGGGTCAGGTCTCGTCGCCCGGGCCCGGAGCCGTTCCGCCATCGCATCGAGGGCGAGGCGAATGGGCGCCGCGCGGGCAGCGCACTCGGGTGGGCACACCACCACGCGCGCGCCTGGCAGCAGCTCGCGGGCCTGGGCCTCGGCCGCCCCCGGCGCGGCGAGGTCGGTCTTGGTGATGACGACGATCCCGGCGGTGATCCCGAGCGCCTCGAGGATCCGGGCGTGCTCGACGGTCTGCTCGCGGACTCCCTCGGTGGCGGCGATCACCATGAGGTAGGCGTCGATGCCGGTGGCGCCGGCGACCATGGTGCGGATGAAGCGCTCATGGCCGGGCACGTCGACAAGCGACATCGGGCGCCCTGAAGGCAGTGCCACGGCGGCGAAGCCCAGCTCGATCGAGAGCCCCCGCGCCTTCTCCTCGGCCAGCCGGTCGGTGTCGGTGCCGGTGAGCGCGGCCACGAGGGCGGTTTTGCCGTGGTCGACGTGGCCGGCCGTGCCCACCGTGACCGGCGCGGCGGAGCTCAGCATCGGCGCGCGTCCTGCACACATCGCGCCGCCACGGCGATCTCATCCTCGGCGAGCGTGCGCGCGCTCAGCAGGACCTGCTCGTCCTGGACGCGGGCGATCAGCGCCGGGTGGCCGCGGCGCAGCCGCGCCGCGAGCGCGTCGGCACCCTCCGGGCCCGCCACCAGCGCGACGGCCGGGCCCGGCAGCTCGCGCAGCGGCAGCGCGCCGCCGCCGGCCGCGGCGGGCATCTCGACCACGTTGCCCCCGGTGAGGCGCGCCAGCTCGCCGGTGCGCGTTGCCAGCAGCTCGGGCGTGAGCTCGAGCATCTCCAGCACGGGGATCCGGCCCGCCGTGGCGGGGTCCAGGTGCAGCTCCAGCGTGGCCTCCAGGCCGGCCAGGCAGAGCTTGTCGATCCGCAGCGCCCGGGCCAGCGGATGCGCGCGGCACGCGCTCACCGCCTCGGCCGCCCCGACGAGGACGCCGGCCTGCGGTCCGCCCAGGAGCTTGTCCCCGGAGAAGCACGTGAGCGCGGCGCCGGCGGCGATCGACCGCCGCACGTCGGGCTCGTCGCCCAGCACAGGCCGTCCCTGATCAAGCGCGCCGGAGCCCAGATCGTCGATGACCGGAGGCCCGAGCGCCACCAGCTCGCGCAGCCCAGGGCGCTCGACGAATCCGCTCATGCGGAAGTTGGACTGGTGCACGCGCAGGATGGCGGTGGTGGTAGGGCCGATGGCCGCGGCGTAGTCCGCGGCGCGGGTGCGATTGGTGCTGCCCACCTCCACCAACTCGGCGCCCGACTGGGCCACGACGTCGGCGATGCGCAGGCCTCCGCCGATCTCCACCAGCTCACCGCGGGAGACGATCACCTGGCGCCCCGGCCCCGCCAGGGCCGCCACCGCGAGCAGTACCGCTGCCGCTCCGTTGTTGACCACCAGCGCGTCCTGGGCCCCGCTCAGCGCGATGAGCAGCGCCTCGGTGCGCCGCCCGCGACGTGAGCGCCGGCCGGTGAGCAGGTCGAGTTCGAGCGCTCCATACCCGGTGGCCGCCGCCGCGATGGCGGCGCGGGCTTCCCGGGCCAGGGGCGCCCGGCCCAGGTTGGTGTGGAGCACGATCCCCGTGGCGTTGAGCACGCGACCGGCGCCCGGGGCCATCCGAGACAGGGCGCGCGCCACCAGGTCCACGTCGTCGTCGCCCGCGCCGCCCAGCAGCTCGCGGCGCCGGGCATCGAGCTCGGCCCGGGCCACCGCGGTGGCGAGCCGGTCCACCGAGGGCAGGGCGCGGAGGCGCTCGTTGCGGCGCTCCGCCGTCATACCCGGCCCGCGACGGGACCCGTGCCAGCGGAGCGACGAAGGAGTCGAACCTTCCCACCGTGGGGCTGCCACGGCTCACCGGCTTTGAAGGCCAGGCGGGGCACCAGCCCCAGTCGCTCCCCGCAGCGCAGCACGGTGCTCACTGCACGCGGATCGTACCCGCCGGCCCGTGCATGACCCGCCCGACGACCGTGCCCTCGATGCCACCGGTGGCCGCAGGGTCGATCGACACCACCAGGCCGCCCGAGGTCGTCGCGTCGGCCAGCAGCCATCGCTGCCAGGCGGGGACCGACGGGGCGAAGGCGGTGAAGCCATCAGACCACTGGGCGTTGCGGCGCGTTCCGCCGGAGATCCCGTCGCCGGCCGCCAGGAGGGCGTGGACCCCGTCCACCACGGGCACCGCGCCGGCGTCGAGCACGACCGAGACGCCGCTCTCACGCGCGAGGCCGTGGACGTGCCCGAGCAGCCCGAACCCGGTCACGTCGGTGACGGCGTGGGCCCCAGCGTCCCGGGCCTGGCGTCCAGCGGCGCCGTTGAGCATGCACATGACCGCCACCGCAACCGGCAACGCGTCGTCCTCGCCGGTGCGCTGGGCGTGGGTGACGATCGCCCCGGTGCCCAGCGGCTTGGTGAGGACGAGCACGTCGCCCGCCCGCGCCCCGCCGTTGGCCAGGATGCGGTCCGGATGCACCAGCCCGGTGACGGCGAGACCGAACTTGGGCTCGCGGTCGTCGATGGAGTGGCCGCCGACCAGCGGCACCGCGGCCTCGGCCAGCGTCGCCAGCGCGCCCTCCATCACCGTTCGCAGGACGCCGCCGCCCAACTGCTCCAGAGGGAACGCGACGATGCTCAGCGCGGAGATCGGCCGGCCCCCCATGGCGTAGACATCCGAGAGGGCGTTGGCGGCGGCGATCGCCCCGAAGTCGAAGGGATCGTCGACCACCGGGGTGAAGAAATCGACGGTCTGCACCAGCGCCAGGTCGTCGCTGACCCGCACCACGGCGGCGTCGTCGGCGGTGTCGAACCCGACGAGCACCCGTTCATCGGCCACCGCGCGCAGATCACCCAGCAGCGCGTGCAGGTCCGCCGCCGGCAGCTTGCACCCACACCCGGCCCCGCGGGCAAACGACGTGAGCCGCGGTGTCGGCTGCGTGCTCAGGCCCGATGATTCTTCGATCACGCGACAGGCAGTCTACGGCTCGTCCACTACGCTGGCGCCCGGATGACCGCGCCGATCCGCCACGGGGCCCTGGGTCTGCTCGTCGGCGCGGCGATCATGCTGGCCGGAGTCGGCGTCGCGCGCGCCGCCGCGCCCCCCGCTGGCGTCGCCGACGCCCGTATCGCCTCGACGTTCGCCATGGACGGGCACATCACCACGGCCGTCCGCGTCCGCGGCGAGCACCGCGGCCAGCGGGTCACCCGCCGCTGGACGTTCACCGGCGTGGGCTGCGCCGCCAGCGTGTGCCCGAAGCTGACGCTGCGCCGCCAGCGCAGCGCTCACCACTTGGACCGGCTGACCCTCACCCGGGTCGGCGTGGGCAGCTACGCCGGCAGCGGCCGCTTCACCTCGGCGCTGCGCTGCCGCGGTCGGCGCGTCCCGCGCGGACTCGTCGTCCCCTACACCGTGCGGGTGCAGGTGACCCAGGTGGTCGCGATTGAAGGCAACGCCTTCGCCAGCAGGCTTCTCGCCACTTACACCAACCGCCGGCGCATCGACCGCACGCGCTGCCCGATCGGCCCCAGCCACGATGCCGCGCGGTACGCGGGCACCGCCGCCCCCCTCCCCACCCCGCCCGCCGCAGCCTTCCAGGTGGCGGTGGCGCCCGGCCACGACACCGCCACCTTCACCGACGCGTCGACCCCGGGCGCCGGCGGCGCGCCGATCGTGGGCCGGCTGTTCGGGTTCGGCGATCCCGCCACGGGGGCCGCCGATGCCGCGACCGCCTCTCCGGCGACGCACACATTCTCCGCGCCCGGCGCCTACCGGGTGGGTCTCATCGTCATCGACGCCAACGGCCTGACCGCCGGCAGCACCCAGACGGTCGTCGTGCCCGGGCGGGCGACGGCCGGGGCCGCTCAGGCGTCGAAGCGGACCGTGGCCAGCACCGCGCTCAGCTCGCCGATCAGCTGAGCCGGGCGGCGGCGCACCGGGGAAACCACGGCGTACAGGCAGAGCGGCCGCTGTGCAACGGTGAAGAAGCGCTGCGCGCCGAGATGGCCGCGGCGCATCACCTGCAGACGGTCGTGGCCGAACTCGCCCACGCGCAGGCGCGGCTGCCAGCGCCGGGAGGCAAAGAGGCCGACGCCGGGACGGGCGTGCTGGTCGACCACGTACTCGACCAGTGCGGCGAAGGCGGCGTCGGGGCCCATGGCCAGCGTCGCCCCGGCCCCAAACTGGCCGGTGTCGGCGGTGAGCGCGAAGCTGGCCACGTGCAGGTACGGCGCGCTCTCGGGCGGGCGCACGATCCGGGCCTCCCATCCCTGCGGAACGTCCACCGAGAGGCCGTGCGCGGCCGTCCTCACAGCAGCCCCGCGATGACGAGCGCGATCGCGGCCGTCTCCGCCGCCAGCGCGAGGCGGCCGGCCGGTGCCTCGGCACGCCCGAGCCGGTCGTGCAGGCGGACCAGCGCCGCGGGATCGGTGACTCGGCGGGCAGGCAGCAGCGAGAGCGCCCGGGTGACGCCGAAGGCCGCCCCGATCACCGCCCCGGCGCCCACGCTTCCGGACAACAGCGTCCCGAGCGCGGCGGCGTACACGGCCGCGCTGGTCACGATCGTGACCACGCCGCCCCCCAATTGGGCCCCGAAGGCGATGCCGTAGACCCAGCCCCGGTAGCGACCCATCCAGTCCTCGTTGACCTGGCGGCGGGTGCTGGGCAGGCGGCGGCGCAGCCCCGTGGCGTCGACGCCCAGCGCGATGGCCAGCAGGACAAGGGCGACGACGTCACGCCACTGACCGGCCGGCGCCAACGACCCGAGCGCGCCGCCCGCCGCTCCGCCCAGCACACCTGCGGCGAGCGCACCGACGGCGAACGCCGACGCGGTGAGGCCCCATGAGAATCCGCGGCTCCGCTCGCCGAGCGGAGTGATGCTCGCCAGCATCGACTGTCCTCAGGGAGACCAGGCAGCGCGGACGGCGCCGGCGACGGCCACGAGCACGAAGGCGGGTAGGAGCACGGCGTCAGTGATCCTGGTCGCCAGCCAGGCGGGGCGCGCCGGGATACAGGCTGGGGTGCCCCGGCCCGATCCCGGCCGAGGCCAGTGCCCCGTCGGAGCGCTCGACGCGCTGCTCCGTGGTACGCGCCGGCTCGGCCGCCCGGCGGGCATCGGCGCGCGCGTCGGCCATCATCGTCTGAAGCTGCGACCAGCTCAGCGCCGAGCCACGGCCGAGGATGCCGCCCGCGCCGTCGGTGAGGACGAAGTGGGGCGATCCGGGCACGGCGTAGTCGGCCCACGCGGCGCTGGACATGATCACCTCGGTCCCCGAGGGCGCGAGGCGATCCAGCCGCGTGGGGCTCTCGCGC
The DNA here is from genome assembly GCA_036490435.1 of Solirubrobacteraceae bacterium. Lineage (GTDB taxonomy): Bacteria > Actinomycetota > Thermoleophilia > Solirubrobacterales > Solirubrobacteraceae > Palsa-465. Next base: position 22,326 of record DASXDW010000132.1, read on the forward strand.
ATCGCGTCGTGGGTGACCACCGCCACCCGCTCGGCCAGCGAGTCCAGGTTGCGGTCCTCGTGCAGGCCGGCCCACAGCGGGCCGCAACTGGCACAGCCGCTGGTGAGAAAGGCGAGCAGCGTCACCGGGGAGCCGGGACCGAACGCCAGCGCCACCGAGTCACCGCGCAACGTGGTGCCGCTGATCGGCCCGGCGGTGGTCACCTCGCCGCCGGTGAGCTCGTCGGCCGCCGCGGATCCCTCCAGCGCCGCGGATGCGCCGGCCGTCGCCCGCTCCTCCAACGCGGCCAGCCGCCTCAGGATGTCGGCGTGGCTGCGCAGCAGGGCGATGATGTAGACGAGCGCGACCGCCAGCAGCGCCGCGATGACGACCGTGACCACCACCATGGCCTACGCTCCCCCGCTCCCGGGCAACTGGACGGCCACCGGCTCCAGGCATCCGGCCTCGTGGCCGCACACGCGGTCGTCGATCATCACCGTGCCGTTGCAGTTCAGGCTCTCGATCTGGCTGGGCTTCTCGCAGGTGACCACGCGGCACACGACCGTGGTCGTGCCCTTGATGTGCGTGTTGCACTGCCCGTAGCGAAAGACGTTGCAGGCCTGGCGCCGGTGCGAGCAGTCGTCGTTGGCGCAGCGACAGCCGCCGGGGAAGGGACGGCCGGGGAGGTTGTTGCAGTCGATGTAGTACCTCACCCCCGCGCCCTGACACAGCTGGTGGCCCCGG
>DASXDW010000086.1:0-1520 GCA_036490435.1 Solirubrobacteraceae bacterium
CGTCCAGACGTCGGCGTCGGGCACGTACTCCGGCCCGAACCCCTGCTCGGACGCGGCCAGCTCGTCGTAGAGGTTGTCGGTGCCGTACTCGCCGTAGACGGTGGGGCCCTGGACCTGACAGATGACGATCACCGGAGCGCCGGCGGCGCGCGAACTGACCGTCGCGCCGCCGCCTGCCGCGCTGGTTACCGGCGCCGTCGCGATCATCCGCGCGAGCACTCCGTAGCCGCCGTCAGAGAGCGACTGTGCGTGAACGGCTATCGGAGCCAGCGCCACGCTCGCGCCCAGGGCGCCGACACCTGCCAGCGCGGCCAGGCGCCGCGCGACCGGCAGTGCGAAGTCGATGAGCGAGCGCCAGGGTCTATCAGTGACCATATCGCACCTCCGGTCGCACCGGCCGATGCCCCGCAGCGATCCGGGCCTGCCGGAAGCCGGTCTGGATACGGCGCTCGCGGCGCCTCTGCTCCAGCAGCTGATTGGCGAAGTCGCGGACCTCGGCCAGGTCCTGGCTGGTCAGCTCCGCGTCGGGGTCGATGTCGAAGATGTCGACCATCACCGCGACACCTCGCTCAGCTCGACAGTCAGATACCTGAGGACGCCGGAATCGCGCCGGCTGGCGTACTCGCCCGATGCCGTGGACACCTCGATCAGAGGCGCCTCCCTCAGGCGGTTCACGAACCCGTCGACGTCCTCTGAGTCGCCGGGCACGCGCACGGATACCGTGGTTGTGGTCTGCCGCATGAACTCGTCTCCTCGCGCCCGGTCGCCCGGGTACGCTGAAACGGTCCCGACTGGGGATGACCGGCAGCTCTCACGCTTCATACGTCTTGGCTGCCGATCGGGCGGGTGGCCCGCGCCAACGGGCCGCCCCCCACTGCCCAGGCCAGGGGCGGGACCGATCCCACCGGCCTGGATCTCCTGCCTAACCGCTCATGGGCACCACCCCCTCGGACGTCGCCGCGACCAGCTCGCGTACGCGGCGCGCGCCACGGGACGCACCACCACGATCCAGATGAACTCGACCGGGCAGATGACCACACCGCCGAGGACCATGACCAGCGCGTGACCGAGCGCGCTCAGCAGGTTCAGCTCGATCGTCTCCAGTGGTCCGGGCACGTCGGCAAGGCGCGGCGGTCGCACCCACCGAACCCACGCTCTGATCCCGCTGGGCAGGGCGGCGACCGGATAGGCCAGTGCCAGCGAGGGCCGCCAGGGCTGGTGCATGTAGAAGTGCCATGCAAGCGCACCGGCTCCGAGAAGGAGCACGGTCACAACGGCGCGCAGGTCGGGGACCTCATCGAGCGTCCCCCGCGCCGCTGTCGGCACTTCCGTTCCTCGCTGAGGCGGTGGCGAGTATCCGGGTCCGGAAGCGGGAGCCCCCGCGGTTGCTGACGCTGACCGGCTCCGGAGCGCATCGAGCTCTGCCCGTCGCTGTGGATCGGAGAGGACCGCGTACGCGGCCGTGACCTCCCTCATCCGACCGGCCCCAGCCGGGTTGCGGTCCGGGTGGAACTTGAGCG
>DASXDW010000189.1:0-7406 GCA_036490435.1 Solirubrobacteraceae bacterium
CGACCGGGATCGGGCTATCGACCTGCTTCGTTGCGGGTGCGTGGATCATCTGCGTTTGCTGCTCGCCATGGCTGCGTCATGGACCGCCAGAACCTCTAACCGAATGCAGAGGACGGGCTGTTGTCGAGTGTGGGTCTGGTGCGGCGGAGGAGTGTTCTGACCTCGGGGACTGAGAGAACGGCGGTTGCGGAGAGGACCACGGCGGCTGCGGCGCCGACGAGGGTTGCGGTTGTTCCGATCGCGAGTGCGATCGGGCCGGCGAAGGTGGTGCCGATCGGAGCGAGGGCGTAGGAGCCGAGAGCGTCGTAGGCGGCGACGCGCGAGAGCAAGTTAGCGGGGATCTGCTCTTGAAGGGCGGTGCTCCAGTTGACGGCGAAGACCTCCATGCCGGCGCCGGCGACGAGCGCGGCGATCGCGATCAGCGCGACTGTGAGCGGCGCGGCGAGTGCGAGCAACGGCAGCGCCAACAGGGGAACCGCGAGGCTGCCGCTTCGCAAGAGTCGGGTTGGTCGATAGCGGAGCATCAAGGTGGCACCGAGGACGGCGCCTGCGCCCTGGGCAGCGAGGATCAGGCCCCAGCTTGAGGCGCCGCCGAGTTGCGTCCTGGCGAGGGCGGGGCCGAGGACGTTGAAGGCGCCGACAAAGATGGCGTTGACCAGACCGAACTGGACGACGATCACCCAGAGCCAGCGTCGTGAGGTGAACGCGTGCCAGCCGTCGCGCAACTCGTGAACGATGCCGCTGCGGACGATCGGGGGGAGGCCGGCGAAGCGCATTCCGGCGCGGAGGACGGCCGCGGTCGCGTAGCTTGCTGCGTCGGCGACGAGCCCCCAGCCGGGGCCGACCGCGGCGACGATCACGCCGCCGAGGGCGGCGCCGCCGATCTGGGCGCTGTTGAGGCCGAGTCGCCGCACGGCGTTGGCGGAGGCAAGCTGATCGGGGGCGACCGTCTGAGGGAGAAGGCCCTGGGCGGCCGGCATGTAGAACCCGAACGCGCATCCTCGCGCAGCAGTCAGCAGCATCATCTGCCACAGCCGCGCGTTCCCCGTGAGCACGAGCAGCGCGAAGCCGCCTTGGGCGAGTCCCTGGCCGATGTTGGCGGCGACCATCACCTGCTGGCGGGGCAGGCGGTCTGCGAGCGTGCCGCCGAAGAGCAGGAACACGATCGTGGGGACAAGCCCGGCGGCGGCGACGTAGCCGACGTCGCTGACAGAGCCGCCGCCTGCCAGCACCGCGAACGGCACCGCCACGGTGGCCATGGCGGTGCCGACCATCGAGGTCACATCGCAGCCGACAAGCAAGCGAAAGTTGCGCTGCGCAAGTGGTCCGGCTGAGACAGCGAGACACAACCGCGAAGCTAACCCGCCCTGCATCTACTGGATGCCGTCGACTCTGAAGAGCATCGCGGTCGCGCTCACGTGCAGCGTGTCGGGCGTGTGCGGCGCCTTGGCTGCGGCATGGAGATCGTTGATCGCGCTTGCGATCCGCGCCACCACGTCCTCCCAGACGCCGTCCTCGACCCAAGCCTCGACGTCACCGAACAGCCGCCACGCCTCCGTGGTCGTCTCGTCCGCTCGCCGGGCCACCTCTTCTGAGACGGCACGGACCGTGAGGCGAGGATCCTCCTGCTGCCATTGGCGGCCGCCCGCCGGCCGCTGCCGGTAGCGACGCTCCTTACCGCCCCGCACCGAGCGCGTCTCCGCCACTTCGAGGTAGCCAGCGTCGGCCAGCTTGCGCACGTGGAAGCTGACCGCCGCGTGGTTCATCTCGAGCTCGCGCGCCAGCTCCGCGCTCGACATCGCAGCTGCGGTCAACCGCGACAGGATCCGCAAACGCACCGGGTGCGACAGCGCTCGAAGCTGCCGCCGAGAAACCTCCAAAGACATGTTTGGGAGTATGCCCTCCCGGCCGCCACTGCGCAAGCCCAGGCCGACCGGCCGGCTCACCCTGAGAAGGCGAGCGGCTCCTGCCAGCCAAGCGCGCCTGATCTGTCGTCAGCCGCGAGAGGCGCGATAGCGGATGGCGCCAACGAGACCCGCGCCGGGCGAGCGGTCGGTCCGACCGCGCCAGCGGGACCCCGGCTCTGCGCCGCGTCTGGGTGTGCCCCCGCGAAGGCGCTCGTCCGGACGGTCAAGTGGGTGTGTGGCGCTTGCGTATGCAGCTGGCGAGAGTGGTCTCGCATTGCGTGACTGCTCGTCCGTGCTTGCGGAGGTAGGGACCATCTTGCGGACGATTCACACCAGCCGGACAGTTTGCGGTCAGACGCGGCGGCGCGGGCTAATCGGATTGCCGCGCTGGAATGACGGCCGACTCGGTTGCTGAATGGTCCTGTCTGACCTCACGCCAGGCGGGCCAAAAAGCGGCTGATGGTCACAAAACTGACCGGCCCCACGTTGTCCTCTGACCGGGTGCGAGATACTGGCGCACATGCGGCCGGGTGGTTTTCAGCTACTCGATCCAGTGGCGGGTCGGGGCTCACGGCCGCTGAGCCCAGCGCGCGCGGGACCCGGCGGTCACCCGATCGGCGCGGTGCGCGCGGTGAGCGCAGCAGCTGGCAACGCTGCCACCGTGCGGATGCTGACGCGGTGCGGTGTCCTGGCGCGTACTCCCGCCGATCCGTACGCCGGCAAGACAATCGCTCAGCTCAAGACACTCGCCAAGACAGATCCCGAGGCGGTGTGGGAGTTGAGGGGCCGGTATCAGAATATGACCACCGAACAGTTGCGCAAGGCGGCGCGCAACGACGCTCTCGCCCGGCAGGTCGCCGCTGCGCGGCGGGCGCTGACCGTCACCGCGCGGCCGGGCGACCCTCGGTGGGAGGGGCATCAGCTTCCCCACGAGGCGACTGCCATTAGCCGCGACGCGCAGGGCAACGAGGTCTGGCGCGGGGCGGAGACGAGCGGCAATATGACTCCCGGGGAACGTGCGTTGCCTTTCCCAGCAGGCATGAACGCGAGCCACACCGAGGTTCGGCTGGTCAACGCGGGCGAGTTGCCGCGCGGCGGCACATTCCGTATCACCGGGCAATATGACCCCTGCACCAGCTGTCAAACCGCGATGCGCGCCGCGGCCGACCGGTCTGGATGCACGATCGAGTACTGGTGGCCGGGGGCGCCCAACGGCCAGCCCTTCGTCGCGACCCCAGACGCCACCCCACCGGTAGGTACACCGCCTCCTGCGGCGCCGCCTCCTGCGGCACCAGCCGCCGAGGCTCCGGGCGAAGCCGGGGTGCCGGATGAGTCGGGCGGTGGAGGAGGAGTGGGCGGTGTCCTGTTCACGGTCGTGCCGATGATTGTCGGGATCGTCCATAACGCCACGCGCCCGGGGCGGATCGCCGACAAGGCCAAGGACAAGGGCTACGTCCCGCAGGGCTCCCGCGACTGGATCGAGCGCATCGGCGATGCCGTACTTGACCCGGCCGGGGATAGCGAGCGCTCTGTCCCCACCTCCGCGAGGCTCAACATGGCGAAATGGCGGCAGATCGCGCGCGAGCACTTTGCGGGCCATCAAACGGGCGACCTTGTCGTCTACCGCTGGGACACGCCCCGCCCCGGCAAGGACGACCTCGCTGAGTGGTACATCTACGTCCTCGGCGATGACGGCCGCTGGTACGCGACCTTCATTCTCGACACGAGCGAGGGCGCTCACACGATGGTCGATCGTCTCGTGCCCCAGGCCCGCGCTGCGCTTGCCGCCCAACACACCAACACCTCGTCGCCGCACGGAGACCCTCCCGACATCAACGAAGTGATATCGCCGGACGTGCCAGACAGCCAGCTCGAGCGCGAGATGACCGTGCCCGCCTTGCCAGACGTCATCTGACACCTGCCAGCCTCCGCGGCCCGCCTCGCACGACTTGCGGGCCGCACTGACCGGACCAAGCGGTCAGCCGTGACGCGCCGCTTTCGGTCGGCGAGAACCGCCACGCCGGGGTGAACCTTCGCTCTCCTCAACATCGAAGCCAGGGCGCGGAAGCCACGTGGGAGCAGTCCGACTGCACGTCGATCTCGATCTCGATCATGAGCTAGCCGATCGGATCCTCTCGGGCCTGCGGCGTCGCGGGTACGCCACGCCGATCGCCAGCCCAGACGCGGACGACCGCACCAGCGACACCGGCCTCCATCAATGGGTGGGCGCCGTTAGATGCCCTCACCTAAGCGGCTGAGGCCGCAAATCCCTCGCCGGTATGGCTCAAATCAGACCTACAGCCTTATGATCCACGTTCTGGAGAGGAACGCGAGCTTGGAGAGCGGCGCGTGAAGAAGACTCCGCCAAGCCGATCGCCGTAATCGCCCTGTTGTCCTAATTTAAGGAACTTCCCATGCCAACGGTCACAACCACTGACGGCACGTCCATTTATTACCGCGACTGGGGCACCGGACAGCCCATCGTCTTTTCACACGGCTGGCCTTTGACCGGGGCAGCCTGGGAGCCCCAGATGCTGTTCTTCAACGCTCAGGGGTACCGCACAATCGCCCATGACAGACGTGGCAACGGCTACTCCGACCAGCCGGGCTTCGGCAACGACGTCGACACCTGGGCCGACGACTTGGACAACCTCATCACCGCCCTCGACCTCCACGATGTAGTACTTGTGGGGCACTCCACGGGCGGTGGCGAGCTTGCTCGCTACATCTCGCGCCACGGCACTTCACGGCTCGCCAAAATGGTCCTTCAGGACTCGATTGTTCCGAACATGACGCAGAGCGAAACCAATCCCGAGGGTGCGCCCATTGCGGTGATTGATGGCATCCGCGCCGGAGTGGCAAAGGATCGTTCGACCTTTTTCCAGAGTTTGTCCGAACCCTTCTTCGGTGCCAACCGACAGGGCTCGACTGCCACCCAAGGGATGCGTGACTTGTTTTGGTTCCAAGGTCTGTTGGGAGGCGCCAGGGCTCAGTACGACACGACATACAGCTGGCAAATTGACTACACCGACGACATAGCCAAGTGCGACGTTCCGTTGCTCGTCATCCACTGTGAAGACGACCAGATCGTTCCCATCGAACCGACCGGCAAGGTTGTGCCAAAGATCGTTCCTGACGCGATCTTGAAGGTCTATCCCGGCGGCTCCCACGGCATCGCGATTGTGGATCCCGCCAAGGTGAACGCCGACTTGCTCGAGTTCATCAAGGGGTGAGTCGGCCTTACCTCCCCTGCCTTTGGCGTTTTCATTCTAGGGGGGCACCCAGGGTTGAGATCAATCGACGGCTAGTGGCGATCGCTTTGCCATGCACGCGGTGTAGAGCGCCGGCGGCATCACTTGCTTGACGAACCTGAGCACCCCGCCCCGCAGGCGTCGGCGCCATAACGAGAATTCAGCGCGGTATCGAGCCGCCCGCGCTTGTTGACCTGCAATGTAGGTGCTTGGGCCGTTGCGGCCGAGAACTCAAAGGACAGTGACTTGTATCTGGCGGCGGATTCCCGACCGCCCGTCACTCTGAGCAAGCTGCCGGAGTCCGCGGCGAAGGCCGCGACGTCTGGACCCATATCGAAAGCGTATCTCCACACAATCACGGCCTGACCGGCCCAAAGACCGGCCGTCTTCTCGCGCACGACTGGTTGCAGATTTCGGAACCCCGCCGCTGACGCGCATTGCGACGAGGCTGTCGCGTAATTACCGTGTCGTCCGGTGGGTTTAAGACCATTGTGGGATGGCTCAGAACTTCATTGGTTGTGATCGTGATCAGTCGTTCTTGATGCCGCCCGATGTCAGGGATTGGCTGGCGGAGGATCATCTGGCGTGGTTCGTCCTGGATGCCGTGGCGGGTCTGCAGTTGGGCGAGTTTTATGGGGCGTATCGTCGCGACGGTGTGGGGCGGCGGGCGTATGACCCGGCGATGGTGGTGGCCTTGTTGCTCTATTGCTACGCGCGGGGGGTGCGGTCAGCGCGGGCGATCGAGCGGGCGTGCCGCGAGGATGTCGCGTGCCGGGTGATCGCGATGCTCGAGGCGCCGGATCACGCGACGATCGCGCGGTTTGTCGAGCGTCACGAGGCGGCGCTGGGCGAGCTGTTTGGGCAGGTGCTCGGGCTCTGCGATGAGGCGGGGCTGGTCCGGCCGGGGGTGGTCGCGATCGACGGGACGCGGTTGGCGGGGAATACCAGCCGTGCTTCGAACCGTGACTTTGGGCAGATCGCGCGGGAGATCCTGGCGGAGGCCAAGGCGACTGATGAGGCCGAGGATGAGCTCTACGGCGACGCGCGGGGGGATGAACTGCCCGAGCAGCTACGCACTCGGGAGGGGCGGCGTGAGTTCTTTCGCCACGCCCGCGAGCGGCGTGCTGCGCAGGACCGTGATGCGGATGAGGGCAGCGGCCCGGAGCCGGCGGCTGACTCATTGGAGCTTGATGCCGAGCAGATCGTGGCGCGCGGGCTGGGGCGGGTGGGGTGGGTGCGTGAGGCGCGCCGTCAGCTGGAGGCGTGTCGTTGGCGGGCTCCTGACCCGCTGCCGCGCGATCGGACTGAGCGGCTGCTGCTGGCGGCGCAACGGATGGAGGAGGACCTTGACGCGCAGCTGGCGGGCAACCGGGCTTATGAGCTCTACCGCGCCACGGGGCGTGACACCCGGGGCCGGCATCTCGGTCGGCGACCGAACCCGTGGGTCGCGCCTATGGTGCCGGATGCGATGGTCAGCGTGACCGATCCTGACAGTCGTCACATCAAGGCCAACGAGGCCTACGTGCAGGGCTACAACGCTCAGGCGGTCGTGGATGAGAATCAGATCGTGCTCGCCGCGGAGATCACCAACAGCACCGTGGACTTCTCACAGCTGGCACCGATGATCACCGCGGCGCTGGGTGAGCTTGAGCGGGCTGGTGTGGCAGACCGGCCCGAGGTGGCGGTGGCCGACGCGCAGTATTGGAACGAGCAGCACATCGACGAGGTGGTCGCTGACCAGCACATCCAGGTCTTGATCCCACCCGACTCCGGCGCGCGCACGACGCCTCGCCCGGGCTGGACCGGCGGGCGCTACACGGCGATGCGCAACGCGCTCGCCTCACCCACGGGCAAGGCGATCTATCGAAGACGCAAACAGATGATCGAGCCCGTCTTCGCTCACACCAAGCACAACCGCCAGGTCACCCGGTTCCTGCGCAGAGGCCGCGCCGCCGTGCGCGCTGAGTGGCGCTTATTGATGACAACCCACAACCTCACCAAGCTCCACCGCCACCACCTCGCCGCAATCGGGGCCTAAAACGGCGCCTCCGGCGGTGGCAACGCCCGACACCGCGTCCGCTGACGCGGAACGCCACATCTCCGCAGCACCCGCGCCAAAAGCTACGCGACAGCCTCGTCGCAATGCGCGTCAGCGGCGGGGTTCCGAAATCTGCAACCAGTCGTGCGCGAGAAGACGGCCGGTCTTTGGGCCGGTCAGGCCGTGATTGTGTGGAGATACGCTTTCGAT
>DASXDW010000209.1:0-1971 GCA_036490435.1 Solirubrobacteraceae bacterium
GATCTCTGGATCCGTGCCGCCGAGCCCGAGGAATAAGGGGGGCGGACTTGCGCCGGACGCCGCCCCGGTAGGCGCCGCATGGAAGGTCTCGTGAAAAGTCTCGGCCCGCGTTGTCCAATGTTGGCCCTCCGCCCGTCCGGCGACGCCTGCCGGTGCACCCCTCTCTGTCAACGTCCGGTGAGACGCTCACCATCGAGGAATCAATGACCTTGAGGGCGAGAACGGAGACCGCCGGACATGGAGACGAGCAGGAATGGAGCTAGCGCGGGCGCTGAGGTTGGCGCCGCCCGCGATGACCAGCGAGCCGTAGGCGAGCTGGGCGTCGGGGGCGGCGCGCCCGTCGCGCCGGAGGGGACTGTGCCCGATCCCGAGCTGGTCGAGCGGGCCTCGCGCCGGTCGTTCACGGCGGAGTACAAGGCGAGGATCCTGGCCCAGGCTGATGCGTGCACCAGGCCGGGTGAACTTGGTGAGCTGTTGCGCCGCGAGGGCCTGTACACGTCGCATGTGACGTACTGGCGCAAGCAGCGCAAGGACGGCGCGCTGAAGGAGCTGGGGCAGCCGCGCGGGCGCAAGCCGGCCGACAAACGTGACGCGCAGATCACGGCGTTGACGCGGCGCGCCGAGCGGGCGGAGGCCGAGCTGGCGAAGATGAAGCGAGTCGTGGAGATCCAGGGAAACGTCTCGGCGCTGCTGGAAGAGATGCTCGGCAACAACAGCGCGTCCAGGAACACCGAGCGATGATCGCCGCGACGGTCGAGGAGCTTGCGCCGCTGATCGGCACCAGGCCGGCATGCCGCGCGCTGGGCGCCGCGCCGGCGAGCGTCTACCGCCGTCGTCGCCCGCCCCAGCCCAGGGCGCCTCGCGCGCGTCGGGCGCCCGAGCGAGCCCTGACGGGGCCAGAGCGGGCGCAGGTGCTCGAGGTGCTGCACGGCGAGCGGTTCGTCGACGTGTCCCCGGAGGAGACCTGGGCGACGCTGCTGGACGAGGGCACCTACCTGTGCTCGCCCCGCACGATGTACCGGATCCTCGCCGCGCACCACAACAGCGTCAGAGAGCGACGCAACCAGCTCACCCACCCCTCCTATGCCAAGCCCGAGTTGCTCGCCGAGCGCCCGAACGAGCTGTGGTCCTGGGACGTGTCCAAGCTCAAGGGCCCGGCGAAGTGGACGTGGTTCTACCTGTACGTGATCCTCGACGTATTCAGCCGCTACATCGTCGGCTGGACGGTCCAGTTCCGCGAGAACGCGCAGCTCGCCGCGACGCTGATCGAGCAGGCCGCCGAGCAGCAGCAGATCACCCCCAAGATCCTGACGCTGCACGCCGACCGTGGCGCGCCTCAGCGCGCCAAGCCGGTGGCGTTCCTCCTCGCCGACCTCGGTATCACCAAGACTCATAGTCGCCCGTACACCTCCAGCGACAACCCCTACTCCGAGGCCACCTTCAAGACGCTGAAGTACCGCCCCGAGTTCCCGGCCCGCTTCCACGACATCGAGCACGCCCGCCAGCACTGCCGCGCGTTCGTGCACTGGTACAACCACGCCCACCGACACTCGGGCATCGGCCTGATGACACCCGCTGCCGTTCACCACGGTCAAGCGCCAGCCTTGCACGCCGCCCGCGCGCGCGTCCTCAACGCCGCCTACGCCCGGCACCCCGAGCGATTCGTCTGCAAGCAACCAGTACCGCCGAAGCTGCCGACCGCCGCCTGGATCAACAAGCCCAAGGAGGTCGCCGCTCACTAAATTTGACCGCGAAGCGTCTCACCGGGCTTGACAGGCTCCGGGCGGCGGATGGGTCTTCACGCGCTCTTCAAGCGGCTGGTCGGACGGCCTGCGACTCGACGGCCCCGAGGCGAGCGGAGAACGGTTTGGCGCATCGGTGGCCATCTCGTCGGACGGCACAACCGCCCTGGTCGGAGCGCCGGGAGCAAAAGCCGGCGAGGGCGCTGCATGGGCGTTCACGTACGCCCCC
>DASXDW010000219.1:0-4434 GCA_036490435.1 Solirubrobacteraceae bacterium
TCAAGAGGATCGGCTTCGGCTTTCGCAACTTCGAGAACTACCGCATTCGCGCACTGCTCTACGCCGGTAAGCCGAACTGGAGAGTGCTGGGCTCGATCGTCGTCCGGTGAGACTAGATCCCCGTCAGAATCCGATGAGCCGTCGGTCCGGACGACTGGGACCGAATTGCTGGTGGGCCCGGCAGGTCTCGAACCTGCGACCAACGGATTATGAGTCCTCTCAATTCGACCTCGACAGCGGCGGACTCGCCCACGTTCTCAACTCGAAATCGGCTGTAATTGACACCAGAAAGCGAGTAAGCTGACACCAGGTTGAGAACGGATTGACACCACCTACTGGTGTCAGATTTCGGTGTCAGGAGGACCCCAGTGATGCCACGGTCGAAGACGCGGAAGGTGAGGACGCCGAACGGCGCGGGCGGAGTGACGCTGCGCCCGGACGCCCGCTGGCAGGGCCGCTACACGACCCACGACGAGGACGGCAAGGCGCTGCGCAAGTACGTCTACGGCCGCTCCGAGGTCGAGTGCCGCGCCGCTCTCATCGCCGCCCTGGCCGATCGCAACTCCGGCCGTCAGGTGGTCCGCCGGGGCCGGGCCGTCACCGTCCGCGAGTACCTGACGCGATGGCTCGAGGAAAAGCGCCAGGGCAAGCGCCGGCGCGCGGTCCGGCCGAAGACGGCGACCCGCTATGAGGAGCTGCTCAGACGCGTCAGCGACGCCTACGGGACCATGCCCCTGGCCAAGCTCACCCGCGACCACGTCGCCTCGCTCATGGGCCGCGTCGCCACCGAGACCAGCAACGCCACCGCCAACCACCTCCGCCGGGCGCTCCGCGCCGCGCTCTCCGACGCCGAGGACTCGGACCTCGTCACCGCCAACGCCGCCGCCAAGTGCGACACCCTCCAGGAAGACGACTTCGAGGTCCCCGACCCGGCTCCGGAGCAGGTCGAGGCGCTCTGGCGCCTGGCGTCGAGCCACCGGCGCGGCGCGCTCTGGCAGCTGGCCCTGGCCACCGGTGCCCGCCAGGGCGAATTGCTCGGCCTGCGCTGGTCGGACTGGAATGTCGAGCGGGGGACGCTGGCGATCCAGCGCACCCTTCAGCGGCAGGGCGGCGAGCACCAGACCTTCAGTCCCAAGACGCGCGGCTCCCGTCGCGTGATCCTGCTCCCCGACCCGGCCCAGGAGGCGCTGCGGCGGCAGCGGGCAGAGCAGGCGGCGCGACGCCTCGAGGCCCCGCGCTGGGAGGATGCGGATCTCGTCTTCACCGACGACCGGGGCGGCCCGCTGGTGGCCTCGACCGTGACCAAGCAGTTTCAGGCCGCCCTCTCCGACGCAGGTCTCCCCCGCCTGCGCATGCACGACCTCCGCCACTGGTGCGCCTGCCTGCTCGCCGAGCGCAACGTCCCCGTCGCCGAGACCATGGCCCTGCTCGGCCATACCCGAGCCTCGACCACGCTGGAGATCTACAGCCGGGTCAACCCGGCGCTGGCCCGCCAGGCGGCCGACGCTCTCGGCGTGGCGCTGGGAGGCGCGTAGAGCCACCAGGAGGCCCGCAAGGCCGGGAAGCGGTTGCCGGGCTGGTTCTGCTCCTGGAGGTGGCCCGACATGGCGTAGTTCATGGCGTTGCCGCTGAGCTTCTGGAACATCAGCGCCGCCATGCCGACGCGCAAATCGTTGCCGATCTGACCGGCGACGCGGGCGGGGGTCCAGTGGAAGCCCGAGTCGCGGTAGATGCCGGTCAGCAGCTCGCCCCAGGTCCGCCACCAGTTGGGGGCGAACATGGTCAGCCGGGCCAGGGCGTGGGTCATCGGGTTTGCGTCCTCGGGGGCGACCATCCCCATCCAGCTGTTGGCGCGGCGGGCGGCCAGCGGTCGGGCCACGTCCTCGGAGTAGCCCATCCGCAGGAGGCCCTCGTGCTCGACGTGGTACATCATCACGCCGAAGTCGCGGACGTTGCCCCAGAGCAGGGCGTTGGCGTGGTCCCAGCCGGAGACGATCGGCGCGCCGAGCTTGCGCAGCGTGTCCAGTCCCTTGCGGACGTGGCTGGCGTCGATGCTGTCGGCGTCGGTGACGTAGGGAGCCTCCTGGACCGCACCGTCGCCGACGTCGTCGCCGAGGCGGCGCAGCATCTCGCCGGCCGGGTTGGTGATGTCGGGCAGCTTGACCCCGGCCCTGACCGCGTCGGCGGTGAGGTGCATGCTCTCCGCGTCGCGGGCCATGTCGTCGGGGTTCAAGAAGCCCCGCAGCGTCTCCCCGGCGCCGCGCCTGCCCGCCCGCGTGACGAACTTCGTCATCAACAGCGGGTGACTCATCCAGGCGGTCCCCATGCGGCCGGCGATGTTGAGGCCATGGATCATGGGGCTGTACATGATCATCTTCACGAACAGGCCCTCGATCGTGTTGAGGTGCTTGGCCCAGCCGGAGGCGTTGGTCATCGAGGCGCGCAGGTCCTCCGATCGCTTGAGCAGCTTGAGGAAGTCGGGGTGGAAGAGGACGCCCTTGAACCAGGCCGAGTTCGACTCGCCGTAGCCGAGGGCGCGGAGCTGCTCGGCGTCGCGCTGGGAGACCTCGCTGAGGCGCTGGGCGAGGGCGCGCGGGACCTGGTCGCTGGCGCCCTTGATCACGCCCATCGAGTCGCGAAGGCGGGTCACCGCCTGGTGCGACTGGATGGCGGCGATCTGGCGGCCGACGCTGCGGTTCGCGATCTGGAGGAAGTTGGTCTCCAGCTCCGGGAAGAGGCCCTGGGCCTGGTCGTGGGCGAGGCGGGCGGCGGCGCCGGGATCGGAGGCGTACAGCTTGCGGATCGCGGCGACGGCCTCCTTGCCCTCGAGGTCCCTGACGTCCTGGGTGGGGTCGAGGGCTGAGGTGATCCAGCGGCCGCGCTGGCGGCTGACGGCGTCGTTGGCCTCGTGGACGGTGTCGTACGCCTGGCGCAGGATCACCGCCTCGCGCTCGACCTCGGGGTCGTCGTCGGGGTGGTAGACGCCCAGCTCGGCGCGCAGGCGGCGCGCCTTGCGGGCCTGGCCCTGAAGATCGCCGGAGGAGCCCAGCGAGCGGATGTCGCGCCCGGCATCGCCCGCCTCGCCCGGCGCCCGCTTGATGAGCCGGGGCAGGTAGTTGGGAAGCTCGCCGATCTCATAGCCGGCATCTCGCGCCGCCCGGCGGGTGCTGGCCTTGATCAATCTGTACGAGTCCACGATGTACTTGGCCTCGGGGCTCAGAGCGTCGTAGACCTTCCTGTCGCCCTCGACGGCGCGGGTCAGCCGGTCGCCGAGGCCCGCGTCCCTGGCGCCGTCACCGAGCAGGTTGACCCAGGAGCGCATGAGGCGGTCGTGCATTCCAGCTCGCCGCCCGGTTGTGGCCGACCAGGCTCCTGTAGACCGACCGGATCGGGTCCTCGTGATTGCCGAGCGGGCCGCGATGCGCGTGGTCGATGAGCATCTGCATCTGGACGCCCGCCTCCCGAGCGGCGCCCAGCTTCTCCGGGGCGATGTCCTGGAGGACGTTGGCAGGATCGCGGAGCGGCTCCTCGCCCTCGCCGATGTACACGAGGTCGTGGGGCAGCCGGAGGACGTCGCGCTGAATCAGGGAGCGGAGCTTGGCCGCCTCGTCGGCGCTGAGGGAGCCGTCCTCGAGCTTCTGCTCCAAATCCTCGATCGTGTCCACGCCGAAGTTGCCCTGGAGCAGCGCTTGGAGCGTCTTGGCGTCCTGCTTGGGCGAGATCGCGATCTCGCCGGTGTCGATGTTCTTGGTGTAGGTGCCGCGCTCGAGCCCGGTGTCGGCGGCCTTCTTCAGCACCGATGCGACCGGCCGGACCGCCTCGCTGGTGAGGATGTGCTGGAGCTGGCCCTCGAACATCGTCTTGCGCCCGGCGGCCGACTGCATGAGGCGCGCCGCCTCCTTGCTCTCGTACAGCTGCTCGGTCAGGCGGTTCGAGATCACGTCCCAGGAGGGCAGCACCTTGCGCACCGCCTCCGCCGCCTTCGATCCGCCGGGGATGTGGCCCGACCAGAGGATGCCGGCCAGCGCCGACCAGACCAGGTTTCCGGGCGTGATCTGGGATTGACTCATGAGCTGCGAGAGCCCGCCGTAGGCGCCCAGGGCGACCATGGCAGGCTTCGACTCCGGGGCCGCGTACTGGAGATAGGTGGCCGGGTCGGCGAGCCCGGCGCCGCCCTGGTACGCCTGCTGCTCCTCGTACTGGCGGGCCTGCTGGGCGTTGTGCCCGTAGAGGGGATCGAGCCCGGCGATGCCGTGCTGGCGAACGTTGCCGACCTCGGAGGCGACGAAGGCGAGCGGGTTGGTGGCGGCGCCGAGGCCGATCGACTGGGCTGCGGTCCAGGCCGAGCTTTTGCCCTCCTCCCACTGGCGCTGCACCGACTGCGCGTTGATCTGACCGGCCGCGTTCTGAAGGTTGGAGAGCAGCCCGAAGAAG
>DASXDW010000228.1:0-4262 GCA_036490435.1 Solirubrobacteraceae bacterium
CCAGCCGCCTACGGATACACCCCTACCGGCGAATCCGGGCTAGGGAGCGAAGCAGTAGTCCGTCGGAATTCCACGAGTCACTTTGACGTACTCACGACGGAGTTAAGACGCGCATTCGAACCTCATCCCGACCTCATTCGCGGCTAGCGCGGCACCGTGATTGGCGAGGCTCTGCCGATAGCCTGCGACCGATGTCAGAAGCATTCTGCGGCGTCCCGGCGGAGTTCCTGGATGCGATTGGTCGGGTGGCCGTCGCAGCGGCACGCGTCGAGGCCGAGGCGCAGTCGATCAGTCTCACACTCGGCACGGATGCTCGATCGCTTCAATTCAAAACGACGGCAAAGACGATCAGGACCCTCGTCGGCGCCGGTCTGCCGTCTCACGCGCGAGTCGCACCAGAGGCCATTCTGGCGTGGGTCGATCGCGCCATGTCGCTGATGGACCATCGCAACCAGCTGATGCACTCTTTCATCTCGATCCAGATGCGGCCGGATTCGTTTGCCCGGGTTAGAACTCACATCAGGAATCCGCATCAGGCCCACGACCGGTTGGCATCACACGCGGAGATTTCTAAGCTTGCCGAGGACCTCAGGGCAGTCAGTTTGCGCGGAACACGGCTGAGCCATGACCTGATGATTGAGCCGCGCGAAGGGGTCTATCTACGACCTATCTCAGTTCCCGGCGCAAGCTGGGTCATTTGCGGCCAGCTCGCCGATGGTTCATGGCCGGAGCGGCCTACCGACGACGAGGCAGATGAGTGGTGGAGGCTGTACGCACCGGAGCTGGTGCGTGATGAGGCAGGTGCTCGTTTCGAGCTAAATGGCGAGGTCGTTCGCGCGCAGGGCAACCGCTTTGTCCGCATGCCACTGACGCGGACAAGAACCACTAGCTAACGCTGATGGTCGACCTCGTCGCATGCGGCCATAGCTGGGCGATGCGTGCGCTGGTGCAGCAGCGGCTGGACAGACCTGCTCGCGTCGCATTGCGCGCGTCCGCAGTCGTGGGTTCAGACGTGTAAAAGCGGGCGTCGGAGAGGCGCTTACAGCTCCCGGGTGGAGGGGCGCTGCCCTTCAGGCACCCTGAGCCCAGTTCTTGCGCTTGGTCATGGGTGGCGCGTGAAAGACTGATCTGCTGTGGACGAGCGCCGGCTACCGGGCGGCAACATCGGAGGTGCAGTGCTGGTCAACGGCACGGTGCGACGGCCAGCCGGACCGTGGACCCCATCGGTGCACGCGTTGCTTGCGCATCTGAAGGCCTGCGATTTCCAGGGAGCACCGACGCTTGACGGTGGCCATGAGAAGCTCCCCGTAGGCGGCCATTGAATCTCCCCGTTGGTGGCCACCGTTTCTCCCCATGGGTGGCCAGGGTTTCTCCCCACGGTTCTGTCCTGAGCCGCCGGTAATCGGACGCGTGTTGTTGTCGACGCGCGATCTGAGGACGGCGAACGTGAAGAGAGCGGAGGAAGCGATGGAGATCCTTGAGGCGTTTGACTTGACGGGGTCGCTGCGGGGCGCGGCGGCGTTGGCGGGGTGTGATCGCAAGACGGTCGCGCGGCTGGTCGCGGCGCGAGACGCGGCGGGTGGTGGGTTGCCGGTTCGGGCGCGGTCTCGGCCGTTGGTGGACCCGTTCGCGGCGAAGATCGATGAGCTGGTCGATCGCTCCCGCGCGCAGATCCGGGCGGATAAGGCGCATGGGGTGCTGGTCGCGATGGGGTATGAAGGCTCGTATCGCACGACGCGGCGCGCGGTCGCTGAGGCCAAGCGACGCTGGCGTCAGCAGCACGGGCGGCGCACCCGGCCGTGGATCCCGCAGCCGGGGTTGTAGCTGCAGTGGGATTACGGGGACGGGCCAGTGATCGCCGGGAGGCCGACGGTGTTGTTCTGCGCGTGGCTGGCGTGGTCGCGGTTTCGGGTGGTGGTGCCGTTGCGCGACAAGACGCTGGCGTCGGTGGTGATCGGCCTGGACCGCACGCTGCGGCTGATCGATGGGGTTCCGACCTATGCGCTGACTGATAACGAGAAGACGGTGACGGTCGATCATGTGTGCGGGATCGCGGTCCGCAACGCGACGATCGTGGAGGTCTCACGCCATTACGGGCTGACGATCGCGACGTGCGCGCCCGCGGACCCTCAGAGCAAGGGCGGTGTCGAGGCGACGGTCAGGATCGCGAAGGGCGATCTGGTCCCGACCGATCACAACCTCCGCGAGGAGTATGCCGATTGGCAGGCGCTGGAGCGGGCGTGTGAGGCGTTCATGGCCGATGTGAACACGCGGCCGCACCGCGCCACGCGCCAGGCGCCGGTGGTGTTGCTGGGGCAGGAGCATGAGCAGCTGCATCGGGTCCCCCGGGAGGCGCACACGTTGTGCTTCGGACAGACCCGCAAGGTCGATCGCCAGGCGACGGTCAGCATGGGGGATGCGATCTACTCAGTCCCGCACGCGCTGATCGGCGAACGGGTATGGGTCCGCGCTGAGGCTGAGGCGCTCATCGTGGTGCACGTCGATGAGCGCCAGGGCCCGCGGGAGGTCGCGCGTCATCAGCTGACCACGCCCGGGCGTCCCCGCATCGATGACGCGCACTACCCGCCGCGGCCGGCGGGGGCGCTTCTGCGCCGGCCGCGCGGCCGGTCAGAGCAGGAGCGGGAGTTTCTTGAGATCGGCGAGGGTGCGGAGCGGTGGCTCACGCGCGCCGCGGCGGACGGTACCCAGCGGATCCGGCGCAAGATGGCCGAAGCGGTCGACCTCGCCAAGCTGCACGGCACCGCGCAGGTCAATGACGCGTTGACGCGGTGCGCGAGCTACGGCCGGTTCGCTGACGGCGACCTGGCGAGCGTCCTCTCCCACCAGCAGACCGCGACCGTGATCGCGCTCCCGCACCGCGCGTCGGAGGACCGCTCGCTGCAGGTCTCGACCCGCGGCTGGGAGGGGTTCGGGCGATGAGCGAGTACTTCCACAGTCGCGTTGGCCTTGACCCGCTCGGGCTGATCGCTATGCCCGACGGCACCGTTCGCCAAGAGATCGAGCTGGTCTTGACCAACGATCCCGACCGCGACCTACCCAGTCTGCTCGATCCGGTCCTGCGGCTCGACTCAGATCACGCCCGCGACCTCGCCGGCCGGCTGCTCGAGCTCGCCGAGCACGGCGATGACCCCCGACCACGGTGGGCGCGATGACGGTCACACCACCCGCCCCGCCACCCCTGCCCGACGAGCTTGACCGGCTGCTGCGGCGGCTCAGGCTGCCCTATGTCCGGCGTGCGGCGCCGGAGCTGATCGCGACCGCCGCCGCGCAACGCTGGGAACCCTCAGAGGTCCTGCGCGTGCTGTTCACCGAGGAGGCCGCCGGTCGTGACCGCGCGACGATCAGCACCCGCCGGCGCTCCTCCGGGCTCCCGGCCGGCAAAACCTTCGACGTCTGGGAACCGGCCGCCTCAGCAATCCCACCCCACACCCAGCAAGCGCTCCGCACCCTGGAATGGATCGACCGCGCTGAAGTTCTGGTCGCGTGCGGCCCGTCGGGGACCGGCAAATCGCATTTCATCGAAGCGCTCGGCCACCTCGCGATCGATCGCGGGAAGACCGTCACCTGGCACACGCTCGACACCCTCGCTGCCCTGTTCCGCCGCCACCGCGCCGACGACAGCATCCACAAAGCGATCAGCAAGCTGATCCGCTGCGACCTCATCCTGATCGATGATGTCGGGCTCCTGCCCGTCTCCCCAGACGCCGCCGAGGCGCTGTTCCGCGTCGTCGACGCCGCCTACGAGAAACGCTCGATCGCGATCAGCTCCAACATCCACCCCTCCGGGTTCGACGAGCTGATGCCCAAAACGCTCGCGACCGCGACCGTCGAGCGGCTCCTGCACCACGCCCACGTGATCATCACCGACGGCCAAGACAGCTACCGCCTCGCGCAAGCCACCGCCGGCAAAGGGGTGAGACCCCTGACCTAAATCCCGGAAGCCCCCAGGTGGCGAGATTTGATGGCCATCAGTGGGGAGATTCGGTGGCCACCACCGGGGAGAAACCATGGCCACCAGTGGGGAATTTCGTGGCCGCCATTGGGGAGAACTCGATGGCCATTGACAGACGCCGCTCGGCATCGACGAGCAGGGGCGAGAGATGCTGAGCTTCCTCGCCGGGAACACGGTCGGGGACACCACGCCCTGGCCGGCATGGGTGCACAGCGACCAAGCGTTGCTTGACGTCGGAGGCTGGCTGCGTCGCTACCACGATACGCTCGCCAGCTTCATCCCGCCCCAG
>DASXDW010000240.1:0-9185 GCA_036490435.1 Solirubrobacteraceae bacterium
CGGCGAGTTCCTGGACCGGCTCTACCCCAACCGCTTCTCCAACCTCAAGCCCGGGCGGATCCGCTACGGCGTGATCAGCTCTGACGCGGGCCGCATCGTCGATGACGGCACCATCTGCCGTATCGACGACGAGACCTTCTACGTGACCACGACCTCCAGCGGCGCCGGCGCGATGGAGGAGTGGTTCTCGTGGTGGCTGGCCGACTGGGGTGACCGGGTTCACCTCACCGACGTCACGCAGGGGGTCGGCGCGGTCAACCTCGCGGGCCCCAAGGCGCGCGAGATCATGGGCGCGGTCACCGACCTGGACTGCTCCAACGAGGCCTTCGCCTATCTCGACGGCAAGCAGGCCAAGATCGCGGGCGTGGAGTGCCTCATCCTGCGCATCGGCTTCGTCGGCGAGGTGGGGTATGAGATCCACTTCCCCTCGGCCATGGGCGAGCACGTGTGGGATGCGCTGATGGAGGCGGGCAAGCCCCACGGCCTGCGGCCGTTCGGCCTGGAGCCCCAGCGGATCCTGCGCCTGCAGAAGCTGCACATCATCGTCGGCCAGGACACCGACTCAGAATCCACGCCCTACGGCGCGGCCATGCCGTGGATCGTCAAGCTCGACAAGGAGCAGGACTTCATCGGCAAGTGGGCGCTCGAGCACTTCTCGCAGCACGGTGCCGGCGTGGCTCTGGTGGGCTTCAGCATGCCCAACGGCGACGTGCCCACCGAGGGCGCGGTTGTCCTCGACGCCCAGGGCTCGCCCGCCGGGCAGGTGACCAGCTCGCGCCACTCGCCGGTGCTCGACCGCACGATCGGGCTGGCGTGGGTTCCCGAGGCGCTCGCCGAGGACGGGGCTCAGATCACCATCTCCGACGAGGGCCGGACGGTCACCGCGGAGATCCAGACCAAGCCGTTCTACGACCCCGAGGGGGAGGTGCTGCGCTCGTGAACCTCGATTTCCTGCGGGTGGGTCAGACGAATGACCAGGACGCCGTGGCGCATTCGCCGATGGAGCGGCTGGCCCGTGCTGCGGGCGCGCGGTACGAGGTCCGCGACGGCTTCAACGTCGCCGTCGCGTTCCCCGGGGTGGACGGTCCCGGTGATGCGGTCAGCTGGGCCGACGTCTCGCAGCTGAGCAAGCTCGAACTCCAGGGCCCGTCTGAGGCCATCGACGCCGCCGCCGGCACTGAGCTGCCCTTCGGCGCCGCGGTGCGCCGCGACGATGCCTGGTGGTGCCGGCTGACCGCCACTCGGGCGCTGGTCATCGGCACGCGGCCAGAGCTCGACGGCCTGGCGGACGGGGTGCATGTCCTCGACGTCACCTCGAACTTCGCCGCGCTGACCCTGCTCGGCCCGCTGGCTTGCGAGACCTTCGCGCGCTTCTGCGCCCTGGACCTCCGCCCGAAGGTGACGCCGGTGGGCGCGCTGCGCCCTGGGTCGATCGGCCGCCAGCCGGGGCTGGTCATCCGCGAGGACGAGGAGCGCTACCTGTTCCTGTTCGGGTGGGCCACCGGCGAGTACATGTGGAGCGTCGTCTCCGACGCCGGCGAGCACCTCGGCGGCCGGCCGTGCGGCGTGGACGCGCTGCGGGAGGTGGCGAGCGCCCATGCTTGACATCTTTCGCAAGCGGCGGATGTGGCGCCGCCAGCAGGACCTGAAGAGCTCCTACGACGTGGTCATCGTCGGCGGCGGATCGCACGGGCTGGCCACCGCGCACTACCTGCGCGACCACGGGATCAAGGACGTCGCGATCCTGGAGAAGCGCTACATCGGTTCGGGCGCCGCGGGACGAAACACGACGATCCTGCGCTCCAACTACAAGACGCCGGAGGGCGCGAAGTTCTACGACCAGAGCGTCAAGCTGTATGAGGGCCTGTCGCAGGACCTCAACTTCAACCTGCTCTTCTCCCAGTGCGGGCACCTCACGCTGGCCCACGCCGACCGCGCCATGTTCGTCATGGCCAACCGGGCCGAGGTCAACCGCCTGCAGGGCATCGACAGCCGCCTGATCTACCCCGACGAGATCGCCAAGCTGGCCCCGGCGATGCAGGTGCACAACCCCAACGCGACCTATCCGATCATGGGCGCGCTGTATCACCCGCCCGGCGGCATCATCCGCCACGACGCGGTGGTGTGGGGGCTGGCGCGTTCCGCCGATCAGGGCGGCGCCGAGATCCACCAGAACACCGAGGTGCTGGGGATGGAGCGCTCGGGCGGCAAGGTGACCAAGGTCAAGACCAACCGGGGGACGATCAACGCCGGCCAGGTGCTCAACTGCACCGCCGGATGGAGCACGCTCATCTCCGACATGGCCGGCGTGCCGATGCCGATCACCACCCACATCCTGCAGGCGTGCGTCACCGAGCCGATGAAGCCGCTGCTGGACGTGGTCATCGTGTCCTCGCAGATGCACGTCTACCTCTCGCAGACCGACCGCGGCGAGTTCCTGATGGGGGCCGAGATCGAGCCGTGGACGACGTATCGCATGAACGGCACGCTGAACTTCCTGCAGGACGTCTGCCGCCATGCCCTGGAGCTGTTCCCCCAGCTCGAGCGGGCGCGGCTGTTGCGCAGCTGGGCCGGACTGTGCGACCTCAGCCCCGACTACAGCCCCATTCTCGGCAAGACCGAGGTGGACAACTTCCACGTTTCGGCGGGGTGGGGGACGTATGGGTTCAAGGCCGCCCCTATCGTCGGTAAGACGCTCGCGGAACTGGTGGCGACCGGCCGGCAGCCGGACTTGATCGCACCGTTCGCCCTGGAGCGGTTCTACGAGGACAAGCTCGTCTCCGAACTCGCCGCCGCCGCCGTCAGCCACTGAGACTCACAAGAGGGAGAAACCGATGAAGTCAAGCCTTGAGATCGCCCAGGAAGCCGTACTGCAGCCGATCGAGTCGATCGCGTCCGAGGCGGGGCTGGAGCCCGACGAGATCGAGCCCTACGGGCGCTACAAGGCCAAGATCGCGCTTTCGGTGCGCGAGCGCCTGTCCGATCGTCCCGACGGCAAGCTCATCTGCGTGACCGGCATGACGCCGACCAAGGCCGGGGAGGGCAAGACCACCACGCTCGTGGGGCTCACCCAGGGCCTCGGTGTCATCGGCAAGAACCCGGTGGCCTGCCTGCGCGAGGCCTCGCTGGGACCGGTGTTCGGCATCAAGGGCGGCGCTGCGGGCGGCGGGCTGACCCAGGTGGTCCCGATGGAGGACCTCAACCTGCACTTCACCGGGGACATCCACGCCATCACCGCCGCCAACAACCTGCTCGCGGCGATGATCGACGCCTCGATCCTGCACGGCAACCCGCACAAGATCGACGCGCTGCGCGTCGGCTGGCGGCGCGCGGTGGACATGAACGACCGCGCGCTGCGCAACATCACCGTCGGCCTGGGCGGCCGGCCGAACGGCTACCCGCGCGAGACCGGCTTTGACATCACCGCGGCG
Source organism: Solirubrobacteraceae bacterium (assembly GCA_036490435.1). Taxonomy (GTDB): domain Bacteria; phylum Actinomycetota; class Thermoleophilia; order Solirubrobacterales; family Solirubrobacteraceae; genus Palsa-465. The sequence goes on from DASXDW010000240.1 coordinate 3,432, forward strand.
TCGGAGGTCATGGCGATCATGGCTGTCGCGCGCGATCTGCAGGACCTGCGCAAGCGGATCGGCCGGATCACCGCCGCCTACTCATTCGACGGGGCCAAGGCCATCACCGCCGAGGATCTCGGCGCGGCGGGCGCGATGACGGTGCTGCTCAAGGACGCGATCAAGCCCAACCTGGTGCAGACGCTCGAGGGACAGCCGGTGCTCATGCACTGCGGGCCGTTCGCGAACATCGCCCACGGCAACAACTCGCTCATCGCCGACCTGATCGGCATGAAGATGGGCGACTACGTCGTCACCGAGTCGGGCTTCGGCGCCGACATGGGTATGGAGAAGTTCTTCGACATCGTCTGCCGCTTTGGCAAGCTCACCCCGTCGGCGGCTGTCCTGGTCACCACCGTGCGCGCGATCAAGCACCACGCCGGGCTTGAGGACGACCCGCGCGCCGAGCGCTCGGCCGCGCTGCACGCGATCGAGACCGGCTTTGCCAACGTGCGCCACCACCTGCAGACGATCACCACCTTCGGGGTGCCCGCCGTCGTCGCGGTCAACCGCCGCCCGGGTGACACCAACGAGGAGGTGGAGCTCGTCAAGCGGCTGGCGCTCGAGGCCGGGGCGTTCGCCGCCGAGGCCAACGAGGGCTTCACCAAGGGCGGCGCCGGCGTGGCCGACCTGGCCTCCGCGGTGGTGGAGGCGTGCGAGCAGCCCAACACGTTCCACCAGCTCTACCAGGATGACGAGCCCATCCAGGACAAGATCGAGGCGGTGGCCAAGAACGTCTACGGGGCCAAGGACGTCTACTTCTATCCCGAGGCCGAAGCCAAGATCACCCAGTTCACCCGCGAGGGCCTGGGCCACTTCCCGATCTGCATGGCCAAGACGCACCTCTCGCTGTCGGCCGACCCGACCCTGCTCAACGCTCCGGAGAACTTCACCCTCCCGGTGCGCGACATCCGGGCCTACACCGGGGCCGGGTGGCTGGTGCCTCTGTGCGGCGACATCGTGCAGATGCCGGGGCTGGGCAAGACGCCCGCGGCGCTCAACATCGACATTGACGAGAACGGTCGGACCGTTGGGCTCTTCTGATCCGTTGAGTTCACAGTGAGAGCGACGAGCGCCTCAGGAGACTAGGAGTCAGGCGATGAGCGGCGAAAGGAGTCTTCGCGGAGAGATGGAGCCTTCCCAGGACAGGCCAACCGAGCTGGCAGTGCGCGTGGCGCTGCTGTCAGCGCAACGTCCGGCGGCCGCGGCACAGTCTGGTCAGATGCCGATGCTTCCGCCTACAGGGCTCGATCCAAAGCGCATGAAAGGTGACGCTGATGGGTAGTCCCCGAGCGAACAAAGGAGGCTCGATGCGCCCCACGCATTCGCCGCTCCCCCGCCCGCTTCCCTCGATCAGCCGGCCAGGTGCCAGCCGTCGAGAAGCCGACGCCAAACGCCCCGCCGAGGCCAAGCCGCCCAAGAAGCGCTGCCTCAACGAGGCGGCTCACAAACTGGACCGCTGAACACTGATTGACCACTGATTGCCCACGCAGTCGCGCGGGCAAATACGATTCCCCCGACATCAATCGGGCGAGGAGTCGTTCAGATAGCACGAGCAGGGTCACCACGGAAGGCGGGGGCAGTCGCCACCGGAGCTGAGACCGTGCCGGTCAACCGGCCGTCGCTGGTGGACGGCGCCGAGCGGGCGCTGCGCAACTGGCTGGCGCCGGGACGCTACCGCCAGGGGGACCGGCTGCCGCCCGAGCACGAGGTGGCGGCGATGCTGGGGGTGTCGCGGGGCACGCTGCGCAGCGCGTTGCAGCGATTGGAGGACAGCGGCGAGATCGTCCGGCGCCAGGGCAGCGGGACGTTCGTGGGGCGCATGGCGGTGCCCACGGCGTTCGGCGAGCGGCTGGAGCGGCTGGAGCCCTACTCCTCAGTGGCCGCGCGGCGGGGCCTGCACCTGTCGGCCGTCGACGTGCGCATCGAGCACCGCGCCGTTGGTGCTGAGGTGTGCGAGGCGCTGGGCCTGGAACCGTCAGAGCCGTGCACGTCGGTGTGGCGCACGCTGGTGGCCGGCGGGGCGCCGGTGGCGGTCATGTACGACGTGGTGCACCCGACCATCGCGCTGCCCGAGGTCGATGCTCTGCGCGCGGAGGTCGAGCAGGGGAGGATGGTGCTCGACGTGCTCATCGATATCGGGATCCCGGTCACGTACGCCCGCACGCGCGTGATGCCGGCAGTGCTCACTGCGCGCGAACGGGCCGGCAAGCTGTTGGGCGTGACCGGCACCACCGCGGGGCTGGAGCTGGAGGAGCTCATCTTCGCCGGGCGCGACGACCGGGTGGCTTACTCACGGGACCTCTTCGCCCCGGGTGGCATCGAGGTGATGGTCATGCGCTCGCTGGACTCGCCGCGCCCGGCGCGCGTCGCGGCCAAGGCTTCGAGCGCGCGCGGCGCGAGCAACGGACGCGGGGCGCGAGGCTCCGCTCGGGCTTCTGACCGCTAACCCTGAGAGGCAGCGGGCGCGTGCCTGCTGAGCGGGGCGAGGCGTCGCGGCGCGCGGTGGGCTCGGTGGCGCGCGCGACGCAGTTGCTCGACGCGCTCGCCGCGTCTGATACCCCGCTGGGCGTCAACGAGTTGGCGCGGCGGATCGGGGTCAACGCCAGCACCGCCTCGCGTCTTCTGGCCACCCTCCAGGACGCCGGGCTGGTCATGCGCACCGACAGCGGCCCCTACCGGCTGGGCCTGCGCCTGGTGACGCTGTCAGAGCGGGTGCTGGCCTCGCTGGACGTGCGGGCGCTGGCACGCCCGCTGCTGGCCCGACTCGTCGCCGAGACCGGGGAGACGGCGACGCTGTCGGTGCCCGGCGAGACCGAGGCCATCACCGTCGACTTCGTCCCCTCGCCCTCCAGCGTGGTCAGCATGGCCCGCGTCGGGCGCCCCAGCGTGTCGCACGCCACGGCCGCCGGCAAGGTGATGCTCGCCTATGCCGGGGGCGATGTCGCCGGCGGGCGCTCGCTGGAGCGGGCGGGAGGGGGGACGGGACCGGTTTCGCTCACCCCGTTCACCCCGCGCACGATCACCGACCCGGCGGCGCTGGCCGACGAGCTCGACGCGGTGCGCGCTCGCGGCTGGGCCGAGGCGGTGGGCGAGCGCGAGTCCGATCTGGCGGCGCTGGCCGCCCCGGCGTTCGGGCGCCACGGCGAGCTGGCGGCGATCCTGGGCGTTCAGGGTCCCGTGTCCCGGCTGCCGGTGGCCGCCCGGCGCTCTCTGCGCGAGCCGCTGCTGGTGGCGGCCGCCGACCTCAGCATGGCGCTGGGGGGCGGCCGCCGCTGAGGCGGACCGGGGCTCGGCGGGGAGTGGCTGCTGTGGTCAGCTCCAGGGGTAGGGGCTGTGCGACACCGGGTGCAGGTCCCCCGTGGCAAAGCGCTCGTAGCGGAACGGGTGCAGCAGCGAGGAGTGCTCGCCCTGCAGGACCCGGGCGATCTCCTTGCCCACGGCGATCATCTTGTAACCGTGGTTGGAGTCCGCGGCCACGAACACGTTGGGGCGCATGTAGTCGAACACCGGGAAGTTGTCGACGGTGAAGGCACCGACCCCGCCCGAGCGGACCTGGCGGAACTTGCCGCGGGCGCCCTCGAAGCGCTTGAGGCAGTGCGACAGCGAGGCCGACCACAGCTCGGGGAAACCGGCGTCCACGGTGCCGGTGGGGTAGGGGTCCACGGTGAACTCGGGACCGACGGTGAGCGGCTGGGCGCCGCCCTGGATCGTCTCGCGGTCGGGCTTGAAGTACACGCCCCAGAACTCGTCGGTGATCAGCGTGCCGTCGTCGGCGTGCAGCGGCGCGTCGGAGTCGACGTGCAGGACCGGGGAGCTCATGCCGTCGTTGGTGACGAAGATCTTCGGGTCAAACGCCGCCTCGCCCTCCTGCAGGTACCAGTAGGTCCACATCGGCTGGTCGGTGACGACCCGGCCGTCGGGCTGGTGGACGTCGAGGCGGTCGGGGAGGTCGAGCATCGACCACAGCGACGCGATCCAGGGACCGACGGCGACGACGACCTGCTCGACGTCGATGTCACCGGCGCTGGTGCGCACGCGGGTGATGGCGCCTTCGTTGTCGGAGGCGAAGTCGAGCACCTCGACGCCGGTCTCGATGCGGGCGCCCGCCGCGCGGGCCAGGTCGGCGAGCCCGTGCATCGACTCCTTGTTGAAGGCATAGCCGCCCGCCTCCTCGTGCAGGCAGACGCTCAGCCCGGGGGCGCGCCAGTCGTCATAGAGCGAGCGCATGTGCTCGGCGACCTCGCTCTCGCCGACGTAGAGCCGGGAGGGATAGCCGATCCGCTGCTGGCGCTCGTAGACCGCGGTGAGATCCTCCTCCTGGGCGGAGGGCCCCAGCGCGACGTACCCGCTGGGGTGGTAGTGGAGCTTTTCGGCCTCTGACTCCCACACCTCCACGCAGGCGGCCATCAGTTCCTGCATGGCCGGCTGGAAGTAGTTGTTGCGCACGATCCCGCAGGCGATCCCCGAGGCGCCGGCCGCGACTTCGGTCTTGTCGACGACGAGGACCTGCTGCCCCTGGCGGGCCAGGTGCCAGGCGGTGGACAGGCCGTGCACGCCGGCGCCGATGACCAGCGTGGGGGTGGAGGAGGGAAGGCGATCGGGCACGGGGCGGCTCCTGAGGTCAGCGTTGCCTATAGCGCAATAGAGTTGTAGATGGCGCAACAGAATGTACCTTGGCCGGGTCGCGCACGCAAGCGCGCTGCCTTGCCATGTCCACGGCCGCTTGGTATAAACGCGCCGTGTACCAATTTGTCCAGTCGCGCGGTGTCGTGGTGGAAGGCGCGGCTGGCTGCGGGCGGAGCCGAGGCGGGTAAGGAGCACCGTCGCGGCAGTGACGCCGGCGTGCCGGCCGGCCAGGAAATCGACCCATTGCGGCTGTCCGCGGACGCGGCGGCCATGAGGAAGGAGCGGAGATGGCGAAGGACACGGAAGGCCCGCAGTTCGGCGGGAACGTACAGACGGTCCTCTCCAGTCCGCGGATCGCGCCCGCGCCGGCGACCCTCGAGGAGGCGCGCAACGCTCCCGGCCGTGCCGACAAGATCGAGGCCCTCACGAAGCGGATCGAGGACGAGGGCATCAAGTACGTCTTCTTCCAGCAGGTGTCGATCACCGGCCGCGTGATGGGCAAGGGCGTCGTGTCCTCCTTCTTCCCCCAGGTGGCCGAGCGTGGCTACCAGCTCGTCTACGGCGCCGTGGCCAACCTGTTCACCGACCGCTACGGCAACTACATCGGGTTCGGGCCCGAGGAGTCAGAGCTCGCCGCCATCGCCGACCTGGACACCTTCGCCGTGCTGCCCTGGGACAACCGGGTGGCCCGCGTGTTCTGGGACAGCTACGACACCGAGACGGGCGTGCTTCTGGACGCCGATCCGCGCCAGAACCTCAAGAAGGTCGCGCACGAGTTCGAGCAGGAACTTGGCTATCAGTTCCTCATCGGCATCGAGCCCGAGATGATGTGGTTGCGTAAGCCGCGCGAGGGCGAGGAGCCTCAGGGCGTTACCAAGCCCTACTGCTACCACATCTACCAGTTCGAGGAGCTCCGTCCGGTGCTGCTCGACGTGGTCGAGTACGGGCAGGCGTTGGGGCTGGACATGAGCTACGGCGACCACGAGGACGCGCCGGGCCAGCTCGAGCTCAACTTCCGCTTTGACCGGCCGGTGCGCACGGCGGACAACATCACCACCTACCGCCAGGTGTGTGCGGCGGTGGGCC
>DASXDW010000243.1:0-4211 GCA_036490435.1 Solirubrobacteraceae bacterium
CGCAGTTTCAGGCGCTTTCGCTAGGGGCCGGCATCCAGTCGAGCGCCCTGTTGCTCCTGTCCGCCCAGGGCGTTCTGCCGAAACTCGACTACGCCGCCTTCGCCGACCCGCAATGGGAACGGCCCGAGACCTACGCCGCCCTCGACCGCCTTGAGCGAGAGGTCGCGACACCCGCCAGCATCCCGATCGTACAACTGTCGGCCGGAGACATCAGAAACGACGCGCTGGATCCCGCGTCGCGGTTTTCGACCATGCCCCTGTTCGTCAAGTACCGCGACGGCAGCCGCGGAATGCTCCGACGCCAATGCGCATCGACCTATAACATTAAGGTCCTACTTGCCGAGGCGCGGCGCAGACTGGGCGCACAAGCACTCCCCAACGGACGGGTCGGACGCGCCAAAAGTGGCCTTTACCTGCACCAATGGGTCGGGATCAGCGCGGACGAAGTGCACCGTGCCAAAGACTCCGGCGTCTCCTACGCCCGCAACATCTTTCCGCTCCTCGACCTCGGAATGTCCAGGACCGACTGCGCCCAATACCTTGCGAAACACGGATTCCAGGCCGTTTCTCGAAGCGCGTACGTCGTGCCCGTATACGAGCGACCGGGGGTGGGGAACCCTGCGCGACGAGCACCCCGAGCAGTGGAACGAGGCCGTCGAGTTCGACCGGGCGATCCGCACCGGCTCCGCCCGCGCCAACGCCAACGGCGTCGCGCTGCGTGGGCAGGCGTTCTTGCACCCCTCCCTCAAACCCCTCGATCAGGCGCCGATCGACCCGCCGGCCGGCGGGCGCATCCGCAAGCACCTCCGGCTGCTCCCCGCGCACGAGGAGTGGGCCGGATCACCCGACGGGTGCGGGCCGTGGGCCTGCCGCTCAGACACCGCGCTGCCCTCGCCCGCGGCCTCGGGAGCCCGGCGCCTGCGGCGGGCCGCGTGAACCGCCTGGCGCTGACCGGCGGCCACACAGCGACCGCCGGCATGCCGCTGGAGATCACGCCGCTCGCGTTCCGCGACGCCTGCGACCTGGTCGACGCCCTCCACCGCCACCACGCCCGCTCGGCTTTCGCTGATTTCGCAAGCGTCGCTCTTGTGGGTGCGGTTGCTGGCGTTTGGGTCCGGTTGCCTGATTGGCGGCCGTAGGGTGGGGCTGTGGATGAGCCGCTTGTAGCGCAGGTGCGGAACCTGCATCAGCAGGGTCAGTCAGCGAAGGCGATCGCCAGGAGTCTGGGGGTGGGCGTCTCGGATGTAGTGGGTGTGCTCAATGGCGCGGTGTCGGGCCGTGGCGAGCCGCGTTGCTGGGTGAACGCCGGTTGGAGCCGCAGCGTGGATCTCCGGGGTGCGCGGCAGTGGGCAGGGTTGGATCCCGGGGCTTCGGACGCCGAGGAGGTGCGCGGCCTGATCGCCGTGCTCGTCGCTGCGGACAATACGCACTCCACCAAGGCACAGGTCGTCGGGTTCCTCCTGGATGTCTGGTGTCTGGGGGTGAAGAACGCGCTGCCTCCGGAGCCGATGGCCCCGACCCGGCTGGCCGAGCACCGCCATGCCTACTTCGATGCCTTCGAGGGGCATGTGCAGGTTCCCGCTGAACTCGTCCGTGCCCTGGTGTTCGGCGCTGCCGCCTACGCTCGCGAGCTCGGGTTCGATCCCGAGGCGGACTTCGCTGCCGCCGCTGCGGTGCTCGGTGAGCCGGTCGGCCCCTGCCCCATCGGCTTTGGCCGGGACGGTAAGCCCTTCTACGTCAACGGCCCTTACGACGATCCCGAGGCGGTCGTGCGGACGTTGCGGGGCGCGGTCGGTGACGACGGCTTCCACTACGCTCTCGCCTTCCCCGAGCAGCCGCGGCGTCGGCTGTTTCGGGCACGTCGGTAGCCGTGGGTATCGCCTGATAGGGCGGTTTGCTGGGATTGAGGGCTGATCGTTCGCAGCGCCAGAGAAGCATCGGCGGTGATGATTGCCGCCTGCGAACAGGAGCCCGCCGATGCTTCCGGCCCCGAGGTTACCCATGTCCTTGTTGGCTGTGCTGGAGAATCTGCGGTGGGTGTTTACCGCGCCGAGCTTCGCCACCTTCACCGCGCTGGCCGCCGGGCTGATCGCCAATACCGGCAAGGGGACGGTGACCGGCATGCTCACTGGGGCCGGGCTGGCCGGCTCCTGGCCGCACGATCGGGCGCACAGCTTCTTCTCCCGCGCGGCCTGGAGCGGCGAGACCCTGGGCATGTACCTGTCCCGGCTGATCGTCAGGACGCTGCTGCCCGAGGGTGCGGCGCTGACCTGCGCGGTGGACGACACGCTGTTCAAGCGGCGCGGGAGGAAGGTGTTCGGTGCGGCCTGGCAGCACGACGGTGCCGCACGCGGCGAGAAGCCGGTCGGGTTCGGGGTCTGCTTCGTCGTGGTCGGGATCATCGTTGAGCTGCCGTTTCTCACCCGGCCGGTATGTCTGCCGGTGGCTGCGCGGCTGTGGCGGCCCAAGACCGGCCCGACGAAGGTGGAGATCGCAGCCGCCATGGTGAAGCAGTTGGCCGCCTGGAACCGCGGCCGCCGCATCCACGTCGTGGCCGACGCCGCTTATCACGGCCCGGCGCTGCGGCACCTGCCCGCGCCGATCACCATCACCACCAGGCTCCCGGCCTCGGCGGTGCTCTACAACCTCGCGCCGCCGCCCACCGGCAGGCGCGGACGACCCGCGCTCAAAGGCGCTCGGCTGGGCACTCCGGCCGACCTGGCCGAGGCCGCGACGTTCACAACAGCGCAGGTCAGACGCTACGGCCGCATCGACACCGTGCACCTGGCCGGGATCACCTGCCTTTGGTACGGGTCCTTCCACACCCAGACCGTGCGTGTCATCCTGCTGCGCGACGACGCCACCGACACCGGCTACGACCTGGCCCTGGTCACCACCGACCTGACAACCAGCGCCGCAGCGCTGATCACCAGGTACGCGTGGAGGTGGTCCATCGAGGTCACCTTCGCAGAAACCCGCGAACACCTAGGCGCAGGCCAAGCCCGCAACCGCACCCGGCTCGCCGTCGAGCACACCACTCCGTTCGCCCTGTACTGCTACACCATCGTCGTGATCTGGTACACGCTGCACGGCCACCACCCCGCCGATGCCGCCGACCGTCGCGAACGCCAGCCCTGGTACACCACCAAGACGGAGCCCGCCTTCGCCGACATGGCCGCCAAGCTCCGCCGCGTGATCATCGCCGCCCGATTTTCGCCCATCACCGCCGCTCAGCCCACCGCAGCGGAAATCCGCGCCGTCCAACACGCCTGGGCCCAAGCAGGACTCGACCTCGCAGCCTGACCGCACCACGCCTGCGAAATCAGCGAAAGTCGAGCGCCCGGCCCGCCGGCTACAAATTCTCGATCGGCGCAGTCGATCAGAACGGCCGGCTCGTCGGCGGCGTGATCGTAGGGCCGATCGCCCGCCACCTCGACGACGGGCTGACCCTCGAAGTCACGCGCCCGGTCACCGACGGCTCACGCAACTGCTGCTCGATGCTCCTAACGTGGCGGGCGGCCAGAGCCTCGGCTACCGCCGCCTGATCACCCACACCGCCGATAGCGGCGCGGGGCCTCCGCGCCGTCGGGTGGGTCCCGGTGCGCGACCTGCCGCCGCGAACCGGATGAAGCATCCCGGCCCGCCCGAGGAAAGGCCGGGGCGCCGACCAGGTCGCCCCCATCCTCTGGCAGGCACGAGCGGCACCCGGATCCGACATCCCTACCCGCTGGCCAAAGTGCCGCTGAACTCGCTCGAACCGACGCCCCGGCACACCGCCCGCCGCCTGTCGCAACGCCCCTCCCGCTCATGAAGGACCACTTTGACAGCCGCTCCCACGACCAGTTCCCGCCCCACACCGCGCACGCCGCGCCAGCCGAACCGAGCTGAGTACCGTTCGACACGGCCGTCCCACCCGGTCGAGGCGGCCGCTCGCGCACGACAGAGCGCGCCGCCGCAGGCGGCCCTGCACCCGCACGCCCCACACCACGGCAACCAGCCCGACCCGCGCTCCGAGTCCGTAGGCGACGACGCCTCGGCGCACCCCTTGCCGTCCGCCGTCCCCGCCACGCCGACAAACATCGAGCAGCCGCACGACACGCAGAGCGCCGCCGACGACGGCGTGCCGCTCTTCCCCGAGTTGCCCTCGGGAATCCGGCCGCTCGCCTACACGCCCGAACAGGCGGGGGTGCTGCTGGCCGTACGCCCGTCCT
>DASXDW010000053.1:0-42479 GCA_036490435.1 Solirubrobacteraceae bacterium
CGCAGCCACCTACGGGATCCCGAAGGCGTTCGAGCGGTTCGTCTGATCGAGGCCGGCTCGAGAAAACGCACCCTGGGTTCGCTTTCTCGAGCCGCTCCCGGAATACCCTCTAGAGCAGATGGCTGACCAGGCCCACATCCGGAACTTCTCGATCATCGCCCACATCGACCACGGCAAGTCGACGCTGGCCGACCGCATCCTCGAGCTGACCCACACCGTCGACCCCCGGTCGATGCGCGCCCAGCTGCTCGACTCGATGGACCTGGAGCGTGAGCGCGGCATCACCATCAAGGCTCAGGCGGTGCGTGTCTTCTACGACTCGCCTCACGACGGGCAGACCTACCAGCTGCAGCTCATCGACACCCCTGGCCACGTCGACTTCACCTACGAGGTGTCGCGGTCCCTGGCCGCGTGCGAGGGGGCGCTGCTCGTCGTGGACGCCTCCCAGGGCGTCGAGGCCCAGACCGTGGCCAACACCTACCTCGCCGTGGAGTCCGGCCTGGAGCTCATTCCGTGCCTGAACAAGGTGGACCTGCCCGGCGCCGAGCCCGAGCGCGTTGCTGAGGAGGTCGCTGACCTCCTGGGCGAGCCCGCTGACCAGGTGCGGCGGATCAGCGCCAAGACCGGCGAGGGCATCACCGACGTACTTGACGAGCTCATCGCCCGCGTCCCGCCGCCCGACGGCGACCCCGACGCGCCCCCGCGCGCCCTCATCTTCGACTCCGAGTTCGATCAGTACCGGGGCGTGATCGCCTACATCCGTGTCGTCGACGGCACCTTCACCAAGGGCGAGGCGATCCGAGCCATGCAGGGCGGCACCGAGGCCGAGATCGACGACATCGGTTTCTTCACGCCGCAGATGACGCCGGCCAAGGCGCTGCACGCCGGCGAGGTGGGCTTCCTCATCACCGGCATCAAGGACGTCAGCGCCCTCCGGGTCGGCGACACCCTCACCACCAAGCACGGGGGTGCCACCGAGGCGCTGCCCGGCTACCGCGAGGTCAAGCCGATGGTGTTCTGCGGGCTGTTCCCGATCGAGTCCGACGACTACCCCGACCTGCGCGACGCGCTGGAGAAGCTGACCCTCAACGACGCCGCGCTGAGCTGGGAGCCCGAGACCTCCGAGGCCCTGGGCTTTGGCTTCCGCTGCGGGTTCCTCGGCCTGCTGCACATGGACATCGTTCGCGAGCGCCTGGAGCGCGAGTACGACCTCGAACTGCTCACCACGATGCCCAGCGTGGAGTACGAGGTCACGCTCACCGACGGCACCGTGCTGCCCATCCACAGCCCCAACGACTTCCCGGATCCCGCGCGCGTTGCCGAGGTCCGCGAGCCGTTCATCCGGGCCTCGATCCTCAGCCCGAAGGAGTTCGTCGGCCAGATCATGGAGCTCTGCCAGGAACGCCGAGGCGACCACGCCGGGATGCACTACCTGTCGGCCGAGCGGGTGCAGCTCACCTACGACCTGCCGCTGGCCGAGATCGTGCTCGACTTCTTCGATCAGCTCAAGTCGCGCACGCGCGGCTACGCGTCGCTGGACTACGACCTCATCGGGCTGCGCGAGTCTGATCTGGTCAAGCTCGACATCCTCCTCGCCGGCGACCCGATCGACGCGCTGTCGATGCTCGTCCACCGCTCCAAGGCCCAGAGCGCCGGACGCACGCTCACCGAGAAGTTGCGCGAGAAGATCCCGCGCCAGCAGTACGACGTCCCCATCCAGGCCGCGATCGGCAGCCGCATCGTGGCCCGCGAGACGATCAAGGCCTACCGCAAGGACGTGATCGCCAAGTGCTACGGCGGGGACATCTCCCGCAAGCGCAAGCTGCTGGAGGCGCAGAAGAAGGGCAAGCAGCGCATGAAGCAGGTGGGCCGCATCGAGGTGCCCCAGGAGGCGTTCCTGGCCGTGCTCGAGCTCGGAGACAAAAGCTAGGGCGGGCGGGGAGACGATGTCCATGCCCTCCTTCACCGTCGAGCTCGTCGAGCAGGCAGATCCCGAGATCGGCCGCGAGATCATCCGCGTCCGCCACGAGGACGGCCGCACCGAGGACCTGCGCCTGCACGACTACGACCGTCTCTACGCGCTGCCCGGGGTCTATGAGCAGATCGTGCAGGAGCGGCTGGGCTGTCGCTCACCCGCGGAACTGGCCGGCATGCTCGCGCGCGCCGCCGACGCGCTGGGCTGGGAGCGCGGCGACGTGCGCGTGCTCGACGTCGCCGCCGGCAACGGCGTCTCGGGTGAGGCGCTGGCCGCGGCCGGGCTGCATCCGGTGCTCGGCACCGACATCGTGCCCTCGGCCCGCGAGGCGGCGCTCCGCGACCGCCCCGGTCTCTATGACCAGTACCTCACGCTGGACCTGCTGGCCCTCACCGGCGACGAGCGCGCGGTGATCGCGGCGCTCGGCGCCAACGCCTTGAGCTGTGTCGCGCCGGTGGGCGCCCACGGCTCCGAGCTGCCGCCCGAGGTGCTGATGGGCGCGGCGGCCCTGCTCGCTCCCGAAGCGCTGGTCGTCTACATGCACGATCCCCAGCGCGGCGTGCCTGATGCGGTCACTCCGGCGCTCTGGTCGTCCAGCCTCGGCCCCGACGTGGAGGCGCAGGAGCTTCAACGCCGGCGCTACGTGCACCGCTACACGGTCAACGGCGCGCCGTTTGAGATGGACGGCGTGCTCTGGCGGCTGCGGCGGGTCGGCTGAGCGGCCGCGGCCGCGCCGGGCGGACTAGGCCCAGTAGCTGGGCGGACTAGGCCCAGTAGCTGCGCGAGGGTGCGTGGGTACCGGCTCTGGGCGGCCCGAAGGCGCGTCCGCGGCGCGTGTACATCCAGGGCCCGCGCGGCCGCATGGGCCCGCGGCGCCCGCCGAGCACCATCACGACCACCATCAGCACCATCCAGATGATCGCCGCGGCCAGCATCATGGCCAGGGTCACCGCCACGACCGGGATGGCGAACAGGATCAGCATCGGGTTGGCCCGCACCGCTCCCACCGCCCAGCCCATCGGCGTGCGGCGCTCCGGCGCGCGTCGTTGGCGGGGGCGGGGACCGGGCAGATCAGCCACTGTCTTCTCCAGGTCGCCGTACGTGAGCGCCTTCAGCGCCACGGCGACCCGCTGCTCGAGCTCCTCGGCGGCGATGCGCCCCTCGGTGGCGGCCTTGTGCAGCCGTGAGACGACGTGGTCGCGATCCGCGTCCGATGCCCTCAGATTTGCCCGCTTTTCCACACGTTGAAGGCTACAGGGCGCGAATGTCGGCCGCAATGGGCCGGATGGCCGATCTCCTCGTACATCCGCGGATGTACGAGGACCCTCAATGCGGGCGCCGCACGCCCACCTCGTCGAGGTGAGCCAGCAGATCGGCCGGATCCTCGAAGACCCGGTAGGCGCCGGCGTAGAAGAGCTCCTCGCGCCCGTAGCCGCCCGACAGCAGCCCGATGCCCAGCGCACGCGCGCGCTGGGCGGCCAGCAGGTCCCACACGCTGTCGCCGACGACGTTGCTGGAGCGGATGTCCACGCCGATCTGCCGGGCGGCGGCGAGAAACAGGTCGGGGTCGGGCTTGGCGTAGCGCACCTGGTCGCGGGTGATCATTGGGGTGTCGTCGGGCAGACCGAGCAGGTCGCGGGCCAGGCCGGCGTAGCGCTCGGGGCCACTGGTGGCGATCGCCCACGGCACGGAGTGCTCAGATAGCGTGGCCAGCAGCTCACGCGCGCCGGGCAGGGCCTGCACGGAGTCGTAGCCGCGGATGAAGGCGTCGGCGTGCAGCCCGGGTAGCGCGGCCAGGGTGTCGGCGTCCAGCGGCGTCTCGAGCTCGCGCACCAACGCGTTGACGAACAGGCCGCCGCTCATCCCGATGCGGCGGTGCAGCTTCCACACCGCCAGGCTCACCCCGACGCTCTGCAGCGCCTCGCGCCAGGCCAGCACGTGCTGGTAGACGCTGTCGATCAGCGTGCCGTCGAGGTCGAACAGGAACGAGGTCTGGCTAGGGGTGTCGGGGAGGCTGTCCATGACGTAGCGGTGCCGTGATTCTGACGTGCTGGGGATCTGCGAACGTCAACGACCAGCTTGAGAGAGGATGGGTTGGGAGCGCTTCGGGGTCCGCGAGGGGGTTGTGGGCGATTTTGGGTCTCTCAGACCCATTTCCTCCCAGAACCTCCTGCAAACGGGGCGCTTACCCTCTCGGGCCCGCCTTCCCAAGCTGGTCGTTGACGTCGCCGTCATCCGCGAGCGCTCCGGGGACGATCGCGGCGAACCCGACGATGATGAAGCCGAAGAGGGCGAAGACGCCGATGAAGTGCGCCCAGCCGGCATCGGCGGCGGTGAGGAAGCCGACGCCGGCGATGAGCAGCGCCACGGCCACACGTGCCTGAAGCGGCGTCGAGTGGGGCGGATGCACGAGCGCGGCCACGCCGACTCCGCCGGCGTCTGCGGCGGTCGGATCCGGCCCGCCCGGCTCGCCCAGCCGCCCGCGCAGCAGCAGCCCGAAGAGCAGCGCCAACGACGGGAACAGGATCGCCCCGCCGGCCAGCACCGCGATCACCACCGCGACGAGCGTGTCGTGGGGTGCGGCCGCCTGGCCCACCGTCAGGCCTGGTAGGAGCACCGGATAGCGCGCAAACGCCCATCCGGCGACGACCGCGGCCACGGCGAGCGCGGCCACGTAGCGGGCCGGCTCGAACCGTCGCGTGGCCACGAGGCCAAGCGCGGCGGCTCCTGCCAACAGGGACACGATCAGCACCGCCAGGGCGGCTCCGTGCAGCAGCTCGGTGTAGAGCGAGTGTGCGTCGGCGTGCAGGACGATGAGCCCCACGACCGCCAGCATTCCGGCCAGCGCCCCGGCGCCCAGCGCCCGCACCCGGTAGGCCTCCTCGAGCTCGGCATCGCCGTGGCGGACCGCGTCGGCCGCAAGGTAGACCGCGGCCAGATAGGCCGAGAAGGCCACCGCCAGCAAGCCGATGAGGATCGGGACCGGGCTCAGCCAGCTCGAGAACAGGCCCCCGGCGGCGTTGCCCACGGGCACGCGCTCGGCGGCGATCGCCCCCGCCATGGCGCCCAGGGCAAACGGAGTGATGAGCGAGCCCACCGCGAAGGCGCTGTCCACCATCCGGGACTCGCGGCTGGTGCTGGCGCCCGAGCGCAGCGCGTAGCTCGCCCCGCGCAGAATGATCCCCAGTGCGGCGATGAAGAAGGGCGCCGCGAGCGTCGAGGCGACCGAGCCGACGAAGGTGGGGTAGGCCGTCCACGCCACCGTGATGACGAAGATGAGCCACACGTGGTTCGCCTCCCATACCGGGCCCATCGAGTGGTGCGCGTGGTCGCGCACGTGCTCACCGCGCTCACCGCCGCCGGCCAGAAGGCGCCACATGCCCGCCCCGAAGTCGGCCCCGGCCAGCACCGTGTAGAGGACCAGGCCGGCCAGGACGAAGACCAGCGGCAGATCTTTGAGGAACATCAGGCCGGCTCCCCGATCGGGTCGGGTGGGGCGTCGGCGCCGGGCAGGTTCAGCGGGGCTCGGGCCAACCGCCGCAGGATCCACACCACGGCGCCGGCCACCGCGATGTAGGTGATGACCAGCGCGGCATAGCCCACCGGAATCCCCTTCGCGCCGGTGACCGACTGGGCCGTCGTCATCACGTGGTAGACCGTCCACGGCTGGCGGCCGACCTCGGCGGTCACCCATCCCGCGATGAGCGCCACCGTCGCTGCCGGGCCCGCGACCACCAGCGCCCAGTAGAACCACCGCCACTTCGGCAGCGAGCGGTCGCGGATGCGCACGAACAGATAGACGACGCCCAGTAGCGCCAGCAGCGTCCCGATCCCAACCATCGTCTGGAAGGAGAGGCGGGTGACGTTGATCGGCGGCTGGTCGGCCGGTGGCACCGTGTCCAGGCCGGCCACCTTGGCGTTCCAGCTGTGAAACGCCAGCAGCGAGAGCAGGTGCGGGATGCCGATCCCGAACTTGATCTGGCCGTTGGTGTACCAGCCCAGCACGTGCTCCGAGGCCCCTCGCGTGGTCCTGGCCAGGCCCTCGATCGCGGCCAGCTTGATCGGCTGCTGGACGGCGATCACCCGGGCGATCCAGTCGCCGACCAAGACCTGCACCGGCGCCGCCAGGCAGCCGATGGTGAGCGGGATCGTCATCGCCACCCGCTCATAGCGCGTCCAGCGGCCGCGCAGCCGCGCTACGGCGTAGACGCCGGCCATGCAGAAGCCGGTGACCATGTAGCCCGCGATGTACATGTGCACGAGCTCTGACCACAGCATCGAGTTGCCGAAGAGGGCCGACCACGGGTTGACGTCCACCACCCTCCCGCCGACCAGCCGGAAGCCGCCCGGGTGGTTCATCCAGGCGTTGACGGCGATGACCGTCAGCGACCCGGTGAAGCCGGTGATGACGATCGGGATGCCGCTGAGGAAGTGCAGCCGGGGGGAGAGGCGATCCCACCCGTAGGCGTAGATCCCCACGAAGATCGCCTCCATGAAGAAAGAGAAGCCCTCGATGGCGAAGCCCAGCCCGAACACGCTGCCGAAGGTGGCCGTGAAGTTGGGCCACAGCCCGGCCATCTCGAAGCTGAGGATGGTGCCGGTGATGACGCCGACCGCGAACAGGGCGAGCACGATCCGGCTCCAGCGCCGCGCGACGGTGCGGTAGACCGGATCGCCGGTGCGCATCCCCATCCACTCGGCGAACAGCACCATCGCGGGGAAGGCGATCCCGAAGCACACCAGCGGGATGTGGACCGCGAACGACAGGGCCTGCATCTGCCGGGCCTCCAGCAGATACTGCTGGTGCACCGGAGACAGGGCCGCTGCGAGGGTGCTCATGGCGTCCGTGACGGTACCGGTCGGGCCGCCGTCTGACTAAGACATTTTCGTGTGGCGACCCATCAGGGCGGCGACTGGAACAATCTCACACCTCGATGGACCTCGGCCTGACAGATCGTGCCTGCATCATCAGCGGCGGCTCGCGCGGCATCGGCCTCCAGGTGGCCCGCCAGCTCGTCGCCGAGGGCGGCCGGGTGCTGCTGGTGGGGCGTGGGGAGGACGCTCTGCGTGAGGCCGCGGAGCAGTGCGAGGGCGACGCGCGCACGGTCTCATGGCTGGCGCTCGACGTCACCGAGCCCGGCGCGGCGGAGCGGACCGTGGCCGCCTGCCGGGAGCGCTTCGAGACCGTCGACGTGGTGGTCAACAGCGCCGGGATGAGCCAGGTGCGCGCGATCGAGGCGCTGACCGACGCAGAGTGGCAGGCGATGTGGGAGATCCATGTGATGGCGCCCATGCGGCTCATGCGCGCCGCCATCCCCGAGATGGCCGAGCGCGGCTGGGGTCGGATCGTCAACGTCTCCTCGTCATCGGGCAAGCGGCCGGGACAACGCAACGTCGCCTACTCGGTGACCAAGGCCGCCGAGCTGTCGCTCTCGCGGGCCTACGCCGACGCCTACGCGCAGCTGGGCGTGCTCATCAACGCCGTCACCCCCGGCCCGGTGGCCAGCGAACTGTGGCTGGAGCCGGGCGGCCTGGTGGACCAGACGGTCGCCGCGCGCGGCGGGACACGCAAAGAGGTCTTGGACGCCGCCGCGGCCGGGCTGCCCATCCGCCGGCTGGCCGGGCCCGAGGAGATCGCCTCGGTGATCGTTTTCCTGTGCTCCGAGCAGGCCTCCGACGTGGCCGGCGCCGCGTGGTCAGTGGACGGCGGCGCGGTCCCGGTCATCATCTGACCGGCCTACACTCGCCGCGATGGCCGTGAACACCGACACGATCGGCAAGACCTACCCCCCGACGCTCTACGCCGTCGGCCGGGAGAAGATCAAGGAGTACGCCTTCGCGGTGGGCGAGGACAACCCCGTCCACGTCGACCACGAGGCGGCGCGGGCGGCCGGCTTTGCGGATGTCGTGGCGCCCCCGATGTTCGCCGTCGTCTACTCAAACGCGGCGATCCTGCCCGGCCTGTTCGACCCCGACGTCGGGATCGACTTCGCCCACATGGTTCACGGCTCCCAGGAGTTTCGCTGGGGTCCGCTCGTCGTCGCCGGCGACGAGATCACCACCACGGCGACGCTGGCCGACGCCTCCGAGCGCGGCGGGATGGGCTTCTACGTGTTTGAGACCAACAGCCGCAACCAGAACGACGAGACCGTCTGCGTCGGCACCTGGACCCACATCGTGCGTACGGGGTGATCGCCATGGACCCCGGTGACACCTTTGAGCTCAAGGTCACCCCCGACCGCTACCTCACCGTCCGCTACGCGGGCGCCTCGGGCGATTTCAACCCGATCCACGTCGACGAGGAGTTCGCCAAGCAGGTCGGCCTGCCCGGCCGGATCCTCCACGGACTGTGGACCATGGCCCAGGTGGCGCGCGCCCACACCGAGGCCCTGGGTGGCCCCGACAAGCTCGAGCGGCTCTCGGTTCAGTTCCGCGGCCTGGGGATGATGGAGGAAGAGCTCGTGGTCAGCGGCACGGTGCGCGACGTGGACGGCGAGCGGGCCACGGTGTCCTCCGAGGCCACCCAGAATGGCAAGCGGATCATCCGCAACGGCGAGGCGACCATCCGTCCGTAGGCCGCCGCCGCCCGGTGATGGTGAGCCCCTCAGGAAACCTGTCAGGGCCTACCTACAATCTCGAAGGATGCTGACCGAACGCCAAGAGCTCGTCCTGGGCCGTCTGGTACAGGAATACCTCGATGCCGGGGCCCCCGTGGGGTCCAAGGCACTCAGCACGGCGTTCGAGTGGGGGCCGTCGACGATCCGCCACGAGCTGGCCAACCTCGAGGAGCTGGGACTGCTGGCGCACCCGCACACCAGCGCCGGCCGCGTCCCCACCGAGGCCGGCTACCGCTACTTCGTCGACCGCCTGCTGCCGGAGACGTCATCGGGGCCGTCGCTGTCGCTGAGCCTGGTGCGGCGCGAACTGGACGAGGCGATGCGCGTGACCAGCGAGGCCCTGTCGCAGGTGACCAACCTGCTGGCGATCGTCACGGCGCCTCCGATCGAGACCTCCACCATTCGCCACGTGGAGGTGCTGGCCCTCCAGCCCCAGGTGCTGATGGTGGTGGTCATCACGTCCACAGGCGGCGTGACCAAGCGGCTCTTCACCTTCCAGCGTCCCGTCGATACGGGCCTGGCCGACTGGGCGGCCAGCTACCTCAACGAGCGGCTCGTCGGGCTCGGGCTGGGCGGGCGCATTCTGTACCAGCGGCTGCACGACCCTGCCCTGTCGGCCACGGAGGCGGCCTTCCTGGATGCGCTGGCGCCGGTGTTCACCGACCTCGAGGAGTCGGCTATGGCCACGCTGTACGTCGAGGGCACGGGCAAGCTGCTCACCACCGGCCGCGTCGGCGACGTCTCTGAGCTCAATCAGCTCATGGAGATGCTCGAGCGCCGCGTGACGGTCCTGGGCTTCCTGCGCTCGGCGCTGTCGGCCGGCCATCCCCTGGCCGTCCGGATCGGCGCCGAGAACGAGGTGCCGGCCCTGCGCTCATTGGCCCTGGTGGCGGCCAGCTACGGCCTGCCCCAGCGGACGCTGGGTGCGGTCTCGGTGATCGGCCCACTGCGCATGGATTACGGACACGCGATTCGCACCGTCCGTGAGGCGGCGGCCCAGCTCTCCCGTTTCGTCGCCGACGTGTACGACGAACGATGAGTGGGACGAAGATGCCACGCGACTACTACGAGGTCCTGGGGGTCTCCCGGGACGCTGAGGACGCCGAGATCAAGAAGGCGTTTCGGCGCCTGGCCCGCGAGTTGCACCCCGACGTCAACTCAGAGCCTGACGCCGAGGACCGCTTCAAGGAGGCCGCGGAGGCCTACGAGGTGCTGTCGGACTCCGACCGCCGCGCCACCTATGACCGCTACGGCCACGAGGGCCTGCGCCAGGGCGGCTACGCCCCCAACTTCGAGGGCTTCGGCTCAGTGGCCGACATCTTCGAGGCGTTCTTCGGCGGCGGTGGTTTCGGCGGCGGCGCCTTCGGCGGCGGGATGTTCGGCGGCGGCGGCGGCCGGGCGGGCGGCGCGGTCCAGGGCGGCGATGTCGCCGTGGGTGCCGAGATCACGCTCGTGGAGGCCGCGCGCGGGGCGCCCGTCGAAGTGTCCTTCGACGCCGTCTCGACGTGCGAGCACTGCCGCGGCAACGGCGCCGAGCCCGGAACCCCGATCGAGACCTGCACCAACTGCGACGGAACCGGCCAGCTGCGCGTGATCTCGCGCACCCCGTTCGGCCAGATGGTCCGCGCCGCCGTGTGCGACGTCTGCCACGGCGAGGGCAAGGTGCCCCAGACCCCGTGCGAGGAGTGCGGCGGCCGCGGGCGCAAGGTGGAGCGGGTCAAGGTGTCAGTCGACGTCCCTGCGGGGATCGACGACGGTCAGCGGATCCGGATCTCGGGTCGGGGGCACGCCGGCGAGCGCGGTGGCCCGCCCGGCGACCTCTACGTCCAGGTCCGCGTCAAGCAGGACCCCCGGTTCGTGCGTCACGACGACGAATTGGTCACTGTGGTCGACGTGGCCGCACCGCTGGCGGCTCTGGGGACCACGGTGCAGGTGCCGACGCTCGAGGGCACCACCGATCTGGAGATCCCGGCCGGCATCCAGCCCCACGAGTCGATCAACATCCGCGGCCAGGGCATGCCCGCTCTGCGCGGCCGTCATCGCGGCAACCTGCGGGTGATCGTCAACGTCGTCGTCCCGCGACATCTCAAAAAGGAGCAACGAGAGCTCCTCCAGGAGCTGTCCGACAGCCTCACCGAGCACAACCTGCGCACCGACGAGGGCGTGCTGGGCAAGCTCAAGCGCGCTTTCGGCGCGTGAGCGCAGGCTCGGTGCTCCGCCTCGCCGTCCGCGTCCACCGCCGCCAGGCCGAGCTCGTCCTGGCCGAGCTGCTCGAGCTCGCGCCCAGCGGGGTCGAGGAGGTGGAGGTCTCGCCCGACGTGATCGAGTACGCGGTCTACGGCGCGCCCGGCGAGCTTCCGGCGGTCCCCGACCTGCGAGCCGCCGCGGGCGGCGCCTACGTCGACGTGTCCACGCGGGAGATCGCCGACGACTGGGCCGAGCGCTGGCGCAGCTTCCACCGCCCGTTGGTGATCGGAGATCGGCTCACCGTGCGCCCGCCCTGGGAGCCGCCCGGCGGCACCGCGCTCGACGTGGTGGTCGATCCGGGCCAGGCCTTCGGCACCGGGTCGCACGCCACCACCCGGCTGTGCCTGGAGCTGATGGTCGACCTCGACAGCGATGCGCGATCCGGCTCGTTCATCGATGTCGGCTGCGGCTCGGGCGTCCTGTCCATCGTGGCCGCCAAGCTGGGTTTCGCGCCGGTGATCGCGCTGGACTATGACCGGGCCGCAACCACCGCCACGCGCGAGAACGCGGCGCGCAACGGCGTCGAGCTCGACGTGCGCGATTTCGACATGCGTGTCGAGCAGGCCCCACGCGCGGACTGTGGGGCGGCAAACGTGCTCGGCGGCCCACTGGTCACCTGGGCCGCGTCCCAGCGTGAGCTGCCGCCGACCTTGATCCTCAGCGGCCTGCTGGCCACCGAGGCTGACGGCGTCGCTGCGGCCTACGCGCGGCGCGGGCACCGCGAGCGCGAACGGCGGGTCTCGGGCGACTGGGCGGCTCTGCTGCTGATCGGCGCCTGACCGTCCGGATGGACAAGCGCCGCGCAGCGAATCCTGTACACGCGCCCCATGTCGATCCGGCGCGGGTGACGCATCCTTCTGAGCGTCGCTTGTGATCCAGAAACAGACTGAAGGAGGTGAACAGTTGCCAAACCCACTCGCGATGGGAGTGACACTCGGTGGCCTACTCCTTGACATCGTCGCGCCACGGCCAAAGCCTCGGGCTGGCTTTTCGCAAGAGCCCTCTCTCCTCTCGAAGCGTGCCGTCTCGAGGACACCCGGGCGTGACATCGCCGTCGAGGAGTACGAAGGTCCTCCGGTCGCGAGCGGCTATCGCAGCTGAGCCGGCGGCGAGGCCACGCGCTACCTTCTCCGGCGCGTGGCCTCGTTCGCGGTTAAGTTCCTCGGTTGCAAGGTGTCCCAGGCGGACGCCATGCTCGCCCGCCGTTCCCTGCTCGCCGCCGGCCACACCGAGGCGCCCGAGTCAGAGGCGGAGCTGCACGTCATCAACACCTGCTGCATCACCGCCGAGGCCGAGGCCAAGTCGCGCCAATCGGTCCGACGGTCGGTGCGAAGCGCCGAGCGTGTATTCGTCGGCGGCTGCGCCGTCAACCTCAACGCCGCCCAGTTCGGAGACATCGATGAGCGGGTGACGCCGTTTGTCGGCTCCGCCGACGAGGTCGCCGCCGCGATGGGCGCCGAGGACGATCTCGGGTGTGTGGATCTGGAGCACGACGTATTGGCGCGTGAGCGCGCGGGGGGCAAGCTCGGGGCCGGGGCGCAGGTCCAGGCCGCTCGCACGCGCGGCTTCGTCAAGGTGCAGGACGGCTGTGACTGCCACTGCGCCTACTGCATCATCCCCACCGTCCGCGGCTCGGCTCGCTCGCGCCCGGCGAGCGCGATCCTGTCCGAGGTCGCCGAGCGCGTCCGCACCGGTCAGCCCGAGATGGTGATGACGGGGATCAGCGTGGGGGACTACCGCGACCCCGAGGAGGGGCTGGAGCTGGGCGAGCTGATGATCGCGGTGGCCGGAATTCCCGGGGTGGAGCGGGTCCGGCTCTCCAGCGTCGAGGTGATTCACGTCAAGGACTCGCTGCTCGAGGCGCTTTTGACCGAGCCCAAGGTGTGTCCGCATCTGCACGTCCCGATGCAGTCCGGCGACGACGAGGTGTTGCGCGCCATGGGTCGCCATTACGGCGTCGATGAGTACCTGGAGCACATCGCCCGGGTGCGTGAGGCGGGGGCCGCGCGCGGCGGCATCAACGTCACCACGGACATCATCGTCGGCTTCCCCACCGAGGATGCCGCCGCCTTCGAGCGCACTCTGGACGCCGTCGACGCCGCGGGGATCACTCGTGTGCACGTGTTCCCCTACTCGCCGCGACCCGGCACGGTGGCGGCCGACCTGGGGGACCGCGTCGAGCCCGCGGAGAAGAAGCGGCGCTCGGCGGTGCTGCGCGGCCGCTCGGAGCTGCGCTCGCGGCTGCACCGTACGGCGCGGCTGGGTGCGCGAGAGCGGGTGCTCATCGACAAGATCGCCGACACCCAGTGCTCGGGCTACACCGCGGACTACACGCGCTGCTATCTGCCGGCCGGCGCTGGGCCTCGCGGGGCGCTGGTCGACGCGGAATGCCTGGAGCTCCACGCCGACGGCCTGCGCTGCGCGGTGACGTGACGGCGGTATCCGGTGCGGCGGCGTTCGCCTCGGCGTCGTCCGGCGGGGTCCGGGGCCACCGAGGGCTATCCTGAGAGGTGGACATATGACTGTCACCGAGCAGCTCCGCAGCGATATCACCGGCGCCATGAAGGCGGGCGAGAGACAGCGCGTCACCGCGCTGCGTCTCGTGCTGTCCGAGCTGCAGAAGGCCGAGAAGGAAGGCTCCGACGATGAGATCGCCGTGCTGCGCCGTGAGCGCAAGCGCCGCCTCGAGGCCGCCACGCAGTTCCGCGACGGCGGGCGTCCGGAGCTCGCCGATCAGGAGGAGTCAGAGGCCGTGCTCATCGCCGGCTACCTGCCGGCGGAGCTGTCCGACGAGCAGCTCGACCAGTTGATCACCACCGCGATCGGCGAGACGGGCGCGAGCGGCCTGAGGGACATGGGCCAGGTGATGAAGGCGGTGATGGCCGCGTCGGGCGGTCGTGCCGACGGCAAGCGGACCTCCGCACGGGTGCGCGAGGCCCTGGGGTCCTAGGGGAGCGGCCCGGCGATAGTGCGTCGCACGATCGAGCTCGAGAACGCGGTGGCGGCCGAACTGGCCGGCAGCCAGGACGCGGTGCTGCGAACGCTCGAGAGCCATCTCGATGCCGACGTGTTCCTGCGTGGCAACGTGCTCACGCTGGAGGGTGACGAAGCCGCCGTGGAGTCGGGCGCCACGGTCGTGCGCGAGCTCTCAGACCTGATCACCCAGGGCCACGACATCGCTCCGGGCACCGTGGAGGCGGTGGCTCGCGCCCTGGACGAGCACGAGTCCCCCTCAGAGATCCTGGAGGACGTCGTCTGGCGCCACCGCGCCACGCGCGTGGCACCCAAGACCGTCAACCAGAAGCGCTACGTCGACTCCATCCGTAACAACACGATCACCTTTGGCATCGGCCCGGCGGGCACCGGCAAGACTTTCCTGGCGGTCGCCCTGGCCGCCGGCGCACTGAGCCGGCGCGAGGTCAACCGCATCATCCTCACCCGGCCCGCCGTCGAGGCCGGCGAGCGCCTGGGCTTCCTCCCGGGCGACCTCATGGCCAAGGTCGATCCCTACCTGCGCCCGCTGTTTGACGCCCTGCACGACATGCTCGACCCCGAACGCGTCAGCCAGCACCTGGAGCGCGGGGTCATCGAGGTGGCGCCCCTGGCATTCATGCGTGGCCGGACCCTAAATGACAGCTTCATCATCCTCGACGAGGCCCAGAACACCACTCCCGAGCAGATGAAGATGTTCCTCACCCGGCTTGGCTTCAACTCCAAGATGGTCGTCACCGGAGACATCACCCAGGTGGACCTGCCGCGCGAGCAGGACTCGGGCCTGATCGTCGTCTCGGACATCCTCGATGGCGTCGAGGACATCGACTTCGTGCGCTTCGGCGACGAGGACGTCGTGCGCCACAAGCTGGTGCGGCGGATCGTGGCCGCCTATAACGAAAACTCCCAGCGGGCGGCGTCGGAGTTGCGCCCCCGCAGGCGAGCGTAGGCGAGGCCCGCATGCTCGACGTCGAGGTGATCGGGATCGACGCGGTCGACCCCGCCGATCCGGGAGGAGCGACCGTGCCTCCGCCCACGGCGGTGGAGCTCGAGGAGTTGTGTGCGCTGGCGCTCGCCTCGGCCGGGATCGAGGAGGGCCACGTGGCGATCGAGTTCGTCGACGAGGACCGCAGCCGCGAGCTCAATCTCCAGTTCCGCCACATCGACACGCCCACCGATGTGCTGTCCTTTGGCGTCGACGAGGATGGCGCCAGCGCCGGCCCGCGGGAGCTGGGCGACATCGTCATCTGCCCGCCCCAGACCGAGGATCTGCGCGAGGCTGTCGTCCACGGCGCGCTGCATCTCAGCGGCATGGACCACGAAACCGACGACGGCGAGATGCTGGCCCTCCAAGCCGAGCTCATGCGGTGGGTGACCTGACTCCCGCAGAGCCGAGCGCGCCCGGGGTTCCCCGGGCGGCTGCGACATCGCCTGGCGCGACCCGCTCGGGCTTCGTCGCGCTCGCGGGGCGCCCCAACGTCGGCAAGTCCACGCTCGCCAACGCCATCGTGGGCGCCAAGGTGGCGATCGTCTCCGACAAGCCCCAGACCACGCGGCGCGCCATTCGCGGCGTCGCCACCGGCGCTGACTGGCAGCTCGTGCTGGTCGACCTGCCGGGCGTTCAGCGGCCGCGCGACGCTCTCACCGAGCGGATGCAGCATCGCGTCGAGCGCGAGCTGGCCGACGCCGACGGCTGCCTGCTCGTGGTCAACGCCCAGCAGGGCCTCGGCCCCGGAGATCGCTTCATTGCGGCGCTGCTCAGGGGCGCCAACGTCCCGGTGACCGTGGCCGTCAACAAGGTCGACCGCGCGGAGAAGGCGCGCGTAGCTGCGACTCTGCACGACGCTGAGGCGCTCGACATCGCCACCGAGATCTTTCCGGTCAGCGCGCGTACCGGCGCCGGGGTGCCCGCGCTGGTGGACCACCTGGTGGGCCTGTTGCCCCTCGGGCCGCACTACTTCGCGGCGACGCAACACTCGGACCAGTCGCCCGCGGTGGTGCTCGCCGAACTGGTGCGCGAGCAGGTGTTGGCGCGCACCCGCGAGGAGATCCCGCACGCGGTCGAGGTCGAGGTGGAGGAGATCTCGTATCCGCGTCCGGACCTGGTGCGGATCGAGGCCGTGGTCCTGTCGGAGACCGAGTCCCAGAAAGGGATCCTCATCGGCTCCGGCGGCCGGATGATCAAGGCGATCGGTACGGCCGCGCGCCGGGCCATCGAGCGCGAGCTGGGCAGCCATGTGCACCTGGAGCTCTCGGTGCGGGTCCGGAGACACTGGCGCGGCGACGAGCGCGTGCTCGACCGCCTCGGCATCGAATAGCCCGGGCCACGGCGCAACAACGCGACCGGACGTAGAGGTTCGGGCTTCAACTTTGCTGCGCATTTCGCGCAAAGCTGCAGCGATGGGCCAGCTTGGCGCGCAAAACACCGATTTTGAGGGCCGACGACCCTCATATGGCTCTCGCGACCGAACACTCACCTGCTCCCGCCCCCGCGGCGCCCGCACCCCCGGTGCCGGCCGACAGCCAGACGCTCACCCAGCGCCGCGCCGTCACCGACCTGGCCCGTAGCGAGGAGCGCTACGCCCTGGCCGTTCGCGCCGCCAACGACGGCATCTGGGACTGGGATCTCATCTCGGACACGCTCTACCTCTCGCCACGGTGGCACGCGATCTTGGGTCGCCCCCAGCCCGAGGGCGGAGACCTGGGCCCCGAGACGTGGTTTGAGCTCGTCCATCCCGCCGACCTGACGCGCGTGCGCGCGGCGGTCCGGGAGCACCTGGAGGGCCGGTCACCGCACCTTCGCGCCGAGCACCGCATGCGCCACGGCGACGGCGGCTGGCGCTGGGTGCTGACCCGGGGTCTGGCGACGCGCGCCGAGGACGGACGCGCCACGCGGATGGCCGGCTCGATGTCCGACGTCACCGACCGCCGGCTGGCCCAGCTGCGCTTGGCGCACGACGCCCTGCACGACAGCCTCACCGGCCTGCCCAACCGGACGCTCTTCATGGACCGGGTCCGCCAGACGCTGGCACGGCTGACGCGCGACCCGCGGCCGGCGTGCGCGGTGCTGTTCATGGACGTTGATCGCTTCAAGCTCGTCAACGACAGCCTCAGTCACGCCGTCGGCGACAAGCTCCTCGTCGCGCTCGCGGCCCGGCTGGCCACCGCCGTACGGCCGGGGGATACGGTGGCGCGGCTCGGCGGCGACGAGTTCGCGGTCCTGCTGCAGGAGATCGGGGACCCGGCCGAGGCGATGCTCGTCGCCGACCGCATTCTCGAGGCCCTGAGGCCGTCATTTGAGATCGACGGCCACGACCTGTTCTCCAGCATCAGCGTCGGGGTCGCCCTCCATGGCGCCGAGCTGACGCCCGCCGATCTGCTGGCCAATGCCGACATCGCCATGTACCACGCCAAGCGCCGCGGGCGCGGCCGCGCGGCGGTCTTCGACGAGGCCATGCGCCGCAGGGTGGTGGACCGCCTGGCCCGCGAGAACGAGCTGCGCCAGGTGGTGCAATGCGCCCTGCTCGACATCCACTACCAGCCGATCGTCAGCCTTGCCACGGGCGACATCTGTGGCATGGAGGCGCTTGCGCGCTGGCCCGCGGACTGGGGGAAGGTCTCGCCATCGGAGTTCATCCCCATCGCCGAGGACACCGGGCTGATCGGAGCTTTGTGGCGGCACGTGCTGCGGACGGCGCTGGGGTCGCTTGCGGCCTGGCGCCGCCGTGGCCTGATCTCAGACGAGGTCTGCATGAGCGTCAACCTGTCCGGTCGCCAGCTCGACGATCCGGGCCTGGCAGCCGAGCTGCACGCGGCGATCCAGCGCAACCAGCTGCCGCCGGCGGCCCTCAAGCTGGAGATCACCGAGAGCACGCTCATCGCCGAGCCCGAGCACACCCGTGACGTGTTTGCCGATGTCTGCTCCGGGGGCGTGGGCCTGCACCTCGACGACTTCGGCACCGGATATTCGTCGCTGTCAGCGCTGCATCGCTTCCCCGTCGACGCGCTGAAGATCGACCGCAGCTTCGTCGCCGAGCTCGGCTCAGACCGTGAGGGCGGCGAGGTGATCATCCGCAGCACCGTGGCCATGGCCCATAGCCTGGGGCTGCCGGTGATCGCCGAGGGGATCGAGGTTCCGGCCCAGCTGCGCCGGCTGCGTTCCCTCGGGTGCGAGTTTGGCCAGGGCCATCTCTTCTCACCGGCGGTGAGCGCGACGGACATGGCCGCGCTCCTGGCGCGCTGGAGCCCGGCCGAGATCGTCGCGCTCTTCTCCGCCGCCTGACCCGCGCCGCCCGCGAGGTGAGCCCGCGCGCTCCTCACGCCTAAAATCAGCGGCGTGGACGACGCCGACGTGGCATTTGACGAGCGCGGGCTCGTCCCGTGCATCGTGCAGGACTGGCGGACCGGCGAGGTCCTCACGCTCGCCTACATGAACGCCGAGGCGCTCGCCCTGACCCGCCGGACCGGTGAGGTGCACTTCTACAGCCGCAGCCGCCAGGCGCTGTGGCACAAGGGCGAGACGTCGGGCAACACGCTGGTGGTCCGCGCGATCCGCTACGACTGCGATGGCGATGCCCTGCTGGCCCTCGTGGAGCCGACCGGGCCCGCCTGCCACACCGGCGAGCGCACCTGCTTTCACCGCGGCGACCTCGAGCCCCAGGCGCCCGGCGAGGTGCTCGGCACGCTGGAGCGCACGATCGAGCACCGCGCCCGCACGCGACCCGAAGGCTCCTACACCGTCACGTTGCTCGACGACCCCGCGCTGGCGGGCGCCAAGGTCCAGGAGGAGGCCGAGGAGATCGTCCGTGCCGCGCGGCAGGAGTCAGACGAGCGCGTCGCCGAGGAGAGCGCCGACGTCCTGTATCACCTGGCCGTTCTCCTACGCGGGCGCAACCTGAGCCTGGCTGACGCCGAGCGGGTGCTCGATGGCCGTCGCCAGCGCTGAGCTGAACGCCACCGAGCCGGTCCCGTCGCTGGCGCAGGTGCGCGAACTGGCGCGCGACCACAACCTCATCCCACTGCACCAGACGTTCATCGACGACTGCCAGACCCCCGTCTCGGCCTACCTGAAGCTCCGCGATCCGACGCACCCCTCGTTCCTACTGGAGTCCGCGGAGCAGGGCCGCGTCGGGCGCTACTCGTTCATCGGCGTGCGCCCACGCAAGGTGCTGCGCTGGTCGCTGGGCGACGCAGGGGATCCGTATGCCCTCGCCGCCGCGGAGCTCGGCGGCTTCAGCGTCGCGCCGCTGCCCGGACTGCCGCCGTTCGCCGGCGGTGCGGTCGGCATGTTCGCCTACGACCTGGTACGCACGGTCGAGCCGTTGGGCGAGCCCAACCCCGATCCCGTCGGTGTGCCCGACCTGGCGCTGATGCTCACCGACGCCGTCATCGTCTTTGATCACTTCAAGCGCACCACCACGGTCGTGGCCAATGTCTACGCCGACGAGGATCTCGAGGGCTCTTATCGCCGGGCCAGGGAGACCATCGCCGAGGTCCGCTGGGGCCTGGCGCGCCCGCTGCCGGTGCCGATCCACTCCGACGCCCGGACCGCGCCTCGGTTTCAGTCCAACATGGCCCGCGAGGGCTTTGAGGCGATGGTGTCGCGCATCATCGAGTACATCTACGCCGGCGACGCCTTCCAGGTTGTCCCGTCCCAGCGCTGGTCGGCGCCGGTGCCGGTGGAGGCGTTCTCGATCTACCGAGGGCTTCGGGCCGTCAATCCCAGTCCGTATATGTACTTCCTTGACTTCGGCGACTTCGAGATCGCCGGGGCGAGCCCCGAGCCGCTCATCACGGTCCGCGGGAGGCGGGTCTCAACGCGGCCGATCGCCGGGACCCGCCCGCGCCAGGGGTCGCCGGAGGCCGACGCGGCGATGGCCAAGGACCTGCTCGCCGACGAGAAGGAGCGGGCCGAGCACGTCATGCTCGTCGACCTCGGCCGCAACGACCTGGGGCGGGTGTGCGAGTACGGCTCGGTGCAGGTCGAGAGCTTCATGGCCGTCGAGAACTACAGCCATGTCATGCACATCGTCTCCAGCGTCGTGGGCGAGTTGCGCCCCGGGGTGGACGCACTGGCGGCGCTGCGCTCGGTCCTACCCGCCGGGACGCTGTCGGGCGCCCCCAAGGTCAGAGCAATGCAGATCATCGACGAGCTCGAGCCGGTCAAGCGGGGCGGCTACGGCGGGGCGATCGGGTGGGCCAGCTACACCGGTGAGCTGGACACCTGCATCCACATCCGCACGGTGGTGGTCAAGGACGGCGTCGCGCACATCCAGGCGGGCGGTGGCACCGTGGCCGACGCCAAGCCCGACTACGAGTTCCGCGAATCCGAAGCCAAGTCGCGCGCTGTGCTGGAGGCCATCAACCTCGCAGTGGCGCAGCCCGAGTGGCCGTAGCGCCGCCCCCAGTGGCCGTGGCGCCGCCATCGCATTGAAGAGGTACGGTTGCCCCGAGTGCGGGTCCTCGTCGTCGACAACTACGACAGCTTCACCTACAACCTCGTCCAGTACGTCGGGACGACGTCCCGGCCCGCCCCCGAGATCGAGGTGGTCCGCAACGACCGTGCCACGGTGGACGAGTTGCTCATTCGCGGCTATGACCGCGTGATCGTCTCGCCCGGGCCGTGCACCCCCGACGACGCCGGGATCTCGCTGGAGGCGGTGCGCCGCTTCCCCGAGGCTGGGATCCCCACCCTGGGCGTCTGCCTCGGACACCAGGCGCTCGTCCAGGCCTGGGGCGGCCGCGTCGTCACCCATCGGCCCGTCCATGGCAAGACCGCGCGCATCGAGCACGACGGTCGCACGATCTTCCGCGGATTGCCCAGCCCACTCGAGGTCGGCCGCTATCACTCGCTCATCGCCGAGCCCTCGCTGCCGCCCACGCTCGAATGCAGCGCTGAGGCCGAGGGCGTCGTGATGGCGGTCCGGCACAAGGAGCTGCCCGCCGAAGGGGTCCAATTTCACCCGGAGTCGATCCTCACCCAGCGCGGACGCGAGCTGCTGGCCAACTTCTTGACCCAGCACGCCCCACCGTCCGGCGAGATGCCCCAGCCGTGGCCGGATCTGGAGCCCGCCGACCCCACGCTGCCATGGTGAACGCGACGTCGGACCTGCTGACGAGAGCGATCGACGCGCTCGCCAACCGCCGCGATCTCAGCGCCGACCAGACCGCCGAGGTCCTGGCGGAGATCATGTCGGGCAACGCCTCCGACGTGCAGATCGCGGCCTTCCTCATCGCGCTGCGCACGAAGGGGGAGACAGTGGAAGAGCTCGCCGGGCTCGCGCGGACCATGCGCGGGTTCGCAGCCAGCGTGACCGTCGCGCGCGACGGCCTGCTCGACACGGCTGGCACGGGGGGCGGGCGGCGCACCTTCAACGTCTCGACCACCGCCGCGCTCATCGCCGCCGGCGCCGGCTGCACCGTGGCCAAGCACGGCAACCGGTCGGCCACCGGGCTGTCAGGCTCCGCCGATGTCCTGGAGGCGCTGGGGGCGCGGATCGACCTCACGCCGGGAGCGGTCGCCCAGTGCATCGACGAGGTCGGCTTCGGGTTCATGTTCGCCCCCGCCCACCACCAGGCGACGCGCTACGTCATGCCGGTGCGCGCCCAGCTGGCCGTCCGGACGATCTTCAACTTCCTCGGCCCGCTGACCAATCCGGCGGGCGCCCCGCGCCAGCTCATCGGGGTCGCCGACCCGGCCTACCTGGAGAAGATGGCCGGGGCCCTGGCGCTCCTGGGCACCGAACACGCGCTCCTGGTCTCCAGCCACGACGGCCTGGACGAGCTGAGCATCTCGGCGCCCACCCATGTCGTCGAGGTCCTCGATGGTGAGATATCAAGTTACGACGTGGCCCCCGCCGATGTGGGGCTTGCCGTTGCCCCAGCCGAGGAGATCCCCGGCGGCGACCCGCAGCAGAATGCCGACACCGCGCGGCGCATCTTCGCCGGCGAGGCCGACGCGGCACGGGAGCTGGCCGTGCTCAACGCGGGCGCGGCCATCTACGCCGGAGGAGGCGCCCCCACCCTCGCCCAGGGGGTCACCGCGGCCCAGGAGGCCGTGGACTCGGGCGCGGCGGCGACTGCGCTGGAGCGCTTCGTGACCGCGACCCAGCGGCTCGCCCCGCCAGGCAGGTGAACAGGTGTGAACGCGTTGACCCCCATCATCGAGCGCACCCGCCAGGACGTCGCGGCGCGTCGGAGTGGCATCCCGCTCGACGAGGCGCGCCGCGCCGCCCAAGCGCGCCTCTCCACTGACCCGCCCCGCGCCTTCGCCGAGGCACTGCGCACCGGTATCGGGATCTCGGTCATCGCCGAGCACAAGCGCAGCTCTCCCTCGGCGGGGGTGATCCGCGACGATCTGGACCTCCAGGACGTGGTGGGCGCCTATGAGCGAGGCGGCGCCACCGCGCTGTCGATCCTCACCGAGCCCCACAGCTTCTCGGGCAGCCTCGACGACCTCGCCGCGGCGCGTTTGGCAGCGCGGCTGCCGATCCTGCGTAAGGACTTCATCGTCGACTCCTACCAGGTCGCCGAGTCGGTGGCCCGCGGTGCCGACGCGATCCTGCTCATCGTGGCCGCCCTGGATCCCGCTGCGCTGGCTCGGCTGCACGCCGAGGCGGTGTCCTTCGGCCTGGACGTCCTGGTCGAGGTCCACGACGCCGATGAGCTCGAAGTGGCCGGCGGGATCGGGGCGACGGTCATCGGCATCAACAACCGCGACCTCACCACGCTGCAGGTCGACACCGAGCGGACGTTCGCGCTGCTGGACCAGATGCCCGGTGGCGCCGTCGTCGTCTCAGAGTCCGGCTGGCGCACTCGCGCGGAGCTCGAGCGGCTGTCCGCCGCAGGCGTGGATGCGGTGCTCGTCGGCGAGGCGCTGATGCGCTCGCCCGATGTCGAGGAGGCCTGCCGGATCCTGGCCCTGCGACGCCCGGCCGGGCGCGTTTAGCTGCGGTTAGGGGGTGGCGCGACACTCGTGCGGATGCGTCGCCTGCTGAAGTCGCACTTTGTCTCGGCGGTTCTCGGCGGCCTCGTCGTCGGCGGCGCACTCCTGCTGTCCGGCGTGGCGAGCCGCAGTCAGACCGAGACGATCGTCGACCAAGCACCTCTGGTGTCCCAGAAGACGGCCGATCCGATCGGCGGCCAGACCCCGCTTCAGATCTACGACCGCTTCTCGCCCGGGGTGGTTCTCGTCCGCGCCAAGCTCCTCGAGCAGGTCGACAGCTCCTTCAACCTGTTCCACGCCCCCGAGAGCCAGACGTCCACCGGCACCGGCTTCGTGGTCGATCGCCTCGGCGACATCCTCACCAACTATCACGTGATCGACGGCGCCGACCGCTCCAAGGGGGTGACGGTCGAGTTCGAGAACTCGGTCGTGCGCAGCGCCAGCGTCGTCGCCGTGGACCAGCGCAACGACCTGGCAGTGCTGCGCACCGACATGCACGGCGTCCAACCGGTCATCCCGCTGGTGCGCGGGGACTCCACCTCGGTCCGCGTGGGCGACCCGACGCTGACGATCGGCAACCCGTTCGGAGTCGATCGGACGCTGACCACCGGGAGCGTGTCGGCGCTCCAGCACACCATCGAGGCGGCCGACGGCAGCCGCATCAACAACGTCATCCAGGTCGACCAGGCTCCAGACGCCGGGAACTCGGGGGCGCCGCTCATCGACGCTTTCGGCCGGGTGATCGGGATCAACTCCCAGATGATCACCGGGGGCTCCGAGTTCGCCCAGCGGGTCGCCTTTGCCATCCCCATCGACACCGCGGACACGATTCTCTCGAGGGTCAACCGCAACGAGACGCCGAAGGTCGCCTACCTGGGGATCGCCACGCCCGCCAAGAGCAAGCTCCGGTCGGGCGCGGGCGCCCTGGTCGGTGACGTCACCAAGCCCAGTCCTGCCCAGCACGCCGGGATCCAGGAGGGCGACACCATCGTCAAGGTCGACACAGTGCCGATCCACTCGATCCCCGACGTGCTGGCGATCGTCTCCACCCGCAGTCCTGGGCAGCAGTTGCAGATGGAGATCCGGCGCGATCATCGGCTGCACACCGTCACGGTGACGCTCGGCAGCCGGACCGTCTCGCCGGCATCGGGCAAGTAGCGTCGTCGTCGTTCGTACGATGTGGGCTGTGGATGTCCACCCCACCAAGATCAAGTTCTGCGGCCTCACCGATCCCGAGGACGCCGACGCTGTGGTCGCCGCCGGGGCTTGGGCGCTGGGGGTGATCCTGTGGGCGCGCTCGCCGCGTCGCTGTCGCACCGACGTCGCGGCTGAGATCGCGGCCACGCACCGCCGCCATGTTCAGATCGCCGGCGTCTTCGTCAACCCCACCCTGGACGAGGTGACGCGGGCCGCCGATCAGATCGGGCTGACCCTGCTCCAGTTCCACGGGGATGAGGGGCCGGCCTTCTGTGGCGAGGCGGCGCGGCGCACCGGCTGCCGGGTGATCAAGGCCGCCCGGGTGCGCAGCGGCGCCGACATCCAGGCGCTCAACGCCTTCCACACGGACTTCCATCTTCTCGACAGCTACCGCAAGGGCGTCCCCGGCGGCACCGGCGAGACCTTCGCCTGGGACCTGGCGCGGTCGCACCCGCGCGACGTGCCGTTGATCCTCTCCGGCGGCCTGACCTCTGGCAACGTCGCCGACGCGATCGCGGCCGTCAGGCCATACGCGGTCGATGTCGCCAGCGGTGTCGAGTCCGCCCCTGGCCGCAAGGACCACGACAAGGTGCGCGCGTTCGCCGAGGCCGTCGCCGGCACCACCGCCACGGTGGGCGCCGGATGAGCGTGGTCGAGCACCGCTTCGGCCCCTACGGCGGCCAGTACGTGCCCGAGACCCTGATGCCGGCGCTGGCCGAGCTGGAGCTGGCCTGGGTGGCGGCCCGTGACGATCCCGCCTTCGGTGAGGAGCTCAACGGGCTCCTGCGCGACTACGTGGGACGGCCGTCGCCGCTCTACCTCGCGCGCCGCCTCTCCGAGGTCGCCGGGCACCCGATCTACCTCAAGCGCGAGGACCTCAACCACACCGGCGCCCACAAGATCAACAACGCCCTGGGTCAGGCTCTGTTGGCGATGCGGATGGGCAAGCCGAGGATCATCGCTGAGACCGGCGCCGGGCAGCACGGGGTCGCCGCTGCCACCGCCTGTGCGCTGCTCGGCCTGGAGTGCATCGTCTACATGGGCACCGAGGACATGCGCCGCCAGAAGCCCAACGTTGAGCGCATGGGCCTGCTCGGCGCCCGCGTCGAGCCTGTCCAGGACGGCGCCCGCACGCTCAAGGAGGCGGTCTCGGCGGCGATCCGCGACTGGGTCACCAACGTCGGAAGCACCCACTACATCATCGGGTCGTGCGTCGGGCCGGCGCCGTATCCGGCGATCGTGCGCGATCTGCAGCGCATCATCGGCGACGAGGCGCGCGCCCAGATCCTTCACGCGGCGGGCCGGCTGCCCGATCGCGTGATCGCGTGCGTCGGCGGGGGCTCGAACTCGATTGGGGTCTTCGTCCCGTTCGTGGCCGACGAGGACGTCCGGCTCATCGGCGTCGAGGCCGCAGGGGAGGGGATCGAGAGCGGCCGCCACGGCGCGCCGCTCACCGTCGCCGGCACGCCTGGCGTCCTGCATGGCGCCTACTCGGCGATCATGCAGGACGAGGACGGCCAGATCCTCGAGGCCCACTCGATCTCGGCCGGCCTGGACTATCCCGGCTCCGGCCCTGAGCACGCGTGGCTGCGTGATCGGGGCCGCGCCCACTATGAGGCCATCACCGACGCGCAGGCGCTCGACGCCTTCGAGCGAACGGCACGCCTGGAGGGGATCATTCCGGCGCTGGAGAGCTCCCACGCGATCGCCTGGGCGCTGGCCCACCCCGACTCCGAGCTTGACCTCATCTGCCTGTCGGGGCGCGGCGACAAGGACCTTGCCGAAGCGCTCGAGGCGCTGCGGGCCCGGGGCGATCGGGTGTGAGAAACGAGGCGGTGACCGCGTGACCACCACCGAGGCACCCACCGGGATCGAGGCCATCGCCGAGGCCTTCGCCCGTGCTCGCGCCAACGGCCGCCGGGCGGCGCTGATGCCGTATCTGATGGGCGGCTACCCGGACCTGGAGACCTCGCGGGCCATTGGCGTTGCCTACGCGGAGGGGGGCGCCGACCTGATCGAACTGGGCGTTCCGTTCTCCGACCCCCTCGCTGACGGGCCGGTGATCCACGCGGCCGGCACGGTGGCCCTGCGCGGCGGCGCGACGCTCCCCGCGGTGCTCGAGGTCGCCCGCGACATCGCCGAGCGCGTCCCGGTAGTGCTCATGTGCTACGCCAACCCGATCCTCGCGCACGGACTGGAGCGGTTCCTCGACACGCTCGTCGCCGCGCGCGTCAGCGGCCTGATCGTCCCTGACCTGCCGCTCGAGGAGGCCACGGAGCTGCGCCCGGCGTGCCGCGCGCGCGGTTTGGCCTTCGTCCCGCTCGTCGCCCCCACCACGCCGGCCGAGCGGCTGGAGCGGATCGGCGCCGGGGCGAGTGGGTTCCTCTACACGGTGTCGGTGACCGGAACCACCGGCGAGCGCAGCGAGATAGCCGGTGGGCTGGCCTCGATCGTGGCGCGTGTCGC
Source organism: Solirubrobacteraceae bacterium (assembly GCA_036490435.1). GTDB lineage: Bacteria > Actinomycetota > Thermoleophilia > Solirubrobacterales > Solirubrobacteraceae > Palsa-465. Next base: position 26,438 of record DASXDW010000053.1, read on the forward strand.
CACTCATACGAGGGTGCCCGTCGCCGTCGGGTTCGGTATCTCCACCCCTGAGCAGGCGGCGGCCGCAGCCGCCGCGGGCGCGGATGGCGTCATCATCGGCACCCGGCTCGTGCGCGCCGCCGGGGAGGCCTCGGACCCGGCCACCGCGGTCCGCGACCTTGTTGCCGGGTTCTCGGCAGCGCTGTCTGAGACCCCGCTCGGTTAGCATCTGCGATCCCATGGGCTTGATCCTCACCGCCACCGCCGGGCTCTGCATCTGGATCGTGATCTGGGCGCTCAACGTCAGCGGCCTGGACGCGATCATGATCGCCATCGTCATGGTCCTCATCGCGGTCGGCGTCCGCAACCTGCTCCCGTACCTGCCGGGCCGGCGGGACTAACTCGGCGATCGATGCTGGGCGCGTCGCTGCCCCGCCCGCATGCCGCGAGCGCGTGCGGGTTGCTGCTCGCGCTGGCGTTAACGCTGGCCGGCTGCGCCGCGCAGAAGAACTCCGCGGTCACCGTCTCCGGCAAGACGCTGACCGTCTACGCCGGCCTGCCTCCGGGCGGAGCCGGCGGACAGACCGCCGCCGACGTGCTCGCCGCCGAGCACCTCGCGCTCCAGCAGGCGGGTACGAGCGTGGGCAAGTTCAGCGTCAGACTCGTCACGCTGCACGGCAGAGAGATCTCTGACAACGCGCGGAGTGCCATCCAGAACTCCACGGCGATCGCCTATCTGGGCGAGATCGGGCCGGGAACGTCGCAGGACTCAGTCCCGATCACCAACGAGCTCGGCCTGCTCCAGGTCAGCCCCACCGACACCGCGGCCTACCTGACCGAGACGGTGCCGGAGGTCAGCGGCTCCCCGACCACGTTCTATCCCTCGCGCTCCACCTACCACGAGACCTTCGCGCGCGTGGTCCCCACCACCGCCCAGGAGGCCAAGGCGATCACCGCGGAGATGCACTCGCTGGGCCTCAGCAAGCTCTACGTCGCCGACGACGGCACGCCCTACGGGGCCACCGTCACCGCCGAGGTACGCGCTGACGCAGCCAAGGAGAGCATGAGTCTGGTCTCCAGCGCGGGGAGCGCCGACGCCGTCTTCTACGGGGGCAACATCACGGCGCGTGCCGCCAGGGCGCTGGACCAGGCGGCCGCCGCCAACGGGACGGCCAAGCTGTTCGCGCCCTCCGCGCTCTATGAAAACGCCTTCGTCGCCGGACTGAGCGCCGGCGTCCAGAAGAACCTGTACGTGTCTTCGCCCGGCTTCACCCCGGCCACGCTCACCCCGTCCGGCCGGCAATTCGTGACCGCGTTTCGCAGCGCCTACGGCCATGCTCCGGTGCCCCAGGCGATCTTCGGCTACGAGGCCATGTCCGCGGTCCTCGCGGTCCTCAAGGAGGCCGGCACCGGGGCCGGTACCCGGTCAACGGTGGTCAGCGACTTCCGCACGCTGCACGGCCGCCAGTCGGTCCTGGGGACCTACTCGATCTCCTCGGGCGACACCAACCTCGCTCCGTTCGTGTTCGGCCGCCCGCGCGGCGGCGCCCTGGTGGCGACTGCGCCCCGCTGAGAGTTGGTTGCGCCGCCGGGGCGGGGGGTTTACTTTCTGTTAAGAGGGGCGGCGCGCGGTCGCGAAACAACGACCTAAAGGTTGTTGCGATCCGAACGCGCGACTACTCTCCCGCAATCGAGGGCACTGACAGCCCGGTCGACCATGAGGAGGACGACTTTTTATGAGAGTTCGCGCAAAGGCGATCAGCGCATGCCTGATCGTGGGATCGCTGCTGTTGTTGGCTGCGTGTGGCAGCAGCAACAGCTCGAGCAGCAGTAGCGGCGGATCGCCTGCGGGCGCACCGCCGAGCAGCAGCAGCTCGGGCGGGTCGGGCGGAGGCGGCGGCAGCTCCGTCGACATCTACTCCAGCCTGCCACTGCAGGGCGCCTCCAGCGCCCAGACCAACCCGATGGTCAACGGCATCAAGCTCGCGCTCTCCGAGGCGGGCAACAAGGCGGGCAACTTCAGCGTCAACTACCAGTCGCTTGACGACTCGACCGCCGCGGCCGGCAAGTGGGACCCGGGCCAGACAGCTGCCAACGCGCGTAAGGTCGCGGGCGACTCCAAGGCCGTCTACTACATCGGCGAATTCAACTCCGGCGCGTCCGAAGTCTCCATCCCGATCCTCAACCAGGCCGGGGTCCCGATGGTCAGCCCCGCCAACACCTACGTCGGTCTGACCACCAACCTGCCCGGCTCGGCTCCCGGTGAGCCCGAGAAGTACTACCCAACGGGCAAGCGCAATTACCTGCGCATCGTGCCGATCGACTCCATCCAGGCAGCGGCCGACCTCATCGCGATGAAGCAGGCGGGCTGCACCAAGGTGGCGGTGGCCAATGACAAGGAGGCCTACGGCCAGGGCCTGGCCACGCTGCTCGGCCTGGAGAAGGGCGACTACGGCGTGACGATCACCTCCGACACCGGAATCGACCCGACGTCGCCGAACTTCCGCTCCTACGCCTCGACGATCCAGGGCCAGGGCGCGGACTGCTTCTTCTTCGCGGGCATCGTCTCCAACGGCGCGGTGCAGATCACCAAGGACGTCCACGCGGCGCTCCCGAAGGCAAAGATCTTCGGCGGCGACGGCGTCTGCACCAGCTCCTACACCTCGCAGAAGGCGGGCGGTGTCCCGGCTTCCGTCGACCCGCTACTGCAGTGCACCGTGGCCACCCAGGACCTCGCGGCCTACCCGGGAGGCAAGGACTTCCTGAAGGCCTACAAGGCCAAGTACGGATCGAGCAGTCCTGACCCGTACGCCATCTACGGCTTTGAGGTCATGAAGCTGGGGCTCGACACCATCGCCAAGCTGGGCTCCAAGGGCAACGACAAGGCCGCCGTGCTCAGCGCGCTGTTCTCAACGACGAGCCGCAACTCGGTGCTCGGCACCTACGGCTTTGACAAGAACGGTGACACCACGCTGAAGTCCTACGGCCTCTACAAGGTCGGGGCCGACGGCGACCCGGTGTTCCTCAAGACGATCACGCCGACCAAGACGGTCAGCGCTAAGTAGTGAGTCTGTGTGAGAGAGGGCGCGTTCCGCGCCCTCTCTCCATATGCTTCGCAAACCCTCGTGGAAGCAAGCTCGTTCACGCCTAGGCTGCCGGCACCCGCGGCGCGCCCGCTGGCCGCGGTCCGGCGGGCCTCGGGCCGGTGGGGCCTGGTCATCGCGCTGGTGGCCCTGCCGATCTACTACGGGATCCGGGACCTCGCGCACGGCTATCAGGCCGGCATCGTCGCCGGGCACCCCGTCGTGCACCACGACCTCACGCGGCTGGGCTTCAACTTCGCCCAGGGCCTGTCCAACGGCGCGATCTGGGCCCTGATCGCGATCGGCTACACGCTCGTCTACGGGATCATCGAGCTCATCAACTTCGCCCACGGCGACGTGTTCATGATCGGGTCGATGACCTCGGTCGGGCTGTGGGCCACCCTGGGCCTGGGTCTCGGCACTGGGCCGCTGGGCCTCATCGGCGGGCTGCTGCTGACCCTCCTGGTATCGATGTTCGTGTGCGGCTCGCTCAACGTGCTCATCGAGCGCGTGGCCTACCGGCCCCTGCGCGGCGCGCCCAAGTTAGCCCCGCTGATCACCGCGGTGGGGTTCTCCTTCATCCTGCAGAACGTCGGGCTGCTGTGGAACGGCGGCTCGCCGTTCGGCGTCAACGACCTCATCCACCAGGGCCAGACGGTGTTCCACATCTTCGGAGTCCCCATCGTCCGCGGCTACCTGCTTGCGCTGGCGGTGATGGTCCCGCTCGTGTTCGCCCTGGGCTGGTTCATCGGCGGCACGCGTGCCGGACGGGCGATGCGCGCCACCGCGCAGGATCCCGAGGCGGCCCGCCTGATGGGCATCAACGTCAACCAGACGATCTCGCTGACCTTCCTGCTCGGCGGCATGCTGGCCGGCGCCGCCGGCCTCATCTACGCGCTGTATGAGACCAATGTCTGGTACTTCCAGGGGTTCAAGGCCGGGCTGATCGCCTTCACCGCGGCGGTGATGGGCGGGATCGGCAACGTCCGCGGCGCCGTTCTCGGCGGGCTGATCATCGGCGTCATCCAGGCGCTGTCGGACGCGCGCATGGGGCCGCAGTGGACCGAGGCGGTCGTCTTCGGCTACCTGATCGTGATCATGATCCTGCGTCCCCGTGGCCTCCTGGGCGAGGAGACGAGGGAGGCCGGATGAGCCCGCGCGACACACCCGACCGCCCGTCCCAGACCGATGCATTCGGAGAGCTGCGCGCGCTCACGCGCGAATGGCGCGCCGCCATCGACCGGCGGCTGCCCCCGTGGTGGTCGCGTGCTCTGGCCTTCGCGCTGCTGATCATCGGGATCGTCCTGCCCTTCCTGTTCCCCACCAACAACGGGTTCATGAACGCGACGATCATCGCGCTGGCCTTCGCGGTGATGTCGCTGGGGCTCAATGTCGTGGTCGGCTTCGCGGGGCTGCTCGACCTGGGCTACGTCGCCTTCTACGCCATCGGCGCCTACTCGCTGGGCTGGTTCGGCTCAGACTTCTTCTTCAAGGCCCGTCTGCACGTCGGGGTCCACGGCGTCGCCGCCACCGAGGCGGGCATCCACCTCAACTTCATTCTCATCCTGATCGCCGCAGCCATCATCTGCGGGATCGCCGGGATGATCATCGGGCTCCCGACGCTGCGCCTGCGCGGCGATTACATCGCCATCGTGACCCTGGCCTTCGGGGAGATCATCGGCGTGCTCGCCGTCAACGGCCAGAGCGTCAGCCTCGGCGGTGGCCAGACGCTGACGGCCGGCAACCTGGGGATCAGCGCGGTGGACGCGCCCTACTTCCCGCTGATCGGCCAGTTCAACCTGCTCAACCTCAGACCCTGGTATTGGCTCATCTTCGCGATCCTGCTCGTCGTCGTGGGTGTGAATCTGCGCCTACGCGACTCACGGCTGGGCCGTGCCTGGGTGGCCCTGCGCGAGGACGAGGTGGCCGCGGTGTCGATGGGTATCCCCTCGGTGCGCACCAAGCTCTCGGCCTACGCCATCGGCGCCATGTTCGGCGGCATGTCCGGCGCATTCCTGGGGACGTACTACACGACGGTCAACGCCGGGCAGTTCCAGTTCGGCTTCTCCATCTTCATCCTGGCCATGGTGATCATCGGCGGGTTGGGCTCGATCTGGGGTGCCCTGCTGGGCGGGCTGCTCCTGGGCTACATCAACAACTGGCTCATCCCCGACGTGCTCAATGACCTGCCCTCCAAGTTCGGGCTCAACTTCTCCATGACCGAGATCGAGTACGGCATCTTCGGGTTCCTGCTCGTGCTGGTGATGCTGTTGCGCCCCCAGGGCCTCATCCCCGAGCGACGGCGCAAGCTGGAGCTGACCTCGCAGATCGTCCCTGAGGACGCCCAACTGACGGAGAGCACCGCTCCGTGACCGCCGCGGCCAGCGAAACCGTCCCGCCCGACCCGGTCACCGCGGCGCTCAGCGTGGACCGGGTCTCGAAGATCTTCGGGGGGCTGGTCGCCGTCAACGACGTCTCGCTCGACGTCCCGCTGCAGTCGATCGTCTCGCTCATCGGCCCCAACGGCGCCGGCAAGACGACGCTGTTCAACATGCTCACCGGCCTCTACAAGCCCAGCATGGGGCGGATCTTTCTGGGCGACCGCGACATCACGCGGATGCGCCCCGACCGGATCACCGCCCTCGGGGTGGCGCGGACCTTCCAGAACATCCGCCTGTTCGGCGCGATGACCGCGGTGGAGAACGTGATGATCGGCCGCCACGCCCGCATGCGCGCCGGGCTGGTGGGGTCCATCTTCCGCCCGCCGCGCGTGCGCCGGGAGGAGCGTGAGGCCCGCGACCGCGCCCGTGAGCTCCTGGAGTACGTGGGCCTGGGCTCCACCAACATGGACCAGCTCTCCACCCAGCTCTCCTACGGCGACCAGCGCCGCGTCGAGATCGCCCGCGCGCTGGCGTCAGACCCGACCCTGCTGCTCCTGGACGAGCCGACTGCGGGCATGAACCCGCAGGAGTCGGGCGAGCTCACTGACTTCATGCGCAAGCTGCGCGACGAACTCAAGCTCACGATCCTGCTCATCGAGCACGACATGAAGGTCGTCATGGGGGTGTCCGAGCGCGTCTGGGTCCTCGATCACGGGGAGAAGATCTCCGAGGGCGAACCGTCCGAGGTACGCGAGGATCCGCGGGTCATCGAGGCCTACCTGGGCAAGCAGGACTGAGGTCCCGATGGCGCTGCTCGAGGTCCAGGACATCCGCACTCATTACGGCTCGATCGAGGCGCTCAAGGGCGTGTCGCTCAACGTGGACGAGGGCGAGGTCGTCACCCTCATCGGCTCCAACGGGGCCGGCAAGTCGACCACCCTGCGCTCGATCGCCGGCCTCACCCCGGCCAGCTCGGGCAGCGTGACCTTCGCCGGCCAGGACATCACGCGCGTGCCCGCGCATGAGATCGTCAGCTACGGCATCGCCCTGTCGCCCGAGGGCCGCCACTGCTTCCCGCGCATGACCGTGCGCGAGAACCTGGATCTCGGCGCCTATCACCGCCGTGGCTCCGACATCGCTGCTGATCTGGACCGTATCTTCGCTCTGTTTCCCCGCCTGCACGAGCGCGAGAAGCAGAAGGCGGGCACGATGTCGGGCGGCGAGCAGCAGATGCTGGCCATCGGCCGCGCGCTCATGGCGCGCCCGAAGCTGCTGATGCTCGACGAGCCGTCGATGGGCATCGCCCCGATCCTCGTCCAGCGCATCTACGAGACGATCGGCGAGATCAACAAGGCCGGCGTGACGATCCTGCTCGTCGAGCAGAACGCCAACTACGCGCTCGACATCTCCAAACGCGGCTACGTCCTGGAGACCGGCCGGGTCGTGCTGGCCAACGACTCCGACCTCCTGCGCGACGATCCCGAGGTCCAGCGCGCCTACCTGGGGACTTAGTGGACCTCCCGCGAACATTTCAGGCGCAACGTCCCCGGAAGGCCCACTAGATGTTCGTCGTGGCCACCATCGGCGCGTCCGCGCTCTACCTGCTGTTCATCTGGCTGCTGTCGGCCGCCGGTGCTGCCTGGCTGGCCCAGCGCAAGGGTTACGGGGAGCGCGTCGGGTTGTTCTTCGGATTGATCCTCTCGGCGGTCGGGTTCGTCATCGTGCTGCTGTTGCCGGGGCGGCCAGGGTCGACGTGGAAGGTCGAGGGCCCGCTGCCCAACCCGGGCGCCCGGCGTCCGCTGGGTGTCCCGGCCCTCGGTCCCGTGTCCGCCGACGACGGGCCCGAGACCCTCGGCCCCGCGCTCGAGGTACCGGAAGCGCCGCCCCCGTCGGGCTCACAGCCTCGGCCCGATCACTCTCAGGCCGGCGACGACGCCCCGCCCACGGGTTGAACCACCGCTTCGCGCGCGGGCTGAACTACCGCTCCGCCGCTCCACCCGCGGGCTGAACCTCCCGCGCCAGGTCTGCCACCAGCGCGTAGGAGTCCTCCTGGACCTGCCACCAAGTGGCGCGCATCGTCGCCACCCCGGCCTTCCGCAGGTCCCTGTCCTTGCGCCGGTCGCGCTCGAAGGAGCCGCGCGCTGAGTGGTAGCGGTAGCCGTCCACCTCGAGCGCGAACCGCGCCGCCGGCCAGAAGAAGTCAACCTCGTACCCGGCGACGTGGGCGTTGACGAGAGGCTCGGCCAGCCGTGCGGAGCGGATCAGGGCCAGCACGCGCTCCTCCGCCTCTGAACGCGTCATCGTGGTCCCGGTCGTCTGCCGCTCCAGCACCGTGGCCAGCCGCCTGCGCCCAGCGTGTCCCCCGGCGCGGCCCAGCACCGCGGCGACCTGCGCGGGCCTGAGCACCCGGTCGACGATCCCGCGATCGAAGGCGAGCTCGAGTTGGCGGTCCCCGGCCACCGCGGCGAGATCCAGCAGAGCACGGGCGGGGGAGAGGACCGGGAGGCCATGGCGGATCCACACATCACCGCGCTCGAGGATGCTGCTGCGGTGAACCACCACGCCCGACGGCGAGGTGCGGCGTGGCTTGGAGAGCACGATGTGGATCCGCCCGTCTCCCGCGCGGTGCGGTACCAGCCCCCAGAACGAGGCGGCGGAGAAACCAGACAGCGCCGCGTCGTCCCCGACCGCCAGCAGCGCGGAGGTCTCGTCCCCCAGCGCTGTGGGGGCGTCGTGGCCGACGAGGAAGACGCCGCGATGGACTTGTAGTAGGGACCCCGAGGCGACCATGCGGCTGATGGTGCTGGTGCCCACGCCCGCGTCACGAAGCTGGCGCGTGGCGATGCGGCCGCGCTGCGCGCCGGCGATCTGCCCGATGCGCGCGTCTCGGCTCCCAGAAATGGGAACTTCGTCGCGCACACCCAGCAATTTCACATAGCGGGTGACATTCGTCCCAGTTGGCGAGCGCAATGTCGCCCGCTCGCTCGACGACCCCCGTGCGGGTGACGGTTGTCCCGTTTCACGCGCCATCACCTCTCAGTCTGAGGCCTTCGGCCGTCCCCGACGCGTTTCGTCACACCTTTGTGACAGACAGCGCGCTTCAGAGGCAGCGCGCTTCACAACGGCGCGCCTCACAGGCAGCCCGCCCACAGGTAGCGCGCTGAGCTAGCGTCCCTGCAGCAGCTCCTCGGCCGCCGCGAAGGCGTGCTCGGCGTGCGTGTCGGCGACCCCCGTGTCGCGTGCCTCGTCAGCGACGGCCGCCGCCACCGCCGGCGCCACCTCGCGATTGAACACCGACGGGATGATGTAGTCCTCGCGTAGCTCGTCGCCGGACACGATGTCGGCGATGGCTCTGGCTGCGGCGGTCTTCATCGTCTCGGTGATGTGTGCGGCGCGCACGTCCAGGGCGCCACGGAAGATCCCGGGGAAGCAGAGCACGTTGTTGATCTGGTTGGGGTAGTCCGAGCGACCGGTGGCCAGGATCCGCACATGGGGCAGCGCCTCCTCGGGCGAGACCTCCGGGTCGGGGTTGGCCATGGCGAAGACGATTGGGTCCGGGTTCATGCGCTGCAGAGCAGAGGCCGGCAGGACTCGGCCCCCGCTGAGCCCGATAAAGAGGTCCGCGCCCTCGATGACGTCGGCGGGGCCTCCGGAGCGCCGCTCGGCGTTGGTCCGCTCAGCCAGTGATCGTTTGACCGTGGTCATCGTGCTGTCGAGGTAGTCCTCGCGCTCGGTGTGGACCGCGCCGCGTGAGTCACAGCCGATGAGGTGGCGCACCCCGGCGGCGAGCAGGATGTCCGACACCGCAACCCCCGCGGCGCCCAGCCCCACTACGACGACGCGGATGTCGCCGATACGCTGCCCGGTCAGCGTCAGCGCATTGAGCAGGGCGGCCAGGACCACCACAGCGGTTCCATGCTGGTCGTCGTGGAAGACCGGAATGTCAAGTTCCGCCTGCAGGCGCGACTCGATCTCAAAGCACCGTGGCGCCGAGATGTCCTCGAGGTTGATGCCGCCAAAGCCGGGCGCGATGGCCTTGACCACGGCCACGATCTCGTCGACGTCGGTGGTGTCCAGGCACACCGGGAAGGCGTCGACCCCCGCGAACTCCTTGAACAGCATCGCCTTGCCCTCCATCACCGGCATCGCTGCCCGGGGGCCGATGTCGCCCAGGCCGAGCACCGCGGTCCCGTCGGAGACGACCGCCACCGAGTTGCGCTTGATCGTGTACTGGAAGGCCTTGTCGGGGTCATCGCGGATGGCCGAGCACACCCGCGCCACGCCGGGTGTGTAGGCCATCGAGAGGTCGTCACGCGTCTTGAGCGGGTGCTTGTTGGCCACCTCGATCTTCCCGCCCATGTGGACCATGAATGTGCGGTCGGTCGTGTCCAGGACCCGCGCCCCGGGCACGCCGTTGACGGCGTCGGTGAGCCGGGGCCAGTCCGCGGCGTCACCGGTCTCGACCGTGATGTCGCGGATCGTGTGGCGGCCCTCGACGGCGACGAGGTCGACGGCGCCGATCGTCCCGCCGGCCTCGCCGATGGCCGAGGCGACCTTGCCGAGCATCCCCGGCAGGTGATCGATCTCCACGCGGAGGGTGAGGCTGTACTGCGCGCTGGGGGTCGAGGCCGCGGACTCGTCGCTCTGGGTCGCCATGATCGCCGCATCTTATGCCCCGGAACGCCGCCCGGGCGGGGGGATCCCACCGCGCGGAGAGATAGCCTGAGGATGGATGGCGGACGAGCTCTTCCTGATCGACGGCAACAGCCTGGCCTACCGGGCGTTCTTCGCGCTGCCCGAATCAATCGCGACCTCCACCGGCGTGCCCACCAACGCCATCTTCGGCTTCGCCTCGATGCTGGTGAAGATCCTCACCGACTACGGCCCCAAGTCCACCGTGGTGGTGTGGGACGCCGGATCCAGTGGGCGCAAGGAGGTCTACTCCGAGTACAAGGCGCAGCGCTCGAGCCGCCCCGATCTGCTCAAGGAACAGTGGCCGGCGCTCGAGCCCCTGGTTGACGCCTTCGGCTACCGCAACCTCAAGGTCGACGGGTACGAGGCCGACGATGTCATCGCCTCCATCGCCGAGGTGGCCAAGACCCAGGACCCACCGATCGAGGTGATGGTGGTGACCGGCGACCGCGACGCCTACCAGCTCGTCGACGAGCAGGTGCGGATCATGACCACCTCGCGCGGCATCACCGACACCAAGGTGTATGACCGCCAGGGCGTGATCGATCGCTACGGCATCCCGCCCGAGCTGGTGCCGGACTTCATCGGGCTCAAGGGGGACACCAGCGACAACATCCCCGGCGTCCCCGGCATCGGCGACAAGACCGCCGCAGATCTCCTCCAGCGCTTCGGCACGCTGGAGCGCGTGCTCGACAGCATCGATGAGATCAGCGGCGCCAAGCGCAAGGAGAACCTCACCAACCACTCCGAGGACGCCCGCGTCTCCAAGCACCTGGCCACCGCCAAGCGCGACATCCCTCTCGACGGTCTCGACGTGGCCGAGCTCGTCTCCCAGCCGCCTGACCGCTCCCGCCTGCGCGAGGTCTTCCGTGAGTTCGAGCTGCGTGAGCCGCTGCGCCGCCTCGAGGAGGCACTGGGCTCGGCCGACGCCGCGGCGCCCGCGCCGGTCGCCGAGCACACCATCGGGGCGACGCTGCGCAAAGGCTCGCTCAGGGACGTTCAGCGCCTGGCCCAGGCCGAGGTGGCGGTCGCCGTGCGCCCGCCGATCGTCCCGGAGGGCGCCCTGTTTGCCGAGAACGAGAACGAGTGGCGCTTCGGCGTGTACGTGGACGAGACCAAGGAGGTGCTGATCGGAACGGTGCCCGATCCGGCGCAGCTGGTCGAAGCTCTCGGGGCGCGCCCGGTCGTCGCTCATGACGCCAAGTCCTTGGGCACGGTTCCTGAGAACCTTGTCCACGACACCGAGGTCGCCGCCTACCTGCTCGAGCCCGCCGCGCGCGCCTACCCGTTCCGTGAGCTGTGCGAGGACCGCGGCCTCGCCGCCCACATCGATGACGAGGCGGGCGCCGACGCCGTCCTGTGCCAGGCGCTGGCCGCGTGGCAGCGCGAGGAGATCCGCGCCCGCGGGCTCACCGACCTGCTCAATGACGTCGAACTGCCGATCGTGCGGATCCTGCGCGACATGGAGCAGGTGGGCGTCAAGCTCAACACGGAGCAGATCAAGGAGATCTCCGAGCGCGTCAAGGCCGAGGCCGACGGCCTGGAGTCAGAGATCTATGAACTGGCGGGGGAGGAGTTCACCCTCGGCTCGCCCAAGCAGTTGGAGGAGATCCTCTTCGGCAAGCTCGGCCTGTCGCGCGGGCGCCGCGGCAAGACGGGCTACTCCACCGACGCCCGGGTGCTCCAGGCCATTCGCGCCGAGCACGAGATCATCCCCAAGATCGAGCGCTGGCGGGAGCTGACCAAGCTCGCTCAGACCTACCTGGACGCGCTGCCGCTGCTGGTGGACGCAGACAGCCGCCTACACACCACCTTCAACCAGACCGCAGCCACCACCGGCCGGCTGTCCTCCAACAACCCCAATCTCCAGAACATCCCCATCCGGACGCCGCTGGGCCGCGAGATCCGCGCCTGCTTCGTGGCCGACGCCGGCAACCTGCTCGTCTCCGCCGACTACTCCCAGGTCGAGCTGCGCCTACTGGCCCACATCGCCGGCGAGGACGTGCTCAAGGAGATCTTCCGGCGCGGCGAGGACGTCCACACCGCCACGGCGTGCCGCGTTTTCAACGTCACCCCGGATCAGATCGACCCCGGAATGCGCTCCAAGGCCAAGATGATCAACTACGGGATCGTCTACGGCCTCTCGGCGTACGGGATGGCCGACCGTCTCGACATCCCCCAGGAGGAGGCTGCCGAGTTCATCGAGCGCTACATGGCGGGTTTCCCCGCCGTCAAGGGCTTCATCGAGGAGACGATCGAGCAGGGAGCCGAGCATGGCTACGTCTCGACGCTGTTCGGCCGCCGCCGCCAGGTGCCCGAGCTGCGCTCGCGCCGCTGGGACATGCGCAAGCAGGGCGAGCGCTTCGCGGTGAACATGGTCATCCAGGGCACCGCCGCCGACATCATGAAGATGGCCATGGTGCGCTGCGACCACGCGCTGGTCGAGGCGGGCCTGCAGTCAAAGCTCGTGCTGCAGATCCATGACGAACTGCTCTTCGAGGGCCCGGCCGACGAGGCTGAGCGCGTCGAGGCCATCGCCGTGCGGGAGATGGCCAACGCCTACGAGCTCGACCCGCCGCTCGCGGTCGACGCCGGCATCGGCACCGACTGGCTGTCGGCCAAGTAGGGCCGCGCGGGACGGGTTCGCGCGCGCAACGCGCACCGGGCGACGACGCGTCCCCGCGCGCGACGCGCACGCGGGGACCCTTGCCCGCGGCTACATCAGGTGGAAGATGAAGTCGTACTGCTTGCCGCCGTTACGGGAGTTGAGGTTCATCTCACCCCGGGCGCCCTCGTAGGCGCCGGTCCCGCCCGTGATCGACAGGACGCTGTTGCGGGTGTCGTAGAACGGTCCCTGCACCGTGATCTGGCCGCCCTTGAGGAACGTCGTCCACAGGCACTCCCAGATGCCCAGCTTGACCTGCAGCCGCGTGCAGAAGCCCTCGTCGTGGCCGACTTGCTCCTTGTTCGCGGTGTCGAACACCGGGTTGTTGAAGGTCAGGATGTTGCCCTTGACGTCCTTGCCCCCGACCCCGGGGACCTCGGTGTCGGTGTTCGCGTGCTCGATGACATGCACGGTCTTACCCGACGCGTGCGCCGTCTTTCCGTGCGCGGTCTTGGCGTACGCCGGCGCGGCGGCGGCCAGCGCGAGCGCCGCGGTGGCGGCGGCGATGAGCGCGCTCTGCCGGATGTGTGCCGTCCGTTGCGGCATGGTGAGACCCTCCTCGTAGGGGTGAGAAGCGGCCGATCCTACGCCGGGCTTGAGGCCACGTCCATGTCCGCCGCGGCGGATACGCCGCTCAGGCGGCTGCCAGCGCGGCACGTGCCGCCGCGCGTGCCGGCGATCCGCCCGCCGCCGCGAACGACGGGTGGGCGATGTTCAGGTAGTGGCTGAACGACCAGTCCACGAAGCGCTTGGCGCTCATCGCGCCCAGGGCCGGGGACAGCAGCCGCGGAGCCACGCGCGGTACCAGCCGCTGGACCCGCAGCATCCAGGCAAACGGCACCGCATGACTGGCAGAGAACTGGTGGTAGCGGGCCAGCGCCTCCTCGCGGCTCTGCTCGCCCCGCACGACCCGCGCCAGTTCCCGGCCGCAGGCGAGCCCGAAGTACAGCGCGGTGCGAATCCCCTCTGCGGTCAGCGGCAGGCAGTGCCCGGCGGAGTCTCCGACGAAGAACACGCCGCCATCGGTGGCGGGCCGCAGCGCGTGGGGGATCCAGTTGCCCTGGTAGCGCACGGTGTCGGCGCTCAGGTCGCACGCCAGCCGATTGGTCGGCTCCTTGACGTGGAAGCGAGGGTCGAAGGAGCCGACGCCGATCCGCACTTCCTCACCGGCGGGAAAGCTCCAGCCGTAGCCGGCAGGGACGTAGCCGCGGTCGATCCACACCTCGAGGTCTGAGCCCCCGCCGAACGGGTGGACCTCCAGGCCGCGGGAGAGCAGCGCGTCGGGCGGCTGCACATTGGCCCCTGAGCCCAGCACCCGTCGCCAGCCCAGCGCATCGACCACGACACCGGCCCGGATGACCCCCCGGTCGGTGATGACGGCCTCGCCCTTGCGGCCTTCCACCTTGGCGGTCTCGAAGGTGAATGAGCCCTGGGCTCCCAATGCGCCGCAGAGGGTCCGGTAGTCGAAGGTCGAGAAGCTCCAGGGCAGCTCGTAGCGGACGGTGGTGCGCGGCGTGTGGATGACGAGCTCCGGGAAGGTCTGCTGTAACGCCTCCTCCAGCCCGAGGGCGGTGAGCCACGTGGTGGGGATCCCGCACGCGGAGGTCTGGCGCTCGCCGATCTCGTAGCGATCGATCATCAGGACGTCGGCCCCGGTGCCGGCCAGTTCCCGGGCGACCGCCAGGCCGGCGAAGCTGGCGCCGCAGACGAGGACGTCGCAGTCGCGGTGCAGCGGCGTCCGGTCGACGCCGCGTTTGGTGGCGCGCGTGGGCATGCCGCGCGGATGATAGATACGCCCGGGCCGTGGGAGGCCGAACGAATGGGCGCATCCGTGAGTCACGCGGGCTACCAGGCGGCTATCCTCCGATAACCCATGTCTTCAACTTCTACCTTGACGCCCCCCACCGATCCTGATCTAGCCCCCGCCAACGCGAAGGTCGTCGAAGGCTCTGATGGCCTTCTGCTGGAGATCGATGGTCAGATCGTCCCCAACTACGACGCCACTATCCACCCCTTCCAGGAGGGTGATGTCGTCACCGGCCACGTCGTCCGGATCGACAACGACGAGGTGCTGGTCGACATCGGCTACAAGTCCGAAGGGGTCATCCCCTCGGGCGAGCTGTCGATCCGCAAGTCGGTAGACCCGGCCGACGAGGTCACGCTGGGCGAGGAGGTCGACGCGCTGGTCCTCACCAAGGAGGACCAGGACGGCCGGCTCATCCTCTCCAAGAAACGGGCGCGGTTCGAGAAGGCCTGGCGGCGCATCGAGGCCGCCGCCGAATCCGGCGAGCCGGTCGAGGGCAGCGTGATCGAGGTGGTCAAGGGCGGGCTCATCATCGACCTGGGCGTGCGCGGGTTCCTGCCGGCGTCGCTGGTCGACATCCGGCGTGTGCCCAACCTCGACGAGTACATGGGCCAGACGATCGAGTGCAAGGTCATCGAGCTCAACCGCTCGCGCAACAACGTGGTGCTGTCGCGCCGCGCGGTGCTCGAGGAGCAGCGCAAGGAGGATCGCGAGCGGATCCTGGACCGGCTACAGCCGGGCCAGATCGTGGAAGGCACGATCTCCAACATCGTCGATTTCGGCGCCTTCGTCGACCTCGACGGCATCGACGGCCTCATCCACATCTCCGAGCTGTCGTGGTCGCATGTGAACCACCCGTCGGAGATCCTGAGCATCGGGGACACCGTCAGCGTCAAAGTCCTGGACATCGACCGCCAGCGCCAGCGCATCTCCCTGGGCCTCAAGCAGACCCAGGAGGACCCGTGGCAGCGGGTGGTGGACACCTACAACATCGGCGACGAGCTCGAGGGCAACGTCACGAAGGTCGTCACCTTCGGCGCTTTCGTCGAGATCCTCGACGGCGTCGAGGGCCTGGTGCACATCTCCGAGCTCGCTCAGCACCACGTCGACAACCCGCGCGAGATCATCCAGCCGGGCGACCCGGTGCGCGTCAAGATCCTGGAGATCGACTCCGAGCGCCGGCGCCTGTCGCTGTCGATCAAGCGTGTGGAGGGCCAGGTGCTCCCGGTGCGGCCGATCGAGCCGCCCACGTCAGGCGACAGTTACGACGACGTGCCCGAACTGGGCCTGTCCGAAGATGTCTTCGCCGGCGAGGACTCGATGGCATCCGCGGAGACGACGGTGCTCGATCCGACGGAGATCGCCGACGCCGAGGTCACCGCCGATCCCGACGCCGACGTGCCGGAGGCGGTTGCGCCTGAGGCTGAGGCCGAGGCGG
>DASXDW010000068.1:0-14889 GCA_036490435.1 Solirubrobacteraceae bacterium
TCGGGGGGCTGGTGGTTCTTGACCATCGTGAAGACGAATCGCTTCCCGATCCACCCCGGCTCGAACATCGTGATGGTGAGCGTGGTCCCGACGCCGAGATGCTTGCCGGCGACGAACCGGGTCAGACTCACGGAGGCCTGCTTGGGCGCGACGCGCTTGCACTTGCGCTTCTTGCCGTTGCCCTTGCAGACTCGGTGCTTGGCAACCGAGACGGTGTGCTTGGAGATCGGGCACGGGCCCTTCTTGGCCTTGCAGCTGAGGGTCGCCTTCGCCCCACCCGGCAACCTATCGATCGACATCGCGTTGATCTGGGAGAACGTCGCCGTTGTCGGGTCGAAGTCCCAGTGCATGGGTGTGGTGATCTGCCGCAGGAACGGGAGCTTGATCGTCGCGGTGGCCGGCTTTGACGACCCGCCGCCGTCAGTCGCCTTGTAGACGAAGCGATCGTTGCCTTGGGCGCCGATGTGGGTGCTGTACGTGACCCTGCCGTTGGACTGGTTGATCTTGCCGAGCTTGCCATTACCCGGCTTGCTCACGATGCCGTAGGTAAACGAATGGCCCTTCGGGCCGGTGCACTTCAGCGTGAGCGTCACCCTGGTCGCGCCCGCCTTGCCCTTCGTCGTGACGTTGGAGCACGTCGGGACGGGCAGGAACGGCACGTTGACGACCGCGGTGGCGATGTTCGAGATGCCCCACTGGTCGCTGACCCGGAAGTTGAACGTGTCCTTGCCGGAGAACAGCGCATTCGACGTGTAGGTGAGCTGGCCGTTGGAGTTGATGGCGCCCACCTTGCCGTTGCTGGGTCCGCCGATAACCGAGTAGCTCGGGCTCGCCCCGAACGGCAGCGTGCATGTCAGGGACACGGCCACCGATCCTCCGCCTTGCGGAGCGGTCGCCGACACGCTGTTGCAGACGGGCGCGGGGGGTGCGAACGCAAACACCGCGCCGACGCGGGACGCGTCGGCGACGGCTCCGACCATCGCGGTCTGACCATCGCTGGAGAGGGCGACGCTAGTCCCGAAGAAACCGAAGCCGCTCTCACCAGAGCCGACGAGCCGCTGCTGCTCTGACCACGCGGTTCCCGACCGCCCAAACAGGTAGGCCGCGCCGAGCATGTTGGAATCGTTGTCAGCGCCGACAATCGCGGTGCTGCCATCAGCCGAGATGGCGACGCTTTTGCCGAAATCAGCGGGGCCGTTCGCATCCGTGGGGATCAGCTTGGCCTGCTGTGCCCAGGAGTCCCCGGAGCCAGTGAAGACATACGCCGCACCGCCCATCGTGTTGTTGTCGTTTGGTGCGCCGAAGATCGCGGTCGTCCCGCCGGCCGAAATGTCGATCGAGGCCCCCAGGCCTGATTGGCCGACCTCTCCAGTCGCGACCAAGGGCGTATTGGAGGCCGGGGCCGCAAATGCGGCGCCGCTGCGGTGGTAGACCCATACGGATCCATCCCCCGCGTCGTCGCCGGGGCCACCGATGAATGCGTCATTGCCGTCCGGTGAGAGGCCCACCCCCGTGCCGAAGTGGCTCGCATCGTTCAACAGCGCCACCGGTGGGTCGATCCTCCCGCCGATCATGCTCCAGGTGGCGCCGCTGCGAGAGTACGCCCACGCGGCGCCACCGTCGTTTCCACCGCCCGAGGTCCCTACATTGTCGGGCCCACCGACGATCGCCGTGTTGCCGCCGGACGACAGGGCCACACTGGCGCCGAAGTTGTCAGCTACGCCAGGGTTCGCCCCGGTTGCGGAGAGCTTCTGCTGCTCGGTGTAGGTCGAGCCGGAACGGACGTACACCCACGCCGCGCCGTTGCCGCCGTCGATGTGGTCCATGGGACCTCCGATGAGCGCGGTCGATCCGTCCGCCGAGAGCGCGACGCTGAAACCGAACGCGGCTCCGCCACCGGGGAACTCGTCAGTCGGGACGATCTTCTGCACCTCGCCCCAGACTCCGTTTGAGCGCGTAAAGACGAAAGCGGCTCCGACGTTGGAGTCGTCTTCGAATGCACCGAGGATCGCGGTGTTGCCGTCGGCGGAGAGCGCGACGCTCTTGCCGACAGAACTGTCGGCCCCATTGGTCTGAACGTCGTTGGGAACGAGCTTCGGGCCCTGCTGGACGAGCGGGTCGACGGTGATCGGGTAGCGCGCGCCGCGGTCGTTGACCGAGAGGAGCACGCGCCCGCCCGCGACGCTGAGCGCGCTGGGCAGGTGACGGCCGCTGGCGTCAACCGCGGTCAGCCCCCCATATCGCGCCACGATATCGCCGCGCGAGCCCACGAAGTTCACGTCGGATCCGGCGGCCTGAGGGCGCAGCGAACCGCCGACGGCGAGCGCGAGCGTCAAATCGTGCCCGCGCAACGAAGCGCCGGCCGGACGGTGCGCGAGCGTGAAGCCCTGCTCGATGCCGAGCGGCCCCGCGGCGTACCACTCCCGGATGCCGGGATGCGTCAGGGTGACGCGGTTGCCGCGCGCGGACACGGAGGTCGTCGCGGCGGCGCCCGCCAGGGAGAGCGAGAGCGTGCTGCCGTCTGACAGGCCAAGCGTCGGCTCGCCGGAGCGGAAGTCCGCACGCACGCCGCCGCCGCTCAGGCCCCAGCCGTCGGCGGTCCGCCGCGCCGCAAAGCTGCGGCTGCCGGCGGCGATCGTCGACGAGATCACCGACTGCGCTTGGAGCGGCAGCGACTGCAGCCGGCTGAGGCCGGCGCTGCTCGCCTGGGCCGGCGGTGCGCCCGGCGCGCTCAGCGGAAGATGCGTCGCAATTGCCACGGCGAGCGCGGCCAGCCCCGCCAGTCCCAGCGCCGCCAGCGCGGCACGCATGTCAAACAGCCTGATCCCCGGCATCAATGTCCCCCGGTCGTTGCGATCCTCTTTTTGGATCCTCGCAGGGGCCGCGGAAAATTTCCAGGCCCCTTGGTGCTAACCCGTCACACCTCGGGGGGTTGCGCGATATCTCAGCCGGGATCCACCTCGAGCACGAGCTTGCCCAGGTTGTCGCCGCTGAACAGGCGCAGCAGCGTGTCGGGGAAGTTCTCCACCCCGCCGGTGGCAACGTCCTCGAAGGACTTCAGCCGACCCTCCTGAACCCACCCGGCCATCTCCTGCGCGGCCTGCGCGTAGCGGTCGGCGAAGTCGAAGACGAGGAAGCCCGTCATGCTGGCCCGGTTGACCAGCAGCGACATGTAGTTCGACGGCCCGCGCATCCCCTCGGTGGCGTTGTACTGCGAGATCGCGCCGCACAAGGGCACCCGCGCGCCGCGGGCCAGACAGGCCAGCGCGGCGTCCAGGATCTCGCCGCCGACGTTGTCGAAGTAGACGTCGATCCCGTTGGGGCAGTGCTCGCGCAGCGCCTTGATCACGTTCTCGGACTTGTAGTCGATGGCGGCGTCGAAGCCGAGCTCCTCGACGACATGGCGGCACTTCTCCTCGCCCCCGGCGATCCCCACCGCGCGACAGCCCTTGATCTTGGCGATCTGACCGACGACGCTGCCGACGGCGCCGGCCGCACCTGAGACCACGACGGTCTGGCCCTCCTGGGGCTTACCGATCTCCAGCAACCCGAAGTACGCCGTCATCCCCGGCATGCCGAGCGTCCCCAGGTAGACCGGTAGGGGCGCGAGCGTGGGGTCGATCTTGATCAGCCCGTCGCCGTGCAGGACCGCGTGTTCCTGGATCCCGGTGATGCCGGTCACGTGGTCGCCGGGCTCGAACCCAGGATGCTCGGACGCGATCACCTCGCCGCAGCCGCCGGCGCGCATGACCTCGCCGATCCCGACGGGCGGGACGTAGGAGCGGCCATCGTTCATCCACCCGCGCATCGCCGGGTCCAGCGACAGGTACTTGACCTTGACGAGCACCTCGCCATCGGCGGGCTCGGTCACCGGTTCCTCGGTGTGATCCCAGTCGCTCGCCTTGGGCAGGCCGACCGGGCGGGCGGCCAGGCGGACCTGGCGGTTGACGGCATCCATCGTGGTTCCTCCCTACGGCGTTGACGTATCCAGCGGTGACTGCGCCAGCCTACTGCGGGTAGGACCCCAGCTGATGACTGCCCACGATCGGCCGGACCCAGCGGCCGTCTCTGACTACTACCTGCTCGACGACGAGCTCACCGATGACGAGCGCGCGATCCGCGACCGCGTCCGCGCCTTCGGCGAGCAGGAGGTCCTCCCCGTCATCAACGATTACTGGGAGCGCGCCGAGTTCCCGTTCGAGCTCGTCCCCAAGCTGGCGGCACTCAACGTTGCCGGCACCACGATCGACGATCACGGCTGCCCGGGGATGTCGCGACTGGCCGCCGGGATCGTGGCCCGCGAACTGGCCCGCGCCGACGGGAGCATCAACACCTTCTTCGGGGTGCACTCCGGGTTGGCGATGGGCTCGATCGACCTGCTGGGCTCCGAGGAGCAGAAGGCCCGGTGGCTGGGACCGATGGCCCGTCTGGAGCTGATCGGCGCCTTTGCGCTGACCGAGCCCGAGCACGGCTCAGACTCGGTCTCGCTGGAGACCGAGGCGCGGCGCGACGGCGATCACTACGTCCTGAGCGGCGACAAGCGCTGGATCGGTAATGCCTCCTTCGCCGACCTGGTGATTGTCTGGGCCCGCGATGAGGAAGGCGACGTCGGCGCCTACGTCGTCGAGAAGGGCACGCCCGGCTTTGATCCGTCCACGGTGATCGGCGGCAAGATCGGCAAGCGCGCCGTGTGGCAGGCCGAGATCGCGCTGCGCGACGTGCGCGTCCCGGCGGCGAACAGGCTCGCCGAGGCCCGCACGTTCGAGGATGCGACGCGCGTGCTGGATCAGACGCGAGGTGGCGCCGCCTGGGAGTGCGTGGGGCACGCGATGGCCGGCGTCGAGGCTGCGGTGGCCTACGCGGCCGAGCGCTCGCAGTTCGGCCGGCCGATCGCGGGCTTTCAGCTCGTCCAGGCCAAGCTGGCCACGATGGTGGCCGAGACGACGGCGATGCAGCTGATCTGCCTCCGTCTCGCGCAGTTGCAGGACCGCGGCGAGACGACCGGACCGATGGCGTCGCTGGCGAAGCTGCACAACGCGCGCAAGGCCAAACTCGTCTGCTCGGAGGCCCGCGACATCATGGGCGGAAACGGCCTCCTGCTGGAGTACCACGTCGCCCGCCACCTCACTGACCTCGAGATCGTCGAGACCTATGAGGGCACCGACTCCGTGCAGTCGCTCATCCTCGGCCGGGACGTGACGGGCGTCTCCGCCTTTACGTAGGTCGACCGGGCCGCCGGATGTCGCGCCGGCGGTCGCGGTTCAGCAGCCCGGGCACGGGGCGGTGCCACCCGGCGCCAGCGCCCGGATCTTCACTGACGGCTGCTTGTCGCGGAGCATCTGAAAGACGTACTCCTTGCCGATCGAGCCCGGCTCGATCATCGCCACGACGAGTGCGGAACCCACCTTGAACCGCCGGTTGGCGACCTCGTGGGTGAGGTCGAGGTTGCCGCTCTGCGGCGTGGAGAGCTTGCACCTGCGCTTGTGGCCCTTGCCCCTGCACGTGCGCTGCTTGGCCAGCGAGACGGTCTGTGGCTTGATCGGGCAGCCCGCTCCGGTGCACGACAAGCGCACCGTGGCCCCACCCGGCAGGCCCTTGACGAGCATGCCCGGCAGGATCGTCGCGGCCGCTCCGAAACGGAACGCCCCCCACGTCATCGTCGAGGCGATACGCCCGAGCGCGGGCAGGACGACCGTCGCCGTGGCCGCGGCCGACGCTCCGCCGGCGTCGGTGGCCCGGTAGGTGAAGCGGTCAGTCCCGCTGAAGCCGACGTGCGTCGTGTAGGTGACGGTGCCGTGCGACTGATTGATCGCGCCGACCTTGCCGTCGCCCGGCGGCGTCACGATCCGGTAGGTCATCGGCACGCCCGCGGGCCCGCGACACGACAGCGTCAGCGTCACCTTCGTCGCGCCCTTGCGTCCCCGCGCGCTCACGTTGGCGCACGCCGGAACGGCGAAGCCCGGCACCGTGATCGCGGCCGTCGCGGTGTTGGAGACGCCCCACGGGTCGGTCACCTGGTAGGTGAACGAGTCGGGCCCCACATACCCGGGTTGCGAGCGGTAGCCGACGCGCCCGTCCGCTCCCACCGCAGCCAGGCTCCCGTGGGCCGGGCCGGACACGATGGCGTAGCTCAGCGCGGCGCCGGCCGGGCCCGCGCACGGCAACGCGACGGTCACGGCTCCGCCCCCCGCGGGTGTCGCCGCCGACGCGTTGGCGCAATTGGGCGCGGGCGGCGCGAACGCCCATGCCGCTCCGGCGCCGCCGTTGTCGTTCTTGCCCCCGATCATCGCGGTCTGCCCGTCGGCCGAGAGCGCGACGCTTGACCCGAACGTCCCGACCAGGCTCTCCCCCTGACCGGTCAGCTTGCCCCCCTGCTGTGCCCAGGCCGCGCCCGAGCGGGCAAACAGCCACGCCGCGCCGGCTCCCCCGCTGTCGCCCTGACCCCCGACCAGCGCCACGTTGCCCTCAGAGGAAAGCGCCACACCCGAGCCCAACCCGCTGCCCGCAGCGGCGTCGGCGGCGGTGAGCTTGGTGCCCTGCTGGCTCCAGATCGACTGGGTGCGCGTGAACACCCACGCCGCCCCCTCGCCCGCCTGCGCACCCGTACCGTCGCTCGGTCCCCCGATCAGCGCCGTGTTGCCATCCGATGACAGCGCGACGCTCGTGGCGAAGGCGCCGGTGCCCGCCTCGTCGCTCGGCGTGAGCCTGGCCTGCTGGCCGAAGCTCCCGCTGTTGAGCACGAAGGCCCAGGCCGCGCCTCTGCCGCCCGTATCGTTGCTGCCGCCCACGAGTGCGGTGACGCCGTCGGCGGAGAGGGCCACGCTGTTGCCGAACTCGCCGGCCGCTGATTCGCCGGTCGCCACCAGGGTCGAGCCGAGCGGACTCCACGTGCCGTTGCTGCGGCTGAAGGCCCACGCGGCCCCGGCGTCGCCCGAGCCGTTGGTCGGGCCACCCGCGAGCGCGGTGTTGCCGTCCGCCGACAGCGCCACGCTGGACCCGAACCCCGCGCCGGAGGTCGCGCCCGCGCCGGTGAGCTTGTTGCCCTGCTGGGTCCACGTGGCGCCCGCGCGTGTGAACACCCATGCAGCGCCTGCTCCGCCGGCTCCGTCGAAGTCGCCTCCGATGAGGGCGGTGTCGCCGTTCGCCGACAACGCCACGCTCGAGCCGAACGCCGCGCCCGCGGTGGCGCCACCGCCGGTGAGCGTGCCGCCCTGCTGGCTCCAGGTCCCGGCGCTGCGGGTGAAAACCCACGCGGCGCCGTTGTTACGGGCGTCGCTGTCACCGCCCACCAGCGCCGTGTTGCCGTCGGCCGACAGGGCCACGCTGACTCCGAAGGACCCAGGCCCGCTCTCGCCGCTGGGCGTGAGCTTGGCGCCCTGCTGGACGAGGGGGTCGATCGTCACCGGATAGCGAGCGTCGCGATCGCCGACGCCGATGACCAGGTGCTTCCCTTGGAGCGACAGCGTGGCGGGCAGTCGGCGGCCGGCGGCGTCGCGCGCCTGCAAGCCTCCGTAGCGCAGGCCGATGCGGCCCGCGCGGGAACTGAAGCGCAGCCCCGAGCGCCCCGGCCTCGCGGCCAGCGAACCGGAGAGACGCAGCGCGAGCGTGAGTCGCCCCGTGCCACCCACTCGCGGACGCCGTACGACGGTGAAGCCCTGCTCGATCCCCAGGGGCCCGGCTGCATACCACTCGTGGACCGCGCCCAGCGACCGGGTCACGCGATTGCCGTGCGCCGTCCAGCGCCCCGATGTGTCCCCCGCCGACATCGTCACGCTCCCCGCGGGCGCCGTCAGCCTGACCGGTCCGGCGTCGAACTGCGCCCGCACTCCCCCACCCCGCAACTGCCATCCGGACCTGGACCACCGCGCGTCAAAGCGCGGGTCGGCCGCGCCCACCGTCCCGGAGATCACCGATTGAGCGGCAACGGGCAGCGACTGGAGCACGCGCAGGTCCGGGGCTCCGGCCGCCGGGAGTCCGGCGGGCGCGCCGACGCCCGGCGCCCCGATGAGGTGCGTCAGCGCGACCCACATGATCGTCCAGACCGCCCCCGCACAGACGAGCGCGCGCGTCGCCGCGCGCACCCCCGCGATGCTCATGGTCCCCACGTATTCCCCCCGGCGTTGTGACTGGAGGGGATCGTGGCAGGCAAAGTGACACAAATCCATCCACCCAGGGTGAAAGCGTCCACACCTTCGTGCGCTGGGGGTACGATGGCCGCGCGGGGCCACCACGAGCGCGGGACCCAGTTTCTTCGTCGGCTCCGTCTGGGGCATCGGCCCGCGCGTTCTCTAGACCGGGGATCTCATGACGTGGACGGCGCTAGCCAACCTCAACACTGCCCGCCAGGGCCTGGCAGTGGTCACCGCCCCCGCCCCGCCGGCGGCAACCAGCCTCGTGCTGTACGCAATCGGCGGAGACGGCGGCGCCAACTCCAACGCGATCGGGGCGGTGGAGGCATTCGATCCGGCGTCTCCCGGAGCGTGGGCCAGCAACGTGACGACATTGCCCGGACAGGCCCTCACCGGAGTCGCCGCAGCGACGCTTGCGGGCCGGGTATACGTGATCGGGGGAACCCGGGGCGGCCCGGCCGTCACCCCGGTCACCACCGTCAACATCTTCAATCCCACCGGCGGACTGTGGACGGCGGCCACCCAACTCGGCACTGCGCGGGCCTACCACGCCGCGGTCACCGCGACCGACGGCGCCATCTACGCCATCGGCGGCGTCGACGACGCGGGCAATGCGCTGAGCAGCGTCGAGCGCTTTGACCCCGGCACGAACGTGTGGGCTGCGGTGGCGTCGATGCCCACCGCTCGCTTGGGGCTGGCGGCGTGCGTGGTGGGCGAGAGGATCTACGCCATCGGAGGCGAGAACAGCAACGGGGTGCCGTTCGCCACCGTCGAGGTGTTCAGCACCATCTCGCGGACGTGGAACTCGGTAGCGGTGCCCTCGCTCATCCACGCTCGGACGAGGCTCGGCGCCTCCGCCGGGCCGGGCGGGCTCATCTACGCGATCGGCGGCCTGAGCAGCACGTCGCCGGACACGCCGGCCGCCGACGTCTACAGCTGGGATCAGTCGTCGTCGTCATGGCAGACGGTGTCGCCGTCGCTGGCCTCGGCCACAGGGGTCTTGGCGGCGGCGCTCGGGCCCGACGGTCGCCTGTATGCCATAGGTGGCAACACGACGGTCGGCAACGCCGCGGCGAGCAGGAGCGCCGAGGTGTTCACCACCCCCGCCGTGCAGCCGCAGCCCTACATCGGCAACGGGACCTACCAGAGCCCCGACATCATTCTCACCGACTCCTCAGGAAACCCGGTGCCGGTGGGTGGCCAGCCCAGCGGCCCGTGGGACACCCAGCTTGCCCCCAACACGAACTACGGGCTGAGCGCTCAGATCCACAACACCTCGGGCGTGGCCGCGCCGGACACCGTCGTGCGGTTCTGGAGCTTCCCGGGGGGTGTGGGCTCAGCCGGCACGCTGCTGTCCGAGGTGGTCACGACGATCGCGGCCACCGGGAGCACGGTCGCATCTCCAGTCCCGTTCCACAGCGGCCCGTTGGGGCAGCACCAATGCGCCGTCGTCAGCCTGTCCGATGCCCAGGCGCCCTTCATCAACGTCGACGCAACCACGGCGGCCGCCGTGCCCGATCCCACAGTCCCGCACCCGGGAGGGTCGATCCACTATGCCTCCGCATGGCGCAACACCGATTCGATGTTCGTGGTCGCCGGCATGGTCTGGCACCTGCCGTTCACCGCCGGGACTGTGCTCAGAGAGCCGCTGCCGCTCAAGGTCGAGGTGACGGCGGCCAAGGTGCCGCTGCCGGTCGAGGAGATCGGCGAGGTAGCCAAGTTGCGCGAGGATCTCCGCGTTCTCGGGGCGACGCCGGCCACGCCGCTGTTCCTCGCGCCGCGGGTGCGCTCCGGACTCGAGCCCGCCCACGAGCTGGAGATCTCGGTCTCTGGACCCAAGGACCGCGACGCGTTCGAGCGGCTTGCCGCGGGCGAGCACCGGGAGCTGCAGACCAGCCGTGACGAGCCTGGCCACTTCACGGTGCGGGGGCGCATCCCCGACGACGCCAAGCCCGGGGAGGTCTTCCTCGTCGACGTCGGCGCGCACTATCCCCAGAGCGAGGGTGCAGCGGCGCGGACCATCCGCTGGCTGCAGGTGCTCTACGTGACTGACCGGCTGGTCGCGCGCGAGAGACGCAACGGCGACTGACCTCACCCCTGAGCCGGCCGGTCGGCGGCCTGTCTGAGGCGGTCAGGCCGCCAGCACGGCCGGCTCAAGCTCTCCGACGATCCGATCCACCGCCACGCGAAGCGCCCCGGCGGCGAGCATCGCGTCGGTGGCGCCGGCCAGCACGCGACCGAACAGGCCGCTACCGGCGACGCCGATCCGGGCGCGCACGGTGCTGCCAAGGGCATGGTCGACGACGCGGTAGTCGACATCGATCCGGATCGGTCCCGTGGCGGTGAGAGCGAGATGCCCGTCATTCGCCTCGGCCACGTCGACGAGGAACTCCACCCCGCGTCCGGCGAGTTGGCCCCGCACCCGCACCCGATCCCCGGCGGAGAGACGGTCGCGGTCACTGCCCACCAGCGTGAACGGCACCGGGGACCAGCGCGCGATCGCGCCGGGCTCCGTCAGCAGTTCGAGGACGTCATCCGCCGTCCCATGACACGTCGTCTGCGTCGTCCATATCGACATCTTGCCCCCTTCATCCTCTGTTCCCCGCGCCCCTCGCGCACCCTCACGCGTCTGCGCCCTCGTGCGGATGTTCACATTACCGGGCTGGGAGCGCTGTGAGAAGGGGCACACACCCTCGCGCCGAGGCGCGGCAGGACGCCGCAGCTGGCGACCGGGCGCGGGCGAGCTAGTCCTTGTAGGGGTCCTGGATGTCCCGGCCCGCCATAGCCACACCCAGCGGGCGCAGCCGGTGGGTCACGCGGATCGACCCGGCGTGGGCCGCCAGCACCTCAGGCAGGCGCTTGTAGACCTCCGGCGCCTCATCCGCGCCACCGCCGACGAGCACGATGCCCTGCTCGCGCAGCCGCGCCTGGACGGCCGGCCAGTCGACGACGCCGGGCTTGACCTGCTCCGCCACCCAGGTCTTGAGCATCCGCGAGTCCGGGTGCTCCGGGCAGGACGCGTCCGCGGACTCAAACAGCCGGTCGCAGTCGCGGTTGCTGCATGCCCAACGCTTGCGGCGCCGCACCTTGCCGGCGGCCTGCGTCCGGCTCATCGCCCGGCCGGCGCCGTGAACGGTGGAGAAGAGCGACTCGGTCGCGTCCTCGGAGGCGACGCCCTCGAGGATCACCGACTCGTCGCCCATCGACCCGCCGACGAACCCCTCCTGGCCCGGCTGGGCCGGCGTGCAGCCCTTGCGAATGACCCAGTACGCCCGCCCGCCGTGCTCCTCCCGCCAGGCGAAGTTGTGATGGTTGTGCACCTCGTGGAGCGGCTCGGCCGACAGGACCTCGAGCACCTTGCCGACCACGACATCCCGGCCCGCATAGGCGTACTCGCCCGCTACCTGCATCGCGGCGATGTAGGCGTCGCCGACCTCGCTGCCGACCTCGAGCAGGACCGGCGGGGAGTCCATCTCGCCCTCGTGCGCGCGGGCGTCGAAGGCCAGGCCCTGGGCCAGTGCCAAGAACCCGGACGCCGTCTTGTGCCCGAACCCGCGCGAGCCGAAGTGCACGCCCACCCACACATGGCCGTGCTCGTCCTCCATGACATTGACGTAGTGGTTGCCCGAGCCGACCGTGCCCAGCTGTGACTCGGCCAGGCCGGCCAGCTTGCGCTGCGGCGCGAACTCCGCGTTGCGGATCTTGTCGAGCACCGGATGATCGACGCGCTCGCGCGCCGGCACGCCCATGCCGAACGAGATCCGCTCCGTGATCCGCTTCATGATCGCGTCCACGCCGCCGAGGTCCTCCAGGTCGGCGCGGGTCAGGGCGGTCTCCACGGCCTTATTGCCACACCCGATGTCATACCCCACACCGGACGGCGACACGTACCCCTCGTAGGCAATGGCGCCGCCGATCGGCTGGCTGTAGCCCGGGTGATGGTCGGCGCACAGGACGCCGTAGTCGGCGTCGCCGGCGGCCATGCATCGCTCGAGCTGCGCACGGCTGCGCTCGTCGACCAGGCCGAAGGTCTTGATGTTCATCGTTGCTTCCTCCTTCCTCGTCGTTGTCTGTTGTAGCGATCTGGGGAGACGTCAGATAGCCCCCGAGAGGAGTCGAACCTCTGCGCGCGGGTTCGAAGCCCGCTGCTCTTCCACTGAGCTACGGAGGCGGGCGGGAGCGCACGATCGGCGCCCCCGGTTTGCCACTGTCGCTGGTTGGACCTAAGTTGTGCGTGGCATCGCTGTCCTCCTTTCCTTCGTCTGGGCGCCGCCGCCTGGACCGGCAAGGCGGCGGCGCATCTTCGCTCGCCCGCCGCCGTGCTCTGCCGCGAGAGCGCCCGGCCGGGCGAAGGTGTGAAAGGGCATGTGCCACTGTCACCTGCACAGGGCAGGCGTCAGTGACAGTGTCAGTCGCACCGCGCGGAGCGGGTGCGGACACAAAAAAGGCGACCCCCAGGGTCGCCCTCGCTCGGCCGGTCTGTTCGCCTGCGTCTAGCGCACGCGCGGCCCCGCGAGGGTCCTGGGATTGCTCTGAAGCCCCATCGCCCGCGGTCGACGCGGGTAGGGACCGGCGAGCGCGACTTGCGTCGGCTTGCGGGCTGCGGGGATGTGACTCAGGGCGATCATGGTTCCTCTCAGGACGAGAGAGTAACCCAACCGCCACACGAATGCAAGTGTCACATCACAAATTTTGTGTCACTCGCGCCGGCTCGCGAGTTGGCGCGGGCACGTCGGGCGCACCCGGCGCCTCGGGCACGTCGGGCGCACCCGGCGCCTGGCGCACGTCGCGCACCCCCTGCGCAGCAGGCGCCCCGGCACCGCGCCGGCGCCCGATGGCGAGCGCCGGGATCGTCAGATGCGTGATCGGACCGATGGCCGTCGCATAGAGGAGGGTGCCCACGCCGATCGTGCCGCCGAGCAGAAAGCCGGTGACGAGCACGGTCCCCTCGATCGTCGTGCGCACGACGCGCATCGAAAACCCGCGGCCGGCGATCCCGGTGCTCAGCCCGTCACGCGGCCCGGGGCCGAGGCCGGCCCCGATGTAGAAGCCGGTGGCAAGCCCGTTGCCGATCACCCCGCCGACCAGCAGGGCGATGCGCGCCCACAGGGCATGGGGCGTGTGCACGGTGGCCAGGATTACGTCCATGACGAAGCCGACCATCACGGCGTTCATGACGGTCCCCACCCCGGGGCGCTGGTGCAGGGGCGTCCACCCGCAGACGAGCACCACAACGCTGGCGATCACCGCCCACGTGCCGATGCCCAGCCCGAAGGTCCGTGACAACCCCTGGTGAAAGACGTCCCACGGGTCCAGCCCGAGACCGGCCAGGACCATCATCGACGCGGTCACCCCGTAGCCGATCAGGCCCGCCACCAACTGCGCGAACCGTCGCGCGCGGCGATCAGGCGGAACCGGGGCGAGGAGACGGCCCAGCGACGTGGGAACACGGCGCTTGGTCGTTGTGGCGGTGCGACTCATCACCAGTAGACTGCCAGACTTGGCACCATCCAGACAGGGCCAATCGCGCGATGATGGCACCGTGGTGGCGCTGCGCCGCCTGTCGACGCCGCACCTGACCCGGCTGCTCGGTGAGTGGCGCGGGGGCGGCGTGGCCTATCCGGCGCTGGCGGCGGCGCTGAGGGCACTCATCGTCGAGGGCCGGCTGCCGCCGTACACCCGGCTGCCCTCTGAGCGAGAGCTGGCCCTGGCCCTGGGCGTGTCGCGCAACACCGTCACCGCCGCCCTCGACGTCCTGCGCGAGCAGCGCTACCTGGCCTCGCGCCGGGGGCGGGGCAGCTGGATCACCTCCCCGCCCGCCGGCGAGCACCGCCCCGACGAGGCCGAGCCGCCGACCGGGGATGTGATCGACCTCACTGTGGCCAACCTGCCCGCGCCACCCGGTCTCGCCGAGCTCGCCGCCCGCGCCGCCGAGGCTTTGGTCCCGGAGCTCGGCGGCCACGGTTACGAGCCGTTCGGGCTGCCCTCCGCGCGCGGTGCGATCGCCGCTTACCTCAGCGGACGCGGCCTGGCCACCGAGCCCGCGCAGGTCCTGGTGACCCAGGGGGCCCTGCATGCGTGGGACCTCACTCTGCGCACCTTCGCGCGGCCCGGCGACCGCGTGCTGGTGGAGACCCCCACCTACCCCGGCGCGCTGGACGCGGTGCGCGCACACGGCTGCGTTGCGGTCGGCGTGCCCGTGGGCCCCGACGGCTGGGACATGCCGCTGCTGCGCGCCGCGCTGCGTGACGCCCGGCCCGTACTGGGCTATCTCATCCCGGACTTTCAGAATCCCACCGGGTTTCGCGCCTCCGCCCGGGCGCGCGCCGCCGTGGCCCGCGCCGCCCGCGCGGCGGGGATGCTGCTGGTCAGCGACGAGAGCCTCGCCGAACTCGTCCTCGATCCTCACGACCTGAGCGACCCCAGCGACCCGGGCGCGTCGCCACCCTCGCTCGCCGCCGGTGACTCCGGGGGTGGCGTGCTGGCGGTCGGGTCGCTGTCCAAGCCGGTGTGGGGCGGACTGCGCACCGGCTGGGTGCGCGGCGAGCCGCAGCTCGTCCGCCGCCTCGCGCTCGCCCGCGCCGGCCAGGACGTCGGCAGCCCGATCCTGGATCAGCTGCTGGCCATCGAGGTCCTGCGACGCCTCGACGCGCTGGTGCCCGAGCGCCGCCAGTGGCTACGCGAACGCCGCGACGCGCTGCTGACCGAGATCGCCCGCGAGCGCCCTCAGTGGCGCGTCGAGCCGCCCGCCGGCGGGATG
>DASXDW010000101.1:0-3030 GCA_036490435.1 Solirubrobacteraceae bacterium
TCGGCTGCGACTCAACGACCGCGCGGGGGCGATCAGCGCCCTGGAACGCGCTCGGCTCGTCGGACCGTCGGTCGACGGACTGCTGGACCTTGCTCTCGCCCACCATCTGGCCGGGGACGTCGGCGCCGAGGTCTCGGCGGCGCATGCCGCCACCCAGATCGATCCGACCTCGTCGCGAGCATGGTCGGTCTATGCCCACGCGCTGGCGCGCACCGATCGGCTGGCCGAATGCAGTGAGGCGTGCCGCCAGGCGCTGAAACTGGGCAAGGACGACGAGGTCTCACAGCTGCTCGAGCACATCAAGCGGGCCACCCCGCGTGAGCTCTCGACGCGCAGCGCCGCCGCCTGAGCCGACGCATGCCCGCGCCGATCGAGCTGCCCATGGCCCTCTCAGGCCCGGCGCGCGCGGGGGCTCTGGATCACATCCAGGCCACGCTCACGGGCTGACGGCGCCTAGGACGGGGTGACCGAGCCCTCGCGCCCGCAGACGGGGCAGGACTCCTGAGGCTCGAGCGTTCGTCCGCCGCACGCCGGGCACTTCTCGATCTGCTCGAGCACGCCCAGGAGCTCGCCCACGCGGCAGACGAGGAGGCGCTCCTCGTCGACCTCGATCCAGGACCCCGCCGACGCGGGGAACACGACGTGGTCGCCAGGGTTGACCGGCATCCGTACGCCGACGTGGTCCCACCAGTCCAGGCCGGGTCCCACGGCGAGCACGATGCCGTGCTGGGGCGGCGGCTCGTCCGAACCCGCAGGCACCAGCAGCCCGGAGCGCCGAACGCGATCGGGATCGAGCTCCTTGATGACGACGCGGTCGAAGAATGGGCGGAGTTGGCTACGCATTACACCGTTTGATGATAGAAGCGACGGCACTCGGCCGTTCAGGGACGGCTCCGTCGGTCCGCGATCCCCGTTAGCTTTTCGAGGCCATGCGCTTGATGATCGCCCGCTGCTCGATCGACTATTCCGGCCGTCTGGAGACCCACCTGGCTGAGGCCACGCGCCTTTTGATGTTCAAGGCCGACGGGACGTTCATGGTGTGGTCAGATCACGGCAGCCAGAGCGTCAAGCCGCTGAACTGGATGACCCCGCCGACGGCGATCGAGGAGGTCGGAGACCCGCTGCAGCGCATCATCGTCCGCAAGCACGCCGGCTCGTCCGAGGACCGGCTCGAGATCGAGCTGCACGAGATCCTGTCCGACGTCACCCACGTGATGGGCTCGCCCGACGCCGACGTGCCGCTGGCCAAGGACGGCGTCGAGGCCCATCTTCAGGAGGCGCTGGCCGCCGCCCCCGAGTGGTGCGGGGAGGGCTTTCGCCTCGTGCGGCGCGAGTGGCCGACCGACATCGGCCCGGTCGATCTCATGTGCTGCGACGCGGAGGACAGGTGGGTGGCGGTGGAGATCAAGCGGGTGGCCGGTATTGACGCGGTCGAGCAGCTGTCGCGTTATCTGGAGCGCATCCGGCTCGATCCCGCCTTCGCCGATTGCCGGGGTGTGCTCGCCGCCCAGGTGATCAAGCCCCAGGCGCGGGTGCTCGCGGGCGCGCGCGCAATCGAGTGCGTCGAGGTCGACCTGGCGGTGGTGCGGGGCGAGCGCCAGCCCGAGCTGAAACTCTTCGCGGCATGACCGACGCCGGGGCCGAGCCGGCCGTCCTCACCGAGCGGCGCGACCGGGTGCTCCTGGTCACGCTCAACCGCCCCGACCAGCGCAACGCCATCAATGCCGCCGTGGCCCAGGGCATCGCCGCCGCGCTGGACGAGCTCGACGCCGACACGGCGCTCTCGGTCGGCGTCATCGCCGGGGCGGGCAAGGGCTTCTGCTCGGGCATGGACCTCAAGGCGTTTGTCGCGGGGGAGTCTCCCGTGGTGGAGGGCCGCGGCTTTGCCGGTATCACCCAGCGCGCCGCCGACAAACCGTTGATCGCCGCGGTCGAGGGGTTCGCGGTGGCCGGTGGCCTGGAGGTGGCCATCTGCTGCGACCTGATCGTCGCCGCGCGCGGGGCGCGGCTGGGCATCCCGGAGGTCAAGCGCTCACTGGTGGCCGCCGGGGGCGGGCTGCTGCGCCTGCCGCGCATGCTCCCGCGCAACATCGCCATGGAGATGGCCCTGACCGGCGACTTCATCTCCGCCGAGCGAGCCGCCGAGCTGGGCCTGGTCAACCGCCTGACCGACGCGGGCGGAGCGCTGGACGCGGCGCTCGAGCTGGCCGGGGCGATCGCGCAGAACGGGCCGCTCGCGCTGGCCGCCACCAAGCGCATCCTCACCGAGTCTCTCGACTGGCCCGACGCGGAGTTCTTCGCTCGCCAGGAGGACATCGCCGGGCCGGTGCGGGCGTCCGAGGACGCGCGCGAGGGTGCCAGCGCGTTCGCCGAGAAGCGCGCGCCGGTCTGGAAGGGTCGCTAGCCGGCCTCGCCCCAGGCGGTGGCGATGATCACGCGGCTGCCCCCGTGGTCGCGGTGCTCGCACAGGTAGATGCCCTGCCAGGTGCCCAACGCGAGCCGTCCGCCCATCACCGGGAGCATCAGCGTCGAGCCCAGCAGCGCCGACTTGACGTGGGCGGGCATGTCGTCGTCGCCCTCGAGCGTGTGCGACCAGTAGGGAGCCCCGTCAGGCACGGCCTGGTCAAACCAGGTGGCGAAGTCGCGCCGAACATCGGGCGACGCGTTCTCGTTGAGCGCCAATGACGCCGAAGTGTGCTGAATGAGGAGATGGAGCATCCCCACGCGCAGCTCGCCCAGCTCGGGCAGCTCCTCGATGACCTCGCGCGTGATGAGATGAAAGCCGCGAGGCTGGGGCGAGAGCCGCAGGTGACGCTGGATCCACATCAGTCGGGCAGGCGCGCGACGCGCATGTCGACCCTGTCCCCCCGGAACGGGACCCCCTCGCGGATGAGCAGCCGGCGCTGGCGGGTGCCCTTGGCCAGCGAGCCATCGGCACGGACGATCCGGTGCCACGGCACGTCGGCGTCGGAGCACTCGTGCAACACCGCGCCGCCGACGCGCGGAGCGCCGGGCGAGATGTCACCGTAG
>DASXDW010000183.1:0-15281 GCA_036490435.1 Solirubrobacteraceae bacterium
GAGGCGCAGGAGACCGCGTCGAAGGCGGCGGTCGGATCGAGGGCCGCGCCGGCCCACGCGGTCGCGCCGCCACTGGGGTTGATGGAGCTCAGCAGCGTGCCGCTGCTGTCGACGGCCACGCACAGTCCGGCGGTGGGACACGCCACCGCGGTGAGGGCGTTGGTGCCGTCGATCGCGGCACTGGCCCACGCGGAGGCGCCGCCGAGCGGGCTCGTGGTCGTCCACACATTGCCGGATTGGTCGACCGCCACGCACTCGGACGCCGACGGGCACGAGATCCCGCTCAGCGGGTTTTGGGTGACCGCCGCCACCGACCACCGTGCCGTGGGCGTGGCCGGCGTCGTGGTGGTGAGCACGTCGCCCATCAGGTCCACGGCGGCGCAGAACGACGACGTCGGGCACGAGACCCCGGTCAGCCCGTTGAAGCCCAGGCCGCTGCCGTCGATGTCGGTGGTCGTCCACGCCGGAGGAGCGGCGGTGGGGTTCGATGAGCTGACAAGGTCGCCGTCACTGTCGACGGCCAGGCACAGCCCGGCGCTCGGACACGAGATCGCGCTCAGCGGCGCCGGGCCGCCGGGGTCGATCTGGACCGGCGCGTCCCAGGTGATCGGGTCGGCCTGCGCCACGGGGACGAGCGCCGCCATCGCGATGGCGAGGGTGACGGCGATGGCCAGGGTCAGTGCGACACGAGCGTTCATGGCCGGTCCTCGGGGCCGCGCGGCGGCGTGCGCTTCCATGACGGGCGCGAACGTACCAGTCTCGCCACGCCGCGCAGCCGGTCCTTAACCGGACCTGAACCCGCCGGTTACGTCTCGAAGGCCGCAACCGTTGCAATGATCACGAACACCGCGATCAACGCCGCGCCCTCGAATGGCGCGGCTTCGCCATCCCCGGTGATCTGCCAGACGATGACCGCGGTCCCCAGCAACGCACCCGCGTAGACGGGCGGCAGCGCAAACGTGAGCGTCGTCGCCGTGAGCAGCGAGACGAGGACGAGCAAGGGGTACAGAAAGGCCGCGATCTGGGCGACCGAGTTCTTGACCACCGAGATCGCCAGCTCATTCTCGCCCTTGGCCGCCAGGACCACGCCGACAGCTTGCTCTACGGCGTTACCGGCGGTGGCGACGATGACGAGACCGGCGAAGGACCGCGAGATCCCCAGCGTGTGGATGGTCGGCTCGAGTGCGTGCACGAACCAGTCAGAGACGAACGCGGCGGCCAGACCCGCAACGGCCAGAAGGACAATGCTGGTCACGGTGGCCACGCGCGGCGTGGCCTGCCGGTTACCCGCGGGCTCGGTGGTCAGGTACTGATGCACCCACACCACATACGCGACCAGGATCGCTATCGCGCCGACGACAGAGATGGTTTTGATGTGGTGACTGGCCGAGTCGTTGGCGCCGTTGGCGAGCGCCACGAGAAGAATGATGAAGCTGGAGATCAGCAGCAGCGTCGCCGTGTCGTTGGGCAGGCGCGGGTTGAACCGCATGATCTTGTCCTCGCTGCGCCGGGCCCCGACGATGATCACCAGGCCCAGCACAAACAACGCGTTGACGAGGATGGAGCCCAGGATCGCTGTCTCGGCCACGATCTTCTCGCCGGCGTTGAGCGCGAAGATGACGACGAAGAACTCGGGGAGGTTGCCCAGCGTCGACTGCATGAGCCCGGTGGCCGCGGTGCCGAAGCGCTCCCCCACCTGCTCGGTGGCGAACGACACGATCCAGGCGACGCCGGCCAGCGCAAGGCCCGCCACCACGAACGCCACGACGTGGCCGACCGTGCTGACGTAGCGGGTGACGCCCGCGAGCACGGTCAGCACCCCCGCGATGGCGAGTCCGGCGCGCTCGGCCCGTGTCAGCCCCGCGAGCAGGCGGCTACCTGCCGGTCATCACGGTGTCGGCGTCCGAGTACGAGGGGGCACAGCAGCACAGCAAGACGAGCGGTGCGGTCCCGGTGTTCCACAGCTTGTGGGGTGTTCCGGGGGGGATGACGACACAATCGCCCGCAGTTACGGGCGACTCGTCGGCGTCCAGGCGCATCCGCCCCTCGCCCGTGACGAAGTAGTAGAGCTCCTCCGACTGCGGGTGGAAGTGCTCGGCGGTCTCGCCGCCGGGATCCACCGTGGCCTCAGCCAGGCTCTGGCGGCGGGCGGCGGTCCATGCCGGCCCGGCCAGCTCCCGGATCGCCGAGCCGTCCGCGGTGATGAAGGACTCGCGCTCGGCGAGATTGGCCTTCTGCATCGTCATTTCACCTTCTCAAACTCGCCCGTCTCGATGTCCTTGGCCACCTGGTCGTCGATCTCCTCCTCGCCGGCGGCGGGATCCATGCGGCGGATCTCGATTGAGCGCAGGCCCTTGAACTTGAAGATCTCCAGCACATAGATGAGGTAGACGCTCGCGGCAGCGCACAGCACCGCGAAGACCAGGAGCGCCACGATCCAGCCGAGCTGATTGCGGTGGTGGTGAGAGACGATGCGTAGGGCCACCGCCAGGCCCGCCATCAGCACCGACCACGCGTACAGGTAGATCACGGTCTTGCGTTGTGAAAACCCAAGGCGAGCCATCCGGTGGTGGAAGTGGTTGGAGTCGGCCGACCAGGGCTTGCGCCGGTACTTCAGCCGCTTGGCGATGACGAAGCCCGTGTCCAGGAACGGGATGACCAGGATCACCAGGGGCACGATCAACGCGACGAACGCGTTCGTCTTCAGCGAGCCGACCACCGCGACGACCCCGAGCAGGTAGCCCAGCAGGTTGGCGCCGGCGTCCCCCATGAAGACCGACGCCGGGTAGAAGTTGTGAAAGAGGAAGCCCAGCGCCGCGCCGGCGGTGATCGCGGCCAGGATCGGCGCCCCGTTGACCCCCAGATCGAAGGCGATGATGGCGAAGGCGACGCCGTCGATCGTGCACAGCCCGGCGGCGAGCCCATCAACCCCATCGGAGAAGTTCACGACGTTCATGAGCGCCACCAACCAGACGACGGTGAGGAACCCACCGGCGTTCGGGAAGGTCAGCGTGTGGACGAACGGCAACGTCACCGAGGTCACTACCGCCCCGCCCTCCACCGCGATCAGCGCCGCGGCGATCTGACCCAGCAGCTTCAGGCCCGGCGGCAGGTCCCACACGTCGTCGATGGCCCCCACGAGCGTGATCAGGCACGCGCCGGCGACCACCGCCCAGATGTGGACCACGCCGCCCGGACCCGGCGGCCCGCCGTGCACGTGGGGCAGGAAGATCTTCGGCGGCAGCCAGATCCACCCGGCCACCAGCACCGCGGCGAGGATGGCCAGCCCACCCAACAACGGGGTCGCACGGCGTGAAAGCCCCCGCTCCTTGGGCTGATCCACCGCGCCCAGCCGTCGGGCCAGCCGCGCCGCCAGCGGCGTCGCCGCCGCGGCGACCGCGGTCGCCACGAGAAACGAGAACACCGCATCCCAGTACCGCATGTCCGAGACAGCATGCCAGCACCGCCCGACTGCAGGGTCCAATGTGGGTATTCACGCCGCCTCGGCGTCGCGGCGAGCCAGGGTCGCGGCGATCTCGGCCACCACTTGCAACGGCTTCTCGGTCAGCTGATGCCACGTAAAGCGCAGCACGGTGAAGCCAGCCGCGGTCAGCCGTCGGTCGCGAGCCCGATCGCGCTGAAACGCCGCCCAATGGCCGTGCGCCTGATACCCATCAACCTCCACGACGACCATCAGCCGCGGCCAGTACGCATCGGCGCGGACGCCCTCGATGTAGGTGTTGAAGATCGGCCGCTCAAGACCTGAGGCACCGATGATCCGCTTCAGGCGCCGCTCGGCTTCTGACTGTGTGAAGCCGCTGTCCCTCTCGACCTCCAGGAGAGCTCGTATCGCCCCGGTGCCCTTGCGGCGGGGACAGCGCCCGATCGCGGCGTCGATCGCCGCGTCGGTGACCAGCTTGAGCACCCGCGCCTCGTTGAGTAGGTGGTCGATGTTGGGCTTGATCGCGCAGTCGATCAGGGTGCGGGCCGGGGATGTCACGGGAAGGCCATAGCGCAGGCTGACGTCGCGGATGTCTAAGGCCGTGACGCGGTGCTGCTGAAGCTGCGATTGGCTATCGACCTTGCGGCCGATCATGGTGATGGCCACGAAGGAGGGGCTGCTGGCCAGCCCCCAGAGAGCAGCGGCACTGTCATGGCTGATGACAGCGTTATCGCCGGCGTACAACAGCGCCGCGGTCTCCGCCGCCCACGCCTCGATGAGCGGGTCAACGACCGCCAACACCGAGGGCAGCACCCGATGCAACGACCCGCACGCCACACGATGGTCATAGGAGCCACGCGAGATTCCCAGCTCACGCAACTGAGCACGGTGTACCAGCCCCCGCTGCGCGCCCGCTATCCGCGCCAACCCCCGATCCCCCGTCGCCTCGACCTGCAAAACCCGACAAACGCGTGCCGGCATTCGCACTTTGCCGGCGATTGCATCCCCAGCGCGCATAACCCGCCAAACCTCCGCGCGCAGCTCACCTTTGCCGGGAAATGCAGCCTCATCTGTCCCCATATAGATAAGAGCCGCCAACCCACCCCCATCCACCCCCCTCCCAAGCCAGTTTCCCCGAAGCACCACCACGCCAGTGCCCCCGCAACCGGCCCCATCCACCACAAACGATGCCGTAACGGCTCAGGTCAAACAGCAGCAGCCGCAGCGCCGAGCTGCGCGTACAGCGGATAGCGCTCGGCGATGGCCTCGACCCGCTGCGCGAACTCCCCGCGCTGGGCCTCAAAGTCACTGCTGGTCAACGCGGCGCCGATGATCTTGCCGACCTCGACGAAGTCGTCCACCTGCAGCCCCCGCGTCGCCAGGGCGGGCGATCCGATCCGCAGCCCCGAGGAGACGGCGGGCGGCCGCGGGTCGAAGGGCACGGCGTTGCGGTTGACGGTGATGCCGACCGCATGCAGGCGATCCTCGGCCTGCTTGCCGTCCAGTTCGGACTCCCGCAGGTCACACAACACAAGGTGAACGTCGGTCCCGCCCGTCAGCACGCTCACGCCCCCACCCGCGGACAAGAGCTCCTCGCCAACGGCCCGCGCGCCGTCCAGCGTGCGCTGCTGGCGCTCGCGGAACGCATCCGACCCGGCAATCTTCAGAGCCACCGCCTTGCCGGCGATGATGTGCTCCAGCGGCCCACCCTGCTGACCGGGGAACACGGCGGAGTCGATCTTCTTGGCGTAGTCCTCGCGGCAGAGGATCATGCCGCCGCGCCCACCTCCGATCGTCTTGTGGATCGTGGTGGTGGTCACGTCAGCGAACGGCACGGGCGAGGGGTGGAGGCCCGCGGCCACCAGGCCGGCGAAGTGGGCCATGTCGACCATCAGGTACGCGCCCACCGAGTCAGCGATCGAGCGGAAGCGCTCGAAATCCAGCTGACGCGGGTAGGCGGACCAGCCGGCGACGATCATCTTCGGCTTGTGCTCGGCCGCAAGCGCCTCCACCTCGTCCATGTCGATCAGCGAGGTCTCGCGGTCCACGTGGTAGGCGACGATGTTGTAGAGCCGCCCCGAGACGTTGATCTTCATCCCGTGGGTCAGGTGGCCGCCATGCGACAGCTCCAACCCCATCAAGGTGTCACCCGGCTGCAGCAGGGCGTGGTAGACGGCGGCGTTGGCCTGGGCCCCGGCGTGCGGCTGCACGTTGGCATGGTCTGAGCCGAACAGCGCGTTGGCCCGGTCGATTGCCAGCTGCTCGGCGATGTCGACAAACTCGCACCCGCCGTAGTAGCGCTTGCCCGGGTAGCCCTCGGCGTACTTGTTGTTGAGCACAGACCCCTGGCACTCCAGCACCGCGATGGGGGCGAAGTTCTCCGAGGCGATCATCTCCAGCGTCCGCTGCTGGCGATCGAGCTCCTTCCCGAGCACGTCGGCGATCTCCGGATCAACCTCCGCGAGCGGGCGATTGAAGAAGTCTGCGGGCAGGTCGTCGGCCACGGGGCGTCACATAGTAACGGCGCCCACGGAGGCCACCACGACGGCCAGGTCCTTGTGCTCCCAGACGACGTCCGCGGTAAAGCCGGTCTCCGCCAGCCACCGCAACTGATCGGCCAGCGGGCTCGGATGGTCATAGCCATCTGACAAAGGGACCACCGCGTCCGCGGGGTCCGGCGGGACGACCACGTCCCCCAGCACGAACCGTCCCCCCGGCGCCAGCGCCTCGAAAACCCGCGCGAACAGGTCGCGCTTCAGCTCCCCCTCCAGGTGGTGGACGCACAGCGCAGTGGCCACCACGTCAAACGGCCCGGGCGGGAGTAAACCCTCGATCGCCCCCACTTGCAGCGACACCCGGTCAGCCGGCAGCACCGAACGAGCCGCTCCGAGCATCGAAGCGCTCTCGTCGATTCCCACCAGCTCCGCATCCGGATGGCGCTCCAGCAGTCGCCGCGCGGTCTCCCCTGTCCCCGTCCCCAGCTCCAGCACCCGCTGGGCACCCGAACCGCTCGCGGCCACCACCGCGTCCTGAAACGCGTCATAGGAAGGGATGTCCTCGTGGATCATCTCGGCATACGTCGACGGGTCGAAGTGGAACTGCCACTCGAGCGCCGCCTCCACGTCGGCCCGCGCGAACACACCCTGACGCACGACGTCCCACTCGCCGGTCGTCTCCAACAGCCGCAGGTCGATCACGGTCGACGGGATGCCGGGCAGCTCCCCGCCGTCGATGACCAGGTCCGCGCTGCGCCGCAGCACCTCGGGAACCTCCTCCAACCGGCGTGCGTCTGGACCGCCGGCGAGGTTGGCGCTGGACTGCAGCACCGGCCACGACACTCCCTCGAGCAGCGGCACCACCGGGACCCGCAGCCCGAACGTCGTGAGGTCCTCACCGCAGGCCAGCGGGAAGCGGCGCTCGGGGTTGGGCAGCAGCACCGACACCGGGCCCGGCAGCAGTCGCCCGAGGGCAGCGCGGGTGCGTTCCCCCAACTCGGGCAGCGCCGACAATGCCAGCGAGAGATCGAAGAACATCACCGCCGAGGGCTTGTCCAGTCGGCGGCCCTTGAGGCGATACAGGCGCTCCACCGCGACACGGTTGTGGACGTCACAGGCCAGGCCGTAGACGGTGTCGGCGGGGAACACGGCTACGCCGCCGACACTCATGCAGCGCTCGAAGCCCTCGGCCTCAGAACCTCGTCGCTGGCCGGCGGTCACGCCGTCCCCACCACCACTCGCTCGAGCCCCGCGAGATCGCGGCGCACCCCCACCTCGGCAAACCCGGCGTCCCACATGAGCTGCGAGACCTCAGGAGCCTGCTCGGGCCCGATCTCCAGTGCGAGCAGGCCCACGGTCGGCCCCGCCACAGCCTCCACCGCGCGGCGGATCACGTCGAGCCCGTCCGGGCCCGCGAACAGCGCGCCCGCAGGCTCATACCGCGTGATCTCGGGTGGCAGCTCCGCCCCCGAAGCCACGTAGGGGAGGTTGGCGAGCACGGCATCGGCGAAGACGCCGTTCAGCAGGTCGGCCACCACGAACCGCACCTCCAGCCCGAGCCGAGCAGCGTTCGCCCGCGCCACCGCCACCGCATCGGCGCTCACGTCGGCGCCACTCACGCGCAGGTCCGGGCGCTCGTCCTTCAACGCCAGCGCCACGGCCCCGCTCCCGGTGCCCACATCGAGTACCGAGGCGTCGTGCTCAAGCGCGAGTCCCACCTCGACCAGCAATTCGGTCTCAGGGCGTGGGATCAGGACCCGCCGATCGACGGACAACGAAAGCCGGCGGAAAGCTCGGCGCCCCAGGATGTAGGCCACCGGCTCACGCCCCTCGCGCCGCACCACCAGCGCGTCGAACTCAACCCGCGCGCCGTCATCGAGCACCGAGCGGCTGTCGATGACCAGCCGCCCACGGTCCACGTCCAAGACCCAGGCCAGCAGCACCTCGGCGTCCAGGCGGGGCGTGTCGCACCCTGCCACGGCCAGCCGTGCAGCGGCGGCAGTCAGGGCATCCCCAACCGTCGCCACACCCGCGGACGCGCCAGCGTCAGCCGGCGGCACGCTCCTCCAGCCGCCGGCGCTTCTCGTCGTCCTGGAGCGCGTCGGTCATCTCGGCCAGGTCGCCCATGAGGATCTCGTCGAGGTTGTGCACCAGCAGGTTGATGCGGTGGTCCTTGACACGCCGCTCGCCGTAGTTGTAGGTCCGGATCTTCTCGGCGCGGTCGCCCGTGCCCACCTGGGCCAGACGGTTGGCGCCGAGCTCGGCCTGCTGCTCGGCCAGCGCCCGCTCATAGAGCCGCGCGCGTAGGACGCGCATCGCCCGCTCGCGGTTCTGCAGCTGGGACTTCTCGTCCTGCATCGAGACGACGATGCCGCTGGGCTTGTGGGTGATCCGCACGGCGGAGTCGGTGGTGTTGACCGACTGGCCACCCGGCCCGGAGCTGCGATAGACGTCGATCTGCAGGTCGTTGGGGTCGATCTGCACCTCGACGTCCTCGGCCTCGGGGAGCACGGCCACCGTCGCGGTGGAGGTGTGGATGCGGCCCTGTGACTCGGTCTCGGGAACGCGCTGCACGCGGTGGGTCCCGCCCTCGAACTTGAACACGGAGTAGGCGCCGTCGCCCTTGACGGCGAACGTGTAGTCGTCGGCGCCGATGGCCAGGTCCTCGATCTTGAAGCCACGGCGCTCGGCGTAGCGGCTGAGCATCCGGTACAGGTCGCCGGCCCAGATGCCGGCCTCGTCGCCGCCGGCACCGGGGCGGATCTCCACGATGACGTTCTTGTCGTCGTTGGGGTCGCGCTCCACCATGGCCAGGCGGATCTCGTCCTCCAACGCCGCCATGCGCTCGCGTGAGCTCTCGAGCAGCGCCCGCAACTCCGGGTCGTCGCCGTCCTCAGCCAGGAGCTCGCGCGCGCCCTCAGCGTCGTCGGCGGAGCGCCGGTACTCGCTGGCCAGCTTGGCGCCCGGCTCGAGCTCGCGGTAGGCGCGACTGGCCGACGCGAAGCGCTCGCGGTCGCCGATGACCGCGGGGTCGGACAGCTGGGCCTCGAGCTCGCCGAAGCGCGTCTCGATCTGGGTGACGAGGTCGTCGATCATGCACGCGAGTGTAGGAGCCCCGCCCCGAACGGGAAGGGGGGACGAGGCTCCTACACCCCGCGCGCGAAGCTACTTCCGGTCGGGGTTGACCGCCTTCTTGACCTTGTCGGCCGCGTCGCCCACCTTGTTCTTGATCGAGCCGGAGGTCCGGTCAACCCGGCCCTCGTTCTTCAGGCTCTCGTCACCGGACAGATCGCCGGCTGCTTCCTTGACATGGCCCTTGGCCTTGTCGACGTTTCCACCAGACATGTCAGCTCCTTCGTCGTGGTCTCACGACGAGTCGCTACCCGGTGGGAAGCTAGGCCACCACTTCCAGGCCGATGAGGTCCTCGGCGGACGCCTCCCCGGGCGTCTCGACGGCGAGGACCGCCTGTAATGAGGCGATCGAGACCGCGAGCTCGTCGAGGTCCGGTTCGCGCGTGGTGAGCTTCTGCAACTGCAGGCCCGGCCACATGACCAGCTGGACCCAGCGGCGCCGGCGGTTGCGCCCGGCCCACTTGATCACCTCGAAGGACAGCCCGGCGATCACCGGCACGCCCAGGATCCGCGTCAGCACGAGGATCCACCAGGCCGGCAGGCCGACCGGGGCGAAGACGAAGATGGCCAGGATCATCACGATGAGCAGGAAGCTCGTGCCGCAGCGCGGATGCAGTCGCGAGTAGAGCTGGGCGCGCTCGGGCACCAGCTCATCCTCGGCCTCGTAGCAGGAGATGACCTTGTGCTCGGCGCCGTGGTACTCGAAGACGCGGCGCAGGTCGCGCAGGCGCGAGAGCAGCGTCAGGTAGCCGAGGAAGATCGCGGTCCGCAGCACGCCTTCGACCAGCCAGAAAAGCAGCGAGGAGCCGAGCTGGTCCTTGATGAGGCTGGTCAGCCCGACGGGCACGACGAAGAACAGCCCGATGGCGAACACCACGGAGACGAGCACCGTGAAGAACCAGGTGGCCCCCGAGATCTCCTGGCTGCCCTCGCCCTCTTCGGCGCCTTCGGGCTTCTCCTCCTCAGGGAGCTGCGCATTGGCCGAGATGCCCAGCGCGCGCAGCCCGATGCCCAGCGACTCGACGAGCGCGACCACGCCGCGAATCACCGGCAGCCGGTACAGGCGGCGCCGCTTGCGGCGCTTGATCGGGAAGGTGCTGACGGAGATCTCGCCCAGCGTCCCGGGCGGCGCGTCCTCTCCGACCGGCTTGCGCACGGCGACGGCCCACGTCTTGACGCCGCGCATCATCACCCCCTCGAGCACTGCTTGGCCGCCGACGGGGGCGTCGCGCGTGGCCGTCAATGGCTCTGCCCGCGCCTCGCCCCCGCCGTGGCTCATCTCATCAGGTCCGCGGCGGTCAGCCAGCAGTGGTCCGCGCGCTGCGCCGCCCCTTGGCGACACGACGCTGGAACCGCTCGACCCGTCCACCGGTGTCGACCAGCTTCTGGCGGCCGGTGTAGAACGGATGGCACGCCGAGCAGATCTCCACATGGATATCGCCCTGCGTCGAACGAGTGGTGAACTCGTTGCCGCAGGTGCAGCGGACGTGCGCTTCCTGGTAGTTGGGGTGGATCTCGGTCTTCATAGTTCCTCTCAGGATAGCGATGCGCGATGGGTGCGCGAACGCGCCGGAGAGGAACTCGAGGCCGCCGGGCAGGCCGCGGCCAGCACGTTGTTGGAGCGGTCGAAGTCGTTGACCTGGCTGGCCGAGTCGGCGCTCACCGTCGGCGGGTTGCTGGCATCGCAGAGGGGTCCGGTGAATGACAGCGTGCGCGTC
Source organism: Solirubrobacteraceae bacterium (assembly GCA_036490435.1). Lineage (GTDB taxonomy): Bacteria > Actinomycetota > Thermoleophilia > Solirubrobacterales > Solirubrobacteraceae > Palsa-465. The sequence goes on from DASXDW010000183.1 coordinate 10,788, forward strand.
TTGCCCGCTGCGAGGTAGGTCACGGTGTCGGTGGTCGGCGTCGATGTGTCGCCCGGCGCGAACAGCACCTGAAAGGGGCCGGCCCCGGTCAGCCCCTGGTTGGCGATGACCGCGGTGTAGAGATTCTTCTTGGGATGACCGGCGACGGCGGCGACCGTGATCGACCGGACGGTCAGGTCGGGGCGCAGCTCGCGCTCGTGGCAGGTCTGGGTGGAGCGGGTCGCCGTCCCCAGCGTCTTGTTGTGGGCGCCGGTCCAGCGGAAGCTCACTCGGAACTGGTAGCTGAAGGGGACGTCCAGGTTGTAGACGGACTTCTGCAGGCGCCACACGTCGCCGGGCAGTTGGCCCAGGGTGGGGTTGGTCGGACTGCGCCACGTATCGAGGTCGCCCCCGGTCACCTCCTGCATCGGCAGACCCGGCGCGCGCTGCAGCAGTTCGAAGCGGATCGCCATCTTGCGGGTCCCGGTCACCGGGCGCATCGTCGCGGTGATCCCGACCGCCCGGGCCCCCGGGTCCAGCACGTGCGCGCAGCTGAAGGCGGAGAGCTGGGACCGCGGCGGCGCCGCAGCGAAGGCTGACACGGCCGGGAGCGCGGCGGCGGCCGCGACCGCGACGGCGACGGCACGGGCGGCACCGAAACGGGTGACAAGGCGGCGAACCTGCATACGTGCCCCCGTTAACCCCTGGAAGCCGCCGAAGTTTCCGCCTAGGAGTTACGTGATGGTGTACAGCGGCCCGTCGCCGCCCTCGGGCGGGGTCAACCGTCCGCCCTTGGCGGTGATGGCCCCGCACTGCACGCAGTTGGTGTAGTTGACGGTGACGTCGACCGGGCCGGTCGGCGGCGCGTCGTCGGGGATCTCGTAGACCCCTGCCGGACACATGAAGCGCCACCCCTCCGCGATCTCCCGCGGTACGTTGCGGTGCAGCCGGATGTGGTTGGGCGCGTCATCGCGGGTGGCGTTACCGCTGATGTACACCGACGAGAGCTTGTCGAACGTGTACTTGCCGTCGGGCTTGGGATAGACCTCGCGGGTGTCGCCGACGAACAGCGGCTCGGCGTCGTCGCGATGCCACTTCTGGCGGCCGCGGGGGACCTTGCCCTTGGACATGATCGCCGGGCCGGCCAGCAGGCTGCCCTTGATGAAGCCCCGCTGGAACGCCTGGCGGGCGTTGCGCACCTGATAGAGCTCCTGGCCGATCGAGGAGTCCTCGACGGCCTGCTCATAGGCCTCGAGCGATTCCCCGGTCCGCAGGTGCTTGAAGATCGCCTCCGCGGCTAGCTTGCCCGACTTGATGCAGTGGTGTACGCCCTTCAGGGCGGCAGTGTCGACCATGCCGCCAGAGTCGCCGACGAGCACCGCGCCCGGCATCGACAGCTTGGGCATCGACCAGTAGCCGCCACCCGGCAGCGCCTTGGCGCCCCAGGCTACGCGCTCGCCGCCGTCAAGGATTCCCTTGACCAGCGGATGGGTCTTGAAGGTCTGCAGCAGGTCGTGGGCCGACGTCGTCGCGTCGCGGTAGTTGAGGTCCACCACGAACCCGATCGAGACCAGATCGTCGCCGGTCTTCTCGTCCTTCATCGGATAGATCCAGGTGCCCCCGAGCTGTCCGTACTTTGGCGAGACCTTCATCGGCCAGGGCTGGCTGAAGGTGTGAATGACCCGGTCCAGAGGCTTGGAGACCTTCCAGACCTCCTTGACCCCGAGCTCCCACACCTGCGGCTCGCGGCCGTCGGCAAGATCGAACTCCTTGATCGCGGTGCCGGTGAGGTGGCCCCAGCAGCCCTCGGCGAGGACCGAGACGCGCGCCTTGATGTCGGTGCCGGGCTCGAAGTTGCCCAGTGGCTCGCCGTCCTTGCCGCGGCCCTTGTCACCGGAGCGAACCCCCACGACCTTGCCGTCATCGACGATGAGCTGCGTCGCCGAGGTCTCGGTGAGGATGTAGGCGCCGGCCTCCTCGGCCTGCTGAGCCTGGTAGCGCGCCAGTGCCGCCACCGACACGATCTCGTTGCCGTGGTTCTTGAAGTTCGGCACGAACGGGATCGGGACCGGCACCTTCGTCTTGGCGGTCGGCAGCATGTAGACCGACTCCTTCGTCACTTCGCCGAAGGCGAAGCGCTCCTTGCGCCAGTCCTCGCGGGTCATGTCGGGGAACAGCTCCTGCAGCGGGCCGGGGCGCATGACCGCGCCCGAGAGGTTATGGCCGCCGCAGGTCTTGGCCTTCTCGATCACCGCCACCGGCACCTCGCCGAGGCGCTCCATCAGCTCCGGGTCGTCGCCCAGCAGCTGCAGCAGCCGGTTGGCGCACGCCAGGCCGGCGGTACCGCCGCCGACGATGGCGACACCCACCTCGATGAGCTCCTCCTCGTCGTCGAGTCCCCGCTTGACGAACTCCTTGAGGGAGTCCACCGGTGGCGGGAACTCGCTCGGCGCGTGGTGGTAACCGTTACTCCCCGACATGGTCTGAGATCAGCCCCCCTTCTTGGCCTTGATGGCCTCGGTGAGCTTGGGCATGATCTTGTTCAGATCGCCCACGATCCCCAGGTCGGAGAACTCGAAGATCGGCGCGTTGGCGTCCTTGTTGATGGCGACGATGTTCTCCGAGGACTGCATGCCCACCTTGTGCTGGATCGCGCCGGAGATGCCGGCCGCCAGATACAGCTTCGGCGACACGGTCTTGCCGGTCTGGCCGATCTGGGCGGCGTAGGGGTACCAGCCGGCGTCCACGACCGCGCGGGTCGCCGCGACGGCGCTGTTGCCACCGAACGCCTTGGCCAGCAACTCAGCGAGTTCGAAGCCCTCGGCCTTGCCCAGGCCGCGGCCGCCGGCGACGAGGACGTCGGCGCCCTCGATGTCCACGTCCGCGCCGCGCTGCTCGCCACGCGTGACCATCTTGGCCTGGTTGGACCACGCCGAGTACTCCACGTCGACGTCAACGACCTCCGCGTCAGCACCGGGGTGGGCGGGGTCCGATTCCCGGATCTCGAACGCGTTGATGCGGCCGATGATGATCCCCAGGTCGCCCTGGTAGTGGGAGACCGAGATCTTGGAGTCCTGGAGGATCGGCCGCTCGGCGACCAGCTTGCCGTCCTCCGCGCGGACCGCGGTGACCTCCATGGTCACGCCGGCCTGCTTGCGCGCGGCCAGCCCGGCCCCGATCTCGAAGCCCAGCAGGCCGCCGCCGAACAACGCGTAGCCGTGCCCGCCGTCGTCGATGACCTTGGCCATGACATCGATGACCGGCTGAGCCAGGCCCTCGGGGCCCTTGGCGCGATAGACCTTGGTCGCGCCGTACTGGCCGATGGTCTTGCAGAGGTCGTCGGTGAGGTCGTCGCCGCCCACGACGACGGCGTGGCACTCGCCGCCGACGTCCTTGGCGCGGGCCGCGCCCTCGGAGACGGCGCCGAGGGAGTTCTTGTTGAACGCGCCCTCGTAGTGCAGAACGTAGGTGAGAACGTCAGCCATCTAAATCAGCTTCCTTTCGTCCAGCCAGGCGACGATCTTCTCGACGGTGTCGTTGGTGTCCTCGTCCTCGATGATCATTCCGGCGGCCTTGGCGGGCGGGTCCTTGAACTCGCCGCACTGCACGCGGGAGCCCTCGGCGCCGACAAGCGAGGCGTCGATGCCGACGTCGCCGGCGGCGACGGTCTGCAGCGGCTTCTTCTTGGCGCCCATGATCGCCTTCAGCGACGGGTAGCGCGGCTCGTTGATGGCGTCACCGACGGAGATGACGGCCGGGAGCGTCACCTCGACGGTGTCGTAGCCGTACTCGGCCTGACGCTCGCAGGTGAGCGCTTCGGCGGCGACGTCCATCTTGATCACCTGGGTCAGCGACGGCATCTTGAGGTGATCGGCGACGACGGCGCCGATCGTGTAGCACTCGCCGTCATCGGACTGCTGGCCGAGGAGGACGAGATCCGGCGCCTCGGACTCCAGCGCCTTGGACAACGCGTAGCCGGTGGCCGCGACATCGGAGCCGGCCAGGCCGTCGTCGGAGAGGTGCAGCGAGCGGTCGGCGCCCAGCGACACGGCCTTCTGCAGCGCGCGCGTCGCGCTGGAGGGGCCCATGGTCACGGCGACGATCTCGTCGACCTCGACCGCGCCGCCCTCGCGGATCTGCATGGCGGCCTCGATCGCGTGGGTGTCGTACGGGTTGAGATTGCGCTCACCCGACCTGTCCATCCGCCCCGTCGAGGGGTCGATCCGCTTCTCGACGGCGGCGTCCGGAACCTCTTTCACCAGGACGCAAATCTTCAAGTGTGGCCTCCTATCAAGGTCCTGAGCGGGGCTTCAGGCCCCGCATGCTCACGATGATTCTCTTGGGAAAGGTGCTGCGACTATACCCGGTTGACTGACGAGTCAATCGGTCGGCGGGAGCGTCGACCGAGTCCGCGCCCGACGGGTGGTACGCGAACGTTCCCGCCGCGCTTGGCCTCAGCCGCGGGGCGCCGGTCATGACGAACGCTCAGGCGCGGACGGCGCCGCGGATGAAGTC
>DASXDW010000038.1:0-12147 GCA_036490435.1 Solirubrobacteraceae bacterium
GTCGCGTCGGTGAAGTCCTCCGGGAACCCTTCGTTCTGGATCGCGCAGTTGTTCGATGGGCTGACGACCTTGTTGGCCTCGGCGAACAACGGCGACGCTGCGTTGGCGTTGGTCGAGCGCAGGATCGTCGAACCGTTGCCCATCAGGAAGACCGTGGTGGTGTTGGCCCACTGGACGGCGTTGAGCTCTGACTCGAACTGTGCGACGGAGGTGCCGCTGCACGTGTCCCGGGTCGGCGGTGCGGAGCGCTGGGCCCAGTTCTCGCCGCCGTCGGTCGAACGCCACAGGTGCCCGTTGCTGGTCACCGCATACCCGGTGAGCCCAGCGGTCCCCGGCCCACCGGACACGGTGCTCGTCGGCTGAAACGCCATGTCGACGAAGTTCTCGCCCGGCGTGATGCCCGTCGCGGGCGTAAACGAGCTGCCGTTCCAGGACGCGATCGTCCCGCTGCTGGTGGCGTACCAGAAGCGCGTGGGCGACTGGTAGACGATCGAGGTGATGGTGCTGCTCGTACCGCTCGAGACGGGCGTCCAGATGGACGCCGCCTGAGCGGTTGCAGCGGTTGCAGCGGATGCAAGCAGCGCGCCGAGCGCGCAGAGCAACGTGAGCCTACGAATCATGGGGCGGTCCTCCCGCACGATTGATGACTTAGGCCCAAGTCACCCCCAGGACCCCCGGTGACGCGCAGCCTACCGGGAATCGCTCATCCCGTGGAGCCAGCTGCGGATCCTAGACTGAGCGCCGATGAGCGTCTCGGATTTGCTGGCCGGCAAGCGCGTGTGCGTGTGCGGCGGCTCAGGCGGCGTGGGCAAGACGACCACGTCGGCGGCGATCGCGCTGGGCATGGCGGCCGAGGGCGCCAAGGTGGCCGTGGTCACGATCGACCCGGCCAAGCGTCTGGCCAACGCGCTGGGGCTCCAAGAGCTCGAGAACGAGCCGCGCCGGGTCGAGCCTGAACGGCTGACCGCGACCGCCGGGGAGTTCCGCGGCGAGTTGTGGGCGATGATGCTGGACCCCAAGCGGACCTTCGACGAGCTCATCGAGCGGGTCGCGGCCGACCCCGAGCGGGCGGAGGAGATCAAGCAAAACCGGGTGTACCGCGAGCTGTCCACGGCCGTCTCAGGCTCCCAGGAGTTCACCGCCGTGGCCAAGCTCTACGAGCTCGAGCGTGACGGCGACTTTGACCTGCTCGTCCTCGACACGCCGCCCTCGCGCAACGCGCTTGACTTCCTGGACGCTCCCGGCCGGCTCACCTCGTTCCTGGACGGCCGGGGCGTCAAAGCGTTCATCCGCCCGACCGGCCTGGGCATGCGGGTCCTCGGCCGGGGCGCGGCCCCGCTGCTCGGAGCGCTGCGCCGCGTCACCGGCGTGGATCTCATCGGCGATCTGACCACGTTCTTCGGTCTGCTCGGCGACATGACCGACGACTTCAGCGAGCGCGCACGCGGCGTCGAGCGCATGCTCAAGGCCTCCACCACCGCCTTCGTGCTCGTTACCTCGGCCCAGCAGGCGGCGATCGACGAGGCGATCTGGTTTCGCCGCACGCTCACCGAGGGAGGGCTCCCCTTCGCTGGGGTGATCGTCAACCGCGTGCACCACGACATCCTCGGCGAGGCCGAGCCCAAGGACCTCGTGAGCGCGCTGGACGCCGAGCTGGCCGGCGACCTGGCCGCGCGCGTGGCCGAGAACTTCTTCGACTACCACCGCCTCGCGCGGCGCGACGCGCGCAATGTGGCCCGGCTGCACGACGAGTTGGGTGACCAGCCGCTCCTGCTCGTCCCCCATCTCGACGACGACGTCCACGACGTCGAGGGGCTGTTGCGCATCCACCGCTACCTCTTCGCCTCCGACGAGGAGCGCGAGCGCCTCATCGCCGACGTGATCGCCTGACAGGGTCCTCCGCGCTCGGCCCTGCCGCCTGCGTCGGCCCTGCCGCCTTGGTCGGCGCTGCCGGCTAGGGGCGAGGGATCTGCAACCGGAACGGCTCGGTGGTGACCCCCGCCCACGTGGCCCAGCTCAGGACCACCGGCTGCCAGCGCGCGGTGGCCACCACCTCGCCGCCGACCATCATCACCACTCGGCCCTGGTGCAGCATCTCCCACACGGCCTGCTCGGCGAGCTCTAGCTGCTGACTGGCGCGCCAGTGCGGGTGGGCCGCGGCGGCGAGCGCCATCACGTCCTGAAAGCCCAGCGGGGTGCCGGCGACCTCGCCGATCGCCGCCTTGAGCGCCTCCACCTCCGGGCGCGCCTCCGCTCCTCGCCGCGCGTGCGCGATGACCGCATCGGTGACGTCGGTGCCGCTGCGCGTGGCGCTGGCCCACCCGCGGCCCATGCCCAGCTCGTCGGCACGGAGCTCCGGGCCCTCGAGGATCTTCAGCTTGCTGCGTTCGGGCGCCCAGCGACGCTCGTCGTGGTCGATCATCGCCCCGCCCACCCAGGGGCGCACGAACTTCGCCTCGAGCTCGTCGCGCGTCAGGTTGAAGACCCGCGCGACGTGGGGGAACTGGCGCAGCTCGAGGTGATACACGCTCACGCTCGCTATGACGAGGCCCTCGCGCGATGGCGCTCACGGGCCTCGGCGATCGCCTGCATCGCCGCCTCACGCCCCTTCCAACCGATCGGATCGGAGTGGCGGCCGACGTCGAGGTCCTTGTAGACCCCGAAGAAGTGGAAGATCTCGTCGCGCAGCTGCTGGGGGAGGTCCGAGAGCTCGTGGTAGACGTTCCAGCGAGGGTCGTGGACGGGGACGCACACGACCTTGTCGTCGGGCCCGTTCTCGTCGCGCATGCAGAACAGGCCAAGCGGATTGACGAGCACCAGGCAGCCGGGGAAGGTCGGCTCCGACACGCACACCAGGACGTCCAGCTCGTCGCCATCGAGGCCGAGGGTGTCCGGGATGAAGCCGTAATCGGTGGGATAGACGACCGAGGCCGAGACGAAGCGGTCAAAGCGAATCGCGCCGAGCTCGGGGTCGAACTCGTACTTGTTGCGGCTCCCCATCGGGATCTCGACCATGCACATGAGGGCATCCTCGGACATCACGCGCAGCCTACCCAGCCGGCGGACCGGCGAACGGTCGATTTGGGCGGTTAAACAGAACGAGCGGGCAGTGCCCGCTCGCCGCTGTGATCGCGCTCCCCCTGACTACTTACGAGCCCCAGGACTTACAGTGTTGTGCCTGGTGGGCAAAACACTCCCGGCCTCCCGCGGGAGACCGAGTAGGGAGCGGTCGAGAAGTAGTTTAACGCACTCCGGCCGCAGGATCTGACGAGGTGGCCCCAGTGGCGTTGGCGGCCTCGGCCAGCAGCTCATCGGCGACGGAGACCAGATCGGCGTCAAGGTGGCCACAGAGCATGTCGCGCAGGATCGCGCGCAGGTTCTCGGCCAGTTCGTCGATGAGGGCGTCGGGACGCGCCGGGTCGGCGCGATCGCCCGACAGGCCGCCCATGATCGAGCGCTCGAGCGCCACCGCGCGGGCGGTCCGCTGGGTCAGCGCCGGCCGGTTCTCGGGCCGCCCGCAGATCACGGCCAACCGCTGCCCCAGGCGTCCGCTGGCCGGACCCTCGGGCTCCAGCAGCGCCCGCAGGGCCAGGAGGTAGTCAGTGAGCGCCTCGGCCCCCGACGGACGCTCGCATCCCATCTCAAAGCGGGCCAGCGCCCAGGCGAGCTCCGGGTGCGGCGCGCGCCGGGCGACAAGCCGGCAGAAAGCTCGCAGCTCCTCCTCCCCGGCGGCCGGGACGATCGTGAGCACGCGCGGGCGCCCGGCGACGCCGATCGCGACCGTGCGCCAGCTGCCGGCCTCAGTCCGCGCCCACCCGACGGGACCCACCGCGTAGGCGCCGCGTTCGAAGAGTCGCAGCGCGGTCACCACATGGCGAAAGCGCGCGCGGGCGACCGCCAGCGGCGGCCGGTCAGCCGTCCGGTCGTTGACGGCCAGCAGCGCGATCACGTTGGGCTCCTCGCCCTCCCCCCAGACCGCCTCCGGGGGCGCATCGGCCAGCGCGTCGCCGCGGATGAGCGACAGGCCGTCGCCCATCGACAGCTCGATCGTGTCGGGGTCAAGGGCCACGCCCAGGACAGGGGCGATGATCGTGGCGGTGCAGTGCCCCTCATAGATCGCACGCTCTAGGTCGGCGTAGGCGGCCTCGAACGCCGCCGGCTCAAAGCCGAAGCCACTGCGCTCGATGAACACTGACTCCAGGAACACTCCCAGCGCGGCGTCGGCCATGCCGCGAGGGCCGGCGGGCGCCTTGACGCCGTGCTCGGCGAGGTAGACGTCGAGCGCCTCGCACCGCACCAGCGCGTGGGCGGCGTCGGCGTAACTGGGCAGCTCACCAAGCGCCGGCATCCGCGAGCGGATGAACTCGTCGACCAGGGGGCGGTAGCAGTACAGCGGGACGCGCCCCGAGCTGCGCTCCTCGGCGAGCTCGAAGGGCATCTCGGCGCCGGCCGCGGCCTCCGCACAGAGGCGGCTTGACGCATCGACGGCGAAGGACTCCAGCAGACGGTGAAGGGTGACGTTGCGCACGACCGCGGTTTCTGCGCCGCGCGGAACGATCCTCTCCGGCGCAGCAGACCTTGCAGGCCGAGGCTCGGCCTAAGCGGCGGTGGCGACGGGCTCGCGGTCGCTCTGGGCTTCGAGTTCGTCGCAGCCCAGCCACTCGCGGCCGTAGGTCCGCATGCTCTCGATGAGCGGCGCCAGCGCCCGGCCCTTGGGGGTGAGGACGTACTCGACGCGCGGCGGGACCTCGGGGAACGTCTGGCGCTCCACGACCCCCTCCTCCTCCAGTGCGCGCAGGCGCAGCGAGAGCGTGCGGGGGCTGATCCCGGCCAGGGAACGCTCGAGCTCACAGAATCGCGACCGGCCCTCGGCAAGGTCCCGGATCACGAGCAGGGTCCACTTCCCGCATACGATCTCCGCCGTGCGGCAGACCGGACACGTAGCGTTCGAAGCCATCAGGAATACGATTCTAGCGCAAGACTTCAGGAAGTGAAGCGTGCGGCGCAGGCCCGGGGCGGGCTGGGCCGCGCCTGCCGGGGCACGCCGGGGTAGGCGGGACTCTGTTGCGGAGACTCAGGCGACCGGAGCCGCGGCCTGTCGATGGCGCTGGATGGCGTCGATCGCGCCGTCGATGATGCGATCACCGAACTGGGCGCTGTCATTGACCCGCGGGAAGTCGGCCTCGGGGATCGGGAGCTCGAGGAACTCGCAGATCGGCTCCCAGCCATCGCCCGGTGACCAGACCAGCAGCCGCTCTGACGGGACCGTGTCCTGGACCTCCTGGTTGAACCGCTCCATGGCGGTGGCCATCTCCTCGGCGGTCGCGTCGGGTCTGCTGATCAGGCCGCTGCGCTGCCACATCTCCGACATCAGGGTCATGTAGTCGTCCCAGGGTGGATCGACGACGCGCCGGGCGTCGGACAGGTGGCGGATCATGATGTCCCCGTAGATGACGCCCCAGATGGTCTCGCGCATGCTCCGAGTCCAGGCCTCCCCCGAGCGGACGCTGAGCAGCACCTTGGCGTCGGGGTAGAGCTCGATGAGCTCGCGGTAGAAGAATGAGCCCGGCCAGTCCACCGTGGCCTCGAACCCCTGGAGGATCTCGGTGGGCGAGAGATCCCCGTCCAGGACCTGGCGCCACCGCGGCGTCTCCTCGAGGTCGGTGAGGACGTTGACCATGTGGTAGCACGGGGCGAGACCCAGCATCTCCAGCGCGATCTTCTGCGAGAGCGTCCCGGTTCTCGGCAGTCCGGCTCCGATCAGCTTCATCACTTCACTCCTCTTTGTTGATGCGACGCTCCCAGTCAAGGCCCGGCGACATCGTCGTCATTCCCGCTCTGGGCGCATCTGCCTGGGCGACGGTGGCGGCGAGCGAGCCCAGCACCGCCTCCACGGCCGTCGTCACGTCAGTCCCGGGTGCGACGGTCACCTCGGGGTCCTCGGGAGGCTCATAGGGCTGATCGACACCGGTGAGATCGTCCAGCTCTCCCGCGCGCGCTCGTGCGTAGAGCTGCTTGGGATCGCGTGCCGCGCACTCGGCCAGCGGCGTATCGAGGAACACCTCGATGAAGGGCAGGCCGTCGGCCTCGTGGCGGGAGCGGACCTCCTGCCGGGCGGATGCCAGCGGTGAGACGAGCGCCACAATCGCGATCGCGCCGGCGTCGGCGAACAGACGGGCCAGCTCGCCCACGCGCAGGATGTTGCGGTTCCGGTCGGCCTCGTCGAAGCCAAGATCGCCGCAGATGCCATGGCGGAGGTTGTCGCCGTCCAGCAGGTAGGCGAAGCGCCCGGCGAGGACCAGCCGCTCCTCCAGCGCAGCGCCGAGTGTCGACTTGCCCGATGCCGGAAGCCCTGTCAGCCACACCGTCGCACCAACGGCGTCCAGCGCGCGCCAGCGCGAGGACCGCGAGACGTTGGTCTCCTGCCAGGTGACGTTGTCGCTGCGGGGCATGTTCTCGCTTTGCGGCATCGCTCAGGCGATCGGCGAGCGCCCCAGCTCGCGGCCGTTGGAGTCGAGCGCGACGACGCCGAAATAGGGGCCGTTGCTGTTGACCGCGATGGCCGTCTCGAAGTCCGTCCACGCCTGGGACCCGACCTCTGACATCGCGGACTTCTCACTTCCGGCCAGCACCGTCCAGCGAGCGACCTCGGTGGCGCCGTTCCAGCTGGCGTGGACGGCGAACCCCCCGGCGGGGTTCTCCTGCGCGACGACGCGCGGGCCGTCAGCGGGATGGCCGACCCAGTCGACGAGATGGGCGCGGTAGGAGCGAACCCCGATCGGGAGCTCGCCGTCGAGGATCATCGTCCCGTCGGAGGCGTAGTGCGAGAAGTACGACTGCGCCCCCCAACCGATGAACGCCCCGCCGTCGCTCTGCACATCGACGTTCCCGAGGGTCGCGGTGATAAAGCCCGCCGGGTGCACGAACGCTCGCGTCAGATCGACCCGCTTCGCCGCACTGTCGACCGACAGTACCAACCCCCGCGACTGCTTCCCCTTATGCGGTCCCTCGTTGTCGAGGACAGAGATCGCCGACAATCCGTGGGGACGGGCATCGTGCTGCCACCAGAAGACAGCCTCCGAGCTCACGCTGAAGTCGGAGTGCTTCCCGCCCAGCCGCCACAGGATCTGGCCGGTCGAGCGGTCGACCTTGTACAGCGTGCACGTGTTGCGGCCGCTGATGAGCAGATGGCCGTCGTCCATCTCGGCGACCGAGTTGAGATGGAAGTAGTCGTAGCCCTGTCCCGCGAGCGGGGCCGGCTGGAAGCTCTCCGCGATCCCGACGTGATCGAGGCTTCTCCAGTCAAAGAGCACGCGGCCGGTGTTCAGATCGACCTCCTGGACGTGCCCGACGAATACCTGCCCTTTCGAGGACTTGCCGATCGAGGTCAGGTCCGCCGTCGTCGTTTCGTAGGCGGTGATGAGCGCCGTGCCGCGCGCCGTCAACTGGAGGTCGTGCAGATCTGTCGTCAAGCCGTGACCGGCGCGGATCGTCTTGATCGAGCGAAATGTCTCGTCGCCGATCTCCCCCAGCCCTTCGCCGTGGGCATTGATCACCGCGCCCTGCCACCAGGTGAGCGCGGGCTTCCCGGCGTAGGACTGCACACCGAGGTTGAACGGGCTGCCGCTCGAAGAGGGCGAGAACCACACCAGCCGACCCTGGCGGTCGATCATCATCAGGCCCTGCTGGGGCTCGGAGTTCGGAACGGCGTTGATCGGCGACATGACGATGAAGCGCGGCGTCGACTCGGGCGTCGCGCCCATCTGGGTGACCCGCACCACGGGTGGCCGCAGGTCCGGGCGGGTCAGGAACGCCTGGACCCTGCTGGTGGCTGGGGTCGCGGTCGCCGTTGGTGTGGAGGACGGCGTCTCGGGCTTGGCCGTCGCCGCGCTTCGCCGCGATCCCGAGCGATGCGGCAGCTCGTAGCCGACCGCCCCCGCGGCCACGAGGCCCGCGGCGGCCGCCGCCGCCCGGGGCAGGAATTGCCGGCGGCTGACCTTGCGCGCCCGCCGGCGGAGCTCCAGCTCGACCTCGTCCTCGGGCGTGAACCGCCCGGCAGTGTCCGGGCCATCCTCGTCCTCGAGCGGGGGCCGGGTCGCGGTCATCCGACGCACCTCATCCGGTCACCCCAAACGCCTTGGAGGTCCCCAGGACGCGGCCCGCGGCGTCGACGGCCTGCACCTCGAACCGTTGCGAGCCGCCCGACACGGGGATCGACGTCTCAAAGCCGGTGCGCTTGTGGGTGGCGACAGCCTGGGTGGCGCCGCCCCCAGTGACCGCAAGCACCTTCCACGAGCTCACCTGGGTGGCTCCGTTCCAGCTGGCGTAGACCGTGGTGCCCGAGCCCTTGGCGCGGGCGGCGCCGCTGGGCGGGTACAGCGGCTTGCCCACCCACGGCTGGACGTACGCGCGGTAGCTCATGTCCGGCGACGGGAGGGCGGCGTCGAAGAGCAGCTTGCCCGCCGGCGAGTACTCCGACACGAACGGCACCTCGCCCCAGCCGACGACGACGTTGCCGTTGGGCAGCACCTGGGTGTTGCCCATGTACTCGGAGTGGAAGGTGGTGCCATGGGAGTACTCGCGCACCACACGGGCGGTGTGGGTGGCCTGGTTGAGCTTGAGCGTGAGTCCGCGCGACGGGCCGGTGGCCGGGAGATAGGTGTCGGCGCCGGTGATGTCGCAGCAGTGGTCGTCAAACAGCGTCACCGTGGAGCCCGAGTGCAGCTCGGCGTCGTGCTGCCACTTGAAGGACGCCTGAGACGGGACGGTGAAGCTGGAGTTCTTGCCGCCGAGGGTCCACAGGATCTTCCCGGTGCGGGCACTGACCAGGTAGATCGCCCAGGTGTTGCGCATCGAGACCAGGAACGTGCCGTTGCCGTAGGGCTCCACGGAGTTGACGTGGTAGGTGTCCCACGGGAACCCGTTGGGCGGCGGCTGTGTGTAGGAATCGCGGCGTCGGATGTGGGTCGAGGCCTTCCACGTATACACCAGCTTTCCGGTGCGGAGGTCGTATTCCTGGACCGCCGAGTCCGTAAACACGCCGTTGCTCACGCCCCCGTCCCCCGAGAGGTCGGCACGCACGTTCTTGTTGGCGGTGACCCAGGCGTCGTGTCCACGGATGACCATCGAGTGCAGCGTGAGCACCCAGCCGTCGGCGCCCTTGAGCGTCGCGATCCGTCGGTAATGGTTGTCGACGACGACGTCCTCGCCCTGGTTGATGGCGCCGGTGGCGCTGACGTCACCCTGCCACCAGGTGAGCACCGGCTGGCCGTTGTAGGTCTGGGCCTCGAGGTTTGACGCGACCAGATTTGTGGGCACCGGCTCGAACCACACCGGCGCGAGGTTGGAGTCCAGCACCAGCGGCCCACTCTGGCCGACGATCGGCGGGTGGGTCACGTCGAAGAAGTTGGCGAGCATCAGATATCCCGGCAGGCGCTGGGCGCCCGGAGCGGCGCTCTCCAGCGTCAGCTTGGGCGGGTGCAGGCCGGGAGCCGAGACGAACGTGTCGGCGCCGTTGGTGGTGTAGGCGCCCAGCGGCGCGCCATGGCTGCGGGGAACGACGAACCCGATGACGGCGAAGCAAGCGACCACCCCGGCGACCGCGGCGAGCACCCGGCGGCCACCGGCCGGGTTGCCCTGGTCGGCCTGGAGGCGCGGGACGAGTAGGAAGGTGAGAATGGCCGCCGCGGCGCAGAGACCGGCGCCGATCAGGTAGGCCACGCGGAACCCGTCGGTGAGCGCCTGATCCACCGAGTGCTGCGCGCCGATCAGATGGCTCGTATAGAGCGTGGCGATGGAGATGAGGACGGCGAGGCCCAGCCCGCCGCCGACCTGCCGGGAGGTGTTGACCAGTCCCGAGGCGAGCCCGGCCTGTCCGGACTGCGCGGTCTGGGTGGCGGCGATCGTCGACGGGACGATCGAGAAGCCGATGCCCATCGCGGTGAGCACACCGGGGAAGATCACGTATTGCACCGCGCTGCCGCTGGCGCCGATCCGCGTGAAGAGCAGCATCCCCGCGGTCATCATGATCAACCCACCGCCCAGGACCGGGCGCACGCCGTTGCGTAGCGCCAGCTTGCCCGCCTGGGAGGCACAGGCGAAGATCGTGAGGGCCATCGGCAGGAAGACCAAGCCGGTCTCCAGGGGAGTCAATGCCAGCACCTGCTGCAGGTACAGGGAGCCGACGTACCACATGGGGAACAGCGCCGCGCTGAACAGCAAGACGATGACGTTGATGTTGCGCAGCGCGCCCTTGAACACCCCGGGCGGCACGAGCGGCGCTTTCGCGTACTTCTCCGCGAGCGGGAAGAAGCTGAGAAGCACCGAACCGACGGCGATCGGGACGAGCGCCGATGCGGAGCCCCAACCGTCGCTGCCCGCCGTGACGGCTCCGTAGGCGTTGAGGAGCAGCCCGACGGTGAGCAGCAGCGCGCCCGCGAGGTCAAACGACGTGCGCTTGTCCGAGCGGCGGTCGACGACGACCGCGCTGGCCACGACGGCCGCGACGAGGCCGATCGGCAGGTTGATGAGGAGCACCCAGCGCCAGCTGAGCTCCTGCGTGATGACGCCGCCCGCCAGGGTCCCGGCGGCGCCGCCGGCGCCGTTCATCGCTCCCCACAGCCCGACGGCGCGATGACGAGCGGGACCGGCCTCGAAGGATGCCGTGATGATCGCCAGCGACGACGCGGCCATCAGCGCGCCGGCGAACCCCTGGAACGCCCGTGCACCGATCAGGACGCCACTCGTGGGAGCGACGCCGCCGGCCAGCGACGCCAGCGAGAACAGCGTCAGCGCGGCGACGAACGTTCTCCGCTGGCCCCACAGATCACCGGCGCGGCCGGCGAGCATGAGGAAGCCGGCGAAGACGATCGCGTAGGCGTCAACGACCCACTGCAGGTCAGAGGCCGAGAACTTCAGGCTCGACTGGATCGACGGCAGCGCGACGTTGACGATCGACAGGTCGAGGATGACCATGAACTGGGCGACGCAACACACGCCCAGCAGCAGACCGGTACTGCCCGAGGCCTGAGGCCGGGGCCGACGCCGGCGCGGGCGCGGGCTCGGGCTCGGGGCCGCCTCAGTTGACGGTTGGGTGTCGACGCTGGCGGTCACGGGTGTTTCGACCGCGCTGCGTCGCGCGTCGTCAATAGCCACCGGCGGACGTCGACTTCACCGCGCTACCCGCGGGCGAGACCAGGTACCAGACCCCGCCGTCGGCCGCGACGCCCGCTCCGGAGGCTGCGCCTTGGCCCGTGTGCGTGTAGAGCGCGTGGTGGTTGTACATGACCTGCTCCTTGCCGTCGCTGCGCTTGAACGTCGACAGCAACGACGCCTTGACGCCCGGTCCGGCGCGCAGGGACTGCGTCGCCAACAGCGGCGGCCAGTCCGTGTTGCACGACCCGGAGCACTTGCTGCCGCCCGACGGGTCGGCAGTCAGGAGATAGACCGCGTGACCCGCGGAGGTGGTGAGCACCGAGCTGTAGCCCGGCAGCTTGGACACCGTGACCGTGGCCGACCCTCCCGAGGACGCCGAGGCGGCTCCAGAGGACTTGCCGCTGCTGCCACCACACGCTGCCAGGCAGATCGCCGCCGCCAAGGCTGAGACAAACGCCGTCAGCACGGCGTGGCGTCCACGACGCGACGGATCGTCTCTATGAGGGTGGCGGCGGGTGATCGTCATCGTGAGTGGGGGCGCAGTTACGGCGGCCGCGAAGCTACATAAACCCCGGTCGAGCTAACGTCAAGTCAACGTAAAGTGAATGTAAGCTAACGCGATTGCTGCGGCACGCAACGGTACACGTCATAGAGGACACGCGTGTCCGCCAGAGGTTGCGGTAGCGGTCCGCGTGTCGGGTCATCGCCGCGCGCGGGGCGTCGCCTCGCCACACGCCGATACCTGACTCCGTAGTTACGCGACGGCAGGAAGCACCAGCGCCTCGCGCAGCGCCTCTCCCGGCCGCTCGCGCTGGGCAGCGAGCGGCCGGGCCCGGCGATCGATCGCTACTTGATCGTGTACTGGTAGGGCAGCGCGGCCACCTGGTCGGCCTGGGGGAAGTTGACGATCGCATCCTGGATCGAGCCGAACTCGAAGGAGGCCACGTCGTCGAGGTACAGCGTTCCCGTGACCTTCGTGCCCGACGCTCCGCT
>DASXDW010000047.1:0-6685 GCA_036490435.1 Solirubrobacteraceae bacterium
GGTTGAGCGTGAGGAGTCGGTTCGGGTCCGGCCCGGGGATCCGATCTTGCTGGCGCCGGACTGCCGGGTCGACGAGGTGCTTGCGCTCTATCTGACCAGCCGGCCGTTCTCGGGCTATCTGCCTGAGACTAAGCGGAACTATATCAATGATCTGTGCCTGTACTTGAACTATCTGCGAGAGCATGGCAGGTCTTGGACACAGGCGACCTCGGGCGACATCGAGGACTACGAGTACTGGCGACGGGATGCGCCGTCGAATCCGCGGCGGGTGACGGGGGCGAAGTGGAACCGCGATCTGGCTGCGATCGACAGTCTGTACAAGTGGGCGGCAAGGCCGAGCAACGGTTTCGTTGCCTACAACCCGGTCGGTGTCGTGATGGTGCGTGGCCGGGCCGGCGCGATGATCCCGACCAAGGAGCTGAGCGCGAAGGACGCGAAGTACAGCGACGTGCACTGGCTTACTCCGCGTGCGTTTCGCCGCTGGGTGGGTGTGGGTCTTCGCGGCCACGACCGCGGCGGGGTTCCGTCTCCGGGCTGGGTCGGCCGGCTCGAGGACCGCAATCTCGCCTATACGCAGTTGCTCTATAGCTCGGGACTGCGCCGGCTTGAGGGCGCCTCGCTGCTGACGATCGAGGTGCCGCGGACGCGGCTCGAGGGCGGGCTGTACTACGTCGGCCGGCTGGCCAAGGCGGTGACGCGCTCGAAGAAGCCGCGCACGTTCTATGTCTCGGCGGAGGTCGTCGGCCAGATCGAGAGCTACATGGAGTCCTCGCGGGCCGAGGCTGTGCGCAAGGCCCAGGCTGCCGGGCGATACACGGCGTTGCCGCAGATGAGGCTGGTCGAGCGGATATCGCTGGGCCCGAGGAAGACCGTGCACTGGCGCAATCGGGACGGGATGGCCGGCCAGACGGTTCTGAACGCGGCCACGGCCAAGGAACGCGCGACCTACTTCACCGAAGGTCCCAGAGGCCCGGAGCCGTTGTGGCTGTGGCTGAACGAGTCCGGGCTGCCGTTCGACCCGCACTCGTGGGAGGGGGTGTTCATGGCGGCCAACGTCCGGTGCCGAGCGATCCTTGCGCCCGGCGGGGACGGCCTGGTGAGCCTGGCTCCGGGGTTGGTGGAGGCCCCATATCTCACGCCGCACGGATGCCGACACAGCTTCGCGCTGTACATGCTCGTGATCCTGCACCACCTGATGGACGAGCGGTTCGGCCTGACCCCCGAGGAACGCCGGGACTACCAACTGCTCTACGGCGACCCGTGGCGGATGGTGCAGGACCTGCTCGGCCACGCCCAGCTGGAGACGACTCGGGACACGTATCTCGCGCCCGTGGCTGACCTGCAGCTCCGCTCCCTCCTGGCCACGGCGCCCACCGAAGGCGGCGCGTCGAAGGCCCTGGACGGCGTCTTCGCGCGCCTGGCGCGGGAGGCCGAGGGAATCCAGGACATCGACGACCGGATGACGGTGGCCTCGTGACGCGCGGGCGCCGCGCGGCGCTGCCGGTCGGGCCGGGTCCGGCCAGGCCCGACACGCTCATACCGGGAACGCTGCTGGTCGAGCACCGCGATGCGGCCGGCCAGGTCGCCGAATACGACTTCGAGTTGCTCACCTGCCCGGCCCCGATGCGCGTGTCGTTCGCCGCGCTGTTCGCCGCCAAGTGCAGCCGTAGCTGGAGGTCGCTCGAGTCGAGCAAAGCGGCGTGGTACCCCGTCACGTACTTCACGCAGTGGATGTCCGTGCACTACCCGGACGTCGAAGACGTCGACGAGCTGACCTCCGCGATGTGGAAGCACTGGCGCATGAGCCAGCCGACCACGGTCACGGGCCACAACGCCGTGCGGTACGTCGCGCTGCTGCTGCGCGCCGACCCCCGGATCGACCCGCGGACCAGGGAGGCGCTCAACGCCAGACTGCCGAAGGCCAAGAAGGTCGAGCAGTCGTTCAGCCCCGAGCAGTTCGCCAAGATCCAATCTGCTGCGCGCCGGACGTTTCGCGCAGCCCACCTGCGCATCACCGAGAACATCGCGATCCTCAACGCCTGGAGGGCCGGGGAGATCGCCGAGGGCGGCGACCGGTGGCTGGTGGGCGAGGCACTCGACGCCCTGGCACGCACCGGCGACGTGCCGTGCTACTCCTCCCGCGGCTCCCGGAGCCTGAGGGTCAGGGTCCTGCATCGCTACGTGCAGGTGCTGGGAGGGGAGAACGCGCTGTGCACCTGGCGGCGGCTGTATCTCGGCCGGGACGAGGCGATCGCCATGGCTGCGCTGTTCACCCTGGAACAGGGCCTGAACATGACGACGATCAGTAGGCTGCCGGTGCCCCGGCCGAGCCCGGATCCGGGCGAGGACGGTTTCCCGGTCTACCGGTTGGAGATCGACAAGAGGCGGCGTGTCGGGCGGCGCCAGTTCGAGACCCGCAACCTTGCCGACTTCGGGGCCGGATCGCCGGGGCGGCTGGTGACCATGGCGTTGGAGGCGACCGCGCCGGCGCGGGCCTACCTTCAGCAGCACGCGCCCGAGGTCGACCGGCTGGTCGCCTGGCGGCGCAGCAAGCGGATGGACGAGCTCGCCGACCGGGACGGCGACTGGTATGGCCCGCTGTTCGTCTTCGGGGTGAGCAGTGAAAACGGCGTCCTGTGGGCCAAGTCCGAGGGCTTGGAGGCCTCGCCCTTTCGGCGGGGGCGGCGCACCGCGAACGTGGTGCACCGGCGCGAGCCGACCCAGAACACCCAGGACACCCACGACAGCGTCTACGTGCTACCCGACCACCAAGCCCAGGCCGCGGCCGTCGAGGTGATCGCCGCCGGGGCCGCGGGCGCCCTGGAACACGCCCGCACGGCGGTGCTGAGCGCGCAGGTGCGTGCGAGACCCGACCCGCACGACGAGCCGACCGCCACCGCGGACTGCCACGATCGCTTGCACAGCCCGTTCACCGAACACGGCGTGAGCTGCGCGGCCTCGTTCCTGATGTGCCTGGCCTGCCCGAACGCCCGGGTCCACCCCGCCTACCACCCGCGCCTGGCCTACCTGTGCCGCTCGCTCGAAGCCCTACGCAGCGCCATGGACCCGGCCTGGTGGGAAGCGGACTGGCGCGCGACGCACGAGCGCCTCCTCGACCTGCGCACACGCCTCGGCGAGGGCGTATGGGGCCAGGCGCTCACGCGGGCGGGCGCCGAGGACCGGGAGATCGTCACGAGCCTGCTCCGAGGGGAGTTCGATCAGTGATCACGTCCGCGCGTCTGCTCGAGGATCTGGCCCTGCGGATACCGAAGACCGATGATCCGGTCTTCGCCGCGCAACTGGTCGCCCCCGGCTACACCGGTGTGCTCCCCCGCTACGGCGACGCCCTCTGGCCGCTCGCACCACTGAATCAAAACCCCAGCTCAGGCGGTAAGACGGTGCAGTGGGGATCGTTCCCCGCGGGCTTGCGCGAGCAGTTTCGCCCGATCGCCTGGACCATGGTCAACGGGACGCTCTCGCACACGTTCCTCCAGAAGCACGCGGCTACCTGGACCCCACGCACAAGCCCTGAGCTGATCTACAAGACGACGTGGTGGTGGGCGAAGTTCGCACTCTGGCTCGAACGCCGCGGCGTGAGCGACATCGCCGGGCTCTCCGCCCAGGTCATGGAAGACTTCGTCGCCCACCAGGCGCAGCGGGGGCTCGCGCGGGCCAGCGCGCACGAGGCCCTGACGGCGCTGACACGGCTTTGGGCGTTCGACCAGGCCAGCGCGGTGCCGCTGGGAATCGAGGAGCCGGGCTGGGAGCGTGAGGGGGTTGACGACTTCCTGCCGGCCGCGGGGCCCGGCGGCGAGAACACCACCGAACCGATCTCGCCCGAGACCATGGGGCCGTTGCTGATCTGGGCGATGCGGGTGGTCGACGACTTCGCCACGGACATCCTCGCCGCCTGGGCCGAGCGGCAGCGGATACGCGCAACGGCCAAAGCGAACACGGCGACGCCCGCGGGCCTGGAAGCGCTCAAGGCCTACGTCAGCAGCCGTATGGCGGCCGGAGAGCCGATCCCGGCTTCCCTGGGTCCCTTCCGCCACGAGGTGAGCGCCTCCTACATCGCCGCGCTCACGGGGGCGTCGCTCTCGCAGGTCAACAAGTGCGGCCACGTGATGGGGTGGACCGCCTACGTCCAGCACCACCCCGGCCCCAGCCCGCTTCAGGTGGTGCCGCGCGGCACCGTCGATGCATGGGTGTGGCAGGCCTCGATCGACTTCGACGAGGCCGCGGTGTTGCGGCGCCACCTGGGCACGGCCTGCTACATCGTCTGCGCCTACCTGACGGGGATGAGATCGAGCGAGGTCACAGCCCTGCGCTCCGGCTGCTGCCCGGACCCGGACGGCGGCGGGCGGCACCTGATCCGCGGCCGCGTGTTCAAAACGGCCCGTGACGAGGACGGAAACCACCTGACCGAGGGCGCGATGCGCGAGGTTCCCTGGGTCGCGATCACCCCGGTGGTCAACGCGATCCGGGTCCTCGAACACATGGTCCCTGACGGCGACCTGCTGTTCGACGCACGCTGCCACAACCTGCCCAACCAGCGGCAAAACAACGGCGGCGCGCTCAGCAAGACGTCACTGTGGCACCGGATCGATGACTTCACAGCGTGGACCAACACCCTGGCTACACGCCTGGAGCGGCCGGGCGAGGTCATCCCCGAGGACCCACACGGAGGCGTAGGCCTCGGGCGTTTCCGCAGAACGCTCGCCTGGCACATCGCCCGCCGCCCCGGCGGCCTGGTCGCGCTCGCGATCCAGTACGGCCACCTGCGCACGGCCGTAAGCGCCTCATACGCCCAGCACAGCCGCGACGGAATCCACGACCTGCTGGACGTCGAGACAGCCCGCGCGACCATCGACACCGTCACCCAACTGCACGCCGACCTGCAGGACGGCGCTGGCATCTCCGGCCCGGCCGCCCGCAGAGCCATCAACGCCGCCACCCAGGCCCCGCGATTCGCCGGCACGGCGATCACCGCACGCCAGGCCCGCAAGCTCCTGACCAACCCCGACCTGGCCGTGTACGAGAACCCCGAATCCATGCTCATGTGCGTGTACAAGGCCGACAAAGCCCTGTGCCACCGCAGCATCGCCACCGAAACCCCCAGCCTGGACCGATGCGTGAGCACCTGCGCGAACATCGCCCGCACCGACGCACACGCCGACCAACTCGACCTCCGCGCGCGAGAACTGGAGAAGAACGCCGAGCACGTCCCGCAGTTGCTTGCCGAACGACTACGGGCACACGCCGACGAACTGCGCACCCTCGCCGAGCGCCACCGCCGCGACCGAACCACTCCCAAGGAGATCCACTAATGGCCCCCGCTCCCGACGAGCGAGACCGGATCAAAGCGGCCATGGACCGGATCTTCGCCGGGACCGCGCAGCGCTCGAACGGCGCCCTCACCATCGTGGCGCTGGCCATCGAGGCCGAGGTTCCCCGCAACGCCCTGACCCAGCGGCACACCGACCTCAAGAACGAGTTCTACGCCCGCGCCAAAGCCGCCACCGGCACTTCGGAGGCCGAGCAGCGCCTACACGCCCAGGTCGCGAAGCTTCAGGCACAGCACAGCAAGGACCGCGCCGAGCTCGACCAGTACAAAACCGATGTGACCGATCTAGTCAGGGTCGTCAACCAGCTCACACTGGAAAACCGGGCGCTGCGACGACAACTGGCCGAACCCGACCCGGTCGTGCGATACCTGCCCACCCAACCCCGACCCGCAGGATCGAGCCGCTCCGGCTGACCCCGAGCGGCCACGAGCCCGTCGACCAGGACCTTTCCGGGTTCTTGTTTCCAGAATGCCAGAAAGCCCCGAATCTATTACAGGCCATGAATAATCGCTACAGAGCAGTCGGTCTCCCGGCACGGGACGTGCCGGGAGACCAACGGCTCCTCGGCTCCGATTGCACGGAGAAGAGCGTGGCCTGCCGGTTGGTGGTCGCACCAAGTACGGCTCAGCTCCCGGATGGGGAGACGATCGGATCTGACGCATCGTCATCAGTCGCGCCGCGCGCACTCTAGCAGCGCCAGAGCCAGAGTTGGGACCCTCGGGCCGTCTAGCTCGGATGAGCTTCAACAAGCAGGACTTGACAGGGAAGACGTCGGCCAGGGCGACGCGCTGTTCCTGGCGGCCGGCCCGCACGCCGCGATCGCCGTCGACACCGGCCCGGACCCGGACCGCGAGGACGCGTGCGCCCGCAGCCTCGGCATCACCGATGTTCCGCTGGCGATCCTGACCCACTTCCACGCCGATCACGTGGACGGACTGCCGGGACTGGTGCGCGGCCGCCGGATCGGGCGGATCGAGACCACCACCGTCGACGACCCTCCGTCCGGCGCCGCGCTGGTGGCGAGAGTGGCCGGGGCGGCCGGGATCCCGGTGACGCGCGTGGTGCCGGATGAGCGCGAGGGGCTCGGCGACATCGCGTGGCACGTGTTGTGGCCGCAGGCCGAGCACCCGCTGAGCGCGCCGGCGTCGGGCGTGGACGGCGGCGGGGACGGCGGCGGGGGCGGGCGGAGAAGAATGAGCAGGGGTGGCGCGGGCGACGTTGATGGCGGTGGCTCGGGCGGAATCGGCGGGATGGGCGGTGAGGTGACTGGCGGCGGTGGCGCGGGCGGGGTGAGTGGGATGGACGGTGGCGCGGGCGGCGGGGGCGGGCGGGGCATGGTC
>DASXDW010000081.1:0-43352 GCA_036490435.1 Solirubrobacteraceae bacterium
CCGGGCCGCCGCCCCGTCAGGCGGCGGCTTGGGACTGGCGCAGCGCCAGTCGCTCGGCGTGATGGAGGCGCTTGACGTCGAACATCGCCTTGTCGGCGCGGCGCAGCAGCCCGTCGGGATCGCCGGCGTCCACCGGGTAGAGCGAGCGCCCGATGCTCACGCCGAGGCGCAGACACAGATCGCCGACGCTGAATGGCTCGGCGAAGGCGGCGGTGATGCGCTCGGAGACCTTCTCGATCTCCTCCGGGCCGGCGGCGACCAGGAGCACGGCGAACTCGTCGCCACCCAGCCGGGCGACGACGTCAGCGGAGCGAGTGCAGCTCTGCAGCCGCCCGGCAGCGGCCACCAGCAGGGCATCGCCGGTCTCGTGGCCGAATTCGTCGTTGACCGGCTTGAACTGGTCGAGGTCGACGTAGAGCAGAGCGCCGCTCTCGGTCCCGACGTGGGCGCGGGTGACCGCCTCGCGCACCTCAGTGGTGAAGCGCACGCGGTTGGCCAAGCCGGTCAGCTGGTCGTGCGTGGCCTGGTGGGTGATGAGGTCGACAAGTCGGCCGTTCTGCAGGGCGCTGGTGGCCTGCGCGGCGACGCCGGAGAGGCGGTCGGTGAGGTCAGCCGACAGGCACAGGCGCTCGGGGCGCTCGCGCACCGACACCGACAGCAGCCCGAGGAGCTGACCGGGTACCGCCAACGGGACCAGGATCGTCCCGGCCATGCCGAGGGCCGCGAACATCTGGCCGATGGCGCCGTCGTCGGGGCCGATGAACTGCGGCGCGCGGTTGGGGTCGCGCAGAAAGCGCTCGAGGGTGCCCCCCGGCTCCGGGACCCAGCTCGAGCGGTCAGACACCACCGGTCCGGCGGAGGTCTGGAGGGGGTAGTGCGCGCAACGGACGAGCTCATGGCGCTCGTCGTCCCACAGGTATACGGCCACGCGGTCGCAGTCGACCACCGCCGGCACGGCCTCGGCCAGCCGGCGCGCCACCTCCGCGCTGGTGCCGGCCTTGGCCAGCGCGCGCGCCAATTCCAGCAGCGCGCTTGACTGGTCGTAGCGGCGCTCGGCCTCCACCAGCGCGGCAGCGCTGTCCAGCGCACTGGCCGCATAGCGGGCGTAGACCTCGAGCAGTTCGCGCTCGAGCTCGAAGAAGCGCCCGCCCTCGCCACAGGTGGCCAGCAGGCGCCCGTAGTCGCGGCGGTTGGAGCGCACCGGGACGACCAGCGAGGAATCGGGCAGGTGCTCGACGGTCTCTGAGAGCAGGCGCTCGGCGCGCCCCGCCACCTCGGCGTCGTCGAAGCCTCGGTGGTGGCAGTGCAGCGGCCCGTCTGGCGTCATCCGCACGGCGAGCAGGTGCTGAGGGGCGCGAACCTCGATCGCGGCCCGTTCGGCGATGCGCGCCAATACCTCGTCGACATCGCCCGAGGAGATCAGGTCAGAGGCCGTCTGGAACATGCTGTTCAGCCGGACTTTCATGGCGTCGAGCTGGCCGTTCAGGCCGGCGATCTGCAGGCCGGACTCGGTGTCGCCGCGCTCGCCGCCCAGCGGCCAGGTGACGCGGTACTCGCACCGCGGCGCGCCGTAGGCGGCACAGTGGTCGTGGTGGACGACCGCGGACGGCAGGCCGAAGAGGATGGGCGGCTGGGTCAGCATGCCCCAGGTCCACGCGCAGTGGTTGGCATCGCGCCGGAAGCCGGGGAGCGGTGTGGCGTGGATCTCGGCGAAGCCGGGGCCGCAGTCAACCGCCTCCATGATGATCGCGGTGCTGTACTTGCTCGCCGTCGTGGCCACCTGCCCGTAGACGGCCTCAAGGGTCCCGAGCTGGCGCAGCACGGTGGCCACCGGCGACGCGTTGAGGTAGCGGACCGCGTCCTCGCCCACGGCCCGGGCGAACTCCGGGTGGTGGGTCACCTGGGCGCCCGCGCGCCAGAGGGCCACCGCCTCGTCGAAGGAGATCCAGTTGGCGATGTCGGTCAGGTACTGCACGGAGCGGTCAGAGTCGGCCGTGCGCAACAGCTCGGCGACGGCGGCGGCGCCGCCATACGCGCGCACGCGGGCGATCAGCACCGCGCTCATCGAGCAGGAGAAATGCTTGCCCTGACTGCTCGGGGAGTGCGTGTCGGGGTGCGCGCCAACAGACATACCTCCAGTTATCGGAGCGCACCGTCCCAAGGCTTCAGTAGTTGCCCGGCACCTGGCCGGGAGAACTACCCACGAGGTCGTCACGGCCCCACCGGGCGGGGCGTCAGCGCACTGGTAGCGTTCACCGATCCGCACGGGCCGCCGCGCCCGCGTCCAGGTTTTCTGGACGCGCCACCACTGCGCAAAGGACGATCGTTGAGCACTTCAGAGACTTCCGGCCTCGTCACCGACCTGGCCGGCCTCCCGGATCTCGTCGGCAAGCACGCCGGCTACACGGAATGGCGCGTCATGGAGCAGGACCGCGTCAACCAGTTCGCCGACGCCACCGACGACCACCAGTACATCCACGTGGACCCTGAGCGCGCCAAGGCGTCGCCGTTCGGCGGGACCGTCGCACACGGCTTCCTCACGCTGTCGCTGGTGGCCCCCATCTCCGGAGAGCTCGTCCAGGTCAGCGACGCCACGACCGGCGTTAACTACGGCCTCGATCGCGTCCGCTTCCCCGCGCCGCTGCCGGTGGGCGCGGAGTGGCGCGGCGGCGCCGAGGTGGTGGAGGTCTCAGACGTCCCCGGCGGCAAGCAGATGAAGGTCAAGGTCACCGTCGAAGTCAAGGGCTCCGAGAAGCCCGCGATGGTGGCGGAGTCCCTGGTCCGCATCTACGGCTGACCGTCATGGCCACCGCCGCGCCCGACCTCACCAAGGTCGCCGCCATCGACGTGCATGTGCACGCCGAGCGCAACCACGACGAGCCCCAGGATCCGGTCACGCTGGAGATCCTGGAGGCGGCGGGCAAGTACTTCGGCGGGCACCCGCCGCAGCCGTCCGCGCAGGAGGTCGCCGACTACTACCGCGACCGCAGCCTCATGGCGGTCATCTTCAACGTCGACGACGAGGCCGGCATGGGCCGCAAGCGACTCGGCAACTCCGAGGTGCTCAAGGCCGCCCGGGCCAATCCCGACGTGCTCATCCCGTTTGCCTCGGTCGATCCCCACAAGGGCAAGCTCGCCGTGCGCGAGGCCACCGAGCTGATCGAAGCGGGGGTGCGCGGGTTCAAGTTCCATCCCAACACCCAGGCGTTCTGGCCCAACGACCCGGCCTGGTTCCCCCTGTATGACGTGATCGCCTCGGCCGGGTTGATCGCCCTCTTCCATTCCGGGACGACCGGGATCGGCGCGGGCATGCCGGGCGGTGGCGGCGTGCGGCTCAAGTACTCCAACCCGATGGCGGTCGACGACGTCGCGGCCGAGTTCCCCGGGCTGGACATCATCCTCGCGCACCCCTCGTTCCCGTGGCAGGAGGAGGCGCTGGCCATCTCCGTTCACAAGCCCAACGTCTACATCGATCTGTCGGGATGGTCGCCCAAGTACTTCCCGGAGATCCTGGTCCAGTACATCAACACTCGCCTGCGGGACAAGATGCTCTTCGGCTCGGACTTCCCGCTGATCACGCCTGACCGGTGGCTGTCTGACTTCGAGAAGTTGCCCATTCGCGATGAGGTCCGGCCGCTGGTGCTCAAGGAGAACGCGGTGAGGTTGCTGGGGCTGGCCTGAGTGGTTTGAGCCCAGGGCGGCTGAGGGTGGCGGCGACCTGCAAAACGCGCAAAACGTGCGCGGGCGAATCGGGTTTGGCGCCGAATGCACGCCCCACATGCATTCCGCGCCAAATCTCCGGGGCTGGCCGGGGTTTGTCGGTTTATGCAGGTCGAGAGCCAGCTGCCAACGCCAGCGACGCACGAAGCCCGCGCAACCTGCGGGCTTAAAGTGAGAGCGCCCCGGAACCGGCGGGATATGAGGCCGGGACTCGGGGCGCGCTCGAGGGAGGAGAGGTACTGCGCGAAGCATGATGAGCCATGCTGCTCTAGATGTCCAAGACGTGTATTCGGGGTGATTTATAATCGGGGCTTATGGAACTGCGCCAGCTGCGCTACCTGGTGGCCCTCGCCGAGGAGCTGAACTTCACCCGCGCGGCCGAGCGCGAGCATGTGGCCCAGCCGGCGCTCTCGCAGCAGATCCGCCGCCTGGAGGACGAGGTCGGCCTGGCGCTGGTGGAGCGCACCACACGCCATGTGGCGTTGACCGACGCCGGCGACGTGCTCGTCGTCCGCGCCCGGCGCGTGCTGGCCGAGCTGGAGGCGGCCGGCACCGAGTTGCAGGCGCTGCGCGGGATGGATACCGGCCACGTGAGTATCGGCGCGATGCACACCATGGGCCCGGTGGATCTCTCCCTCCCCCTGGCCCTGTTTCACGACCTGCACCCGGGGGTCGGGCTCACCGTCCGGGAGCAGTCGAGCGAGGAGATGGCCGAGATGCTGCGCGTCGATGAGATCGACCTCGCCTTCCTGTCGGTCACCGAGCGCGTCGAATCTCACGGGCTGGGGCTGTACCAGCTCGTCTCCGAGGAGTTGGTGGTCCTCCTGCCCCTCGCGCACCCACTCAGCGGCCGCGCGCAGGTCCGCATGGCCGAACTGGCCGACGAGCAGTTCATCTCCTTCCGCGCCGGTGCCCGGCTGCGCGAGCTGCTGTTCGCCGCCGGCCGCGAGGCGGGCTTCGAGCCGCGCGTGACGCTCGAGTCCAACGAGAGCCAGCGGATCCGCCGGCTCGTCGCGCGCGGGTTCGGCGTGGCCATCCTGCCGCGCTCGGACGCCGAACGGCCAGGCACCGAGGTAGCGGTGGCGCGGCTGGTGGAGCCATCACTGCGGCGCGATATCACTCTGGCCTGGCGGGAGGGCCGGCGGCTCGCCCCCGCGGCCGCGGCGTTCCTGGATCTCGCGCGCGAAACCTTCGCCGATCCGGACGCGAACCCCGAGGGCGACATCGAGCGCCTGTACTTCTAGGTCCGGACAGAAAACAGTCCTTTAAGGTTTGAATTCCGGGCCATCGAGGTAGATCACAGGCGCGATTCGGCGCCCGTATCCAGGCTGGGCACCGTCCGAGTGATCCTTTCAGGAGGGAGTACCGATGAGGAACGGCCCCAGTTGCCGTGCGTGGCTGTCGATTGCAGCCGCAACCGTGACCGCCGCGATGGCGTTCGCACCGTCAGCATTGGCCGGCACCGCCGGCACGTCAGCGTGGCGGGTCCGCAACGCCACCGCGTCCGGCGCCTATAGCGCATCACGGATGTCGGTGACACTGGCGCTCGCCGCGCGCAACGAGAGCGCGCTCAAGGCCCTTGTCGCCAAGCCGCATGCCCCGCTGACGCCGGCCCAGTTCAACGCCCAGTTCGCTCCCTCGACGGCCACCGTCGACTCCATCCGCGGCTGGGCGGCCGCCAACGATCTCGCGGTCTCCTCGGTGTCCTCAAACCGTCTTCTGGTCACCCTCACCGGCAGCTCGAGTCAGCTCTCGAACGCTCTGCAGACCGGCTTGGAGCGCTTCCACTCAGCCGCCAACGGCAACTTCTTCGCCGCGTCCAAGGCGGCGCGTCTGCCGGCGTCCTTCGCCTCCAGCGTGAGCGCGGTGCTCGGGCTCTCGAGCCTCTCGAGGGTCGCGCTGCCCCAGCCGTCACTGCGCTCCGCCTCGGCGCTGAGCAGCGGCAAGTCGTCCATTGCGGCGCTCGGCCTGCCCACGCTCAACTATCCCGCCAGCTACACCCCGCAGCAGCTGACGGCAATGTATGACGCCCCGTCGAGCGCGGCGGGCAGCGGGCAGCAGTTGGCGATCATCACCGAGGGCGACGTCAGCGCGCCCAAGGCGGACCTGGCGACCTTCGAGAAGACCTACGGGCTCCCGGCAGTGACCTGGAACCAGATCAACGTCGGGACGCCGTCCACGGACATCTCGGGCGACGACGAGTGGGACCTGGACAGCCAGTACTCCACGGCGTTCGCGCCGGGCGTGACCGCGCTCAACGTGTACGTCGGCCCGTCGCTCGACGACGCGGACATCCTGACCACGGTCAATAAGTGGGTCACCGACGACATCGCCAAGCAGGGCAGCTTCTCCGCGGGCGAGTGCGACATCCTCGCCGACGCCTCAGGATTCACGTCCGGGCTTGACGCCGTCCTACAGCAGGCGGACGCCCAGGGCCAGACGATGTTCTTCTCCTCGGGCGACACCGGTTCGCAGTGCCCGGCCATCACGGGCGTCAACGGCGTCCCCGCCGGGATCCCGGACACCAACTACCCGGCCTCCAGCCCGTTCGGCATCGGCGTGGGCGGCACGAGCGTGCTCAACAACAACCCGCTCAGTGAAGTCGGCTGGTACGCCGGTGGCGGCGGACTGAGCCCCGTCGAGCCCGCCGCGGCCTTCCAGGCCAACGCCAAGGTGCTCGGCGTTACGGCCCCCCCCACGCGCGGCGTCCCGGACGTCAGCCTCGACGCCGACCCCGAAAGCGGCTACGACGTGGTCGTCGGAGGCACGGTTGAGACCATCGGCGGCACCAGCGCCAGCGCCCCGTCGTGGCAGGGCATCTGGGCCCGTGTCAACGGCGCCAACGCCGGTCTGGGCTTTGCCGGCCCGGTGCTCTACTCGACCGAGCCCTCGACGGCGTTCCACGACATCACCGTCGGCGTCAACGGTGCGTACACGGCCGGACCCGGGTACGATCTGGTGACCGGTTTGGGCACTCCCGACATCGCGAAGCTGGTGAGCGGAGCCTGAACCGAACCGCCGAGCGCAGGGTCTAAGAGGACATAGCGACGTTCGGACCCCCCCATCTGGGGGTCCGGAATGTGCGGTAGCGCACAATTTGTCGACATTCTTAGCCCGTCAATACGTCCATTTGAGATTGTGCCTGCGTAATCACTGCGCAGGCGGGAAAGATGGGTCTGTGGGCGAATAGCGCCCCAGGCCCTCTTTTCTGCTCAGTCGGGTGGCGGCGCCTTAGTTCGACAATCGTCGAACAATTTGGTACCATTACCGATGGAGAAAACCCCCATGCGAGACACGGAGATTGTTCTGAATAGCCCTGAGACCGATGCTCGCGAGACTCCTACACAGGGTCTCAACGAGCATCACGATACAAAGCAGCGCCCGCGTGCCCGCGGTCGTGGCGAGCATGGCTCGTCTGCGACTGCGCCGTCGGCTCGTCGCCAGCCCCGGCGACGCCCGGCTCGGCCCGCAGAGCGTCGCGTGGCAACCGGCGAAGCGCGTCTGACTGCAGGCGCCGGCACGGGCGCCATGACGGAGAATTCGCTGGACCTCTTCCTGCGTTCGGCGCGGCAGCACCCGCTGCTCACCGCCCAGGAGGAGATCGAGCTGGCCAAGCGCATCGAGCGTGGAGACCTGTCCGCCAAGGAGAAGATGATCAACTCCAACCTGCGGCTCGTCGTCTCCCAGGCTCGCCGCTACCAGGGCCACGGCCTTCCCATGGAAGACCTGGTCCAGGAGGGGATGCTTGGTCTGATTCGCGCTGTCGAGAAGTTCGACTGGCGTCGCGGCTTCAAGTTCTCGACCTACGGCACCCTGTGGATCCGCCAGGCGCTCCAGCGCGGCCTGCAGAACCACGGGCGCACCATCCGCCTGCCTGTGCACGTCGCACAGCGCCAGACGAAGGTGCGCAAGGTGGAGTCCGAGCTCAGCACCAAGCTGGGCCGGGAGCCCACCGACGAGGAGATTGCGGCCGAGGCCAAGCTCGACGTCGAAGAGGTCGCTGAGTTGCGCGAGCTCACGCGGGGCCTGACCAGCCTGGACCAGCCTGTCGGCGAGGACGGGGAGACCGCCTTTGGCGATCTGCTCGCCTCCGACCGGCCCGAGCCCACCGAAGAGGTGGAGTCGGCCGAACGACAGGAACTGATCTCCGGCGCGGTGGGCCAGCTGCCCGAGGGCGAGCGCAACGTGATCCGGCTGCGGTTCGGCCTGGCCGGCACCGAGCCCCTCAACCTCCGCCAGACCGGGATCGAGCTGGGCATTCCGCTCAGCAAGGCCCGGGAGCTGGAGGCCCAGGGCCTCAGCCGCCTGGCGATGAGCAACCAGCTCGAGGAGCTGCGGCGCGCCGCTTAGACAGACCTGAATGACTGACGCGAGCCCCGACTGCCTGACGGCGGCCGGGGCTTTCGTCGTTTAAGGGTCGGGCGCAGCATTCATCTCCGCGGGGTCCTCCTCGCCGGGCAGCGACCCGACCCGCTCGAGCGTGTCCACCGCCGCGCCGCCGGGCGAGCGCGTCGTCAGCTCATCGGGCTCGGGGCGCAGCCGGGCGGAGTAGATCGACGGCGCGCCCAGGCGCCGGGCGATGACCGTCGCCTCCACCACGGCCAGCAGGGTCGGCGCCATCAGTGAGTCGAAGTTGCGCGTCAACTCGAGCACGAGCACAACGCCCGACAGAGGTCCCTGCATCGACGCCGCCAGGAAGGCCCCGCCGCCGATGATCGCGTAGCTGCCGGTCTGGGCGCCCGGGAAGAGATGCAGCCACCCGTAGCCGAGGATGCCCGCCAGAAGCGCGCCGATGGTCAGCGTCGGCGTGAACAGCCCGCCCGGCGACCCTGTCCACAGGCAGGCGGCGGTGGCCAGAGGCTTGAGCACGAACAGGATCCACAACAGCCCGAACGAGACGCTCCCCACCGCGGCCAGCTGGACCACACCCTTACCGTTGCCCAGCAGCTCGGGGTACTGGATGGAGACCAGCCCGAGGATCACGAAGACGACCAGCGGCGCGAAGTAGCGTCCCCGGCCGGTTGGGCGGTGTGTCCCCGCCCAGGCGATCATGCGCACCCACACGATCGCGACCACGCCGATGATGGGTCCCGCCAGGGCGGCCCAGGCGAGCTGCTGGGGATGGACGGCGTATGACGGGAGCCGGTAGGTGGGGCCGGTGCCCAAGAAGATCCACGCCACGCCGGTGGCGATGACCGAGGTCGCCAGCGCCGGGAGCACGAGGGGCAGGGACACGGTCCCCAGCAGGACCTCGAGCGCGAACAGGGCTCCGCCGAGGGGCACGTTGTAGACCGCCGCGAACCCGGCGCCGGCGCCAGAGGCCACGAGCAGTCGGCGCTGCCAGGTCGGCAGGCCGCCCCAGTCAGAGAGCCGGCTCGCGCCGGCGGCGCCGACGAGTTGCGGGGCGCCCTCCCGGCCCAGCGACACGCCCAGCCCGACCGTGATGATCGAGATCAAGGCCCGCGCCACGCTCGGCACCACGGCCATGTGGGCGCCGCGCAGCCACACGGCCTCCGACACCTCGGTCCCTCCCGACACCGGCAGGCGGCCGAGGACGTACATGCCCAGGGCCACCACTCCGGCAGCCACGACGAGCGCCGCCACCCGACGCCACGATGCCGCAGCTGCCACGCCATCGAGGAAGGGCCCCTGGCGGTAGCCGAAGGCGAGATGCTCGACCAGGTGCAGCAGACCGATCAGTGCCGAGGCACCGACCCCCGCGATGACGCCGACGACCACGACGATCACCCAGAAGCGCGCGCTGTAGCTCGCGACGATCCCCCGTCCGGTGACGTTGGCCTGGTAGGAGAACCAGCTACGGGCCCGCGCCCGCGCGGCGCCCGGGGGGTCAGGAGGCGACGTCTCGCCGGCGCCCGGATGCGGCATCTGACCGCAAGCCTGACACGTTTTGAGGACGCTCGCGGCCACCCGTTGGACGTCGGCCATACGCTAGGCTTGCCCCGTGTCTTCGCTCCGCTACCGGCGCGTGATCGTCAAGCTCAGCGGGCGTGCATTTGCGGGAGCTGCGCCCTTCGGGCTCGAGTCAGAGGCCATCGAGTACGTCGCCGACCAGCTCATCGCTGCGCGCAACCTCGGCGTTGAGGAGGCCGTCGTCGTGGGCGGCGGCAACTTCTTCCGCGGCAACGTCGCCGAGGACTGGGGGATCGAGCGCGCCGAGGCCGACAACATCGGCATGCTGGGCACGGTCATGAACGGCATCCTGTTGCGCGGCGTGCTCAAGCACCGCGGCCTGGAGGACGTTCGCCTGATGACCGCACTGCCCATGCAGTCCATGGCCGAGCCGTTCATCCGGCTGAAGGCCCTCTCGCACCTCGAGCGCGATCAACTGGTGCTGCTGGCCTGCGGCATCGGCCAGCCCTACGTCACCACCGACTACCCGGCGGTGCAGCGTGCCATCGAGTTGCGCGCCGACGCGATCCTGCTGGCCAAGCACGGCACCGATGGCATCTACGACCGCGACCCGCGCAAGGACCCGGGCGCGCACCGCTACGACACGCTCGGCTACAGCGACGTGCTCGAGCGCGACCTGCGGGTCATGGACCAGCAGGCGATCGTGCTCGCCCGCGACTACGAGCTGCCACTTCACGTCTTCGACTTCGACGAGCGCGACGCGATCGCCGCCATCTGCCAGGGCGAGAACCGCGGCACCTACATCTCTCCGTCGACGAAGCTGGTCAAGTCGGCGGTCGCGCCCGTCAGCTGAGGGCGCCCTCTCCCGCTGGGGCGCGGGCCGGTCCGGGACGAGCCTGCTCAGGAAACTCTCAGGCGATCCTCCTCATTCGCCAATCGACGGCAGCCGATGCCGATCAGCGATCCCGTTCCCTCTCCTTGGAGGCCCCATGTCCATCGGTTCGATCGGCAGCAGCAACGCCGCGGCGCTGCAGCAGTCCTCAAACGCGCAGACATCCAACATCGCCAACCGCACTCCCGGCGCGGGCGGCCATCACCACCATCACGGCGGCGGCGGCGACGTCGAGAGCCTGCTCTCCACCGACTCCACCGATGCAACGGACTCGACCGACGCCGCCGGGCCCTCGGCGGCGACGCCCACCACCGACGACAGCGGCGCCTCGTTCGCCGACCAGCTCAGCGCGGCGACCTCGGCGAGCGAGAGCGACCCCTGGCAGGGCATCGACACCTCGGCGTAGCGGGGCTCACCTGGGGTCAGACCGTCGGTCCGCCGCCCTGCGAATCGCCGGGCGGCGCGCCCTGGTTGTCCCCGGGCTGGTCGGGCGCGCGGATCCACACGCGGATCCGGCCGGCCTTGATGACGAAGTTCGTCCGCGCGGTCTCGCCGACCCCGGGGTTGCAGGAGCTCCCGCCCTTGCCGGGGCGGCCGGTGAGCCGGAACAGCGCCTGCACCAGCGGTCCGCCGACGCGGACGACCGAGATGAGCTTGGCGCCGCAGGGCAGCGCCGCATTGACGGCCTCGGCGTCGTGCCGGCTACGCAGGGTCACCTCCTGGTCGGGCCCGGGAGCAAAGACGCTGGGAATCTCGAAGTACCGGGCCGCCGCATTGACGTCGCCGCGGCGCAGCGCGTCCGCCCAGTGCCTGATCACCGCGACCGTCCGAGCATCGGCGGGACGCGGTGCGTGCTTCGGGACGGTGGTCGGCGGCGAGAACTCGCGCGTCGCGGTGGGCGGTGAGCGCGTGCTGGTCGTGTGGTGAGACACGGCGTGCGAGGTTGAGCCGCATCCGGCGGCGATGAGAGCCGCCAGCACCAGCGTCGGCACCGCCGGTGCGCCGAATCGGACCCGCGCCATGTGCCGATGATGGCATGTGCCTGGCGCCGAACACCCCGCTTGGGAGCGTGCCGGCGCGGTCGCGCCGCGCCCCTGCTGGCCCGCTGCACCCCAGTCGCCGGTCTGGATCCAATCCTTTCGTTTTGGATCCGATACGGGTGGGTAGTCCAGCAGGCGTAGTGGAGGAAGGTTGAAGCAGCTCACGGCGTTCATCGCCGGGCTGTTGCTCGCCGTGGCCGGGACTCTCAGCCTGGCCGGGTGCGCAATCGCCCCCGCCTCCGGCAAGCCCGGAGTCCTGACCATGGCGCTGGCCGAGGATCCCGACGCGCTGGACCCGACCACGTCGTCCACGTACGTCAGCCGGATCGTGTTCATCGACATGTGCGAGAAGCTCTACGACATCGGCCCCAAGCTGAACGTCGTCCCGCAGCTGGCCAGCGCACTGCCGAAAGTCACCGACGGCGGTAAGACCCTCACCATCCCGCTGCGGCGCGACGCGCGCTTCAACGACGGCACGCCGTTCAACGCCCAGGCGGTCAAGATCACGCTCGACCGCTACCGGAAGCTGCCCACCTCGAGCCGCGCCGCCGAGCTCTCATCAGTCAAGTCGGTGGAGGTGGTCAACCCGTACACGGTCAGGCTGCACCTCTACGCGCCGTCGGCTCCGCTGCTCAGCCTGCTCGCGGACCGCGCGGGGATGATCCTGTCGCCGACCCAGCTGCACAAGCTCGGCTCCAAGTTCGCCACCGACCCCGTGTGCGTGGGGCCGTTCATGTACGGCAACCGCGTCGCCGGCGACCACATCACGCTCAACAAGTCGCCCTACTACTACAACCGGGCGAAGGTCCGCCTGAGCCAGATCATCTTCAAGATCATCACCGACGGGCCGGTGCGGGCCGAGAACCTGGAGTCAGGCGACGTCGACGCCGCCGAGCGCCTGCAGCCCTTCGATGTGGTCTCGATCAAGGGCAACCCGTCCATCCACCTGCTCAACACCCCGTCCATCGGCTATCAGGCGATCACGGTCAACACCGGCAACGTGGCCGGCACGGAAAAGCCGTTCAAGCCCGGCAAGGTCAAGACGCCGCTGGCTCAGCACCCAGCGCTGCGCGAGGCCTTCCAGGACGCGCTCGATCTCAACGTGATCAACAAGGTTGCGTTCTACGGCCAGTTCATCCCGGACTGCGGCCCGACGTCGCCGGTGAGCCCATGGTTTAACCGCAGCCTGCAGTGCCCGGCGCGCAACCTGGCGCAGGCCCGGAAGCTGGTCCGCCAGAGCGGGCTCAAGACACCCATTCCGGTCAACATGATCATCGAGGCCAGTTCGGAGTCCGAGCGCCTGGGCGAGGTCATCCAGGCCATGGAGGCCCAGGCCGGGTTCGCCGTCAAGCTCGATCCCACCGAGCTGACCACCGGTCTTGACCGCGCCGACAAGGGCCAGTTCGACACCTTCCAGGTGGGTTGGTCGGGCCGGACAGACCCCGACGGCAACCTCTACAACGAGCAGGAGAGCAAGGGCCCGCTCAACTACGGCGGCGAGGACAACCCGACCGTCGACCACCTGCTCAAGCAGGCCCGGATCGTCACCAACCCGGCCCGCCGACGCCAGCTCTACGACCGCGTGATCACCATCCTCAACAAGGACCGAGATATCATCTACCTCTACCACGAGCGCCTGTTCACGGGGTGGCGCAGCAACGTCCACGGCATCAGGATGTACGGCGACGGCCTGCCCCGGCTGGCCTTTGCGTCGGTGAGCGGCTGACATGCGCGGCTACCTCCTGCGTCGTGCCGGCGCCTCGGTCATCGTGCTCGTCATCTCGAGCATGCTCGTCTTCGCCGGCATCCGGGCGCTCCCCGGAGATCCGGCGCTGGCGCTCGCCGGCGAGAGCAAGACGCCCCGGGCCCTGCACGCCATCCGCGTCAAATACGGCCTCGACCATTCGGTGGTGGTGCAGTATCTGCACTGGATCAGCCACGTGATCCGCGGTGATCTGGGCACGTCGGCCCAAACGGGCCTGAGCGTGACCAGCACCATCGCGGCGCGTCTCCCGGTCACCCTCGAGCTCGCCTTCCTGAGCCTCCTCGTCGCCGTCGCGATCGGTGTCTCGGCCGGCGTGCTGGCCGCCGTGCGCCGCGGATCGGCCGCCGACCACGCCAGCAGCACCGTGGCGCTCGCCGGGCTCTCGGTGCCGCACTTCTGGCTCGGACTGATGCTGATCCTGCTCTTCTCGATCACGCTGAGCGTGCTCCCGGCCTCCGGCTTCGTGCCCTTCGCCGCCGACCCGCTCGACAACCTCCGGCACATGGTCCTACCGGCCCTGGTGCTCGGCACCGGGTTCGCCGCGGTCATCTTCCGCCAGACACGGGCGGCGATGCTGGAGTCGCTGAGCGCCGACTATGTGCGCACAGCGCGAGCCAAGGGCCTGTCCGAGCGCTCGGTCATCGGCTCGCACGCCCTGCGCAACGGCATCCTGACCGTGGTGACCATCATTGGCCTCCAGCTTGGCCTGCTCATCTCCGGGGCGGTGGTGACCGAGCAGGTCTTCGTGCTGCCCGGCTTCGGCAAGCTCACCCTCGACGCCGTGCTCCAGCGCGACTATCCCGTGATCGAGGGGGTCGTCCTGGTCACGACGGTGGGCTACGTCGTGGTCAACCTGATCGTCGACATCCTGTACTCCGTCCTCAATCCGCGCATCCGGATCGCGGGAGCCGCGGAATGACGGCCATCGATCTCACCTTCCGCCCGCGCGCGATCCGTCGGCGGCGCATGTTCGCGCGCTTCCGCCGCCGCCCGCTGGCGGTGGCAGGCCTGATCGTCGTCGTCCTGTTTGTCATCGTGGCCATCTTCGCGCCGCTGCTGGCGCCATCGGACCCGTCCACGGTGAACTTCAGCGCGGTGCTCCAGCCGCCGTCCTGGGCGCATCCGATGGGCACCGACGACCTCGGCCACGATGTCCTCTCGCGGGTGATCTTCGGCGCCCGGGCGTCGCTGGAGGCCGGACTCCTGTCGACCCTTCTGGCGCTCGTCGTCGGCGTCCCGCTCGGGCTCGTCGCGGGCTACTTCCGCGGCTGGTGGGATCCGGTCATCTCGCGGCTCACCGACGTCGCGCTCTCCTTCCCGTATCTGATCATCGCGGTCGGCCTCGCCGCCATCTTCGGCGCCTCCCTGACGAACGTCATCATCGCGCTCGGCGTCGCGGCGATCCCATGGGTGGTACGCGTCACCCGCGGCGAGGCGCTGGCGCTGCGCGAGCAGGAGTTCGTCAAGGCCGCGGTCGCCAACGGCGCCGGCGACGGCACCATCCTGGGCCGCCACCTGCTCCCCAACATGACCAGCACGCTGCTCGTGCAGGCCACCGTGTGGATCCCGCAGGCGATCATCGGCGAGGCGGTGCTCTCGTTCCTGGGCCTTGGGGTCCAGCCTCCGACCCCATCCTGGGGCTCGATGCTCTCCGACGCCCAGCCGTTCATCCTGCTCGACGCCTGGCTAGCCGTGTTCCCCGGCATCGCCATCTTGCTGGCCACACTGTCGTTCAACCTGCTCGGCGACGGGCTGCGCGACATGCTCGACCCGAGGATGCGCCGATGAGCATCCTCTCCGTTCACGACCTGTCGGTGCGCTTTGACACCGAGGACGGCCCGCTGCAGGCCGTCAACGAGGTGGCCTTCGATCTCGAACCCGGCGAGGTGCTGGCGATCGTCGGGGAGTCGGGGTGCGGCAAGAGCGTCACCGCCATGTCGCTGGTGGGGCTACTGCCTGACTCCGCCCTCGTCTCGGGAAGCGCGGAGTTCGGCGGCGAGAACCTCCTGGCCTGTCCGCCGCCGCAACTGCGCCGCGTGCGCGGGCGCGAGATCTCCTTCATCTTCCAGGACCCGATGACGTCGCTGAACCCCGTGTTCACGGTCGAGCGTCAGGTCGGCGAGGTGCTGCGCCGCCATCTGGGCATGTCGCGCCGGAAGGCGCGCGAACGGACGATCGAGCTCTTGGGGCTCGTCGGCATCCCCGCCCCCGAGCAGCGCCTCAGCCAATACCCGCACCAGCTCTCCGGCGGCCTGCGCCAGCGGGTGATGATCGCGATGGCGATCGCCTGTGACCCCAAGGTGCTCATCGCCGATGAGCCGACCACCGCGCTCGACGTGACCATCCAGGCCGCAGTACTCGACGTCCTGCGCGAGGTCCGTGAGCGCCTGTCGATGGCGATCGTGCTGATCACCCACGACCTCGGGGTGGTTGCCGACATTGCCGACCGGGTGATCGTCATGTACGCCGGCCAGAAGGTCGAGGAGGCGACGGTGGACGAGCTCTTCGCCCACCCGCAGCACCCGTACACGCTCGGCCTGCTCGGTGCTGTCCCGCGTATCGGGACGGTCGCGCACAACGGCTCGAACGGGAACGGTCACCGGGTCCGGCTGGCCGAGATCCCGGGGCTCGTGCCGGCGCTCTCCGGGCCGCCCGAGTGCTGCCCGTTCGCGGAGCGCTGCCCCCGCGCCGACGAGCAATCGCGGGCAGCGATGCCACCGCTCGAAGAGATCCGTCCCGGCCACCGGGTGGCCTGCTTTCACCCCGGCGAGGAAGGAGGCGAGGCCGCGTGAGCGCGATCCTCGAGGTCGACGAGGTCCACAAGCACTTCAGCGTGCACGGCCAGACGGTGCGTGCGGTGGAGGGAGTCTCGCTTCAGATCGAACCGGGTGAGGTGCTCGGGCTGGTGGGCGAGTCCGGCAGCGGCAAGTCGACGCTGGGCAACTGCATCCTGCGCCTCCTCGAGCCCGAGGAGGGCACGATCCGCCTGGGCGGCGACGACATCACGCACCTGTCGCGCCGGGCGATGCGGCCGCTGCGCCGCCAGATGCACATGGTCTTCCAGGATCCGCGGTCGTCGCTCAACCCGCGCATGACCAACGGCGCGATCGTGGGGGAGCCGCTGCGGCTCCACGGCCTGGCCCGTGCCCAGGAACTCGACCGCCGTGTCGCCGAGCTGTTTGACCAGGTCGGACTGCGCCCCGAGCTGCGAGAGCGCTACCCCCACGAGCTCTCGGGGGGGCAGGCCCAGCGCGTCGGCCTAGCCCGCGCGCTCAGCCTGGAGCCGAGCCTGCTCATCGCCGACGAGCCGGTCTCCGCGCTGGACGTCTCGGTGCAGGCCGCCATCCTCAACCTGCTCTCCGACCTGCAGGAGCGGCTCGGCTTCGCCTGCCTGTTCATCACCCACGACCTGTCGATCGTGGAGCACTTCTGCGACCGCGTGATGGTCATGTACCTCGGGCGCATCGTCGAGTCCGGCACGTGCGAGCAGATCTTCGCCCGGCCCCAGCACCCGTACACTCAGGCCCTGCTCTCGGCCGCCCTCGTCCCCGATCCTGAGGTCCAGCGCGCACGCTCGCGGGTCGTTCTCGGCGGCGACATGCCCGACCCGGGCGAGGAGCCGACGGGCTGCGCGTTCCGCTCCCGCTGCCCCCTCGAGCACGAGTCGCGGCCGCAGTCCGAGCGGGAGACCCCTGGGCTGCGCGAGGTCGACGCCGGCCATCTCGTCGCCTGCCACCTGGCGGGAGCCGAGCGCGAGGTCCCGCGCATCGGCGAGCAGGTCGCGTCGAGCCCGCGGTGACGCAGCCGATGACCACCCGGCCGGAGCTCGTCGGAAGCTTTGGCATGGTCAGCTCGACGCATTGGCTCGCCAGCGCTGCCGGCATGGCCGTCCTCGAGCAGGGCGGCAACGCCTTTGACGCGGCGGTCGCGATTGGGCTCACCCTCGAGGTCGTCGAGCCGCACCTCAACGGCCCCGGCGGCGAGGTCCCCATCCTGCTGTGGAGCGCGGCAGACGCCAAGCCGCACGTGGTGGCGGGTCAGGGGCCGGCGCCGGCAGCGGCGACGATCGACCACTTCCGCGGGCTCGGGCTTGACCTGATCCCGGGCACGGGCGTGCTGCCCGCCTGCGTGCCCGCAGCGTTCGACGCCTGGATGCTCCTGTTGCGCGACTTCGGAACGCTCGCACCAGAGCAGGTCATGGCCTACGCCATTCACTACGCCGAGGACGGCTTTCCCGCGCTGCCGGGCATCGTGGCCCAGATCGAGGGGGCACAGCCGTACTGGGAGAACTGGACCAGCTCGGCGGAGCTGTGGCTGAGGGGCGGCCGGGTCCCCGCGGTGGGGTCGCTGATCCGCAACCGCCCGCTGGCCGAGACCTTCCGGCGCATCGTCGCCGAATCCCGAGCGGCCGGAGACGCTCGCGAAGCGCAGATCGAGGGGGCCCGGAACGCCTTTCTACGCGGCTTCGTGGCCGAGGCGATCGACGGCTTCCTCGCGCGCGCCAAGGTTCTTGACAGCACCGGCGAGCGCCACCGCGGCCTGTTGGCCGGTGAGGACCTGGCGGCGTTCGAAGCCGTGCTGGAGGAGCCGGTGGGCCTGGACTACCACGGCCACACGATCCTCAAGACCGGGCCGTGGGGGC
Source organism: Solirubrobacteraceae bacterium (assembly GCA_036490435.1). GTDB lineage: Bacteria > Actinomycetota > Thermoleophilia > Solirubrobacterales > Solirubrobacteraceae > Palsa-465. The sequence continues at coordinate 17,931 of DASXDW010000081.1, forward strand.
AGGGGCCGGTGATGCTGGCCCAGCTCGCTCTGCTGTCCGGCTTCGACCTCGACGCCATGGACCGCACCGGTCCGGACTTCATCCACACCGTCGTCGAGTGCGCCAAGCTCGCCTTCGCCGACCGCGAGGCCTGGTACGGGGACCCGCGCAGCGTCGAGGTTCCGCTGGACGCGTTGCTGTCCGACGAGTACGCCGCGCAGCGGCGCGGGTTGGTGGGAGCGGACGCCTCCCATGAGCTCCGGCCGGGTCGCTACGGCGGAGGGCCCGAGCCGCAGTTGCCGCCGGTCGTCACCGTGGCCCAGGCGGGCGCGGCCGCGGGGGTCGGTGAGCCGACGATGGTCGGCATGGGCGAGCGCGGGGATACCTGCCACGTCGACGTCGTCGACCGCCACGGCAATATGGTGGCCGCCACCCCGAGCGGAGGATGGCTGCAGAGCTCGCCGACGATCCCGGGCCTCGGGTTCTGCCTGGGGACTCGGGGGCAGATGTTCTGGCTGACCGAGGGGCTGCCCAACTCGCTGGCACCCCGTAAGCGCCCGCGCACCACGCTGTCGCCCTCGCTTGCGCTGCGCGAGGCCGAGCCATACATGGCCTTCGGCACCCCGGGCGGCGACCAGCAGGACCAGTGGTCGCTGGTGTTCCTGCTCTCCCATCTGCACCACGGGATGAACCTGCAGGAGGCGATCGACGCCCCGACGTTCCACACCACGCACTTCCCGAGCTCGTTCTATCCCCGGCAGGCCGACCCCGGCCACATCGAGGTCGAGTCGCGCATGGGCGAGGACACGATGCGCGAGCTGCGCCGACGGGGCCACGACGTGGGCGTCGCCGACCCGTGGTCGCTGGGCCGGTTGTGCGCCGTGAGCCGGACGCCCGACGGAGTGCTCCGCGCCGGCGCCAACCCGCGCGGGATGCAGGGGTACGCCGCCGGGCGCTAGCCGTCTCGCCGCTCGCCGCTACGAGGGGCCGCGGCAGAAGAGGCCAACTCCCGAGTCGCTGCAGCCGGCCGATGGGCGATCCAGGACTCGAACCTGGGACCTCTTCCTTATCAGAGAAGCGCTCTAACCGACTGAGCTAATCGCCCGTCCGGAGGCGATTCTAACGGCGTCTGCTCCGGGTGGCGCGCGGCTTGACCCCCTGCGTCGCACCCGTCACGGACCGGACCGCTGAACGTCGCTCCGGACTACGGTGATCAAATATCAGATCACCTCAAGCTTTGCTAGAGGCAGATCCACGGAGCTTCAGCCTGCGGGCAAGCTCCAAAGCCTCCTCAGCGCTCTCGAAGGTGAGCTGCGCGCGAAACCCTGCACCTGAGGCTGAGATCCTAACCTCGCGGCCGAGAGCAGCCTCGAAGGTGTCACCGATCTCGGCGATCGCGGCCTCCTGGTCGGGATGCAGACCGCGCGGGCGACGGCGCGGACCGGCGGATACGCCATCGTCGCCGTTGTCTGACCGGGTGCCCCGGGCGCGGTGCTCGGTCTCGCGCACGGACCATCCGTTCTGAACCGCGACACGCCCAAGGCGGCGGCGATCTCCGTGGTCTGACGCGAGCAGGAGCGCCCGGCCATGGCCCTCGCTGAGGTCACCGGCCTGGATGGACTCGAGCGTCTCATCGGGAAGGTCGAGCAGGCGGATGAGGTTGGACACGGCTACCCGGCTGCGCCCGACGCGCCGGCCGACTTCCTCGCGCGAGAGACCGAGCTCCTCCGTGAGTGCCGCGCAAGCGCGGGCCTCCTCGACGGGGTTGAGGTCCTCGCGGGCCATGTTCTCGATGAGGGCGACCTCGAGAGACGCAGCGTCGTCGTGGTGGCGGACGATGGCCGGCACCGACTCGAGCTCGGCCAGCTTGGCGGCGCGCCAGCGGCGCTCGCCGGCGATGAGCTCGTACGTGCCGCCGGGCAGAGGGCGGACCAGGACCGGCTGGAGCACCCCGCGGGCTTTGATCGACTCCGCCAACGCAACCAGGGCCGTCTCGTCGAAGCGGTCCCGCGGCTGATGGGGGTTGGGAGAGATGAGCTCGAGCGGGAGTTGGCGCAGCTCCTCCGCCTCCTCGCGGGGCGCGACGGACAGGATCGCGGCCAGCCCGCGGCCCATTCCGCGCTGGCGCTCAGGCATTGCCGCACCTGCTCTCAGCCACGGGCGGCGACCTCCTTGGCCAGCTCGAAGTAGGCATCCGCGCCGGCGCAGTGCGGGTCGTAGTGGATGACCGGCTTGCCGAAGCTCGGGGCCTCGCCAACGCGGACGTTGCGGGGGATGACGGTCTCGAACACGAGCTCCGGGAAGTGCCGGCGGACCTCGGACTCGACGTCCTGGGCCAGCCGGGTGCGGTTGTCGTGCATCGTCAGAAGCATCCCGGCAACCGTCAGCCTCGGGTTGAGCTCACGTTGCACCAGCGACAAGGTGTCCAGCAGCCCGGCGAGGCCCTCGAGGGCGAAGTACTCCGACTGCACGGGGACGATGACGCGGTCGGCGGCCACCAGGGCATTGACGGTGAGCGGACCGAGCGACGGCGGGCAGTCGAGCAGGATGAAGGCGTAGCGGTCGCGGATCGGGGCCAGAACGTCCCGCAGTCGGCTCTCGGACCCCGCCATTCGCGGCAGCTCCACATTGGCGCCGGCGAGGTCCGGACCCGCCGGGATCACGCCCAGGTTGGGGATCTGCGAGGCGACCACCGCGTCGGCCAGCGGCACATCATCGAGCAGAGCGTCATAGACGGTGGGGGTGATGTGCTTGTCGATCCCCAGGCCGAGCGTCGCGTTGGACTGCGGATCCATGTCGATGAGCAACGACGCGTAGCCGGCCTCGGCGATACAGGCGGCAAGGTTGACGGCAGTCGTGGTCTTGCCGACGCCGCCCTTCTGGTTCGCGATCGCGTAGACGGTCCCCATGGCAGATGAAGCTAGCGCCGGGCGCGGTCAGATGCCCCGCCCAGTGGGCGCTTGCGCGCCATGCCGGCCCGGCGCGGAAAGCGGTCGGGGGTAGAGGCGACCTTGCGCATGACGTGAAGGTGCCGGTGCAACGCACCGGGATAGGGCTCCACGCGCAGCACCAGCCCCGGCTCCAGCCCGAGCTCGGCGGCAGCGCGGCCGCCGGCCGCCTCGTCCTCGGCGTCGCGGCGACCCCGCCACGCCACCAGCGATCCGCCCACAGTCAGCAGCGGTGCCGCGTACTCTGCGACGACCGCCAGGGGGGCCAGCGCGCGGGCGGTGACGAGGTCGCAGGCGCCCCGGCCGGCCGCCCACTCTTCCACGCGCGTATGAACCGCCGCGGCGGTGTGCAAGGCGCAGGCCTCGACGGCGCCGGCGATGTACGCGCACTTGCGGCCGTTGCTCTCGACCAGGCTCACCTGGGCGCCCGGCAGGGCGATGGCCAGCGGCAGGCCCGGAAAGCCGGCGCCGGCGCCCAGATCCGCGATCGCCGTGGCATTCCGCACCTCGGCCAACTCGAGCGCCACCAGCGAGTCCGCGAGGTGATCGCGCAGGATCGACTGGCGGTCGGTGACCGTGGTCGGCGCCTCCGGGTCCTCGGCGACGCGCTCCAGCACGATCTCGAGTTGGCGTGACTGGCCGTCGGAGAGGTGATACCGCTGCGTCAGGAGCTCAAGTGAGGTCAGGACTCGCCGTCCTTTCCGCCGCCGTCGTGTGCCCGCCCGCGCTCGCGCGCGATGAACTCCGCGTAGTTCTCGCACATCGCCGCGAAGCGCTCGGCGGCGTGCCCATCGAGCGTGGTCAGGTCTTCGGACTCGAGCAGAGGCAGCAGATCCTCCACCAGCGCTCGGCCACGCGCCATCCACTGGTAGTAGGACCGCCCGCCGTGGTGATAGGGCCCGTAGAGGCGGCAGTTGGGGAAACGCTCCTGTAGCCAGCGAAAGATCGTCTCGTGCCGCGTGTGCATGCGCAATACCACCTGCGGCTGGCGGCCATCGCCGCCGAAGGACCCCTCGCCGACGAGCAGCCCGATCAGGAAGCCGCGATCGAACCCGGACAGTTCTTGCGCCATCCGCGAAGTTCTACCGCGCGCCGTGTTTCACCGTCAAGAAAAACGTGAAACGTCGACTCGGCATGGTCGCCGCCCAATGGCGACGCCACCCGGCCGTGATCAGTCGACGAGCGGAGCGACGACGAGATACCGCGACGGCTCCTGGCCCTCGCTGTAGGTCTCGACATCGTGGCGATCCTTGAGGTGCTCGTGGATCACCTTGCGCTCCAGAGCGCTCATCGAGTCCAGCGACACCGGGCGATGGCCGCTGATCGCCTGCTGCGCCGCCTGGTCGGCGGTGGCCCGCAGTGCGACCGCGCGGCGCTCTCGGTAGCCGGCCGCATCGACGAGCACGGACACCCGAGGCTGGGCGGGATCCGGGTCTCGGCCGATGCGGTAGGCGAGATGCTGGATCGCATCGATCGTCTGGCCGTGGTGGCCGATGAGCAGCCCAAGATCATCGCCGATGAATTCGGCGTGCAGGCCGTCGTCGGCGTCGTGCACCTCGACCGTCGCGTCGACGCCGGCTGCTCCGGCGATCCGCTCCATCAATTCACGCACGCGCTCCGCGGGCGCGTCTGAACTCAACGACATCTTCTACCTCCGCCGGCCCGAACGTTTCTTCTTCTTGCGCGGGGACTTCGGTGGCGCACCGCCGCGCGCGCCCGCGGCTACGGGCTGCTTCTCGGCCTCCGGCTCCTTGGGCTTGCGGATCAGCGCACCCAGGCCGCCGCCCGAGCCACCAGAGCCGTTGGGACCAGACTTCGGCGGACCGCCGCCCCCTGATGACCCGCCACCCCCGCCAGCGGGCGGGGTGCCACCCGGCGTGGCCGGGCGCACGGGACCGATCCGGCGTCTGACCACATACTGCTGGCCGATCGTCCACAGGTTGGTGGTGATCCAGTACACGAGCACGCCGGCCGGGAACCGGATCACGAAGATCACGAACAGCAACGGCATGAACAGCATGATCTGCCGCTGCGTGCGGTCGGTCATCGCGCCGGACATCATCAGGCTGGAGCCCAACTGCGTCCCGACATAGAGGATGATCAGGACCACCAGCGTCGCGCCGGTCGCCTTGTCGGTGATATCCCCGATGAAGAGGAAGCTCGACTGGCCGTGAGTCCCGCACGGGACGGTGTGCGCCGTGCTGAGGATGCCGTGGTTGTTGAACCTCTGCCACGCCGGGCAGATATCGGTGCGCAGGCTCTGGCGCAGCATGTAGTACAGCGAGATGAAGACCGGCAACTGCGCCGCGAGCGGGAGGCAGGAGGCCAACGGGTTGACGTTGTTCTCCTTGTAGAACTTCATCATCTCCTGCTGCTGGCGCTGCTTGTCGTCCTTGTACTTGGCCTGGATGGCCTTCATGTCGGGAGCGAGTTGCTGCATCCGCGCCATCGAGCGGATCTGCCTCACCGTCAGCGGCACGAGAATCGCGCGCACGCAGATCGTCAGCAGCACAATGGCCCAGCCCCAGGGGATCCCCGCGCTGTTGTGGAAGAACTTCAGGACCGACTCGAAGACGTCGATCAGCGGCTGGAAGATGTTGGCGGTGACGAGCAGCATGGTCAGACGGTCGGGGCGGCGGCTCGTGGCTTGAACAGCCGTTGCTCCTCGACGGGGTCAACGCCCCCACGGCTCCACGGGTTGCACCGCAGGAGCCTCCAGCCAGCCAGGACGAGTCCGCGGAGTATGCCGTATCGCTGGATCGCCTGTGCGGCGTACTCAGAGCACGACGGGTAGTACCTACAGCGCGGTCCGAGCAGCGGCGACAGGAGCAGTTGATAGGCGCGGATCGGGAGGACCGCGACGCGACGCAGCACCATCATCCGGCGGCCGCTTCCTGCGTCTCGGCTGCGGCGACGATCGCACCCGGCACCTTGTCCACCAACTCTCCCAGGGCGCTTTGGATCCCCGCCAGCCCATCGCGCTCAGCCAGGTCCTTCGCTCCGTGGCGCGCGATCACGACGGCGTCGGTGCCGGCCGGCAGCCGCTCGCCCTCGTGCGCGAAGGCCTCACGCAACAGTCGCTTGACGCGGTTGCGCTCCACTGCCCCGCCCACCTTGCGCGAGACCGACAGCCCCAGACGGGGCTCAGCGTCCTCATCACCCCGCGGGAAGACGTAGAGCACGAGGTCGCGACCGGCATGCGAGCGGCCCTGCCGGAACACCCGGTCAAACTCTGCGCTGCGCGAAAGCCTTCCTCGCCCTGGCCGATGCGCGGACACAGATCCCGCCCACCCGCGGGACATCAGACCGTCAGGCGCTTGCGTCCCTTTGCGCGCCGCCGCTTGAGCGTCAGACGCCCCGCGCGCGTCTGCATGCGGGCGCGAAAGCCGTGGGTACGAGCGCGCTTGCGCTTCTTTGGCTGGTAAGTACGTTTCATCTCAAAGGGGTCCCACGCAAGGGAGCAAGCTCGGAGTATACGCACGCGCTGAGGCTCGCTCGGCGGCTGCGCTTCGACGTCGCGAGACCCCGCCTCAGGGGCGCCACGGAGCTTTTTCCCGCGCTTTGCGCCAACGCCCCCTAGAACCCCTGAGGCGACCCGGAGGCCGTTGGTATATTCGCCGACCCCCGGGTCATTTCGCCCGGGCCCTCGCCCATCGTCCTTGAACGCTCCCGGGAGGAGCTGCGTGTCGCTGCCCGCTCAACCAGACGCCGTGTCCGCATGGCGCGCGATCCGAGCGGACCTTGCGCGACTCGTCGGGACCTCGGCATACGAGATCTGGTTGGCCCCGATCGAATTGGACTCCTTCGACGGAGACGTCCTCCTCCTGCGCGCTCCGCAGGCCACCCAGAAGTGGCTGGCCGGCCGGTTCGGGCCCGTGCTCGACCAGTGCGTGCGCCAGATCCTCGGCGCGCAGACGCAGGTCGTGTTCGCTGGATCGAAGTCCAGCCGTCACGATCCGCCGGGAGATCTCCCGGCACCTGACGCGGATCGGATCGGCCTCAACCCCCGATATCGCTTCGAGCAGTTCGTCATCGGCGAGGGCAACCGCCTGGCCCACTCCGCCGCCCTCGCCGTGGCCGAGTTGCCCGGCCAGGCGTACAACCCACTGTTTCTCCATGCGCCCCCGGGACTGGGCAAGACGCACCTTCTCCACGCGATCGGAAACTACGTCGCGGACTACGGAGGCGGCACCACGGTGCGCTACACGACCGCCGAGGCCTTCACCAACCATTTCATCAGCGCCCTCAGCACGAAGTCACTGGCCACCTTCAAGCACGCCTACCGCGACGCCGACGTCCTCCTGATCGACGACGTCCAGTTCCTGGCGAGCAAGGCGCGCACCGAGGAGGAGTTCTTCCACACCTTCAACGCCCTCTATGAGAATGGCCGGCAGTTGGTACTCACCTGCGACCGCCTCCCACGGGCACTCGTCGGCCTCGAACAACGGCTCCGGGAGCGCTTCGAGGCCGGCCTCGTCGCCGACATCAAGCCTCCCGACCACGCCACCCGCGTCACCATCCTGCGCAAGCGCGTCGCGCTGGACAACATCCCTCTCGCCGATCCCGACGTGCTCGACCTCGTCGCCGACCGCGTGGCCGACAACATCCGCGCCCTCGAGGGAGCGCTCATCCGCGTCGTGGCCTTCCACTCCCTCACCCAGCGCCCGATCGATCGCGCTCTCACGCTCGAGGTTCTCGACGCCATGTACCCCTCACGACGCGGAGCAGGTCCGCCCTCGATCCCCGAGGTCCAGGCGATCGTGGCCGCTCACTTCAGGCTGTCGGTCGAGGAGCTCACCTCCGCCAGCCGCGTCATGTCCATCTCATGGCCGCGCCAGGTGGCCATCCACCTGGCTCGGGACCTCACCGACGCCTCGTTGCCGGCCATCGGCCGCGCCTTCGGTGGCCGCAACCACGCCACCGTGGTCCATGCCTGCAAGCGCGTGTCCGAGCGCCTGAAAAACGATCAACATGTTGTTGACGAGATCGCCAGCCTCTCTGCGCTCGTCTCCACCCGTCAAGCCGACCGCGACTGTTGACAGACTTGCCTGTCGGCCTTCAACAGTCATCTCTCCGCTATTTGCCGGAGATCGCGCAGTTCTCCACAGCTTCTCTTCCCTCTATGACTTCTAACTCCCTTCAGAGGTATTCATCGTGAAGATCTCACTCGAGCGCGATGCCCTGCTCACCCAGCTGCAGACCGTCAGCAGAGTGGCCTCGACGCGCAGTGCGATCCAGGCGCTGTCCGGCGTGCAATTGACCGCCAAGCAGGACGGCTGCGAGCTGCGCGCCACTGACATGGACGTCGGACTCCGCGTTCCCCTGGAGGCCGAGGTCGTTCGCGAGGGCACGATCGTTCTGCCGGCCCGCCTCATGCTCGACGTTGTTCGTTCGCTGCCGGCGGCCGCAGTGACGCTCGAGCTCCGCTCCGCCGAGCAGGACGTCGAGGTCGTGTCCGGCAACGCTCGGTTCCACATCCGCACGCTGCGCGGTGAGGACTTTCCTCCGTTCCCCGAGCCCGAGCCCGATACGGCAGTCGATGTTCCGGCGAACGCCTTCGTGACCACGGCGCAGAAGGTGGCCGGCTCGGCCTCGCGCGACGAGACGCGCCCCGTGCTCACCGGGATTCTCGTGTCTGCCTCAGAGCGCGAGCTGCGCATGGTGGCCACTGACTCCTACCGCCTCAGCGTCAAGGAGACGACCCTCGAGTCGCCGCTGTCCTCCGGTTTCGAGGTCAACGTGCCCGCCCGGGCGCTCCAGGAGTTGGGGCGCCTCGTCGGCAACGGCGAGGACGAGTCGCTGAGCATCAGCGTCCGCCAGAACCAGGTGCTCTTCACCCTGGGACGCGTCGTTCTCTCCAGCCGGCTCATCGACGGCCAGTTCCCCAACTACCGCCAACTGCTGCCCGAGAGCTTCGAGCACGAGCTGCGCCTGGGCGGCGGCGAGCTCACCGATGTGGTGCGCCGCATCAGCCTCCTCGCGCAGAAGAACGCGCCGTTACGCCTCGCCTTCGCACCCGGCGAGCTCACGGTCTCGGCCCAGACACCGGATGTCGGCGAGGCCTCGGAATCGATGCCCGTCGCCTTTCAGGGCGAGCCGCTGGAGATCGGCTTCAACCCCGAATTCCTCCGTGCCGGCCTGGAGGCGATCGACGAGGGCGACGTTCTGCTCAAGCTCATCAGCCCGCTGCGGCCTGGCCTCATCGAGGCCGGCGACGAGAGCCGCTTCCGATACCTGATCATGCCGATCAGGCTCAACGTCTAGGCGGGGCAGAGCGAGTTCGCGTGCGGGTGGTACGCCTCAGCGTCCGCGACTTCCGTGGCTACCGCGACGCGAGCGTGCACCTCGGCGACGGGCTCACCGTCATCACCGGCCCCAATGGTGCCGGCAAGACGAACCTGCTCGAGGCGCTGTACTTCGGCTGTACCGGGCGTTCGTGTCGGACCACGAACGAGCGCGAGGTCGTGCGCTTCGGAGAGGGCGCTACCCGCGTCGTCGTCGCGGCCGAGGCCGAGGACGGGGCTCACGAGATCTCGGTGGGGTTCGCGCCGGGCGAGCCGAAGCGGATGAAGGTGGACGGAGCCAACGTCGAGCGCCTCGTCGAGGTGTCCGAGCGTCCGCTGGTCAGCGTGTTCCTGCCGGATCGACTCGAGCTCATCAAGGGGGCCCCCTCGCTCCGTCGCGCTCACCTGGACCAGCTCGTCGCCGGGCTGTGGCCGGCGCGCGTGGCCACTCGGCGGACATACCACCAGTCCCTGGCGCAGCGCAACGCCCTCATCGCCCGGATCCGGTCGGGCGCCGGCAGCCGTAACTCGCTGCACAGCTGGGATGCGCAGTTGGCGCGTCACGGGCTTGCCCTGATGGGCGACCGCCGGGCCGCGGTGGATGCCATCGCCGAGGTGTTCGGCCGCTGGTGTGCCGATCTCGGGCTGAGCGGCGAGCCGGCCCTGCGCTACCGGCCGCGGTCGAAGGCCACCAGCGCAGACGAACTGGCGGCCGAGTTGCGAGAGCGCATCGATGGAGACATCGAGCGCGGCTTCACCGGCCACGGGCCGCACCGCGACGATCTCGTGGCCACGCGTGAGGGACGAGAGCTCCGCGCCTACGGCTCCCAGGGGCAGCAGCGGTTGGCGCTGCTCGCGTTGCTGCTCGCCGAGCGCGACGCTCTGGCCGTGCACCGTCACAGCCCACCGCTGCTCCTGCTCGACGACGTGATGAGCGAGCTTGACGGCCGCCGCCGCCGCGCGCTCATCGACCTCCTGCGCGCCGGCGAAGGCCAGGCGGTCATCACTGCCACCGATCTCGACCAGGTGCCGGGCGCCGACGAGGCGGGGGTCACGCGCCTGGAGGTGACCGAGGGCGAGGTTCGGGCCGAGGCGCTGGCGGGCGCTGGGTGACGCCCTACCGGCGGTCACCACGGTCGATGCAGGCGGCGCTCAGCGTCCTGGCTGACGACCTGGCGCCGCGGACCCTTCTGGCCGATGTACAGCGGGCCTGGCCCGGGGTCGTCGGACCGTCGATCGCGGCGGAGGCGGAGCCGACCGCCGAGCGCGGCGGAGTGCTCACGATCTCCTGTTCGGCGTCGGTCTGGGCCCAGGAGCTGGACCTGATGTCCGTGGCGATACTGGAGCGGCTCAACGCGGCGCTCGCGTCGGGAGCGATCTCACGGCTGAGGTGTGTCGCGGGAGGTCGTTGACAGCGCGCCCCGGTGACGACGTTTTTCGCGCTTTTGCAGGCAAAAGGAGGCGGCGGTCGAGGCCGTTTCGACCGGCCTCCGTGCTATAGTTCTGTACACCATTCCTCACGCCCCGGCGCGCCTGACATGGCGCGGGACCGGGGCGTGTCAACGTCATCGGAGGATCGTGGCGAACGACGAGAGCGTCCCGGCGGGCGCTGGCAATTCCAGTTACGACGCGCAAGACATCACCGTCCTCGAAGGCCTCGAGGCGGTCCGTAAGCGCCCGGGCATGTACATCGGATCGACGGGTGTGCGCGGCCTGCATCACCTCATCTACGAGGTGGTCGACAACTCCGTCGACGAGGCGCTGGCGGGCCGCTGCTCCGAGGTCACGACCACGATCCACCCCGACAACTCCGTGACGGTGGTCGACGACGGGGCCGGCATCCCCGTCGCGATTATGGAGAAGGAGCAGCGCCCGGCGGTCGAGGTTGTGCTGACTGTGCTGCATGCCGGCGGCAAGTTCGGCGACGGCGGTGGCTACAAGGTCTCCGGTGGGCTGCACGGTGTCGGCGTCTCGGTGGTCAACGCTCTATCCGAGCGCCTGGACGTCGAGATCCGCCGCGACGGTCACGTCTTCCGGCAGACCTACGCGCGCGGCAAGCCGCAGGGGGATCTGGTCAAGGGCGAGGCCACCTCGCAGACCGGCACCACGATCACCTTCCTGCCCGATGACGAGATCTTCGAGTCCCTGGAGATCGACTTCACCGTCATCGAGGAGCGCATGCGCGACACCGCGTTCCTGACGCGCGGCCTCAAGATCATCATCGTCGACGAGCGCGACGAGGGCAAGCGAGCCGAGTTCCAGTACGAAGGCGGGATCAGGGACTTTGTCGCCTATCTCAATCAGAACAAGGACCCCATCCAGAGGAACATCATCTACTTTGAGGGCGACAGTTCCGAGGGCGCCGTCGAGGTCGCGATGCAGTGGAACTCCTCCTACCAGGAGTCGGTGTTCTCGTTCGCCAACAACATCAACACCATCGAGGGCGGTTCCCATCTCTCCGGCTTCCGCTCCGCGCTGACCGGTGTCCTGAACCGTTACGCGCGTGACAAGGGATTCCTCAAGGAGAAGGACGACAACCTCGCCGGCGAGGACGTGCGCGAGGGTCTCACCGCAGTCATCTCCGCGAAGCTGACCGACCCTCAGTTCGAGGGTCAGACCAAGACCAAGCTCGGCAACCCCGGCATGGCCGGCTTCGTGCAGTCAGTGGTCAACGCCCGGCTTTCGGAGTTCCTGGAGGAGAACCCTCAGGACGCCGCGCAGGTGATCAAGAAGGCGGTGTCGGCCGCCCAGGCACGCGCCGCCGCGCGCAAGGCGCGTGACCTGACCCGACGCAAGTCCGCGCTGGAGAACTCGACGCTGCCCGGCAAGCTCGCCGACTGCTCGGTCAAGGACCCATCGCTGGCGGAGTTGTTCGTGGTCGAGGGAGACTCGGCCGGCGGCTCGGCGGTCAGCGCGCGCGATCGCAACACCCAGGCGATCCTTCCGCTGCGCGGAAAGATCCTCAACGTCGAGAAGAGCCGTATCGACAAGGTGCTGGCCAACAACGAGGTCCAGGCCTTGATCACGGCCATCGGGACCGGCGTGCGCGACGAGTTTGACATCGAGAAGGCGCGCTACCACAAGATCGTGCTGCTCACCGACGCCGATGTCGACGGCGCCCACATCAGGACGCTGGCGCTCACCCTGCTCTTCCGCGAGATGCAGCCGCTCATCGAGGCCGGCTACGTCTACATCGCCAAGCCGCCGCTGTATCGGCTCACGCGGGGTCAGAAGCACCGCTACATCGAGCGTGAGTCCGAGCTTGAGGACATCCTGCTCGGCGACAAGTTCGACAAGCTCGAGATCTCCGATCACAACGGCAAGGCCTTCAGGCTCACCGAGGCGCGGTGGAAGCGCCTGACCCGGCTGCTCAAGCAATACGAAGGCTGGGCCTCGGCGCTGCGCGCCGCACACGGCCACGGGGTCGTGTCCTTCATGCAGCAGGCGCGGATGCTCGAGGAGCAGATCATCGACATCCCCACCCTGTTGCGCCATGTCGCCGCCAGCGAGTCAAACGGAGACGGTCGCCCCTACAAGCTCACCCTGGTCGAGGAGGGGCCCGACGAGCTCGTCGTGCGCACCATCGAAGCCAAGACCGGCCTGGCGACCACGCACCACGTCCGCCACTCGGCGCTCGAGGCCAACGAATACCACCGGCTGGCCGATGTGCACCGCGACCTGGACAACCTCACCGGCACGCCGCCGTTCAAGGTGGCACTCGGCGACACCGTGCAGGAGGCGTCGAGCTTTGAGGAGCTGCACGACGTGGTGCTGGCCATCGCCCAGAAGGGCATCGACTACTACCGCTTCAAGGGCTTGGGCGAGATGGACGCCGAGGAGCTGCGAGAGACGACGATGGATCCGGAGACACGGACCCTGGTGCAGGTCACCATGGAGGACGCCGCCTCCGCTGATCTCGTCTTCTCGATGCTGATGGGGGATCAAGTGGAACCGCGACGCGCCTTCATCGAAGAGAACGCGCGCCTGGCGACCCTGGACACATAGGAGACCCCGATGTCAGCGATCGACACCATCGGCGGCGGCAACATCGAGCCACGCGGGCTCGAGGAGGAGATGCGCTCCGCGTATCTCGACTACGCCATGTCGGTCATCGTCGGGCGTGCGCTGCCCGACGTCCGCGACGGCCTGAAGCCGGTCCACCGCCGCGTCCTACACGTGATGAACGAGCTGGGCTTGGCGCCCAACCGCAAGCACGTCAAGTGCGCCCAGATCGTCGGCGAGGTGATGGGCAAGTTCCATCCCCACGGCGACTCGGCGATCTACGACACGCTCGCCCGGATGGCGCAGGACTTCTCGATGCGCTATCCGCTGGTCGACGGCCACGGCAACTTCGGCAACATCGACGGTTGGGGCGCGGCGGCCATGCGCTACACCGAGGCCCGTCTCGAGCGCCTGGCCACCGAGATGCTGCGCGACATCGACGCCGAGACCGTCGATTTCGCACCTACCTACGACGGGACCCGGCAGGAGCCGGTCGTGCTGCCGGCGCGATTCCCGAACCTCCTGGTCAACGGGGGCTCCGGGATCGCGGTCGGGATGGCCACCAACATCCCGCCGCACAACCTGCGCGAGGTCGTCGCGGCAACGATCGCCTACATCGACGACCCGCAGATCGATGTCGAAGGCCTGATGAAGTACATCAAGGGTCCCGACTTCCCCACCGCGGGCACCATCCTTGGTCGCGAGGGCATCCGGGATGCCTATGCCACCGGCCGCGGCCGAGTGCGGGTCCAGGCAAAGGCCCACATCGAGCCGATCGGGCAGGGTAAAGAGGCGATCATCGTCACCGAGCTCCCGTTCCAGGTGCGCAAGGGCGGCGATGGAGGGCTGATCGAGAAGATCGCGGACCTCGTCCACGACAAGAAGATCTCTGAAATCACCGATGTCCGGGACGAGTCCGACCGCCGCGGCATGCGGCTGGTGATCGAGCTCAAGCGCGACGCGATCCCCAAGGTCGTCCTCAACAAGCTGCACAAGCACACGCCGATGCAGACGACCTTCGGCGTCAACATGGTCGCGCTCGTCGACAACGTCCCCCGCACGCTGTCCCTGCGCGAGGTCATCGGCCACTATGTCGATCACCAGCGCGAGGTCATCGTTCGCCGCACCAAGTACGAGCTGCGCCGCTCCGAGGAGCGCGCGCACGTGCTCGAGGGCCAGCTCATCGCGCTGGCCAACCTCGACGAGGTGATCGCGCTCATCCGCGGTTCGCGTGACAGCGAATCTGCTCGCGCCGGCCTGGTCGAGCGCTTCGAGCTGTCGGTGATCCAGGCCCAGGCGATCCTCCAGCTGACGCTGAGCCGACTCACGGCGCTGGAGGCCGACAAGATCAAGCAGGAGCACGCCGACCTGACCGAGCGGATCAAGGAGCTGCGCGAGATCCTGGGGGACGAGCAGCGCGTGCTCACCCTGATCAAGGACGAGCTGACCGAGATCGCCGATGCCTACGGTGACGAGCGTCGCACCGAGATCACCCACGCCGAGGGCGAGATCGACATCGAGGACCTGATCGCCGATCAGCAGATGGTGATCTCGATCACCCACTCGGGCTACATCAAGTCACTGCCGCTCTCGACCTACCGTCAGCAGCGTCGCGGCGGGGTCGGCGTCACCGGCATGGACATGAAGGACGACGACTACATCGAGCACCTGTTCGTCACCTCCACCCACGACTACCTGCTGTTCTTCACCAACCGCGGGAAGGTCTACCGGCTCAAGGTGTATGAGCTGCCCGAGGCCTCGCGCACCGCCAAGGGCCGGGCGCTGGTCAACCTCCTTCCGTTGCGCGAGGGCGAGCGGGTGCAGTCGGTCCTCTCCACGCGCGACTTCACCGAGGGCAAGTACCTCGTCTTCGCCACCCGGGACGGTCAGATCAAGAAGACCGCGTTCCTGGCGTACAACACGCCGATCAAGGCCGACGGCATCATCGCGATCAACATCCGCGACGATGACGAACTGATCGCCGTGCGCCGGATCGATGATGGCGACGAGGTGATCATGGTCTCACGGGCGGGACTGGCGGTTCGGTTCGCCGAGTCCGATGCCCGCGCCATGGGCCGCGACACGAGCGGGGTCCGCGGCATGGACGTTGGCAAAAAGGGAGAAGTGATCGCGATGGACGTCGCCCGCGACGACCAGGAGTTGCTCGTCGTCACCGAGAACGGCTACGGCAAGCGCACCCGGATCGACCAATATCGCAAGACCTCGCGGGGCGCCAAGGGCGTGATGACGATCAAGCTCACCGAGAGCAAGGGCGCGCTCGGCGGCGCGCTGGTGGTGCGCGAGCACCAGGAGCTCGTGTTCATCTCCCAGGAGGGCATGGTCCAGCGCACGGCGGTACGCGGGATCAGTCAGCAGGGCCGGGCCGCCACCGGCGTTCGCGTGATGAACATCCGCGACGAGGACCAGGTGAGCGCAGTCGCGCTCGTGGTGGAGTCCGAGGCTGAGACGGCGGCGAAGGTGGCCGACGGCGGTCCGGTGTCGGTGGCCGACGATGACGCAGTCGCGGATGCAGCCGCTGCGGCGGACGCAGCCGCTGGGGCGGGTGCTCCTGACGCTGGAGCGGATGCTCCTGACGCGCCGGGCGCTGAAGGGACCGGCGCAGACGACGCCGACGCCGAGGGCGACGAGGCCCCCGAGCCCGACGGCGACGACCAGTAGAGCGCTCGAGCCAGAAAGCGGGCCATTCCGCCGGTCGGATTCGCTAACCTCCCACGTACCAGAGAAAGGAGGTGGTCCGAGCTTGTCTGACAGTTTTTGCGGGACCCTGGAGGTGTCCGGCCGCTAGGTCGGTGGCTGACCCCGCTTAGCGGAGTCCAACCCGCGACACCGCCGCCCCGAGCGCCCGGGATTCGTCCCTCCGGCACTAACGGCTCGTGGTGGTCAGCAGCCAGAATTGTGGAGGGCGTCGCTGTCGAGCGGCGCCCTTCGCACGTTAAGGGGGGAGCCGTCGCGCCTGGCGCTATGAGGATCCATGACGCCAGGGGACCCAGGGCGCGCGGGCGTTACGATCGGGGCATGTGCCGAAACATCCGAACGCTCCACAACTTTGAGCCCCCGGCCAGCCACGAGGAGATCGCGGCGGCTGCGCTGCAGTACGTGCGCAAGATCAGCGGCTCCACCAAGCCCTCCAAGGCCAACGAGGAGGCCTTCGACGCGGCCGTGCGCGAGGTCACCGAGGTGTCGACCCGCCTGCTGGCGGCGCTGACGACCAACGCGCCGGCCAAGAACCGCGAGGTGGAGGCGGCTAGGGCAAAGGCCCGCGCCGCCGAGCGCTACGCCGCCTGAGCCGGCAACACGAAACCGTCCGGGCCCTCCACCATCGCCGCCGCCCGTAGTACGGCGTCGGCGTTGAGCGGTCCGTACAGGTGTGGGAAGAGTTCGTCGGAACCCGGGTCGCCGGGCTCGTAGCGCAGCGGTGCACCCAGCCGGTCTGCGGCCACCCACAGCAGGACGAGATCGCGGGCGCCGGCGAAGCGCGCGTTGGCGACGCGCACCACCTGATCGCGCGTGGAGAGGTGGATGAAGCCGTCGGCGTCGTACCCGGCGGCGACGTAGCGGCCGGCGGGCAGCGCGGACTCCCACTCGTCCCGAGTGGTGATGTGGAAGATGACCGCGGGCGAGCTCAGGCGGCGGCCAGGTAGGCCCGCCAGGCTGCCGGGATGGTGGGGCTGGCGACCTGGATGAACACGTTGGGGTTGGGCGTGCGCGGCTCGCGGCTGAGGTGCATCCCGACCTGCCGCGCCAGGAAATTGCCCTTGCGGCGGTTGCACGGAGCGCACGATGCGACGATGTTCTCCCAGCTCGAGGGACCGCCCTTGGACCGCGGAACGACGTGGTCGACGGTCAGGTTGGAGCGGCTGCCGCAGTACTGGCAGGTCCAGTCGTCGCGAGCGAACACGGCGCGGCGCGTGATCTTGCGCCGGTGGGTGTCGCGCGGGATGCGCACGTAGCTGACCAGCCGGATGACGACGGGGCGCGCCATTGTCGAGGTGGCCGAGTGCAGCTCCCATTCGGCGCGCTCGATCATCTCGGCCTTGTCCTTGAGCAGCAGGACGACCGCGCGCCGGACCGTGCATACGTTGATCGGTTCGTACGTTGCGTTCAATACGAGCACCCGTCCGACCTCCCGCCCGCGCCGCTGGTGCTCAGAATGCGGCGCGGACCCCAATGGCTCTGGTGTTACGTAGGTGGCCATAGGCGCGTGGTGGCGCCAGTCTACCGATGCCGATGGCGGTAGCGCTCAGGCGGACGGGTAGCAACCCAGGACCTTCAGCCGCTCCACCCGGCCCCGCAGCCCCGCCAGACCGGCGGCGATTGCCGCGTCCTGTTCGTGACCCTCGAGGTCGGCGAAGAACATGTAGCGACCGAGTCCCTGCTTGCGCGGCCGGGACTCGATCCGGGTGAGATTGACACCGCGCTGGGCGAACTCAGACAGGCAGGCCACCAGCCAGCCCGGCGCCTCTGAGCCCAGGCCCCAGAACACGATCGCGGTCTTCCACGGCCCCAGCGGTGGCGAGCCGGAGGCAAGCACGCGGGGGCCCCCCGGAGCGGTGCCCGTCCGCGCCAGCCACACGAACCGGGTCTCGTTCTCCGCGACATCCTCGACCCCGGCGCGCAGGACCTGACATCCGTAGCGCTCGGCGGCCAAGCGGTTGCCCAGAGCCGCCCACGGACCGCTGTGCTCGGCCACGACGCGCACCGCGTCTGCCGTCGAGCTGCCCGCCATCACCTGGGCCTGCGGCAGCCGGGTGCGGATGAAGTGCGCGCACTGGGCGTTGGCCTGGGGGTGCGAGACGACCGTCTCGATCTGTGAGAGCTCGAGGGAGGTCCGTGCGATGAGGCAGTGCCGGATGGGCTGGACGACCTCGCCGACGATCATCACGTCGTCGGTCTCCATCGCCAGCGCGTCGAGCGTCGCGTTGACCGAGCCCTCCAGTGAGTTCTCGATCGGGACCAGCGCGGTGTCGACGGCGCCCTCGTGGACGGCCATCACCGTGTCGTAGATGGTGGCCAGGGGCACGGTGTCCAGCTCCAGGCCCGCGGTATCGGCCAGCAGCGCCTCCTGAGTGTGGGTCCCCTCGGGACCGAAGTAGCCGGCCCGCATCTGGGGGCCCCCGGGAGTGCCCACTAGTGGGTCGAGGTGACGCCGCCGGCTTGCTGCGGGGCGCCGCCGCGCGTCCCGCCGCCGCCCCCGCCCTGGAGCGCGAGCTTGATTGCCTCCTCCTCCTCGGGCGAGAACTCCAGCTCGCCGCGGCCGGCGTGGACCTGCTTGGCGTAGAGGCGGGCTTGGTCGCGGTGCTGGATCACGGAGAGAACGACCCCGGACCGGGTCGAATCGAGCAGTGCGATCGACATCGACTGATGACCGGACATCTCTCCATAGGCGTCGTAGCGGACCAGGGAGGTGTAGGCGATGGCGCCGTCGAGCCGTTGCTCGGCAGTGGTCATGCGCTGATCCATGTGTCCCGACACGTCCTCGACGTACTGGTGCAGCGCCTCAAACTGGCTGCGCAGCGAAGCGGCATGGGCCACGAGGTCCTCGCGGCGGTCACCGAGGACGGCCCGCTGCTCCGAGCGCACGCGCGACAGCCGGAAGGCCAGAACGACGGTGGTGAGCAAGCCGACCACGGCAACCGCGCCCGCCGCGATCGCCACGATGCCGACGGTGCTGGTCAGGTCGTGCACCGGAAGAAGAATAGGCCCCGGACCGGAGGGCGGTCAGGCCGCGAGCACGCGTCGGCGCCCGACCCCCGCCTCGCTCGCAGCTACTGGAACGTGACCGTGTAGGTGATCGTGTTGTTGTCCTTGTTCTTCTCGCCCGGGACGGGCTCGACCGTGGCCACGACGCTCTGCGTCCCGGCGGGCGGAGCGGCATTGAGCTTGACCGCGCATGTGGCGTTCTTGCCCGCGAAGGTCTCGGGCACTGTCGCGGTCCCGCTCACGCTCGACCCGTTGATCGACACCTTGCACTTGACGCCGTGCTCGTTATTGGTGCCGCCGTTGTTGAAGTCCAGGGTGAAGGACGGGGGCGGGCTGGACGCCAGGGTATTGGTCGCCCCCGTCTGCAGGGTCGTGCCGTTGACGCTCACCGACGTGAGCGAGTGGCCGTGCAGGCCCGGGGCGACCTTGGTGGGCTGGGCGCCGGGGACGTTCACCCCCAGTTCGGAGGCGAGGAAGCTGGGCAGCACCCATTGGACGTTGGGTAAGAACTGGTCCCCGTTGATCGGACTGAAATGGGTACCCGCAGCGTGCAGCGCACCGTAGATCTGCGGCAGGGCATAGTCCTTGTAGAGGACGTCTGAGGCGTAGAACCTCGCGGTCTCGGCGGCCAGGGCGTTGACGTTGGCCTGCGTCGCGTTGCTCGACAGCGCGGGCTGGATCTCGCCGGCGATGCCGCTGATCCCATCGACGCGCATCTTCAGCGCGTTCATGAAGTACGCGTTCCCGGTCTTGACCTGATCGGGGACGCTCGCCGCCTGGGCCTTCTTGTAGACATTCTGCTCGCCACTGAGGACCTGGTTGATCGCGTGCTGGACGCTGGTGCCCGAGCCGGAGCTCGAGGCCTGGGCCAGCTGGGTGAACAGCTGCTTGCCGTTGGCGACCGACTGCTGGTTGAGCGACGAGACGCTGTTGGTGTAGTCCTGCAGCGCGGAGTTGGTCGCGTTGACCTGGCAACCGTGGACCAGGACGGCCACCAGAACGATGAGGATGATGATGACGATGATCGCCACGGCACGGCGAACCTGGACCGTCTGCTGATCGCCGCTCGGCGGACGGCGACTCCCGCCTCCAGGGCCTGATGGGCGACGGCCACGTGGTCCAGTGCGGGACGTTGTGCGAGGGGTCGTACGAGGCTCTGTCCGAGGTGGTTCGTCGACCTCGTCGAAGAACGACAAGCGGTACCGCTCCTTGCTGTGCCGGTGGAAGTGCGCAGTATGACCTCCGGTGCGGCTGGATTCACAAAATCCCAACCACGCGCGCGGGAAAGAGTTGCGCTGGAAATCGCGTCCTCCGGGGCCACCTGGTGGTCGCGCTCCAATTGCGTGCGCAGGGACCGCCTCGCCGACACCGAAAAGCGCTTCATGCGCTCCGGTGAGCCATCGACGGCCCGTACCCGCACCCTCGCCACCCGCCATCTGACCTCCAAAGCGAGCGCTGCCCCGTCCGCCCCGCTCGTCCTCGACCGCTACCAGCTGCAGCGCCGACTCGGCGCCGGCGCGTTCGGGACCGTCTGGATGGCCCGTGACGAACGCCTCGAGCGGGAGGTCGCGGTCAAGATCCTGCCTCGTGAGCGCGTCATCGGCGGGCGTTTCGAGCGCGAGGCCCGCGCCGCCGCCCGGCTCTCCCATCCCGCCATCGTCACCCTCTATGAGGCCGCCGTGGACGACGAGGGCGCCTACCTGGTCTCAGAGCTGGTGCGTGGCGAGACTCTGGACGCATTGCTCGAGCAGGGACAGCTCTCCGATCGCGACATCATCGCCATCGCGCTCGCGCTGTGCGACGCGCTCCAGCACGCTCACGACCACGGGGTCGTCCATCGCGATGTCAAGCCCTCCAACGTCCTGGTGCCCGACGCGCCGCCGAGTCCGGCCCAGGTGGCCAAGCTGACCGACTTCGGCGTCGCACACGTCGTCGGCGGTGACGCGCTCACCAAGACCGGCGACGTATTGGGCACGCTGGCCTACATGGCGCCGGAGCAGGCCGAGGGGCTCGAGGCCGCCGAGCCGGCGGACCTGTACTCGCTGGCGCTGGTCATCTATGAGGCGTTGAGCGGCGTCAACCCCGTCCGCAACTCCCGTCCCGTCCACGCCTCACGCCGGCTGGCCATGCACCTGCCTTCGCTGCGCCGCCAGCGCCGCGACCTCCCGCGGCCCCTGGCGGCGAGCATCGACCTCGCACTTCGCTCCCGCCCCCGGGAGCGGGGCACGCTCGCCGAGTTGCGCGGCGCCCTCGCCGATGCGCAGGACGAGGTGGGCGACGAGCCCGGCGTCGTCACGGGGGCCTGGACGGCGACGCTTCGCACTGGCAACGAGGACAACCCAGGCGGCGAGCAGGAGCGCGAGCGACTGTGGCGCCACCATGTGACCGATGACGCCCACGGCAGCGCTGCAAACGGCCCCCTGCACACCGTGGACGATGCCTCCGCCCCTGCCTGGCCCCCACGCGCCCTCGGCGCGGCCGGCGCGGCGGGTCTCACGGTGTGGCTCATCGCCACCACCCTGAACACCAACCTGCAAACCGCGCCCGTCGGTCCGGCGGCAGCCGGCCTGCTCGCGGCCGCCGCGGTCCTGCTGCTGCCCCGTCTGGGATGGGTCGCCCTGACTATCGCGCTGGCCGCAGTGGCCGTCTCAGACCAACTGCCGGGCGCTGCGGGGGTGATAGCCCTCGCGCTCGTCCTGCCCGCCATCATCGCCCCGGCGGCGCCGACGATATGGCCGCTCAGCGCCGGCGCCCCCGCCCTCGGCCTTCTCGGCCTGGCCGGCGCGTGGCCCGCTCTCGCCGGGCGGGCCACCACCCCGTGGCGGCGGGCTACGCTCGGTGCGGTTGGGTGGGTGTGGCTGCTTTTGGCCTCGGCCATTGCCGGGAAGGCTCTCTACCTGCCGCAGGTGCCCGGCGTGGCGCCCCCACATGTCTGGATGAGATCACTGTCTGCGACCGTTGACCACCTTGTCCGCCCCGAGATCGCGGCGGGGGTGCTGGCGCCTGCGCTCGTGTGGGCGCTTGCCGCCGTGGCCCTGCCGTGGCTGGTGCGCGGAGCGTCGCTCATCCTCGACGTCGTGCGTGTCGTCGTGTGGGCCGCCCTCACGGTGGCGGGAACCGGGGCGGCGGTCGCGGTCGGTCACGGGACCCGAACGGTTGGCGCTGCCTCCACCGCGGTGGTGGGTACGATCGCCTGCGCCGCCGTCGCGCTGGCCCCGTCGCTGCTGGGAATGTGGCGCGCGGCGTTCCGCGCCGATGGCCCTCCGGCGAGAGTTCCGTAGCATGGATCCGCCCAGAGGGGCGACCTGATGAGTGTGCTCAGAAGCATCGAGAGCAAGATCGCCGGCCTCGTCGAAGGCACCTTCAGCCGTGCCTTTCGCTCGGAAGTGCGGCCGGTCGAGATTGCGCGCAAGCTGGCCCGTGAGATGGAGGAGCACCGCACCCTCTCGCTCTCGCGCACGTACGTGCCGAACGAGTACCGGGTCTACCTCTCGCCTCGTGACCGCGACCGCTTCACCGACTATGAGGACGCCCTCATCTCAGAGCTCACCGGCTACCTGCTCGAGCACGCCCGGCGCGAGCGGCTCGTGCTGGCCTCGCGGCCCGTGGTGGAGTTCGAGACCGACGACCGCCTCGGCCTCGGGGAGTTCGGGATCCAGACGCGGGTGGTCAACCCCGAGCCCGACGAGGAGGCCCCGCCGCCGGAGGAGTCCTCAGGGCGCACGATGATCTACAGCACCGCCGGGCGGGTCGCCGAGCCCCTGGAGGAGCGCGCCCGCACCCGCCAGCAGACTGCGCTGCTGCTGATGGGCGGCAAGCGCCTCGTCGTCGGGCCTCAGGGCGTGACGATGGGCCGCAGCCGCCACTGCGACGTGACCGTCGATGACCCCAACGTGTCGCGCAACCACGCCGAGGTGCGCCCCCGCGGTGGCTCGTGGGTGCTCAATGACATGGGCTCCACCAATGGGTCCCGTCTCAACGGGCAGCGGGTCGAGGGCTCAGAGGTGCTCAAGCCCGGCGACGAGATCGAGCTCGGGACCACTGTGCTGCGCTTCGAGCTGGAGTAGACATGGGCTCAACGGTGCTCCAGCCCGTCTCGGTCGGCCTGAAGTTCGGATTTCTGGCCGTGCTCTACCTGTTCCTCGTCTGGGTGGCGTGGAGCGCGATCCGCGACCTGCGGCGCGGGCGCGGCGCCCCCGCCATGCCCGAGCGCGGCGGCGCGTCGCCCGACGAGACCGGCATGTACGACGCGGCGGCGAACCTCAGCGGCGTCCAGGACTTCGAGCCGCGCTTGCTGGTCGAACGCGCCGCCGGACACGAGAGCGGCGTCGCCTACGACCTCAGCGATGGCGCCGTTCTGGGTCGCGGGGACGTCGAGATTCGCCTGGAGGACCCCTTCGCGTCTTCGCGACACGCGAGGATCACCCGTGAAGGTCGTGTGCTGGTGATAGAGGATCTGGGTTCCACCAACGGCACCTACCTCAACGAGGAGCCGCTGTCGGGTCCCCAGCCCCTCTATGACGGCGACCGGATCAGAATCGGCGACAGCGAGTTCTCCTATCTGCAATGACCCGCAGGCTGCAACTCATCGCCCACCGCAACCCCCCACCGCGCTAGAAACCGTCCAGCATGCTTCGCGCAGCCGACACCATCTGGAAGACCGACACTGGGCGCCAGCGGCGCGACAACGAGGACAACGCGTTTGTGCGCGCTCCGCTGTTCGTCGTCGCTGACGGGATGGGCGGCGCCCAGGCCGGGGAGGTGGCCTCCAAGCTGGCCGTGGAGGAGTTTCACGAGGCGCTGCCGGACGAAGGGAGCGCCGAGGAGCGACTCACGGATCGCATCCGCGCCGCCAACCGGCACATCTACGACCTCTCGCGCACCCAGCACGAACACGCCGGGATGGGTACGACGCTCACCGCGGTCTACCTCGACGACGATCACCTGGCGGTCGCGCATGTCGGGGACAGCCGCGCCTACATCTTCCGCGACGGGGAGCTCACCCGGCTGACCCAGGACCACTCGCTGGTGGAGGAGCTCGTGCGCCAGGGCAAACTCACGCAGGAGCAGGCGGCCGAGCACCCTCAGCGCTCGATCATCACCCGGGCGCTGGGCATCGAGGGCGACGTCGAAGTCGACACCTGGTCCTACTCGATGCGCGCCGACGACGTGGTGCTGCTGTGCTCGGATGGCCTGACCTCGATGATCGGCGAGGAGCAGATCGCCCAGATCCTCTCCCGCGAAACGAACCTGGACCGCGCCGCCGACGGCCTCATCGGGGCGGCCAACGACGCCGGCGGGCGCGACAACATCACCGTCGTCCTCTTCCGGCTCGAGGAGACGGATCGCACCCACCCGGGCTCTCCATCCGAGGATGTCGACGAGCCGACGGTGGTGGGGATGGAGCCCGTCCGGGCCCCTGACGAGGACCGGCCCGCGGCCGGCGCCGAGCCCTCGGAGACCGCGCCCGCCCACCCCACGGGAGACGCCACCGACGCAGCCCGCCGCGATGGCGGCGGCGTGCTCACCGCGCCCCCGCCCCAGCTCGAGCGCGAGCGCAGCACCCCGAAGCTCGCGCGAACGCAGGGCCGACCCCCGGGCCCGCCCGCCCGCCGGCGCCCGCCACGTTTCATGAAGCCCGTCGCGGCACTGATCGCCACCGTGATCGTCCTCTTCGTGGTCGGGGGCGGCGCCTACCTGGCCAGCCGCGAGTACTTCTTCATCGGGACCAACTCCGACGGGATCGTCACGATCTTCCGTGGCTTCCCCTACAACCTGCCGCTCGGGATCAAGATGTACGAGCAGTTCTACGTCTCCGGGGTCCCGGTGAGTGCCGTTCCGGCCGATCGCCGCACGCGGCTGCTCAACCATCAGCTGCGCTCGCAGGGGGCCGCAATCAGCCTCGTGCACGCCACCGAACTCGGCCAGCTGGCGCAATGAGCGCACGCAACCGTGAGCTGTTCGGCCTGATCCCGGCCGCCCTGCTCGTCACCGCCGGATTCACCGCGGTGTTCATCCAGCGCGAGAACGTGCTCTCCAACGTCTCGCTCACCTACGGGGCCATCTTCCTGGCTCTGTGCCTGGCCGGGCACATCCTCATCCGCGTCACGCTGCCCAACGCCGACCCCTACATGTTCCCGCTGGTGGCGCTGCTGGCCAGCTTCGGGATCGTGATGGTGTACAGGATCAGCGCCACCGACGCCCGTCAGCAGGCGCAGTGGTTCGTGCTAGGGCTTGTGCTGTTCGCGGTCACGATCATCGCCTTTCGCGACTATCGCAAGCTCGAGCAGTACCGCTACCTGATCGTCATCGTGTCGCTGGTGCTGCTGGTGCTGCCGCGCCTGCCCGGGATCGGCGAGCAGGTCAACGGCGCGTATCTGGAGATCAAGGTTCCCGGAGGCTTGAGCTTCCAGCCCACCGAGTTCTCCAAGATCGGCCTCGTCATCTTCCTGGCCAGCTACCTGCGTGACACTCGCCAGGTCATGGTG
>DASXDW010000084.1:0-58164 GCA_036490435.1 Solirubrobacteraceae bacterium
GATGTGGAAGAAGTTGAACGCCGCCGCGCTCAGCAGCGACGTGAACAGCCCCAGCGCGATGCCCCAATAGGTGGCGACAAGCAGCACCGCCGGCAGGTAGACCACGCTCAGCGACACCACCGGCGCGATCTTGCGCAGGAAATAGATGGCCAGGGTCGCCAGCGCCACCGAGGCGATCGCCGCAACGACCCCGGTGCTGCGCTGCGGCCGCTGGCGCAGGGTGGCAGCGCCGAGCTGCGTACCCCAGCGGCGCAGGAGCGGCATCATGCCCCTCCGTAGGAGCCCGGCGGCGTGGAGGCGGCACGGGTGTCCGCGATCTGGGACAGCAGCGCCGTGGCGCTTGTGCCGCCCAGGACGCGCAGGCGAGGCAGGCGGTAGGGGTCGCTGGAGGGACCGGCCCACCCGGGGACAACGGTGGTCGAGCCGACGTAGCCGGCGGCACGCACAGCGTCGATCACGGTCGTGTCGTAGTGGCCCGACGGGTAGCAGAACCAGTTGACGGGGACTCCGTAGCGGCGCCGGATCGTCCTGCGGGCGCTGTCGATCTGGTAGCGCAGCTGCGAGGCGTCGAGGGTGATGAGGTCCGCGTGGCTGATGCCCTGGGTGTCCAGCTCCCAGCCGGCGTCCACCATCGCCTTGACCTGGCTTGTCGTCAGGCCACCCTGGGAGGGGGGCAGACCGCTGAGCTGGATGTTCTCGTCGGCGACCCAGCCCATCCGGTGCAGCACCGGCAGTGCCTCGGTGTACTGCGAGTGGTACCCATTGTCGAAGGTGATGACGATCGGCTTGCCCGGGGGAAGCTTTGCGCCCTTGGTCCAGTAGGCCTGAAGCTGGTCCAGAGTCACCGCGTGCCAGCCCGCCTGCTTGAGCGCCTGCATCTGCCGGGCGAACTGCAGAGGCTGCACGTACAGGCCGGGGAATGGGGCGCCGCTGGGTGGCGCGGCGATGACGTGGTACATCAGCACCGGCACCGCAGCGGTCCCGCGCACGCCGGTGTCAGGGCCCAGGACGGCGGCCGTCGACTCGCCGCGCAGGTGAGGGACGTCGGCCCGGCCGCGGCGCGTGGTGGCCTTGGCCCTAAGGCGCGTACGGCGTGGGCCGTGGGATGCGTGCGTGCGCGTGGCCCCGCTGGTGCCGCCGTCGCTGGCCGACGCGATGGCCACGGCGGCGGCGATCACGACCAGCACGCCCACCGTCGCACCGATTCCGACTCGGCGGCGGATGCGCCGCCTGCGCCGCGCCCGTGCTCGCTCGTCCCGGCGTCTCTGGAGTTCCTCAGCATCCATGGGTGACCGACCTATAGATTGACACGGGGTGCCGACCGCAAGGGACACGCTGACCGTGCGCTCCGGCGAGGTGGAGCTCTCGGTGCGCAGCGCCGGACGAGCCGATGGCCCCACGCTCGTGCTCGTCCACGGCTACCCGGATACGCAGGCGGTGTGGGATCGGCTGGTGGAGCGCCTGGAGGACCGGTTTGCGATCGTCACCTACGACGTGCGAGGAGCGGGCGCTTCCAGCGCGCCTCGCGGCCCTGCCGCCTATCGCCTCGATCGCCTGGCCGACGATTTCGACGCCGTCTGCTCGGCGGTGACACGGTCTGACCCACCCCGCCGGGTCCACCTCGTCGGGCACGACTGGGGCGGGATCCAGGGCTGGGAGTTCGTGACCCGGTCGCGCTTTGCCGGGCGGGTGGCGTCGTTTACGAGCATCGCCGGGCCTGCGCTGGGTCATGCCCTGGGGGCGACCCGCGCCGCTCTGAGCGCCCGTGATCTGCGGGGCGCCGCCGCCCGCGCCCGGCGGTCCTGGTACATCCTGCCGCTGTGCCTGCCCGGCGGACCGACCGCGATGTGGAAGGTCGCGCTCGCGGGCGGCCGCTGGCGGCGCTGGCTGACCGTGGTGGAGAGGCTTGACGTCGACGACGCCCATCCGGCGCCCACGGTATGCGCCGACGGGTGGCACGGGGCCAACCTCTACCGGGCCAACATCCCGCACCGCTTCATTCGCCGTAATCCCCTCGCGTCTGCGCACGCCCCCGTCCAGCTCATCGTCCCGACTCGCGACCGGTTCATCTCCGCGTCCTATTACGACGCCGCGGCGCGGGTCGCGCCGGGGCTGCGTCGCCGGGAAGTGCCAGGGTCGCACTGGGCGCAACTCGCGCAGCCCGACCTCATCGCCGGCTGGGTAGCCGAGTTTGCAGTCGAGATGGAAGGCGCCGCTCGACAGACCGGAGCCGCTACACCGGAGCCCGAATCCGCCGCCCCTTCCGCCGGCCCTTAAACACGCGCGGGGAAGGAGTCGGGACGCCTGGCGCGAAACGCACGGGCATGCTCCTCAAACATCGCTCCCCGGGGGTCGACGCCACGTCCGCGCAGCCACGCGCCGGGCTGGAGCACCTCGACCGCAAATCGATTTCAGTAGTGCGCTGGCTCAATGCCAACCACGTGGACTACGTGCTCGTGGGCCCCGTCGCGCACGCCATCCGCGGCGACCAGGCCGCCAAGGGACCGGTGGCCATCGTCCCAGCTCCCTACAGCCGCAACTGGGATCGGCTGACACGCGCGCTGGTCGACCAGCACGCCGGCCTGCGCAGCGATCGCGGCCTTCCGGGCTCCGGTGAACGCGGCGACGCCGTGACCGTCAAGCTCACGCCCGACAAGCTCGCGCGGGGCCGTCGGTGGATGTTGCGCTTCGGCGAGTTCGACCTCGACATCGAGGGCTCGGGAGTCCGAGCCGCGGGGGCCCGGACGGGTCACGCGGGCGCGGGAGACGACGAAACCCACCCGACTCGCGCGCCCCGCTACCAAGAGCTCCTCTACGAGGCCAACCGGTTCGAGATCGCCGACGGAATCGCCGCCGAGGTCGCCTCCCCCGAGGACCTGGAGCACTTCTCGCACGTGCGCCGCACCGGCACCGCTCCGGAGTTCGTGGTCACGCGTAACGACGCGACCCCCGAGTCGCCCGAGGCCGATGTGCCGGCGGTCCAGCCCGAGTCAGAGGGCTCGGGTACGGCCTCCGAGGCTGCCCCAGACGCCTGACGGGACTCCTTACGGCCTGACGCCGCCCGTCGCGTCGGGCCCTGCAAATAGTGCGCATCCTCAGGTCTGGCGGCATGGGCGGAGCTACGCTGTGTTCATGCCCAGACGCGCCCGGACAGCACTGATCGGGGCGGCAGCCGGGGTCGTTCTCCTAGCCGCGATCTGGTACGCCGCTCATTACATCGCGCTCGGTCGCTCGGTCGACGCATCGATCCTGCGCGGCTTCGCCGATCTCACGCGTCCGCGCGTCGACCGGGTGGCCAGTTTCATCGCGCACCTGTGCAGCCCCAACGAGTACGTGTTCCTGGCCGCCGTGCCCGTGATCGTCGCCCTCGTGCGCGGGCGGCCGCGTGTGGCGGCGATGCTGGCCATCGTCCTGCTGTGCGCCAACGAGACCACGCAGCTGCTCAAGCCGCTCTTGGCCGGTCCGCGCGACACGGTGCCCGGCGTTCCGATCGATTTCGCCTCGTGGCCGAGCGGCCACGCTACGGCCGCCATGTCGCTGGCCCTGTGCTCGGTGATCGCGGTTCCGGCGCGCCGGCGCCCCGCGGTGGCGGCGTTGATGGCCGGTTTCGCCGTCGCGGTCAGCTACTCGTTCCTGGAGCTTGGCTGGCACTACCCCTCCGACGTTCTCGGCGGCTTCCTGGTCGCCGGGACCTGGACGCTGCTGGGGATCGCCGGGCTCTCGATCGTGGAGGCGCGCCAAGCCGGCAGCCCCGCTGAGACGAGCCCGGCGCGCCGGGCCCCGTTCTCAGTAGGCGAGGCGCTGGCGCCGGTCGCGGTGCTGGCAGCGGTGGCGGTCGTGCTGGCCGGGCTCATCCTCGTCGCGCGGCCCCACGAGGTACTCGCTTATGTGCGGGAGCACGAGGCCTTCGTGATCGGCGCCGGCACGATCGGCGCCCTGGGGACGCTTCTGGCCTCCGGACTGACGCTGATGCTGCGGCGGACCTGACCGGCGGTTTAGCTACCTACCCGCGGTAACGCCCCGGCTCCCACAGCGGCTCGTCGCCGTCGTTGGCGCCGCGGCTGAGGATGAAGAGCAGGTCAGAGAGGCGGTTGAGGTAGCGCACGACCTCGGCGCTGATCTCGTCGCCGCAGACGATCGCGGCGCGCTCGCCCCGCCGGCACACGGTGCGGCACACGTGCAGGTGGGCCGCCGCCCGTGTCCCGCCGGGCAGGACGAAGGACTTCAGCGGCGAGAGGGTGGCGTTGACCTCGTCGCAGCGCTCCTCCAGCCACGTCGTCTGCTCGGGAAGGACGCGCAGGCGCTCCCGGCTTGATTGCGGGTCCTCCGGAGCGGCGATGTCGGCGCCCACGTCGAAGAGGTCGTTCTGGACGCGGGCCAGCCACTCGCGGTAGGCCTCAGGCAGGTCGTCGATCGTCAGCGCGACCCCGATCTGGGCGTTGAGCTCGTCGACCGTCCCGTAGGCCTCGATGCGAGGGTGGGTCTTCGGCACCCGGCTCATGTCGCCGAGGTGGGTCTCGCCGCCGTCGCCGAGGCGGGTGTAGATGCGGGTGAGGTTGACCGTCATCGCCGGTGGTGGCCTCAGTGTACGGCGGGCGGTACGATCACCGCATTCGAGGTCGGTGGCATGGGAAGCCGGTGGGAATCCGGCGCGGACCCGCCACTGTGATTGGGGACGTCAGCGCACAACGTGCCACTGGGCGGCAGCGAGCCGACCGGGAAGGCGTGGCTGATAGGCCCGAGAGCCAGGAGACCAACCTCCGACCGTCAAGCCAAGAGCCCTCGTGGAAAGGGGTGGCCCTCTATGAAGCACAGACAGTTCGCAGCCCTCGGCGGTGTTGCCGCCGCAGTCGTCCTCACGTCGACCGCTACGGCGCTCGGCGCCGGCGCGCCCATCACCGTTCGTGTGGAGGGCGTCAAGCGCACCCTGCTGCCGGCCACGGTCGCGCACGCCGAATCCGGCTCGGTTACCCGAGCCGGCGCCACGCCGGGCGCGTGCCCGGGTAAGGACGCCGTCGGCTACTTCGACTCGGCCACCCACCATCGGTGGAAGGGCTCGTTCTCGAGCAGCTTCGGCGTCGCGGTGACCAGCGTCCTGGGCGAGAACCACCCGTTCAGCAGCAAGGGCTTCTTCTGGGGCCTCTGGGTCAATGACAAGTTCGCCTCGGCGGGGCTCTGCTCCCTCAAGCTCAAGCCCGGCGACGAGCTCCTGCTCGCCCCGGCACCGGAGAAGGGGACCCTGTTCCCGATCGTCCTGAAGGCCCCAGCGACCGCCAAGGTGTCCCAGCCCTTCGTCGTGAAGGCCTCCTACTTCAAGACGGCCAAGGGCCAGGCCAAGACGCTGGCGGGGGCGAAGGTCACCGGCGGCGTCAAGGCCACCGACAGCCACGGGGCGACCACCGTCACCGCGAGCAAGCCGGGCAAGCTGACCATCGTCGCTACGGAGAAGGGATTCATCCGCGCCGAGGCGACGGTGACGGTCAGTAAGTAACGGTCGCGCAGGTGCCTGAACAGTGGTGAAGCTGAGAGTCGTGACCGCAGTCGCCGCGCTGGCCGTCGTGCTGGCCTGTGGCGGCTGCGGGCTGGGCCCCGGAGCTCCCACCAAGGGCGTCAGCCTCACGGTGAGCAGTGGCTTCGGGGCCCGTCACATCTCGACGGTGTCGCGCAGCAAGGTCCCCGGATCGGAGACCGTCATGCGCATGTTGGAGCGCTCCTTCAAGATCTCCACCCGCTACGGCGGCGGCTTCGTGCAGTCGATCGACGGCCGCTCCGGCAGCGCCGACCACACCGACTGGTTCTATTACGTCAACGGGGTGCAGGGCTCCAGGGGCGCCGCCACGACGGCTGTGCACGCCGGCGACCAGATCTGGTGGGACCTGCACGATTGGAGCGCCACCGAGAACATCCCGGCGGTGGTCGGGTCCTTCCCCGAACCGTTCACCAACGGCATCGGCGGCAAGCGCTACCCGGTCACGCTCGAGTGCGCCTCCGACGTCGACGCGGCCTGCAAGCAGGTCACCAAGGCGATGACGGCGGTGCACGTCCCCGCCTCCAGCCAGCTGCTGGGGACCGGCTCGGGGCCCTCGACGCTGGGCATCGTGGTGGGAACGTGGAGCGCGATCCACTCCGAGGTCGCCGCCGAGCTCGTCGCCCACGGGCCGGGCGCCAGTGGCGTCTACGCCCGCTTCGCCGGCCCGGGAGGCAATGCGCTGCAACTCCTAGACCCGAGCGGGAAGGTCACCCGCACACTCGGCGCGGGAGCAGGCCTCATCGCCGCCACTGCGGACAGCTCGTCGGTGCCCACGTGGATGATCACCGGCACGAATCCCGCCGGGGTGCTGGCGGCGGCCCGGGCGCTGACCCCGATGGCGCTGCACGACCACTTCGCCCTCGCCGTCGACGGATCCAGCCGGGTCCCGGTCCCGGTGCCGGCTTCGCCATGATCTACCGTCGGCGCGCCAGCCCCCTGCATGCCGCGCGGGCCGGCGCCGGATGCGCGTATTGCCTGGCGTTGGGAGTCGCCGCGCTGATGGCCTCCAACCCGATCGTGCTCGGCGCGGTCGTGGTCGCCGTGCTGGGCGCGGGCGTCGCCGCCGGGGTGGGGCGGGGGCTCGTCCGGGCCGCCCTGTGGGGCGTGCCAGTGGCACTCGTCATCATGCTCATCAACGCGCTCGTGAGCCGCGACGGGCTGACGGTGATCGTCCGGCTCGGCGACCTGCCGATCCTCGGCCACACCGACGTCACGCTGGAGGCGACCGTGTACGGCGCGATCCTCGGCCTGCGGGCGGTGGCGCTCATCCTCTGCGGCCTGCTGTACACGCTGGCGGTGGACCCCGACGAGGTGCTGCGGCTGTTTCGCCGCGTCTCGTTTCGCTCCGCGCTGTCGGCGACGCTGGCCACCCGCATGGTGCCGATCCTCGTGCGCGACGGTCGCCGCCTGGCCGAGGCGCAGCGGTGCCGGCCGGGGCCGCCGCCATCGCGGCTGACGCTGATGCGCGCGGCGTGCACCGGGATGCTGGATCGCGCGCTTGACGTGGCGGCGGCGCTCGAGGTCCGCGGCTACGGGGCGGCGCGTCGCCCACCGGCGTACCGGGCGCCGTACTCGCGCCACGACGTCGCCTTCATGGCCGCCGCGATCGCGGTGGTCGCGGTGTCGATCGCGGCACGGGTGACTCCGGCCGCCGCGTTCTCGGCCTACCCGGTGCTCAGCGTGGCCGCCGGGCCGGGCGCGTTGGCGTTGGCCGCCGGGCTGGTGGCCTGCGCCCTGGCGCCGTTCGCCGATCGGCGGGGGCTGCGGTGATGACCGCCGTCTGCCTGGAGCACGTCACCTACACCTACGCCGGCGCCTCGACGCCCGCGCTGGACGACGTGTCGCTGGAGGTTGCACCCGGCGAGCTTGTGCTGCTGGCTGGAGGCTCCGGGTCCGGGAAGTCATCGCTGCTGCGCGCGATCAGCGGCCTGGTGCCGCACTTTCACGGCGGGACCTTCGCCGGGCGGGCGACCGTGGCGGGGATGGACACGCGCGAGCACGGGCCGGGCGAGCTGGCCCAGGCGGTCGGCACCCTGTTCCAGGACCCGGAGACCCAGGTGGTCACCGGCACGGTTCGCGCGGAGCTGGCCTTCGGCCTTGAGAACCGGGGGCTGTCGCCGGCCGAGGTTGCGCGTGGGGTCGAGGAGGCCGCGCTCGCGCTGGCCATCGACCAGCTGCTGGACCGCTCCACCGCCGAGCTGTCAGGCGGTGAGCTGCAGCGGGTGGCGCTGGGCGCCGCCCTGGCCGGGCGCCCGCGCGTGGTGGTGCTCGACGAGCCCACCTCCCAGTTGGACCCAGTCGCCGGCGACGAGCTCATCGGGCTGCTGCGGCGTGTCAACGAGGACTCGGACGCCACCATCGTGCTCGCCGAGCATCGCCTGGAGCGCTGCCTGGGCGCGGCCGACCGCGTCGTTGCCCTCGCCGGAGGGCGCATCGTGTGCGACGCCGTTCCGGACGACTTCCTTGAGTGGGCCGGCCGCGAGGCGCCCAGTCTCCAGACCCCGGGTGCGCGGCTGCTGGCCTCGGTTGGGCGGCCCCCGGTGCCGGGGGTCAAGCGCGCCCGCGCCGCGCTGCGCGAGGGCGGCCTCCTGCCCCAAGCCGAGGCCGAGGCCGACGCCGAGGCGGCGCGGCAGTGGTCGCCGCCGCCCCGGCCGGGGTGGCGGGCGCGCCGGCGGGCGGCCGGCGTCGCGCCGGAGCCGGCGCTGGCCTTTGGCCACGTCTGGCACGAGCTGCGCTCCGGCCCGGCCATCCTGCGCGACGTCTCGCTCACGGTGGCGCCCCGCGAACGGCTGGCACTGATGGGGCGCAACGGTGCGGGCAAGTCGACGCTGCTTCGTCATGCTGCCGGCCTGATGGCGCCCACTCGCGGCGCGGTGCACGCCTCCGGGCGAGTGGCGCTGCTGCTGCAGAACCCCAGCGACTACCTCGTGCACGAGACCGTGGCTGCCGAGGCCGCACCCGGCGCCCTCGCGGCGGTGGGGCTGAGCGGTGAAGGACTGGCGACGCGCAACCCGCGTGACCTGTCGGGCGGCGAGAAGCAGCGGCTGGCCCTCGCGGTGGTGCTGGGGGACACCAGGGACCCCACGGCCCAGCCCGCGGTGGTGTGCCTGGACGAGCCCACCCGCGGCATGGACCGCGACCACAAGCACCAGCTCGCCGAGCTCCTCACCGGGCTCGACGCCGCGGTGATCGTGGCCACGCATGATCCCGAGTTCGCGGCCGCCTTCGCCGAGCGCGTGGTACTGCTGGCCGACGGCGCTCCGATCGCCGACGGCAGCGCCCACGAGGTGCTGACCGGCGGCAGCTATTTCGCCACCGAGACGGCCCGGATTCTCGGCGGCGCCGGCGGGGCGCTGACCCCGGCACAGGGCGCGGCGCTCATCGGCGAGCGGATCGCGGCGCGGGAGGTGATCGTATGAGCTGGCAACTCGGCGCCTTCGGTCTGCTGGCCGTCGCGCTCGGCGCGGGCTTTGCCTGGTACGAGGGCGCGCGTCCGGACGCCCGGATCGTCGCGCTGGTTGGGACGCTGGCCGCGTTCGCCGCGCTGGGCCGGATCGCCTTCGCCGCCGTCCCCAACGTCAAGCCCACGACCGACATCGTGCTCATCGCCGGCTACGCCCTGGGCGGGGCGCCCGGGTTCGCCATCGGCGCCCTGGCCGCGCTGACCTCCAATTTCTTCTTCGGCCAGGGGCCGTGGACCCCGTGGCAGATGGCCGCCTGGGGAGCCACCGGGATCCTCGGCGCGGCCCTGGCCTGGGGGATGCGGGCACGTACGGGAGAGCCTGCCGCGCGACCGCTGGGGCGCTGGCCGCTGGCGATCGTCTGCTGCGCGGCCGGGTTTGCCTTCACCGTCGTCCAGGACGTGGGCGATTGGGTCTCCTTCAGCGATCACAGTCTCGCCCAGCTGGGGTTCTACGTCGGGCAGGGCCTGGGCTTCGATGCGATACACGCGGCGGGCTGCCTGGCCTTTGCCCTCGCGCTCGGCCCGGCGCTCACGCGGTCCATCCAGCGCTTCGCACGTCGGGTCGAGGTGACCTGGCTGCCGGTCGAGCGGATGGTGGCGCCAGTGCTCGCGGCCGTGGTCGCCGTCGGGGCGGTGGGGATGCTCAGCGCCCGGGCCCCGGCGGCCCGCGCGGCGGTGGCGCACGCCGCGGCGGTGACCGCCCCGTCGTCGGTGTCGACCCGGGCGGCCAACTACCTGCTGGGCTCCGAGAATGCCGACGGTGGCTTCGGGTCGGCGCCGGGCCAGGCGTCGGACCAGCTCTATGCCGGGTGGGCCGCGCTGGGGCTGGCGTCGGCCGGTCACGACCTCAACTCCCTCGGCGATGCGCAGGGCCTCATGGACTACGTCGCGCGCGGAGCGAGCACCGGTGATGTCGGAGCGCTGGAGCGGACCATCCTCGTCGTGCGCGCCGCCGGGCGGTCGGCGCGCTCCTTCGGCGGCCGTGACCTCATCGCCGCCTTGGAGCGCCGCTTGGAGGCCGACGGCTCGATCTCGGACCAGGTCAACCTCACCGCCTTCGCGGTCCTGGCGCTGCGCTCCGACGACGTGGCGCTGGGTGCCGGCTCCAAGACTCTGCGCTGGCTGGTGCGTCAGCAGGACTCAGACGGCGGCTTCAGCTTTGCGGGCGCCGGGGGCTCCAGCGACGTCGATGACACCGGCGCGGCCCTCGAGGCGATGGCCGGCGACCCGGCCGCCGCGCATGCGATGTCGCGCGCGGTGGCCTTCCTGCGCCGCCAGCAGAATCGCGACGGCGGCTTTCCGTCCCAGCCGGGGATGGGCTCCAACGCGCAATCGACGGCATGGGCGACCCAGGGGCTGGAGGCGGCCGGCGTATCGCCGACCAGCCTGCGCCACGGCGGCGTGGTGTCGCCTCTGGCCTATCTGGACTCCCTGGTGGGCGCCACTGGCGCGGTCCGCTACAGCCGCGGAGTCACCCAGACCCCGGTGTGGGTGACCGGCGAGGCGCTGATGGCGATGGAGGGCAAGCCGCTGCCGATTGCCGCGCCGGCGCCGCCGCCCGCTCCCGCGCAACCCGCGACGAGCTCGAGCACCACCACGGCGCCGCAGCCCTCGGCGGCCCCGCGCGCGCATGCCCGGCGCGCGAAGCGTGAGCCTGCGCACACAGCCGCCCACCGAGCCGGGTCACATCCGCCGCCTGGGGCCCCTGCCACCCCAATAGCCAGAAATCAGGTGCTTGCGGGTAATTTCGCGGGTGCAGTGGGGGTGTTGACCGCGCTGGCGCTGGCACCGGTCGGGCTGGGCTGAGCTCCGCGGCGGCGGTGACCGGCGCCTCCTCGCGACGCCCCACCCGGTACGCTGCACCGCCCGCATGCGGATCGGAGTCCCGAAGGAGACAATTGACGGTGAGCGACGCGTGGCCTTGGTGCCCGAGGTCGTGAGCAAGCTCACCCACGCCACCGGCGAGGACTCCTCGCGCGAGGGCGGGATCCAGGTCCTCGTCCAGCGGGGCGCCGGGGCCGGCGCGCTGATCGGAGATGAGGCGTTTGCGCAGGCGGGCGCGGAGCTGGTTGATGAGGCGCCGTTTGACTGCGACGTGGTGGTCAAGGTGGCCGCTCCTGACGCAGGCGAGATCGCGCGGCTGGGGTCTGAGACGACGCTGATCGGGTTTCTCGGGCCGCTGACCAACGGCGAGGGCGTGCGGGCGTTGGCGTCCGCGGGGGTGACGAGCTTCGCGATGGAGGCGATCCCGCGCATTAGCCGTGCGCAGTCGATGGACGCGCTGTCTAGCCAGGCCAATATCTCGGGGTACCGGTCGGCGTTGATCGGCGCGCAGGAGCTCGGGCGGTTTTATCCGATGTTGATGACGGCGGCCGGGACCATCCGGCCGGCGACGGTGCTCGTCCTCGGCGCGGGAGTGGCCGGCCTGCAGGCCATCGCTACCGCGCGGCGGCTCGGCGCGGTCGTGCAGGGCTTTGATGTGCGCGCGGCGGTCAAGGAGCAGGTCGAGTCCCTGGGCGCGAAGTTTTTGGAGTTTGATCTGGGCGGCGACCTGGAGGGCGCCGGCGGGTACGCCAAGGAGCTGACCGCCGAGCAGCAGCAACGCCAGCAGGAGTTGATGGCCGAGGCGATCGGCAAGGTGGACGTGGTCATCACCACGGCACTGGTGCCCGGGCGCCGCGCGCCGACGCTCGTCACCGAGCAGGCCGTGAAGCTGATGAAGCCCGGCTCGGTGATCGTCGATCTGGCCGGAGAGGCGGGCGGCAACTGCGAGTGCTCAGAGCCTGGAGAGTCCGTCATCAAGTACGACGTGAAGATCCTTGCCCCTCTGAACGTGCCCTCGACGATGGCCGAGCACGCGTCGGCGCTCTACGCGCGCAACATCCAGGCACTGCTGGGACTGATGATCGGCGATTCCGGGGAGCTATCGCTCGACTTCGACGACGCGGTCATCGCGGGCGCGTGCATCACCCGCGACGGCGAAATCGTTCATGAGGGCGCGAAGGCCGCAGCGGCCGCCGCCGGCTAGAGGAGACCGACCGTGGGCAACACATTTGTCATTGACTTGTCGGTGTTGGTGTTGGCTGGTTTTGTCGGCTACGCCGTCATCTCGAAGGTCCCTAACACGTTGCACACCCCGTTGATGTCGGGAACGAATGCCATTCACGGCGTCGTGGTGCTGGGTGGGCTGTTGCTGATGCATATCGCCAGTGGGTGGTTTGAGCAGGTGCTGCTGGTGGTCGCGGTGGCGTTCGGCACGATCAACGTGATCGGCGGTTTTCTGGTCACTGACCGGATGCTCGAGATGTTCAAGCAGAAAGAGCCTCCGAGCGCGGAGGAGACGGCAGCGGCGCTGGAGGAAGAGACCAAGTGATCGCCACGGGCACGGTGTTCATTCAGACCACCTATTTCATCGATGCCGCCTACATCGTTGCCTTTTCGCTGTTGATCTACGGGATGACGGGGTTGACCGGCCCGCGCACGGCCGTGCGGGGCAACAAGATCGCTGCGGTGGGGATGGCGGTGGCGGTGGTCGCGACCTTGTTGACGCCGGGGGTGTGGCACGGGACGAGCACGGTCATCCTGATCATCGTGGGGGTGGCCATCGGTACCGCGATCGGGGTTCCGGCGGCGCGCAGGGTGCATATGACCGCGATGCCGCAGATGGTGGCGATCTTTAACGGTGTCGGCGGCGGCGCCGTGGCCTTGATCGCGTGGGTCGAGTTCCGCCATCACTTCGCGCCCGGGTTCTTCCCTGTGCGCACCGAGATCTTCGAGTTGTTCGGCGCCATCGTGGGGTCGATCAGCTTCTGGGGTTCGAATATCGCCTTTGCCAAGCTGCAGGAGATCCTTCCCGGCCGGCCGATCAAGTTGCCGGGAGCCACCCAGTCGATCGTGAACCTCGCGCTGTTTGCCATCGCGGTGATCAGCGCGATCATCCTCTGCGCCGGCTCGCACTCTCAGGCGTTGTTCATCGTGGGCATCCTGGTGGTGTCCGCGATTCTGGGCAACATGGTGGTGCTCCCGATCGGCGGCGCCGACATGCCGGTGGTCATCTCGCTGCTCAACGCGTTCACCGGACTGTCGGCGGCGGCCACCGGGGTGGCTTTGAACAACACCGTGATGATCGTCGCGGGCATGATCGTGGGCGCCTCGGGCACGATCCTGACCAACCTGATGGCCAAGGCGATGAACCGCTCGGTCCCGGCGATCGTGGCCGGCGGATTCGGCGGCGCGGTGGCCGCGCCCGCCGGGCCGGCGGGGGATCTGGAGGGCCGGACGGTCAGATCCACCTCGGCGCCGGATGTCGCGATCCAGCTCGCCTACGCGCGCCAGGTGGTCATCGCGCCCGGCTACGGCATGGCCGTGGCCCAGGCCCAGCACGCGGTGCGCGAGCTCGAGCGCGCGCTGGAGGCCAAGGGCGTCACCGTGAAGTACGCCATCCACCCGGTCGCCGGGCGCATGCCGGGGCACATGAACGTGCTCCTGGCCGAGGCCGACGTGCCCTATGACCTGCTCCGCGAGATGGACGACATCAACCCGGAGTTCCCGCGCACCGACGTGACGCTGGTCATCGGGGCCAACGACGTCACCAACCCGGCGGCCAAGAACGAGCCGGGCAGCCCGATCTACGGGATGCCGATCCTGGAGGTCGACCGCTCAAGCTCGGTGATCGTGCTCAAGCGGTCGATGGCATCGGGCTTCGCCGGCATCGACAACCCGCTGTTCTACGACCCCAAGACCTCGATGCTGTTCGGCGACGCCAAGGCCTCGGTGAGCGAGGTCACCTCCGAGGTCCAGGCCCTCTAGGATCTGCGCCATGGACCCAGCCCGCCTGACCGCGATCCCCATCTTCTCGGAGCTGTCTGAGGACGAAGCCAAGCGCCTCGCGGCCTTCGCGACCGAGACCAGCGCCGCCGAGGGGCAGATGCTGATGAAGGAGGGCGACTACTCAGTCGAGCTCATCGCGATCGAGGAGGGGACCGCCGACGTCATCCAGGGCGGCGACAAGATCGCCTCGCTGGGCGCCGGCGACCTCATCGGGGAGATGGGACTGCTCGAGCGCCGGCCGCGCAACGCCGACGTCATCGCCAGCTCCCCGATGCGGCTCATCAAGCTGACGCATTGGGAGATCCGCCGCATGTCCGAGGACACCGTCAATCGCATCAAGGCGACGATTGAGGAGCGGCGGCGCAACGGGATCGCGGATCCCGCACATAAAGACGCCTAAATCCGCTCGGATTTTCTCCTCGGTGGCCGGCGTTTTTGGTAGGTTGCCGCCACGCCGAATCTCCGGACCGCCGTCCCGGAGAGCGGGGGACCCACGTAGGTGGGGCGAGTCCCATGGTGCTCCATGGGAAGCGCTGTCGTCACAGCGCGAGCCCGTCAGCTAACCCCGCAGGCACCAGGCGCCCGATGTGCTGGATCGCCCCCACCAGGGCCGACTGGCCGTGCCTATATCCACCCACTTCATCGACCGCTGCGCCCCCACACCGCGTCCGGGCCAGGATGCGGACTGGTCGATGTCGAACCCCGGGGTGGGATGAGACTGGTCAGTCGGCTCCTGCTCGTGGCCGCCTTGGCGGTGCTCGGTGCCGCGAGCACCGCCGCGGCCGCGAGCTCTGGTGGGGTGGGCGGGGTCGGCTTGGTGGGAGCGAGCAATCCGACGGGGATCGTCGATCCTGACGCCAAGGCGGTCTTCGCCCGAACGCTGCGGATGGGGTGCCACGGCAACGATGTGTCGACGCTGCAGACGTGGCTGTCCGACGTGGGCTTCGTCGTCCCGGTCACCGGTCATTTCGACGCGGTCACCAAGCAAGCGGTCAAACGGTTCCAGGTCGCCAACAATCTGAACCCCGCCAGCGGGACGGTGGGCAACCGCACCTCGGCGGCGCTGCTGGGCGTCGTGCGCACGACGACGAAGACCACCGCGGTGCCGGGGTCTTCTCAGAGCGCGTCGAGCGGGCTGGTGTTCCCACTCAAGCCGCTGTCGCGGGTCCTGCCGCCCAAGGACTGGACGCTGGACCAGGGGATCGACATCGGCACCGTCAACAACGCCTGCGGCCCGAAGGTCACCGAGGTGGCGATGGCCCCGGGCACGATCGTCCAAGAGGGCATCGACGGCTTCGGCCCCGCCGCGCCGGTGCTCAAGGTCTCGAGCGGCATCTACAAGGGCCGCTACATCTACTACGGCCACGCCCTGCCTGCCCTGGTGCCCGTCGGGACCGTGGTGACCGCGGGCGAGCCCATCGCCGAGATCGGGTGCGGCGACGTGGGGATCTCCTCGGCGCCGCACGTCGAGATCGGCATCAGTGCACCGGGCGGGCCGCCGTGCTGCCCGGGCTTTCAGGAGACCTCGCCGGCCTGGTACCAGGTCGTGCTGGGGCTCTACCACTCTGCGCAGAAGTAGCGCCCTCGCCGAACCCTGCCCGCCGGGGACGCCAAAGGGCGACCGACTCACTAGCCCGTCGCGGACGATCGCCTACGCTGACCTGCGCCCATGCGCACCCGCGACGACGCCCTGGCCGCCCTCGCCGAGCACCCCCACGACGTGCTGGTCATCGGCGGCGGCATCACCGGCGCCGGGGTGGCCCTGGACGCGGCGTCGCGCGGCTACAGCGTGGCCCTTGTCGAGCAGGCCGACTTTGCCTCGGGGACGAGCAGCCGGTCGTCCAAGCTCGTGCATGGCGGTCTGCGCTACCTGCAGAACTTCGACCTGGGACTGGTCCGCGAGGCGCTGCTCGAGCGACAGTTGATGGTCCGCCTGGCCCCGCATCTGGTGCGCCCGCTGCCGTTCGTCGTGCCGGCGCTCGACGGCTCGCGCCGGCCCGACCGGCTCACCGGGATCGGCTTGAACATGTACGACGTGATGGCCGCCCCGCCGCTGCGCGGGCGGCGCAGTGCCCGGCGGGCCGCGGCAGTCGACGGCGAGTCGGACTGGAGCCCGGCGCGTCACCGCCTCATCGACGGCGAGGAGGTGGCGCGCCTGTTGCCGGCCATCGGACACCGGGGGCCGAGCGGCGGCTATCTCTTCTATGACTGCCAGACCGACGACGCCCGGCTTGTGCTCACCGTCCTGGGCGAGGCTGAGCGCTTCGGCGCGATCTGCGCCAACCGGCTGCGCGTCACCGAGCTGCGCGGCGAGCCCGGGAGCGCGACCACGGTGACAGTGGCCGACCAGGAGGGCGGCGGGGGGTTTGCCGTCCGTGCGGAGAACGTGGTCAACGCAACCGGGGTGTGGGCGGATCGGATCCGGCCGGGCGAGCTGCACTCCGAGGCCGAGCTGCCCCACATCGCTCCCAGCCGCGGGAGCCACGTCATCCTGCGTCGCGAGGACCTGCCCCTGGACGCCGGCGCGATCGTCCCCGTGGGCGACGGGCGGTCGATCTTCGCGCTGCCGTGGCTGGGCCGGACGCTGATCGGGACGACCGACAACACCTACGAGGGCGAGGTCGAGCACGTCCAGCCTTCGCTTGAGGACATCGAGTATCTGCTCGGCGCGGTCAACGCGTTCTTCGAGGTCTCGCTGCACGTGCGCGACGCGGCCGGCGCCTACGCCGGCGTGCGGCCGTTGGTGTCCAGCGGCGACAGCCGCAAATCCGTCGATATCTCCCGTAAGGCTGAGTTGTATGAGACCTCGAGCGGGCTCATCACGATCACCGGGGGCAAGCTGACGACGTGGCGGCGGATGGCGCGCCTGGTGGTGGACCGGATCGTCGAGCGCGACGGGCGCGAGGCGCCCTGCCGCACCCACGAGATCCCCCTTGGCGCGCCCGTCGAGGCGGCCGTGCTGCCGCGCGTGGACGGCGTGGCCGACAGTGCGTACGAGATGCTGGCTGGGCGCTACGGCCATGTCGCCGAGCGCGTGCTGCAGACGGCCGCGTCCGACCCGGCGTTGGCGGCCCCGATCGTCGCCGGCCTCCCCGACCTTCTGGCCGAGGCGCCCTTCGCCGCTCGCAACGAACAGGCGCGCACGGTGGGCGACGTGCTGTTGCGCCGCACCCGGCTCGGGCTGCTCGCCGGACGCGAGCTGACCACCGCCGGCGCCGGGCCCGCCGCGCCACGTCGCGTCGCCGAGGCGATGGGCGCCGCGCTGGGGTGGGATGGTGCGCGCATCGACGCCGAGGTCGAGCGCTTCGCGCAGGAGGCGCGGGCCGAGGGGATCGCGCTCGCACCAGGGTGATCGGCTCGCTGTCTGGGAGCAGTGTGAGATCTGCCTAAGACGTATGTGTAGGAACGCCCACGACGGGTGCCCCTTGCATCGGAGTCCGGGACTGACCTCTAAGCTCGCATCCGATGGACGACGTGGCTCAATTCTGCATGCGGATGCTGGGCGACACCCCGGCCGCCCGGACGGCCGTCAAATCCGCGCGGGACGGCGGCGACAGCGACCGCTCCGCGATGCTCCGGGCCGCGGTGACGGCGGTCCGGCAGGGGGCAGAGCCCGCCTCTGAGCCGGCGCCGAACGCCCCCTCTGCCGCCGATCCCGCAGGCGACGATCGGCCGACCGATCCGGACGCGCTCCCTCAGGCCATCGCGCGCGAGCTGGCGACCGCCAGCGCAGGTCTGCCGCTGGCCGAGCGCGAGGCCCTCGCGCTGCGCGAGCTCCTACGCCTGAACTACGACGAGCTGGCCGACACCACGGGCGGCGAACTGGACGCCATGCCCCTCCTGCTGGCCCAGGCGCGGCTGGATCTGCGGGCGCAACTGCGCGGCGCCGGGGCGCCCCAGCCAGAGTGCGATGAGCGCGAGCGCGCGCTGCGTACGATCGCCCGGCGCCAGGACGGCGAGGACGTCCTCGCCGCCGACGATGACTGGGTGATCGAGCACCTGGGCCACTGCCGCGGCTGCCGTCAGGCGCATGCGGCGATGCTGGAGGCCTCGGCCTGCTACCGCGCCTGGGCGTCGCCGGACCTGCCCGCAGATCCCGTGGCCGGCGCCGCCTCCGGATCGTGAGCGGCCCCCCGCGCACCCTGTCCACCAGTCGGGACGAGCTGACCCTCGGTGGACCGGGCGGGCGGATCCTCGTCATGGGCATCGTCAACGCGACGCCCGACTCCTTCTCCGACGACGGCTTGGCCCAAACGCTCGAGGCGCGCGTGGAGTTGGCGCGCTCGCTGCTGGCCGACGGCGCCGACCTCATCGACATTGGCGGTGAGTCGGGCGTCACGAATCGTCCGCCGGTGTCGGCCAAGGAGGAGATCGAGCGCGTGGTGGGGCTCATCGAGGCGGTGGCGGGCGGACTCGGCGCGCGCGTATCGGTGGACACCTATAAGCCGGCGGTGGCCCGGGCGGCGATCGCCG
The DNA here is from genome assembly GCA_036490435.1 of Solirubrobacteraceae bacterium. Classification (GTDB taxonomy): domain Bacteria; phylum Actinomycetota; class Thermoleophilia; order Solirubrobacterales; family Solirubrobacteraceae; genus Palsa-465. The sequence goes on from DASXDW010000084.1 coordinate 18,297, forward strand.
CCGGCGCCAGCATCGTCAACGACGTCAGCGGCCTGCGCGATCCGGAACTGGCCGACGTGTGCGCCGAGACCGGCGCCGCGCTGGTGGTCATGCACACCATCGCGCCGCCCAAGACCAAGCACCACGACCCGAGCCTGGACCACAGGATCGTCGGCGAGGTCGAGCGTTTCCTGGTCGAGCGCATCGAACTGGCGACGTCCCGCGGGATGGCCTTCGAGCAGCTCATGGTGGATCCGGGGCCGGACTTCTCCAAGACACCGGCGCAGACGATCGCGGTCCTGCGCGCGCTACCCGCCCTGCACGGCCTGGGACGGCCGATCCTCCTCGCGGCGAGCCGCAAGGACTTCGTCGGCGCTCTCGTCCAGCGCGCGCCACGGGCCCGGCTGGCCGGAAGCCTGGCCGCGGTCGGCCACGGGATCGCATCCGGGGCGCACGTGCTGCGCGTCCATGACGTCGCCGAGACCGCTGACTTCATTACGGTCACAACGGCGCTTGGGGGCGAGGGCGACGTTGACCCTGGCCTCCGCGTCCCCGACACGCTGCGCTGGGAGCAGTCTCTGTCTGACCCGGCAGCGCGCTAAATTCAGGTCTACGAATCGCCGGTCGCTGGCCCAACGCGACCGGAGCCCACCGATCCACCAAGCCAAAGGAGTTCGTATGTCCGTTGTCGATCGCAGTGCCCTGGAAGCAAGCCCGCTGGCCGACCTTCACGCGATCGCGTCTGAGCTGTCCATCGACGGGTATCGCCGTCTGCGGCGCCCCGAGCTCATCGACGCGATCCTCAACAAGCAGGAGGGTGGCAACGGCGCCGCCGCCTCGTCGGACGAGGCCGATGCGACGACCGAGCCTCCCGCCGAGGAGAAGCCGGCGAAGCGCACGCGGAGCCGCCGAGGGGCCAAGGCAGCACAGGCCGAGGAGCCCGAGCCCGCCGCCGAGCCCGAGCCCGCCGCTGAGCCTGAGCCCGAGGCCGAGCGTGAGGCCGAGCCGCAGGCCGAGGTGACCGCCGACGCTGATACCGACAGCGATGAGGACGAGGAGTCCGCGGGCCGTCGCCGTCGCCGCGGCCGGCGGGGAGGCCGGGGACGCTCCTCGGCTCGTGACGAATCGGCTGCCGACGACGATCAGCCGACGGAGGCAGAGTCCAACGGCGATGCGGACTCCGATTCCGACTCTGAGTCGGACTCAGCCGAGACCGTCGAGGGAGTGGTGGAGCTGCTGGCCAATGGGTCCGGCTTCGTCCGTGTCGAGCCGCCCGATCCCTCCGACGAGGACGTCTACATCTCCTCGGCCCAGGTGAAGCGCTGTGAGCTCGTCTCCGGGGACCGCATCGCGGGACCCAAGCGCGCGCCTCGTCGCTCGGAGCGTTTCGCGTCGCTCATCCGCATCGAGACCATCAATGGCCGCCCGGCCGCCGAACTGGCCGACAGCGTCCGCTTCGACGACCTGCCCGCGGCGTTCCCGTCCGAGCGCCTGAAGATCGGCTCCGACGACCCGACGTTGAAGGCGATCGAGTGGCTGACCCCCTTCGGCCTGGGCTCACGTGTCACCATCGTCGGCGCCTCGCGCGCGGGCAAGACCGAGGCCCTGCGCCGGCTCGCCGCCGCGATGGGCGATCGTGAGGAGCTGTCGGTGTCCGTGGTTGTTGCCGGAGTGCGTCCGGAGGAGATCTCCGAGTGGAACGGCGGCCCGGTCACCCCGTCTGCGGCGGTCAGCTTCGCGGCCTCTGAGGACGCCCGTAACGGCGCCGTCGAGCCCGCGATCGACCAGGCCCGGCGGCTCGCGGCTCGCGGCGCTGATGCCGTGGTGTTCATCGACACTCTCGACGGGTGCAGCCCTGCGCTGGCCCGCAAGGCCCTGAGTGCGGCGCGCAACATCGTCGACGGCGGGTCGGTGACGATCATCGCCACCGCCTCGGCGCCGATCGGCGGCGAGACGACGGTCATCGCGCTCGACGTGGCCCTGACCAGCGCCGGTCGTTTCCCGGCGCTGGACCTGGCGGCGAGCGGAACGATGCGGCCGGAGCTCCTCGTCGGAGCGGCCGGCGCTGAGGCGATCGCCAAGACCCGCGCCGAGGACAGCTGAGGCGCGGGCCGAGGACCCTAAGGCGCGGGCACGAACAGCCGGCCGCGCATCTGCTCCTCGCTCTGGGGATGCAGATCCCACAGTCGCTTGAGCCGGGGGCGGAGGTCGTCCGGCAGGCGGTCGACGCCGCGGTGGTCGATCTCCACGAGGTTGCCGGCGGGGTCGCGGACGTACATCTGCACGACGTCTCCGGGAAGCTCGACCAGATGGTTCCCAAAGGCGTTGTGATCGAAGGCGCCGCGGCGCTCGGCGGCGCGGTAGGCCGGCTCGAGGTCGGCCACGGTGATGCCGAGATGGTGGTGGCTGGTGGGCGTGAGGTCGCGCTCGAAGAGGTGCAGCTGCGTATCGGAGAGGGCAAGCCACTGGACGGGCAGCCCGAAGTTCGGTGTCGGGATGGGCTCGGCTCCCAGCAGGTCCACGTAGAAGTCGACTGACTCCTGGAGGTCGCGCGCGTTGATGCTGACGTGGTTGATCTGCGGGCTCATTCCCGGTCTGAGACAAGTCTGACACGATGCCGCGGTGACCCCCCGGCTCGTGGCCACCGATCTGGACGGGACGCTGCTGCGCAGCGACGGCAGCCTTGATGCGCGCACCCGCGAGGCAATCGCCCGCGTAGAGGCGAGCGGCGTCCCGGTGGTGCTCTGCACCGCGCGGCCGGCGCGCGTCCTGCGGCCGTTGGCACAGGCGACCGGCCATCGTGGCATCGCGGTGTGCTCCAACGGCAGTGTCATCTGGGACCTGCACACCGAAAGGGTGGTCGACACGTTTCCCTTCACGGTGCGGGCCGCGCGTGAGGTTGTGGCGCGGCTACGCGCAGCGCTGCCCGACGCGACCTGGGCGATGGAGCGTCACGACGTCTTCGCCCGCGAGCCCCGCTACGTCCCGCACTGGCCCGTCCCCGACGACACCGTCATCGCCGAGCTCGACGCGCTGCTGGGCGTTGCCCCGCTGCAGTTGATGGTCCGCCACCCGTGGCTGAGCGGCGACGAGCTGGTGGCCCACGCGCGCGAGCTGGTCTCGGACCTGGCCGAGCTCAGCCACTCCAGCACCGCCGACACGCTGCTGGAGATCGGGGCCGCCGGCGTGAGCAAGGCATCGGGTCTGGCGCTGCTGTGCCGGCGGCGGGGCGTCGACCGCGCCGACGTCCTGGCCTTCGGCGACATGCCCAATGATCTGGCCATGCTCGAGTGGGCGGGGCACAGCGTCGCGGTGGCCAACGCCCACCCCGATGTGATCGCGATCGCCGACGAGGTCACGGGATCCAACGACGAGGGCGGGGTCGCCGCCGTGCTCGAACGCGTGCTCGCCGACAGGTCAGTAGGCGGTGCAGCGTGAGCGGTGGCGCGGCGAGGCCTTGTAGTGCGGCTGTTGGCCGCGCTGCCACAGAAGCTGGTCTGCGGCCGCCGCGTTGAGGTGGTGGCCGTCCGGGAGGGCAGTTATCAGCAACTCGACCGCATGCAGCGCGCAGGCGCGGATCTCGACCTCCTCGGGCGAACCGTGGACGATGAGCTCCTCGCGGTCGATGCGGGCCACCAGGTCGTGGTCGAAGGCGAGGATGCCGTCGAGGCGCAGGACGTGGGGGACGAGGTTGTCCGCGAACATCGTCAGCCGGTCGAGGTCTGCGAAGCGGGCCACTCCGGCGCGGTGCAGGTCCGCGGCCGCGATCTGGGCGCGTTTGAGGAAGGGGATGGTGAGCTCGTCGTAGCGCGAGGCGTCAGCGAAGGACGGCCAGGCTCCGAGGCGGCAGGCAAGCGCGACGGCCGAGGCCGCGCCCGCGTGAGCGACCGCGGCGAAACTGCTCTCGTACTGGGTGGACACCTGTTGGCCCAGATCGCGCAAAGCGCGTGAGTAGAGCGCGATGAGCTCATGGTCGGGGTCCTGGCCGAGAACCGGCCCCAGAGCGAGGGCATCGAGCTGGGTGAGCTCGGCGGCGGTCCAGGCGCCGTGGGTGTCAAACCGGTCGCGCAGGGCAGCGGCGATCGTGTTGTAGCCCGAGAGACCCGCGCGCTTGCGCAGCGTCGGGAACCAGCCCGAGCCGAAGTTGATGGCGTCCATCGTCAGCCAGTACGCGGCGCGTGTCTCACGTTCGGCGGACGTCGTGGGCGGGGCGGACGTGGGCTGTGCGATGCGCGCCGGCCCGGCTGTGAGCGCCGCCGCATACGCCGGGATGGCCTCGGTGACCACCATCACGCTGCAGGCCCGTGCGGCCACCGCGGCGCAAGCGTGGCGGAGCTCGTCCATGTCCACAGGATGATGCCCCGCCCACCCATGGGCCCGCCGGACCTCCCGCTAACGTCAATCCGGCGACGTCATGACCGAGCTCACGAGCGACCTGGAGGCCCTGCTCAGCGGCCTGAACGAGCCCCAGCGGGAGGCCGTGACCTACGGGGAGGGGCCACAGCTGATCCTGGCCGGGGCGGGCTCGGGCAAGACGCGGGTGCTCACCCACCGGATCGCGTACCTGGTAGCCACCGACGGCGCCAAGCCCAACGAGATCCTGGCCATCACCTTCACCAACAAGGCGGCGGGGGAGATGCGCGATCGGGCCGAGCTGTTGGTGGGCCGCCGCGTACGCGCCATGTGGGTCATGACGTTCCACGCCGCGTGCGCGCGCATGCTGCGCGCTGAGGCCGCCCGGCTGGGCTACACCCGCCAGTTCACGATCTACGACACCGCCGATTCGCGCCGGCTGATCAAGCGCTGCCTGGACGACCTGGGCATCGACCCCAAGCGCTTCACCCCGGGCTCGGTCCACGCCCAGATCTCTGACGCCAAGAACAAGCTGCGCGACGCCGACGCCTACGCCCAGATGGTCGGCTCGTTCTTCGAGCAGACCGTCGCTGACGTCTACCGCTCCTACGAGCGCGAGATGCACCGCATGAACGCGATGGACTTCGACGACCTCCTCGTCCGGGCGGTCAACGTCCTGGAGCTCTTTCCCGAGGTCCGCGAGCGCTACGCCAACGGCTTTCGCCACGTCCTCGTCGACGAGTACCAGGACACCAACCACGCCCAGTACCGCTGGCTCCAGCTGCTCGCCGGGGAGCACCGCAACCTCATGGTGGTTGGAGACGATGCCCAGTCGATCTACGGGTTCAGGGGCGCCGACATCACGAACATCCTCGAGTTCGAGGATTCGTACCCCGACGCCCATGTGGTCAAGCTGGAGCAGAACTACCGGTCGACGCAGACGATCCTGGATGCGGCCAATGCGGTGATCCGCAACAACCGGGGGCAGAAGCTCAAGTCGCTGTGGTCAGAGCTGGGGCAGGGGGATCCGATCAAGGTGCGCGAGCTCGACGACGAGCACGCCGAGGCACGGTATGTGACCGGGGAGATCCAGCGGATGGTGGACGAGGGGACCTCGCGGGCCGAGATCGCGGTCTTCTACCGGACCAACTCGCAGTCGCGGGTGCTGGAGGACACCCTGGTGCGCGCGGAGATCGCCTATCAGGTGATCGGCGGTACCAAGTTCTATGACCGGGCCGAGATCAAAGACGCGATCGCGTACCTCACGGTGCTGGTCAACCCCCAGGACGTCGGCGCGTTCACGCGGATCGTCAACTCACCGCGGCGCGGCATCGGTAACACGACGGTCTCGCGACTGCTCTCGCACGCCAACACCACGGGCGAGACGGTGTGGGAGCTTGCCGCCGCGCCCGAGGAGGTGCCCGGCCTGGGCGTCGCGGCGATCAAGTCGCTGCGGCGCTTCATGGGGACCATGGAGATCCTCGCCGAACGTGCGCGGAGCGGCGCGGAGATCTCGGTGCTGCTCAAGGAGATGCTGTCGGAGACCGGGTACCTGGAGACGCTTGAGAACGAGCGCACGATCGAGGCGCAGGGTCGGATCGAGAACCTGGAGGAGCTGGTCAACGTGGCGGTCGAGTACGACGGGGAGGTGGGTGGGCGCGAATCGGCGGAGCCGTCGCTGGAGGAGTTCCTGCAGGCCATCGCGCTGGTAGCCGACGCCGACACCCGCGAGGACGACGAGGGCCTGGTCACGCTGATGACCCTGCACAACGCGAAGGGCCTGGAGTATCCGATCGTGTTCATGATCGGCTGCGAGGAGGGAGTCTTCCCCCACAGCCGGGCGCTGGACGAGGGTGGCCTGGAGGAGGAGCGGCGGCTCTGCTACGTGGGCATCACTCGCGCCGAGCGCGACCTGTACATGACATCGGCGCGGACGCGCACGGTGTTCGGGGCGCGCAACTTCGGCGCCCCGAGCCGCTTCATCTCAGAGATCCCGGCCGAGCTCACCGACCGCGAGGTCCAGGCCCCCCGGGCCTTCGGCGGCATCCGTGCGAGGGTCACCTCGTGGGAGTCGGCCGGCCGCGGCGCCGACCTCCCCGGCCGAGACGCGCCGCCGCCGCCCGCGTTCCGCCTCGGCGACGATGTGGTCCATGCCGCCTTCGGAGAGGGCGTCGTGACCGGACTGGAGCCCGGCGGCATTGTGGTCATCCGCTTCAGCCAGAGCGGGACCGAGCGCAAGCTCGTCGCCGACCTGGCGCCGATCTCCAAACGCTGAGATGAGCCGTGGTCTCGTCCGTGAGTTGTGCGGGACCACATCGCGCCGCCGCGGATCCAATACCGTGGAGCGCTGATGGCGACGGCGACGAACGAGCAGGCTGCCTCCACCGGGGAGGAGGCCCTCGGCAGCCCGCCCGCGCGGGCTCCGCGCATCCGGGTGGGCGCGCTCGTCAGCGCCACCAGCGCCCTGGCGCTGCTGGTGATCATGTTCGCCACCGAGTGGTACGGCGTCGCCGGGGTCCCCGACCCTTCGGCGGTGCGCCCTGCGGTGTCGACGGCGGAGAACGCCTGGCACGGGCTCACCGTCACGCGTTGGGTTCTGCTGGCGACGATCGTGGCCTCGGTAGGCGCGGTGGTGCTGCATGCCTCCCAGCGCCAGCACGGCAACAAGACCGACACGAGCCTCGCGGTCGCTGCCCTCGGCGGGCTGAGCGCGGTGCTGCTCGTCTACCGGGTGCTCATCGTCCTGCCCGCCCCGACCCGGGTCATCGACCAGAAACTCGGTGCCTTCCTCGGGCTGCTGTGCGCGCTGGGGATCGCCTGGGGCGGCTATGAGGCGATCCGAGAGCAGCGGGCCCGGGGTCGGGCCGCCGGGGCGGCGCCGTCGCGCCGGCGCCGGCCACGTCTGCCACAGCGACGCTCCGGGTCGTAGAATATTGGTGACCTCTGGAAGGAGAAATCAGAGGAGGGCGTCGTTGTATAGCGAACACATTGTTCGCAATGTCACGATCGGTGACCAACCAATAGGAGGGGCTTCGTGAAGTTCGACTCGGTATCCCGGGATGACTGGATCCTGGCGGGACTGGCGTTACTGCTGATCATCGACCTGCTGTTCCTGCCGTGGTTCCACATCAGTTTCAGCTTCGGCGCGATCTCGGCGTCGGCCTCGCTCACCGCGACCGACGACCCGGACGGCTGGCTGGGCATCCTCGCGGTGCTCAGCGCGGTCGTGCTCATCGCTGACCTCGGCGTGGAGCGGCTCTCGCCCGGGAGGGCGCTGCCCAACCTCGGCGGCAGCCGGACTCATACTCGGTTCGTGCTGGCCTGCGTGACGGCGCTGTTCGTCGCGCTCAAGTTCGTGTTCAACATCCATTTCTCGGACTTTGGCTTCGGCTTCTACGTCGCCGTCGTCCTGACCGCAGGTCTGGTCTGGGTGGCGTTCCAGGCGCGCGCCGGCGCGTCGGTGGTCGGCAACATCCACGTCGGCCGGTAGCTCGAGGAGGTCGCCGCGGCGGTGGTACGTGTTTCGCGCCTTCGCCGCGGCGAGATCATCGCCACGCTGAGCGGGGCGGTGCTGGTGGTGCTGGTGTTCGCCGTGCCGTGGTTCTCGTTCGCCACCGCCGGTGGCGGACACACCCACGCCAACGCGTGGACGAGCCTGCCGACGCTGCGCTGGTTGATCCTGATCGTCGCCGTGTTGGGGCTGCTCCTTGGCTGGTTGCAGGCGACGCGGGCCGCACCGGCCTTCCCGGTCGCGCTCGACGTGCCGCTGGTCACCCTGTCGGCGATCACGACGATCGTGCTGCTCATCCGCATCCTCACCGGGGAGGGGAGCCCGCTGGCCGGGGCGGTCGCCGGTCTGGTGGCGACCGCGGCGCTCACCGTCGGCGCCTTCATGTCGCTGCGCCAAGAGCAGGGCTGGCAGCCCGGCCCCGACCATCCCATCGAGACCGTCGAGCTCAGCCGGGTCAGCGAGCAACGCTGAGGGGACGTCTGCGTGGACGCCGCCCTAAACTCGCTGCCGTGAACCTCGAGCGCGCGCAGGTACTTCACGTGGCCAAGCTGGCCAAGCTTGAGCTCAACGAGGACGAGGTCGAGCGGATGGGGGTCGAGCTGTCCAACGTGCTCGACCACGTCGACCGAATCCGCGAGCTGGACCTCGAGGGAGTGCCACCAACGTCGCACGCCGTCGACGTGGCCGGCGTCATGCGCGCCGACGAGCCGGTGCCATGCCTTGATCGCGAGGTCATCCTCGCCGCGGCCCCTGAGCCCGTGGACGGCGGCTTCGGCGTCCCCAGCCCCGGCCCGAGCGCAGAGTGATGCACGTCCTCAGGATCTGGGGGCACACGCGGCGGGGCCGGCCGTGAGCGAGCTCATAGAGCTGACCGCGGCCGAGGCGGTCGCCAAGCTCCGCGCGCGGGAAATCGACGCGGCCGAGCTGTTTGAGGCCTACCGCGCCCGCGCGTCGGCCGATGAGCTCAACGCCTTCACCTGGGTCGCCGACGACGCCCCCGCGGCGGACCCCGAGGCCCCGCTGGCCGGTGTGCCGCTGGCCGTCAAGGACCTGTTCTGCACCGAGGGCGTGCCCAGCCAGGCGGGGAGCAGGATCCTCGAGGGCTACCGGCCGCCGTACACCGCCACCGTTGTCGCCAACGCGATGCGGGCCGGCGCCACGCTGCTGGGTAAGACCAACCAGGACGAGTTCGCCATGGGCTCGTCCAACGAGAACTCGGCCTTCGGCCCCGTGCTCAACCCGTGGGACCGGGCCCGCGTGCCGGGCGGCTCGTCGGGTGGCAGCGCGGCCGCGGTCGCGGCCGGCCTGGCGCCGTGGGCGTTCGGCACCGATACCGGCGGCTCCATCCGCCAGCCCGCGGCCCTGTGCGGGATCGTCGGGATCAAGCCCACCTACGGCGCGTGCTCGCGCTGGGGGATGATCGCCTTCGCGTCCTCGCTTGATCAGGCCGGCCCGTTCGCACGCAACGTGACCGATGCCGCGCTGTTGCTCTCGCACATGGTCGGCCACGATCCCAGGGACTCGACGTCGGTGGCGATGCCCGAGCCGATCCGGATGCCCGCCGCGCAGGATCTCAAGGGGATCCGCCTGGGCGTCCCCGAGGAGCTGCTGGGCGGCGCTGACGAGGACGCGGGGATCGACGCTGGGGTCCGGGAGAACTTCGAGGCCACGCTGAGGCTCGCCGAGAGCCTCGGCGCCACGGTCGACACCTGCCATCTCCCGCACGCACCCCACGCACTCTCGGCCTACTACCTGATCGCGCCCGCCGAGGCGTCGGCCAACCTCGCCCGCTACGACGGCGTGCGCTACGGGCTTCGCGTCGCGGGCGACAGCGACCTGGACACGATGTACAGCCGGACGCGCGCAACCGGCTTCGGCCCGGAGGTCAAGCGGCGGATCATGCTCGGCACCTATGCGCTGTCCAGCGGCTACTACGACGCCTACTACGGGACGGCACTCAAGGTGCGCACGAAGATCTCCGAGGACTTCCGGACCGTGTTCGGCGAGTTCGACTTCGTGGTCACGCCGACGAGCCCGTGGACGGCGTTTGAACTGGGATCCAAGACCGCGGATCCGCTGGCCATGTACCTCAACGACTTCTGCACGGTCCCGATGTCGCTGGCCGGCATCCCGGGGATCTCGATCCCCTCGGGACTGAGCGACGGCCTTCCCGTGGGCTTCCAGCTCGCCGGGCCGGCGTTCTCAGAGAGCCGCCTCGTCGACGCCGCCCACGCGCTGGAGCAGGCGATCGGCTTCGACGGACGCGCGGCACGGGTGGCCGGCAACGGCTCTGAGGCGGCGGAATGAGCGGCTACGAGCCCGTCATCGGGCTGGAGATCCACGTCCAGCTCAAGACCCGGACCAAGATGTTCTGCGGCTGCGAGCTGTCCTTCGGTGACCCGCCCAACATCCACTGCTGCCCTGTCTGCCTGGGCCTGCCGGGCGCGCTGCCCGTCGTCAACGCCCGCGCCGTCGACTTCGCGGTGATGATCGGCCTGGCGCTGGGCTCCGACATCGCTCCGCGGTCGATCTTCCACCGCAAGAACTACTTCTATCCCGACTCCCCCAAGGCCTACCAGATCTCTCAGTACGACGAGCCCATCTGCCATGGCGGCAACCTGGGCGACGTGCGCATCCATCGGGTGCACCTGGAGGAGGACGCGGCCAAGCTCGTGCACGTCGGCGAGAGCGGCCGCATCCATGGCTCTGATCGCAGCGTGGTGGACTTCAACCGCTGCGGGACGCCATTGGTCGAGATCGTCACCGAGCCTGACCTGCGCTCCCCCGAGCAGGCGCACGAGTGGCTGATCCTGCTGCGCACGACGCTGCGTCAGCTGGGGGTCTCAGACGTCAACATGGACGAGGGGTCACTGCGCTGCGACGCCAACGTGTCGATCCGTCCGGCTGGCTCCAGCGCACTGGGGACCAAGGCCGAGCTCAAGAACATGAACTCGTTCCGCTTCCTGGAGCGGGGGATCCGCGCCGAGATCGAGCGTCAGACCAGACTGGTCGAGTCCGGCGAGGGCGTGGTCCAGGAAACGCTGCACTACGACCCGGTCACCGACCGCCTCACGTCGTTGCGCTCCAAGGAGGAGGCACACGACTACCGCTACTTCCCCGAGCCCGATCTCGTGCCGCTGCTCGTCACCGAGGAGATCCGCGCCGCCGCGCAGGCGGCCATCCCCGAACTGCCGGCCGATCGCATGGACCGTTTCGAGCGCGAGCTGGGGTTGGCCTCCGGGATGGCGCGGGACCTCGCCTTCCGGCGCGAGTTGGCCGACTACTACGAGCGCGCGCTGGCCGAGGCCCCCGCGGGAAAGGTCACCCCTGTCGAGGTCGCCAACTGGATCCCGCAGTTGGTGGAACGCATCGGCTCCGGTGCCGATCCCTCCGAGAGCCCGGTGGCTCCGGGCGCATTGTCAGCGCTGGCGGCGATGGTCACGGCCAGGGAGGTCAGCCGCGACGCCGCCCGCGACGTCCTCACCAAGCTGGTGCAGGAGGGCGGCGATCCGGCAGCGATCGTCGAGCGCGAGGGCCTGGGCGCCATCAGCGCCGACGATGGCGACGGCAACGGCCTGGTCGCGATTGTCGATGCCGCGATCGCCTCCGACCCGGATGCGGCCGCAAAGGTCAAGGAAGGCAACATGAAGGCCATCGGGCCGCTGGTGGGCTACGTGATGCGCGAGACCAAGGGCCGTGCGGATGGCGGCGAGGTCACCCGGCTGATCCGGGAGCGCGTCGGTCAGGGCTGACTGGTTTTATCCGCGCCGGACGGGCTGAACGGCGTGGTTTGGGGGGCCTGCGGCGCGGCGTTGTCAGGCACGGCCCCGTCGCTGGGTCGACGGGGCTGGCTGACCATCCGTGGTTGCGCCGTCAGGCGCTTTGACTACTGAACCCCGCGTGAGAAGCGGCGAACCACCAGACCAGCGCCCAAGAGGGCGCCGCCGCCGACAACGAGCAGACCGACGTCAAGGCCGGTGAACGGCAAGGTGCTGGCCGTGCTCGTGGTGGTGGGGGAGGTTCCCGTCGTGCGGGAGGCGGTGTTGCTGGCCACGTTGCACAACTGTGCGTTGTAGCTTTGGCAGGTTGAGTTGGCAAGCGCCGTGCTCGAAAGCAGAGCGGTAGCCATGAGCGCAAGGCTCACTATCAACGTCACGATGCGTTTCATTTGTCCCGCTGACCTTTCTGGATCTTGCAAGTGGAAGCGTGCACAACTTCCTCGCCTCCACCTACCCCGTCAGAATCGTACCGCAAGATGGAGCAAAAGCACAGGGTTCTTATCCCGGACTTAGACAAAATATGCAAAGAGCGTTTGAGTCTTTCGACTCACTGCAGCAAAACGAGCAGTTTGAAGGCTTCATCGGACGTCAAGGGAGTCTTCGTATAAACACGTTGCAGAGCGGCCGTAACTGCCGGTTGACGGGCGTTAATTTCCTTGGCGGCGAGGAAGTCGCGATGCGCCTGCTCGGGCTCGCCCAGGGCCGATTCGGCCAGGCCGGCGCCCAACCAGGAGAACCACCCTCCTGGCTCCGCCGAGATCGAGTCGCGGAACTGGCTTAGGGCCAGCGTCCACCGGCCGTTGCGCAGCGCGATGGCCCCGGCCAGGCGCCCCGGGTCGGAGCTGAGGGGATTGAGCTTGGCGGCCGTCCGGAGGTCGCTGAGCGCCGCCCCTGGGTTGTTGGCGTCGGCGCGGGAGGCGACCTGGACCTCGTGGGCGGACAGGTACGGGAAGGCGAGGACGGCGGTCAGACAGGCGAGGACCACGACGCCGGTGGCGATCCCGAGCGGCGCCGGAACGCGCGGGCGGCGCGAGGGCTCGACCGGCTCGGCCGGAGTCTCCGGCTCGCCGGCCGGTGCGGGCGCCTCTCGCTGTCGCGCAGGCGGTGCCACCCCGAGCGACGTGCCCAACCCGCCCGCGGCGCCCAGGAACCCCAGTGCCGGCCCGCTCAGCGCCGGCACCTCCCAGAACCAGTCCAAGGAGCCGTGGATGAGCCAGACCACCAGCGGCATCAGGAGCGCTCCGCACAGCAGACGGGTCTCGGCGTCTCCGTGTCGCCGGGTGCGCGCCGCCGCCGTGATCGCCGCGACCAGGAAGCCGCCGAAGAGTAGGAAGCCGACGATGCCCGTGTGGGCGAGGAGCCGCAGCTCCAGGCTGTGGGTCCAGCTCGGCTCCTCGCCGGTCCGGCCCATCGTCTGGTAGTAGTCACCGAAGTTGTCCTGACCCAGGCCGCCGATCGGATGATGCTCGAAGGCCTGAAGCGCCACGCGCCAGAAGTCGTAGCGGCCGCTGCCGACGTCGCTGAAGTGCGAGGCGCCGTAGACCGCCTCGGCATGGGCGAAGCCATGCCACTGGCGCGAGATGAACCCGAACGGGTGGCCCTTGCTGACCGCCAGGCCGCCGGCCAGCACGCCGGCCACGCCGATGAGCGCCAGCACGGTGCCGACCGCCCGGCGCTGCGACCGGCCCAGCCCACGTCCGCGATACAGAGTGTCAGCCCACGCGAGCAGCGTGCCGAGCACGAAGGCACCGACACAGATCGCCAGGGCGGGGCGGCCGGCATGGATGGCCAGGGCGCGCAGGGGGTCCGATGGGCCGCTCTGGTAGACGTTCAGCAGCCGGCGGACCGGGATGAGCGCCGCCACCACGGGAATGACCGCAGCAGCGGCCACGCGCAACCGATCGGGGACCACCACGATCGCCACCAGGGCGATGATCGGCAGGGTGAACAGCCAGCCGCGGCTCTGGACGATCGTGGCCAGCTGGAGGGAGACGGCGGCAAAGGCGATGAGCAGCCCCCGCACGGGGCCGGCCAGGCGCCGCCGCGAGGCCAGGACGATGCAGACGAGCGTGTCCATCGTGAACAGCGCGGCGGTGGAGTTGATGTAGCCCGTGGGGGCGACGAGGCGCCCGGCGAAGAACAGGACGGGGACGTTGGACCCGGAGGCGAGCCGGATCATGATCACCGTGCCGACGATTCCCACACCGCCCGCGAACACCAACAGCGCGCCCAGCACGGTTGCCTTGGTCCACGGTAGAGCGGTGAGCAGCGTGAAGATGAGCAGATAGAGCAGCGCCCGATTGCTGCCGTCCAGGGCGAGCCCTGGATACTGCGCCCACGTCATCGAGAGGTAGGACCACGCGACGTAGCCGCCGAACAGGCCCACGGCCAGCGCGCTGGCCCGCGACAGCCTCAGGTGGCCATGCAGCACGCCGACGAACACCGCGGTGAACGTGGCCAGCGCCACCAGCGCTCCCCAATACCAGGTACTGGGATCGAAGCCGCCGTCGTTGGCCGCCCAGACGAGCATCAGGGCAACGGCGACGAGGGCGGGTAACCCGGCCCGGAGATGGGGTCGTAGCCGCGGCAGGCTGAGGTCGGGCAACGGGGCCATACTGTCAGAAGCATCGGCGCGTTCGCCCCGGCGCTGAAGCGCACGTGTTGCTAGCCTCCAGGCCGCTCGAGGCCCGCATGACCAGGGAACGCCTGTCGGTTGTCATACCGGCCTTCAACGCCGCCACAACCATCCGCTCAGCGGTTCGCTCGACGCTGAGCCAGACCGTCCCTGTGCTCGAGGTGATCGTGGTCGATGACGGCTCCACCGACGCCACCGCGGAGGTCGTGAGCGCGATCGACGACTCCCGTGTGCGGCTTGTCTCCCAGGCCAACGGCGGCCCGTCGGCGGCGCGCAACGCGGGCATCGCCGAGGCTCGCGGGGGGTGGATCGCCTTCCTGGACTCCGATGACCTCTGGCTTCCGCGCTACGTCGAGACGGCGACAGCGGCGCTGGCCGGCGCTCCCAATCCCGGCTTTGCCTACACCGACGCCTACGTGTTCGACGCCGGCCGCGGCCAGGTCAAACAGGGCTCGGCGATGGACGCACTCGATCCGCCTCCACCGGACCGGGCGAGCTTCCTGGCCGCGCTGCTGCGGCGCAACTTCGTGTTCACCTCGGCAACGGTTCCGGCCCGGGTGCTCTCGGCGCTGGGGGGCTACGACGAGTCGCTGCCGCTGTCTGAGGAGTACGACCTGTGGCTGAGGATTCTCGTCGCCGGGTTCGATGCCGTGTGGATGGGGGGCCGGCTGGCCGTCTACCGCATGCATCCGGGGCAGTCCTCACACCAGATCCTGGCCATGAAGCGAACGGCAGCACGTGTCTACCACGGACTGCCAGAGGAACAGATGCCGTCGGACGATGCTCGCCGGGCGCTGCGGGACAGCCGGGCCGCCGCCGATCGCGACGTGGCGATCGTGGCCGGCGAGGCGGGCGCAGCCACGCTGGCGCGGCGGGCACGCAACGTGTTGGGCGCCATCCGCAAGCGCGCCGGGTTGACCTGGTCCTGGTATGACGAGGCGCCCGCGGAGATCACCGAGGCCTTCGGCGACCTGCGGAGGATCGATCAGGCGTAGCCGGGGCCGGCCGAGCGGCGGAGCCTGCGGCGCAGCGCCATGAGATCCGCCTCGCGACGAGGATCGATGAAGCCGAGCGCGCCAACGTAGACGAGCCCGCCGATCAGCACCTGCAGCCCGGTGAGCAGGAAGCCGAGCGCCTCGCCGTGGTCGAGCGGATGGACCAGGACCGCGAAGGTCACCATCGCCGCCAGCATCGCGCCTGCGGCGATAACAGGAGAGACCGCCTCGGCGGCGAACCCGCGCCAGGTCATGTCGACGTGCGGCGCGACCAGCCCGAAGGCGTAGAGGCCGACGAGCACCTGGCTGGCCGAGACGGCGCTGGCAACGCCGACGAGGCCGAAGGGGATTGCGGTGGCGATCACCAACACCGCGGTAACGACCAGGTTGACGGTGTGGATGCGAACCAGCAGCCCGGGGCGGCCGACCGCCTTGGAGGACTCAGCGGCCACCGAGGAGACCATTCCGCCCAGAAGCAGACCCCACAGCGCGGCGATGGCGTGGCCCGCGGGACGCCACTCGGGGCCCAGGAAGAGGACCGCGATTGGAACGCCCAGGGGGATCATGGCGAGGCTCACCGGGACCGCACCGGCCAGGGCGACGCCGTACACCCGCCGCACCACGGACCCCAGGCGTCGTCGCTCGCCGGAGATGTGCGCCAGCGTCGGAAGCAGGACGTAGGCCCCGACGTCGACAAACGCCTGGGCGGGCTGGGCGGCCAGCCTGAATCCGTTGCGGTACTGCCCCAGCGTGCCCGCACCGCTGAAGCGTCCGAGCATGATCACGTCCATCTGGCTGGCGATCCGGCGCAGGATCTCCGAGCCCAGCACCGGTCGGGCAAACGCCGCGATTTCCCGCCACATGGCCATGGTCGCCAGACTCCAGCGCGGGCGGTAGCGCGCAAACGCCCACGCCGCTGCGACCTCGACGACCTCAGAGGCGTAGGTGCCCCACACCAGTCCCCAGATCCCGGCGCCGCTGGCGCAGGTCACGATCGCGACCGCGGCGAAGGCGATCGCCCCGAGGGGGTCCACAGCCACCCGGCGAGCAAACGAGAAGCGCCGCTGCAGCAGCGAGTCCGGCACGATCGTCATCGCGCGCAGCAGCAGCCAGCCCGACAGCGCCGCGGCGACCACGCCCGCCTGGTGGTTCTTGAAGAAGAGGCCGACGAGTGGCGAGGCCGCCAGCGAGACCAGCGAGAGCAGGATGCCGCCGACCAGAAGGGAGAAGAACGCCGTGCTGGCCGCCTCATCGAGGCGATCGCGGCGGCTGATGAGCGCGGCCATCGTGCCCGACTCGGCGAAGAGGACGCCGAAGGCGATGAGGATGGACCCGGCGGCAAAGGTCCCAAACGCCTGGGGATCCAGGAGGCGGGCCAGGACGATATAGGCGACGAAGTTCAGCCCCTGACTGGCCCCCCAACCCACCAGCGCCAGACGCGCCCCGCGGGCGGCGACCTGCCCGAGCGGCCGCTCGGCATCGGGGTTGTCGTCGGAGCTCGGAGCCACGGGGAGATCGCGATCCCGGCTGCTCGGATCGCGCGCCGAGGCTAGCAGTGGGGGTGGTCAGGCCCGGCGGGCGGGGCGGCGCTTGGCAGCCGCGACGGCGGTCGAGCAGGTGACGCGCTTGGCGTGCTTCTTTGCGGTGCGCGACGTGGACGCCTTGCAACGCGAGGCAGTGACTGCGGCGGTGTGCGCCACGATCGGGCGTCGCCTCGCCTTGGCGGGCTTCTTGGGCGTGGGCTTGTGGGGTGCGGAGCGGACGGGCGCGGGCTTGGGGGCCACCGGGGCACTGGCGACGGGCGTGGGAGTCGGTGTGGGGGTCACCGGGGTCGTGGCGGGCGGTGTGGTCGACACCGGTGTTGTGGAGACCGGGGTGGTGGTCGCCGGCGGCGGGGTGCTGGTGGGTGGGGTGGTGGTGGCTGCGGTGGTGGTCGGTGGCGTCGGGTTCGAGGTCGCGGTGCCGGAGCCGTCGCACACGCCCTGGGCCCAGCACGGGTCGACGACCCGCAGCTTGTTGATGGGGATGCCCGGACCCTCCATGATCCAGCGGTTCAGCGGCGAGTAGTACCAACCGCCCTGCTGGGAGATGAAGTTGTCCATCAGGGAGGCCCCGCCGAGGCTGGTGTAGGAGATGTCGGACTCGGCCTCGAGCTCGATCTCGTTCATGCCGTCGGTGTCGTTGACGTACATGCCGTAGTGCGCCATGGCGGTCATGATCGTCTTCTCCCAGGCCGGCGCGCCGCTGGCGGCGATCTGGGCGTCGGACATATTGAGCTGCAGCAGAGTCCCCAGCGGAGCGGCCGCGCCGGTGCTGCTCTCGCCCTGGATCTGGCTGCAGGGCAGGCCGTTGGCGCCGTTGGCGGGGTAGACGAAGCCGTTGGTGCAGGGGAGGTTGATCGACAGGGCGTGGTTGATGGTGCCGGAGGCCAGTTCAGGCTCGGTGATCAGGCCGGCGGGGGTGGCGGTGCCGGCGGCCGTGCCGCCGCCGCCCAGTCCCGTGCCGAGGTTGGGTCCGGCGGGGATCTCGGCGCCGGCCCAGACGTTCAGCGTCTTGTGGTCAGCAGACCAGGTCGCGTGCTCGAAGTCGTATTCGAGGTCGTTGGCCTGGTCAAAGACCGACATGTGCATGTCGGTGCCGTTGTCCTGGGGCATGGCGCCGGCGGGGATGTGGATCTGCTGCCCGTCGACGTTGACCTTGTTGGAGCCGCTGCAGGTGCCCGGGCCCCAGTAGTAGGTGCAGTGGATGGCCACGACCGGGTCGGTGGTGCGTGAGTAGTAGACCCCGTCGCGCCCGTCGTCGGACGTGAAGGCGAAGGGGCCGCCGCCTTCGAAGTTGACGTTGTTGGCGGTGAGGTTGGCGATGATCGACGCCGAGTTGGGCGCGACCGTGAGGTTGGTGGGCAGCGGCCGGTTGAACGGCGAGTCAGAGCTGTAGGGCCGCCAGCACGCGGTGGGGATGCTCGCCGCCGAGAACGAGCCGAAGGCCTGCGGACACACCGTGGTATCCGCGGAGGCTGACCCGATCATCAGCGTGGAGAAGAGCACGGCCAGCGGCAACACCAGTCCCGACAGTCTAGGAATGCGGCTGGTGAGGGATACCCGGTTCATGACGTCTGGGTGCCTCATCGGCGGCGCCGCGGGATGGCCTGAAACGAGGTGGTGCCGGGGTACAACGAACGTTGAGGCCGGCCGCGGAGGTCGCCTGGAGCGGTTGCTAGATTCGCCCCGCATGCCCGGAGCGCGCCGGAGGATCCTCTCGACGCTGTTCAGCGCCGACCCCCCGATGGCGGTGTGGCAGGAGCGGGTCGACATGCTGCGCCCGCGCGAGCGCGACGCGGCCACCATCGCCGCGGTGGCGAGCCGGGCCGGCCGGTACGACGCGGTGGTCCTCGACGGCTCCGCGCGGCGCGATCAGGTGGCCGCGGCGCTGGTGCGCCGGCTGCCTCGCCACCCGGCGATCCTCATCGCCGATTCGACCTGGAAGGCCGACGGCGGGGTTGAAACCGCCGTCAACCGGGTCGGGATCCGGATGATCGACGGCCGGCGGACGACCTTCTGCGTGCTCACCCGCTTCGAGACCGAGAGCTTCCCGCGCACGTGGGGCCTGCGCTCGAGCCGCGTCTGCTTCACCCCGTGGCCCGCGACACTCAAGGATGACCTGCAGTCCACCGACAACGGCCGCGTCTTCGCGGGCGGCAACTCACTGCGCGACTACGCCCCGCTGATCGCGGCCGCGCCGCGGATCGAGGCGCCGGTCGACATCGCGACGAGTGTGATCACCCCCGGCGAACTGGTGGGCGCCGCCCCCAACCTCACCGTTGGCCCGCTGCCGCAGGCCGATTACGACGCGGGTCTACGTGGCGCCGCGGTGGTGGTGGTGCCGCTCGAGGCCCGCGAGGACCGCGCCTCGGGGCAGACCACGTACGTCAACGCCATGGCCCGGGGGAAGGCGATCGTCGTCACCGACACGCCCGGCGTGCGCGACTACGTCGAAGACGGTCAGACCGGCCTCATCGTCGCGCCTGGGGATCCCGAGGCGATCGCCCGAGCGGTCACGCGCCTGCTCGCGGACCCCGCCGAGCGTGCCCGTATCGGACACCAGGCGCGTCAGTACGCGCTCGGCCACCTGACGCTGACGCATTACGCGGGCCACCTGCTCGAGGTCGTCGACGAGACCCTGACGGCCCCGGCGCCGCGACGCTGAGCTCAGCTGGCGCCGGCGAAGCGCATCTCGGCGACCATGCCGTGATGGCCTCGAGCGCCGTGGCGCACGTTAGCGATGTGGGCGAGGCGGGCGCGCGCGTTCGCCGCCCGCTGTGACGAGCCGGGGCAGCCACCCTGGGCAAAGCAGGTGCTGATGACCCGCAGGCGGTTGACCGGGATGAACCGGCCGGTGAGGATCCAGCGCTTGAGCGGCGCGTAGTAGGACCCGCCCTTGGACTTGATGAAGTTATCCATCAGCGAGGGGCCGCCGAGGCTGGTGTACGAGACGTCGGATTCGGCTTCGAGCTCGATGTTGCCGATGCCGTCGGTGTCGTTGACGTACGCGCCGTAATGGGCCATGGCGGTCATGATCGTCTTCTCCCAGGCCGGCGCGCCGGAGCTGGCGATCTGGGCATCGGTCATGTTGAGCTGGAAGAGGGTGCCCAGGGGCGCGGGGGTGCCCGAGTTGTTCTCGCCCTGGACCTTGTTGCAGTCAAGGCCGTTGTCACCCTGGGCGGGGTAGACCGAACCGCTGGTGCACGGGACGTTGATGGCGATGGCGTGGTTGATGTTGCCCGAGGCCAGCTCGGGCTCGGTGATGAGCCCAGCGAGGGTGGCGAACCCGGCGGCGGTGCCGCCGCCGCCCAGTCCGGTGCCGACGCCGGGTCCGGCGGGGATCTGGGCGCCCGACCAGACGTTGAGCGTCCTGTGGTCAGCCGACCAGCTGGCGTGCTCGAAGTCATATTCGGCCTGGTCGGCCTGGTCGACGACGGTCATGTGGGCGTCTGAGCCGCTGTCCTGGGGCATGGCGCCCGCGGGGACGTGGATCTGGCGGCCATCGACGTTGACCTTGTCGGATCCGCTGCACGTGCCCGGGCCCCAGTAGTAGGTGCAGTTGATGGTGACCACCGGGTCAGAGGGGCGTGAGTAGTAGACGCCGTCACGACCGTCGTCGGAGGTGAAGGCAAACTGGCCCTGACCGCCTTCGAAGTTGACGTCGTTGGCGGCGAGGTTCTCGATGATCGACGCCGAGTCCGGCGCGATCGTCGGGTCGGCCGGCAGGGGCTGGTTGAACGGCGAGCCCGCGCTGTACGGCCGCCAGCACGCACTGGGGAAGTTCGACGCGGAGAACGAACCAAACGTCTGCGCGCACACCGGCGAGGCGGCGGAAGCGGGTCCCGCGGCGCTCAGCGCAGGGACGAGCAAGCACGCAAAAAGCGCAGCACGACGTAGCAGAGTGCGGGAGCGACTCACGAGATCCGAGGGGCACGACGGGGGGGTTACGCGTGCTTATCGGCGGGGCTTCCAAAGAGTTGAGCCCCCTACACAGCTGTCCGCGAAATGTTGAGGTTTCCCGCAGCATTGGTGAGAGAAAGGTCCACATACCACGCAACCCGGACAGCCTGCTGCACAACGAACGTCGAGGCGGTCAGCGCAGCGACGGCGCCCAGGCGGGCTCGGCCGCCGGCTCCAGCGCCTCGGCCGCGCCCGCCAGTCCGGCGGCGCGCGCCAGTGCCGCCCACGGGGGCCCGTAGCGGGCGGCGCCGGCCAGCTCGCCGACGCCGTGGGCGCCGTGCATCGTCGCCAGCACCACCGGCACGAGCACCGCGTCGGCGGGTCGCCCGCTGCGTCGCGCCGCCTGCAGTCCGGATGCCGCCAGCGCCGCGGCATACATCCCGCCGCCCACGCGGGCCAGGGCGCCGAGGCGCCCAGGCGCGAGGGTGAGCGTCGCGTCGAGAACCAGCGCGGGCGCGATGAGGTGCGAGCGGCGCATGGACGCCGGATGGCGGCGGGCGGTGAGGGCGCGGAAACGGCCGTAGTCGCGGTACTGGCGCCACAGGCCGCGCACCGTGTCGCGCGGCGCGTAGTCGGCGCTCATGCCGGGCAGGCAGATCAGACGCTCGCCGCGGCGCAAGAAGCGCGCCGCGAGCTCTGAGTCCTCGTTCTTGTCCCAGCGCTCGTCCCAGCCCCCGTAGTCCAGGAGGATCTGGCGCCGCCACACCCCACCGAACACCCCCGTGTCGAGCTCGAACTCATCGGAGGACGTGCCGTCGGCGCGGGTGGGCGGGCCCCATTTTTTTGACCCGCCGCGACCCAGCGGGGACTCGAGCGCCAGCTCGATTGCCCGGGACACAGCGTTGTGGCCGCGAGCCCGTTGGGGCCCGGAGATCCAGTTGCTGTCGCCGAGCTCGAGCCGGGCGATGCCGCGGGTGACGTAATCGGCGGGGTAGACCGTGTGGCCGTCCATCCGCGCCGCCCACGTGCCACGCGCCTCGCGCAGCGCGACGTTGAGCCCACTGGACACGGTGCGCCGTGGGTTGTGAAAGACACGGATCCGCGGTTCCTGGGCGGCGAGCTCGGACAGGATGTCGCGCGTGCGGTCGCTCGAGCCGCCGTCGGCGAAGACGAACTCGAGCTCTCCGTCGAAGCGCTGTGCGCGCATCGCGGCGACCATCGGCTCGATGAAGCGCTCCTCGTCCAGGACGGGCACGAGGATCGAGCAGTCCACGGCGGCACCGCTCACGCGTCGCCCTCGAGAAAGCGGGCCAGCCGGGCCGACTCGGCCTGGAGCGTGTGCTGCCGCACGTAGTCCACGCCCGCCTGCACGCGGCGCGCTCGCTCGCCGGCGTCGTCGAGCAGGCGCTGCAGCGCCCCGGCGGCCGCCGGGGCGTCGCGCGGTGCGATGAGGAGCCCGCGGCCGTTCACCATCTCTCCTACGCCGCCGACCGCCGTGGCCACCACCGGCAGCCGCGCGGCGAACGCCTCCAGGATCACCTGCGGCATCCCCTCGGTCATCGACACGTGCAGCAGGGCGTGGCTATCGC
Organism: Solirubrobacteraceae bacterium; assembly: GCA_036490435.1. Lineage (GTDB taxonomy): Bacteria > Actinomycetota > Thermoleophilia > Solirubrobacterales > Solirubrobacteraceae > Palsa-465. The sequence continues at coordinate 40,579 of DASXDW010000084.1, forward strand.
GATACAGCCGCCACAGTGGCTCACCGAACCCGATGTGGCCGTGCATCACCAAGCGGTGGCTCACGCCCAGCTCCGCGGCGCGGGCCTGCAGCGCCTCGGCGAGGCTGCCGTCCCCGCACACGTCCAACCACCACCGCGGGTCGGTGCGTAGGGCGTCACACAGGATGTCGGCCATCAGCAGGGGATTCTTCTCCGGATCCAGGCGGCCGACGCTGAGCAGGCGCAGTGCGGCAGCGTCGTAGTCACGGTGGTCCTCGGAGGCTAAGGCGACGTCGTCCTCGGAGAGCAGCGAGATCAGCGCAGTGTGCACGCGGCGGGAATGGCGGTACTCACGGGCCAGCTCGGGACCGACGACGACCACCCCGCCGGCGACGCGGCCCAGCAGCCGGAACATCTGGTCGAGTACCCAGGCCGCGAGCCACACGTGGGGCCGACCGGGGTGCCGGTGGCGGATGAGCCGCGGCAACTGCTGGCGCACGCCGAGGACGAGGCGTTTGCGGCGGGCCAGCGCGAGCAGCGCGAACACGATCGCATGGGGCGGGTTGGGGCCGAGGACCCAGACGACGTCCACCCGTCCCAGCAGTTCCCAGAACCGGCGCACCGCGGCGGGCAGCGCCCGCATGACGGCGCTGAGGTCAGCGCCGCTTGCGTAGTACGGCAGCGGAGCGAGCTCGATGCCACGCATCTCGTACGGGAAGCGTGTCCCCGTGGGGTCCAGGCGGCCGACGAGCGTCGCGGCGCGGAAGTGCCGCGCCAGCGCCTCCAGGAACAGACTGAAGGGCAGCTCGGCGGTGACGACATCGCCGTCGCGCCGGTAGGAGAAGTCGCAGAACACCGCCAGGCGGGCCGCAGGCCTCGTCATCGGACGCCGATCAGCGCGCGGTGGACCGGCTCAGGCCCAGCCACCGGGTGCCGCGCGCCACCTTGAGCCAGAATCGCGCCGGCCCGTCGTTGTGGTACAGCCCCAGCCGCGCGTAGCGGTGGACGTTGAGGTGGGTGAAGGAGCCCGGCAGCGCGGCGCCTGTTCGGTAGCCCACCTCGCGCGTGAGCTGCTCGACGCGGTCGTCGACGTCGCCGTAGGGATAGGCGATCGAGTCGCAGGGCCGGCCCAGTTGTCGGGTGAGCTCATCGCGGGAGAAGGCCAGCTCGTCGCGCATCTCGCGGTCGCTCAGCTCTGTGAGGTGGGGGTGGCTGTGGGTGTGTGAGCCGATCTCCCAGCCGTATTCGGCCAGCTCGCCGACCTGCTCCCAGGTCATGGCGCGCAGCTCGCCGGCCTGGGGGGTGTCGAGCCAGCCCTTGATTCCGGGCCAGGAGAGGATCCCCTCGCCCTCCATGAACGAGGTGGGCACGAACACCGTGCCCGGGACGCCGAACTCCCGCAGGACCGGCGCTGCGTAGGTGCGCACGGTGGCGAACGCGTCGTCGAAGGTAACGGCGAAGGCGCGCCGGTCTCGGGGCCCGACGATCGCCTCGCTGAAGGTGGCGGCGCGCCATCCGCGACGCAGCAGATGCTCGATGTGTCGCTCCAGGGCGTCGGGGGCGACCGACAGCTCTGACTCCCAGGTTGGGCTGACGGCGTGGTAGCAGAGGATGAGTGCCGGGTTCACGTCTGTTCCGCCACCCGGGACGCCGGCTCCGGCGCGGCGTCACTCACGAGCTGCTCGTAGAGATCGGCGAAGCGATGGGCGACCGTGTCGATCGTGAAATCGTCCATGCGCTCATGTGCCGCCTGGGCCAGGCGTCGGCCGCGCTCGGGGTCGGCCAGTAGCGCCCCGATGGCCTGCGCCAGCGCGGCGGGATCGCGCGGCGGGACAAGCAGCCCGGTGCGATCGTTCTCGACCATCTCGGGCAGGCCGCCGACGTTGGTGGCGACCACGGGCGTTCCGGTGGCCATGCACTCGAGCACGAAGAGCGGCATGCCCTCCCAGTCGGAGGAGAGCGCGCCGACGTTGACGGTGTTGAGGATCGAGGTGACGTCGCGGCGCTCGCCCAGGAAATGAACGTGCCCGGTCAGCCCTGCGCTTGCCGTCTGAGCCTCGAGCGCCTCACGCTGAGGGCCGTCGCCGGCGATCACCAGATGGACGTCGGGAAACGTCTGAACCAGCTGGCCGGTGGCGCTGATCATGACCTCGAGCGCCTTCTCAACGCGCAGCGACGCGGCCACCCCGATGATGTGCGCGTCGGGCGTCAGCCCCAGTTCGGCGCGGATGTCGGTGGGATCGGTCTCGCGATGGGGGATGTAGGCGGTGGGCAGGACGAGGACCTTCTCGGCCGGAATGCCCTCCAGTTCGATCATGCGCGACCGGTTGGACTCCGAGACGGCGACGAAGCGCGTGGCGTAGCGGGCGATCACGTGGCGGTCGACCATGCGGCGCATGAGCCCACCGGTATAGGACCAGTTGTGCTCGTGGGCGATGATCACCGGGACTCCCGAGAGCTTGCCCAGCACCGTGCCCCAGACGTTTGACCCGAACATGTGGGCGTGGACGACGTCGAAGCGGCCGGTCTTCATCAGCATGGCCAGGCCACCGAGACGATGCACGTCGAGCTTGCCCGTTCGTCGCAGGCTGATGTGGCTGACACCGGCGTCGGCGAGAGCCTCGGAGGCCTCCGGCGTGGCGAAGCGGGTGGAGCAGACCCACGGCTCGAAGCGGTCGCGGGGGAGATGGCTCACCAGCCCCAGGGCGAACCGCTCGGCCCCGCCCTGATCAGTGGGTGAGTCCAGGACGGAGAGGACGCGAAGGCGCCGAAGGGACCCGGTCATGAGCGCGTCAGTATGCGGGTTGGGGCCGATGGGCGGGATCCGGGCCCCGTCCGGGCGCGGGCGCCGAGGCGGCTGCGGCAGGAGCCGGCCCGGGGTCTCGGATCTGGCTCAGCGCCAGCACCGCCGGACACAGCGCGAAGGTGAGCCACAGCTGCTTGGAGAACTCACCCGAGAGAAAGAAATCGGCCGACATGAAGGCCACCACCGACAGCACCAGGCACCGGGCCACCAGTTCCATATCCCGATCGCCACTGCGTTCGAAGTTGTGGGCGGCCTTGGCCGCCGCGAGCAACGAGAAGAAGGCCACGCCCACGAACGCGAGCAGCCCCGGGATCCCCAGGTCGGCGAGCAGCTCGAGGTAGACGTTGTGCGCCACATGGGGCACGTTGACGATGAAGTTGGCGCTGGTGATGCTGCCGATCCCCTGGACGTAGTGGATGGCCGCCTGCTGGAAGTTGCCCGAGCCCGAACCGATGAAGGGGTGGGCCTCGACCATGCGCCAGCCGACACGCCAGATGTCCGACCGACCGCTGGTGGTGGCGCTCGTCACCCGTTCGCGTGCGGCGAGCGGGGCAAGTGCGAAGTAGTAGGTCACGGTGCCGAGCAGGGTCACCGCGAGAAGAGCGGCCGCCTTGGGCCGCCACCGTCCGCCGAAGGCGACGGCGGCCACGAGCACGCATCCCAGGGCGATGAGCCCACCGCGCGAAAGGGTGGTGAAAACACCGATGAGGCAGAACACGCCTCCGCTCCAGGCGAGTAGGCGCAGCGCCGGCCGGCGCATCGCGTTGCCGAGGGCGAGGGCGATGGGGATCGCCGCCACCAGGACTGCCGCCTGCTCGTTGGCGTCCCCGATGCCTCCGGCGAGGCGACCGTCGACCGAGCCCGTCGCGGCCGGCGAGATGAAGCCGTAGGCAGTTGAGATGATCGCTCCGGCCAGGAACGCCGCAAGGACCCAGTACAGATGCTCCCGGCGCCGCACCGCAACCATCACGATGGGCAGCAGGAGCATGTTGAGCACGAAGCTCAGGGTGGCGGTCACCGCGGCTCCGGAGCTCTCGGCCCACGTGACGCTGAGCGCCGACCACAGAGCCAGCGCGACGACGCAGACCGTGATGTTGGCGGGGATGCGACCAACAGCCGCGCGCGTGCTGGCGGTGCCGACGAGCCGCTGGGCGTACCAGGACCCGAACAGCAGCAGGCCCGCCACCTTGATGAAGCTCGCCGAGCCGCTCGACGAACTGTTGAGCACATCGAGGAAGGACAGGATCGTGAACAGCACCAGCCCGGCGGTGACGTCAGAGATCGTCACCAGGCTGAATGCGGCGCCGACGGCCAGGGCAACGCCGATCGACGGCTTGATGCCGGCGGCCAATCCGACGGCCGCCGACAGCGTCAGCAGCAGCGCCGCCCAGCCCATGTGCTGATCCGGCGCGCGCGTCCATGGCCACCTCCGTGCGGGCGCTCGCGTGCGAGGCGTGATCGCCACGTCAGTCCCGCTGGTCGGCGGCGGTCTCCAGACCGACGGGAGATCCCTGGCGCAGGTCCTCGGGGCGCCTGCCCTCGACGGCCGAGTAGTACATGGAGCCGCGGATCGGCGACTCGCCGATGACCACGAAGCCCAGCGGCGGGGTGCCGTAGTTCATGAGCATGTCGTAGAGCTCGGTGATCTTGGCCAGCTTGCTCACGCCGAGGCGGCTCACGATGACCACGTCGTCGACGTACTTGGCCAGCGGCAGGGCGTCCACCACCGCGGTGATCGGCGGGGAGTCGATGATGACGAAGTCGGCCAGCTCCTTGGCGTGCTCGACCAGCCGCTGGGAGAAGTCGAACGACAGGCGCTCGGCGATGTGGTCGCTGGGGCGCTTGACCGCCACCACCTGCAGCTCGGCGCCGTCGAGGACGAGCGGGGTCAGCGCCTGCTCGAGCTCCACGATCCCCTGCGCGAGATGTTCGGTGCCGTATTCGGGGTTCAGCCCCAGGGCGGTGCCGATCGCGGGCCGGCGCAGGTCGGCCTCGATGAGGATGACGTTCGAGCCGCCCTGGGCCAGCGCCGCGGCCAGGCCGATCGCGGTGGTCGTCTTGCCCTCGCCGGGCGCCGACCCTGTGAGCAGGACCGCCTGGGGCTTGTTACCGGCGCGCGAGGCCATGAAGGTGCGCAGCGACCGGTAGCCCTCGTGGCCGGCGAAGGAGAGGTCGGTGGGCAACAGCGGCCCCGCGGAGCGGTGATGCGGGCGCTCGCGCGGGATACCGGCGAGGATGAGCGCATTGAAGAGGTGGCGCAGCTGGTCCTCGCGGCGCAGCCGCGGGTCCAGGGCGTCGAGCAGGAACGCCCCGCCGATGCCGAGCACCAGCCCGGCGATGAGCCCGGCGACGAGCGCCAGCTTGGTCCTGGGGGTGTAGGGGGCCAGTGGCAGGCCCGCGCGCGCGGAGATGGTGATGGTCGGGTCGGGGCTCGACTTCAGCGCCTGGAGCTGGGAGAGCTCGGAGGTCAGCGTGCTGTTGGCGACGCGCTCAGCGGGGGTCTCGGCCTGAAGCTGGGCCTGCAGCCCGGGGATGACGGTGGCCAGGGCGGCATGCAGGTTGGCGGCGCGGGTGGCCACCACCTGGTCGGCGAAGGCATTGGCCAGCCGCTGGGCGGCAGGGGCGGAGCCGTCGGTGGCCTGCAGCGCGAGCAGATTGCTCTGCCCGATCGGGGTGGCGGTCACCTTGGAGAGCACGTTGTCGGCCGAGATGTTCAGGTGCAGGGCCTTGACCACCGCCTGGGCCACCTGGGGGTTGGTGATCAGCCCGGCGGCGGTCAGCGTGTCGCGGGTGGGGTCGCTGGTGCCGTGTAGGACGGGGAGCGTGGAGAGCGCGGCGTCGCCGGCGTCAGCGGGCGAGACGAGCATCTGCGCCTCCGCGCTGTAGCGCTTGGGCGCCACCTGCGTGTAGATCGCGGCTACGACGACCGCGAGGATCGTGCAGGCAATGATGAGCCTGATGTGCTCGCGCAGCGTCCGGTAGTAGCGCAGGATCCCGGGCTCGTTCTCAGAACCACGTCGGGGCAGCATGGGGCTGGCGGACATCAGGGGAGCATTCTGATCAGAGGCGGCGAATCCTGTACGGATCCGTCAACCGCGGAAGCGAAGCACTTCGGCAATCGTCATGAAGATGATGCGCAGGTCGAGCCAGATCGACCAATTTTGGATGTAGTAGTTGTCCCACTCCACCCGGTCGGCGATCGAGGTCTGGCCGCGATATCCGTGGACCTGTGCCCATCCAGTGATGCCGGATTTTACGCGGTGGCGGTCCTCGTACCGTGCGACGTCGCGCGCGAAGCGCACCACGTACTCGGGCCGCTCCGGTCGCGGGCCGACCAGGCTCATGTCGCCACGCAGGACGTTGAGGAGTTGGGGCAGCTCGTCAAGCGAGAGATCACGGAGGACGCGGCCGATCGGTGTGCGGCGGTCAAGGCCCTCGACGCCGCCGGGGGCCAGGCCGTCGCCGAGCTGGAAACTCGACTGCGGCGGCGCCTCGGTCATGGTGCGGAACTTGAGCACGTCGAACGTCCGCCCGTCGCGACCGACCCGCTGCTGGTGGAAGAGGACCGGGCCCGGCGAGGTCAGCTTGACGGCGGCGGCGATGGCCGCGAGCACCGGCGAGAGCACGATGAGCCCGAGCAGGGCGGCGCTGCGATCAAGCGCGTGCTTGACCGCGAACTGCCAGCCCTTGGGATCGACGGTGTGCAGCGTCAGCAGCGGCACCCCGCCGACGTGGTCGAGGCTGGCGCGCTCGTTGATCGACTCGTAGAGCCGCGGCACCAGGGACACGTTGACGCCGAGTGCCTGACACTGGCGGACCTTCTCGACGAGCACGTGGTCGGGCTCGGTGGAGAACGAGAGGATCACGTGGCGAGCGCCGGTGAAGCCGATTGCGTCCTCGAGGTCATCGGGTGTCCCCAGGACAGGGATCGTGTGTCCCTCGCGCGGCTCGGAGTGCGGCAGCGGGTCGGCGTCCAGGTAGCCCACCGGACGCAGGCCGTAGGACGGCTCGGCGATCAGCCGGTGGGCGAGATGCGAGCCGATCATGCCAGCGCCGACGATGAGCGTCGGGGTGGCGAGGCCCTCCCGGCGGATCGCCTCACGGCGGCTGGTCACCAGGAACACGCGCGCGCCGCCGAGATAGACCACGGTGAACAGCCACAGCCGGGTGGCGAGCGCCACGGGGTGGGTGCCGCCGAGGATCGAGTCGGTGGAGATGGTGAGCATCGAGGCCAGCGAGACGACGCCGAGCACGTTGTTGAAGGTTTCGAGCCCCGACGCGTTGAGCCGGTCGTCGGGGGTGGGTCGGGCGTGGAGCATGACCACGACGACGACGCCGAAAAGCAGCGCCACCCAGCTCTCGGAGTAGGAGCGATCCACCGACGGGCCTGCCAGGAGCGACAGGGCGATGGTGACGCTGAGGACCATCGCATCCACGCCGAGTCGTAGCCGGGACCACTGCTGCTGGCCCACGAGCTGCGCCCACAGGCGCTCGCGCACTGACCGGGTGCGCGCGGGAAGCGGCGCAGTGGCCACCCCTGAGCTGGCGGGAAGGTAGTTCATTCGTGTTTCGCGACCGAGTTGCCCCTCGGGATCAGCCCTGCGACCCCCGGACGGCACGCGTTGGATATCCAGCTCGCCGCCACCCCCTGGCTGCTGGGCGATCGGCGGCCAGTGATCGGTAAGCATACTCCCCGAACGGTCGGAATTGGAGTCTTGAGTAGGGTTTGGGTCGGAATACTCAAAAGGAGTGTGTGCTTCGGCCGCCGCGCTCTGGTGAGGTGTCATGAGGATTTAGCCACATTCTGGGGCATCGTGCGACCCATTTGGTCATTTAACACACGTGTTTAATCGGTTCCATAAGCTTTAAGTAGCGCCGTAGAAACTACGTAAACCATCGGGCGGGCCCCTCAAACACTTCCGCGGGATGTGTCCAGATGGCCAAATGTCCGGTTCTGAGGCCGCGCGGAGGGCTGGACGGGGCGATGTTTGTCCCCAGGGCCAATGGCAGGTGCGCAGCACGCTGGGACACTGCCGGTCATGTTCACCCCTCACCGATCGTCTCGACTCCTGTTGGTGGCCAGCGAACGCAGCACGACCGACGCCGGGCAAGTCCCGGTCCGCCGGTACCGGCTCGCGCGCGTGCGCGTCAGCCCAGGGGCGGCCGCGCCTGCCCCGAGGCTGGCGCGCGCGAAGCGCCCGTAACTCCGCCCCAGGGCCCTCGCGGGCTAGGCAGCCGTGCCCCCGCGGCGCAGCGGCTGGCCGAACCGCCCGGCACGGGAGGGCGCGGCGCTAGAATTTTTCCCATGCGCTCTGACATGGAGCCGACCCGCTCCCACACCCCTGTTGTCCGTAAAGCCGCCGCCGGGCTGGTACTGATCGTCGCGGCCGCGATCCTGGTCAAAGTGATCATCGGCGTCGTCGCTGCGGTGTTCTGGACCGTCGTCGTCATAGCCGCCATCTTGGCGGTGCTCTGGGCTCTGAAGACGATCGTCTGGTAGGTCCCTGCGATGGCCGGGATGGGCCTGATCGTGATCCTCTTCTTCTTCGGCTTGGCCGGAGGAATCGTGGGGCGCACGAAGGGAAGCTCGTTCTTCATGTGGTTCCTGATCTCGTTCTGCGTGCCGTTCATCGGGCTGGCCTGCGCCGTGCTGTATCGCTGGGACAACCGTGAGCTGCGCCGGCAGTGCCCTCAGTGCGGGAAGGTGATCAAGCTCCACGACGCGGTGTGCGTGAGCTGCGGCGAGGAATTGGACTTCCCCGAGTACGCGCTGGCCAGCGAGGCGACGATGGCCACGCCGCGGTCGCGCCGCGCCGTCTGAAAGAGTCGCGCCGCGTGAGCCAGGCCCGGATCACGCGCTACGTGGCACTCTGCCTCTACTACGGGATTGCCAACAAGCTCCCGGGCCGAGGCCCGCTCGCGCCGCCGTCGCGCTGGATCCGGCAGGAGCTGTGCCGAAGGTTCCTGGCCGACTGTGGTCAGTTGATCAACATCGGCCGCGACGTGCACCTCAGCACGGGCTCACGGGTGAGCATTGGGCACCGCTCGGGGCTGGGTCCCGGCTGCCGGGTCTACGGCGCGCTGATCATGGGCGAGGAGGTCATGGTCGGTCCCGATGTCGCTTTCCTGTCCGAGAACCATCGCTTTGACCGGCTCGACGAGCCGATCGGGTGGCAGGGGGTCACGGACCGGGACCCGCCGCGGATCGAAGACGGCGCGTGGATCGGGCTGCGCGCGACGATCCTGCCCGGCCGGGTCGTGGGCGAGGGTGCCATCGTCGCCGCCTGCGCGGTGGTCACCAAGGACGTGGCGCCCTACACCATCGTCGGAGGCAACCCGGCCGTCGTCATCGGGAACCGGCGACGGACGGGCGAGCCGGCAGCCACCGGCGCGGCGCCGGCCAACTAAGCGCTGGGCGCGACGACGCCGAGTTCGGACTCCACGGCGTCGTCGAGAGCGGCGTGGGCCTGCTGCTGGGCCATCAGCGGCCGCAACGTGTGATCGCGGACGGCCAGGCGCGTCACGGTCACGTTGGGCCAGTCCTCGATCGCCGGCAGCCAGCCCGCGGCGGCCAGTTCCTCCTCGAGCGGCTCGGCCACCGAGAACACGAAAACGCAGCGGAGCGGCGAGGCCTGCATGCGGTGCATGACCTGGCTCACCCGGTCCGGGAACGATCCGGCCGCCTCGCCGCCGCGCCGGCGGGCCAGCCACCGCGCCGGCATCCCCAGCAGCCAGCGCGCCACCGCCTTCAGACGCGGGCCGGTGACGTTATGGCGGATGCGTGACCAGGTGAGCTTCTGGGAGAAGGCGCGCCGCAGGTCGCGCGAGGCCGCCAGGCCGGTGTCCCACACGATCCCGCGGCTGTTGAACATGAGGGTCGCGGTCACCCGCGGGTCGTCGAGCCCGACGTACATGCCCCAGTAGGCCCCGGCGCACAGACCCGCGGTCACGAACCGGTCGGCCACGCCGCGCTGCGACAGGTCGGCCAGCGCCGCGTTGACCTGGGGAATGAGCGCGTCGACGTACAGCGCGTCGTCGTCGGCGTAGGGCGCGACCTCGCCGTCGGACTCCCCGATCGCCTCCACGTCGAGCCGTAGCGACGACACCCCCCGTTGTGCCCACCGGCGCGCGGCTTCGACCCACATGCGGTTGGGGCCGACGCGGCGAATCGCGCCGGCGTTGAGCATGACCAGGCACAGGGACGATCGGCCGTCATGCGGCGTCGTGAGAACACCGGAGAGGTTGCCGAAGTCCTGCGCGATGGTCACCGGGGTCTCGACGACTCGGGCGTCGCCGATACGCAGCGTGACCGAATCAGCCACCTCGATCGGATCGGGGGCGGTCGTGCTGCTCACGCCGGGCGCCCCGGCCTCGTCGCCGTCCTGCAGCCACGCGAGCACCTCGCTCAACACCGGCTCCGGGACCTGGCTCTCCTGCGGATGCGAGGTCATCTCCCCGTAGCCGTCGCCGGGCTTGACCGTGACGGCGACGCCCTGGTCTTCCAGCGCGCGGCGCAGCCGCTCGTCGGCGGGGATGCCGTCGCGGTCGAGCACCACCGCGCCGCGGGGCAGGCCGTGGGGTAACCGCAGCGCGCTGACGTCAAGGTCGCCCAGGTCGGCCTGCGTCTCTTCAGTCAACACGAAGCCGCCGACCTCCATCTCGCCCTCGGGCATCGGCGGCGGGTCGGGCAGGCCCTCGAACACCTGGGAGGCCTCCAGCCGGGCAAAGGCCTTGAGCTGGCGCGTGAGATCCCGGCCCCGAGCCGGCGCGGCCCACAGCACGAGCCCGTCGATCGGCGCGCCTTCGGATACGGCACGCCAGGCGAGGATCCCGCCCAGACTCAGCCCGACCGCGACCACGGAGCTCGCTCCGGTCTGCGAGCGCACCGCCCCCGCTGCGACGTGGACCGCCGCGGTCCAGGCGGCGACCCGCCCCGGGTCGCGGGGATCGCCGCCGCTGTCTCCGCAGCTGGGGAGCGTTAGGCGCAGCGCGGGGAAGCCCGCGTCGGCCAGCCGTGCGGCCCACTCGCGCAGGATCCGGTAGGAGCAGACCTCCTCCCACCCGAACGGCGGGACGAACACGACGGCCGTCTCGCGCGTCGCGCGACCGTCGGGACGGTGCAGGACGCAGAACGCCGGGGTGCCCTCGACGTCGAGGTAGAGAGACTGGCTCACGTCGCGCTCAGCTGGCCGGAGAGGTTGAGCGCGGTGACCGACGCCTTGTCTGCGCGAGCCTCGGGGTCATCGCGGCGCAGGGCGACGGTGCGCCCGGAGCCGGGCTCGACGCAGAAAGCGTCATCGGATGGAGTGAAGCCAGGCGCCGAGATCCGCAGGCCGTAGACCAGGCGCTCGGTCTCGAGCCGTAGGGCGTCCTGAGACGCGAACAGGCGGAGGCCGAGGTCGGCGGCGGACCGGCGGTCGGTGGGGCGGCCCGCCGGGAAGAAGAACGCCTGTGAGAGAACCTTGCCGTCGGCGTCGGCGTCGGCCTCGTGGTCGCCCGCGCCGTGCAGCGTGGCCACGATCGCGTCCTGGGCGGGCGGGCCGAAGCGGTAGGCCCACGCGGCGTCGACGAACGTGCCGACCAGCTGCTCCACGCTGAACCGCCGCGTCTCGTGTCCGGCGAGGCGGACCTCGGTCTCGGCCTCGGCGACGCGGGCGGCCCCGTCGCGATACAGCGCCAGCCGCAGGGCGGCGGCCAGCTCGCCCGGGCGGTCGTTGGTCACGTGCACGTCGACGCCGTTGACCTCCTCGTCGGTCATCCACACGGCCACCGGGGCCAGCGCCCGGCGCAGGTAGTGGTAGGCGACCTTGGGGGCGCCGCGGTGGTCCAGGACACCGAGGCCGGCGCCGTCGCGCATGTCCTTGAGCTGGAGCACAAGCGCCCCGCGGCACGGCGACGCGTCGCGGCGCCAGTCGCCCATGACGTCGGCCATGACCTCACCCGAGGCGTGGCGCGAGAGCTCCAGATAGCGCATGAGATCCGACCGGCGCAGCGCGACAGGGTCGACGCCATAGAGGAAGCGCAGATACCAGTCGCGGACGTCGTCGAAGTCCCAGCCGGCGCCGAGGTCCCACCCTGTGCCCGCGTCGCGCGGGACGCCCGCCTTCCAGTCGGGATGGTGGACCGGCACCGTGACCTCGTCGGGCACGTTGGCAAAGGCCAGGCACTCGGCGGCGAAGCGCACGTCGGCCCGGCGCGCGGCCGCGGGCGGCTCGAAGTACCCGCTGACCCCGAAGTAATGGGTGAGACCGGCATTCGCATGAAACGGCAGCGCGCCGCCGCAGGGGGTGCTGCGCACGTAGACGCAGCCGCCGCCCGAGGCGTCCACCAGCGCGGCCAGCTCCTCGTCCCACAGCGAGTCACGCCCCAGCTCTGGATCCAGGCCCATCATGGCCGGCTGCTGCTCGACCTCGTTGTTGCCGCAGACGACGGCCAGGCTGGGCCGGCCGGCGACGCCCTCGAGCACCTCGGCCGCCTCGCGCAGCACAGCCTCGCGGAAGTCCGGGTCTGAGACGGGGTAGTCGAGATTGCCGAACATGAGGTCCTGCCAGACGAGGATTCCCAGCTCGTCACAGAGGTCGAAGAACGCCGGCGGCTCGTAGGCGCCGGTGCCCACGACGCGCAGCATGTTCATTCCGGCGTCGCGGACGCGCTCCAGCAGGGCGCGCAGCGTCTCGGGCGACGGCGCCATCGAGACGAGGTCCGCGGGGGTCCACACCGCGCCCCGGGCCCACACCGCGACCCCGTTGACCTGCAGGTCGAGGCCATCGCGAGGAATGTCCTGCGCCCAGCCCAGCGCCCGGAACCCGATCCTGCGGCGGGCGAGCGTCTCGCCGTCGCGCGCGACCTCGAGGTCGTGCAGCACCGGATCGCCGTGGGTGTGGGGCCACCACAGCGCGGCGCCGGGCACGACGAGCTCGGTCTCAGCGCTGAGCGCGGCGCGCACGTCGGCGATGCGGGCCTCGCATCCCTCCGGCAGAGCTCCCGCCGATGGCATGGTCAGGGTGACGATCCCGTCGCTGCCCACCACGCGCGCCCGGACCCGCAGCGACGCCAGCGGGTCGGGCGAGGCCAGCGACACGGGCCGCCAGGGCCCCACCGGGGCCGGCCCGGGGGCGAAGCCGGGCGAGCGCCCGAACATCATCGTCCGGTACCAGCGCAGGTTGCCGGCGTTGACCACCCGTGTGCGCCAGCGGGCGCTCGGGCGCCGGCGTCGTGCCAGCAGCGGAGCGAGGGCCCGGCAGGCAATGACCAGCTCGTTCTCGGCGCTCAGCCGCCCGGCGAGGTCAACGCGGTGGGCGGCGAACATCGACTCGGACTCCAGCACCAGCATGCCGTTGAGGTAGACCTCGGCGACGGTGGCGATCCCGCCCAGGCGCAGCTCGGTCTCCGCAGATGCCTCGTCCGCGGCGAAGCGGCAGCGAAACCACCAGTCCTCGGCGTCGAAGTCGCGGCCGTCCGCGCCGACCGCGCCCGCCGCAGTCCCGGGCACCGTCGCCGATACCCACTCGAGGCCCGCACCCGCGAGGTCCGCCGAGGTCGCGCAGCGGCCCGGAGCCGTGGCGGCCGCCTCCCAGCCGTCCGTCAGATCCATTGCGGGCTAGCGATCCTCTCCGGAGAGGATGGCCTCGAGATCGGACATGGCCTGCTCCCACGCTCCGGCCAGGGTCCCCAGTGCCTGGAGGGGATCGAACGCGCGCCGGCGGGCGAGGCGGAAGGACAGCACCTTGGTGGCCTCCACGATCTCGCGCAGGCTGGCCGCCACCGGCCCGCCATCGTCGCCCAGGCACCAGTCGACGTGATCGGCGAGAAGCTCGAAGGCGGACCCGACCATGCGCACCGTGACGAACGCGTAGGCGTGGTAGTCGGCGGCGTTGCCCTCGAGCAGACGGGGGAGGTCCTCGGCCAGCTGCTCGCCCCACGCCGCGAACGGGTTGCGCTCGGGCCGCAGCGCGTAGTAGTGGCGCATCAGCTCAAGCGCGGCGCCGCGCAGCTCGTCGCCACTCAGCCGCGGCCCGACGCCGAAGCGCACCAGCTCCGTGAACGGATCCATGACGTCGTCGGTGAAGTGGGGGAGCATGTGAAAGCACCCGCGATAGTCCTCCCCGCTGAGCTCGTAGAGGCCGGTGTTGTGCAGGTAGCGCAGCCGCTCGGCCCCGCGGTCGATCGCCTCGGGCACGATCGTCGTCTTGAGATGCTCGGCGCGGTAGCTGGTGGCCGCGGTGTCGGGCAGATACCAGGCGTCCATCTCGACCAGGACAGTGCGCCCATGGCGCAGCTGCTCCTCGATGTGCTCGGGGAGGGAGCGGTAGGGGAGCATCTCGTGGACCTCGATGCCGTACAGGCGCGTGAGGTCGGCGTACGGCGGCTTGGCGTAGGTGAACTGATCGCCCTCCCAGTCGGTGGACAGGATGAAGCCGAACATGGCCAGCGGCTCGTCGCCGCGGGCGTGGACCAGCTCGATCAGCGCGTCCGCGTAGCAGTTGGTCTCGAGGTAGGTCCGGGGAGGGTGGGATCGATGGAGCGCGTGGGGCGTGTACCGGGACGGGTCAAGGCCCCACAGGGAGACCTCGCCCGTGGAGGCGGTCGCCATCAGCCGAGCTCCAGCGTCGCCCGGACCTCCGCCGGCCACTCATCGATGTCCAGCCCGTGCGCGGCGAACAGGGCGAGCGTGACCCGCTCCTCGCCGAAGGCCATGCACCCGGTGTGGGCGGGCTCGCCGTCGGCGGTGGTGATCCCATAGGTGTGGCCCATGTGATCCTGGTGGTAGTTGGAGGACGCGATGGCGGTGAGGGAATCGCCGGCGACCGGCGCCAGCAGCTCCCACTTGAGCTCCTGCTCGCGCTGCTGGGCGGCGAGCAGACGACCGACGCGGCCGAAGAACGGATCGTTGGCGATGTCGAGCTCTAGTTCGAGGCCCAGCCCGCGCAGCAGCTCCTCGGCGCGGGTCCGCCAGCCGATGCGCCACTCCACCACGGTCTCGGCGTCCGCGATCCGCACGATCTCGCGCATGTGGAAGATCTGCATCCGCGCCGGGTCGTTGGACGGCTCGCGGCGGAACACGTACGCGTCGCCGGTGTCGAGGGTGAGCCCGCCCTCGGGAAGGGGACCCCGGGCGGCGATCGCCGGGTACAGCGGATAGCAAGCGGCCGGGGTGAGCACCATCTCGCTCATCGTCTGATAGCCGCTCCAGTCCTCGTGACGCGAGGCCAGCTCGTGCTGGGCAGCCGCGTCCTTCTCGTCGCCGTCGAAGGCGAACACCGTGCCCGCGAGGTGCGGGAAGGAGCCCAGGTATCCGCTGGTCTCGAGCTGCTCGCGCGGGACCACCGGCGGGAAGCACAGCGGCTCAGGTGACTCGGGCGCGGCCGTCCGGGTGACGAGGGCGTCGAAGCGGAGCCGCACGTGCTCGAAGAGGCCTCCCCGTGCATAGAGCCCGTGGACACCGGTCGGGGCCAGCAGGCCGGCCTCCATGAGCTCATCGAGGTAGGCCACCTGCTCGGGACTTCCGGCGCGGAACTCGGGCATCGGTGCTCAAACCTCCTTGGCGATCAACAGGAGCGAGGCATTCGTCTGCTGGATACGCTCGTTGGCGATCATCAGCGGCGCCGAGAGGGCGTCGCGCAGGTGGCGACCGACACTGAACGGGGTGTCGTTCTTGAAGCCCATGATCCCGCAGACGTCGAGCGCGCCGAAGCACACGTCGCGGGCCTGCTCGGAGGCCGCGATCTTGAGGTTGTTGAAACGCAGCGCCAGGCTCATCGTCGAGAGCTGCTCGCGATCCGGTCCCTCGGCGCACGCCTCGAAGTCGCTCAGGCCCGAGGCGACCAGCCCCCGGAGCAGCGCCAACTCGCCCGACAGTCGCGACAGGCGCTGCGCCGCCGGCGGCGTGGCCCCGGGGGTCCGTTTGGCCGCGGCCTTGACGAAGGCCCGCGCCCGGTCAAAGGCGTCCTCGGCGATCCCCAGCCACAGATGCGACCACAGGATGTGGGAGAGGGGCACCATCGACTCGGCCGCGACCCGGGCAAACGGGGTGCTGAGCACCTGCTCGGCGCCGAAGCGCGCACGCACCACCGATCCAGGGGAGCACGTGCCCCGCATGCCCAGCACGTCCCACGTCCCGGTCGCCTCCAGGGAGTGCTGGTCTGAGTGGGTGAGGACGGCCACCTGGTCGCCGGGCTCGGCCTCGGGCCTGCGGCGCAGCGTGGTCAGCAGGTCGTCGGCGTAGATCCCGTAGCTGACGGTGGGCGCCTGCTTCTCGAAGCTCATCAGGCCGTCGTCCCCGGGGGTGAGCGCCGCGATTGAGCGCGCCATGTCGCCGCCGGTTCCGATCTCCGAGGTCACCGAGGCGATGAGACGGCCCTCGGTCACCTGCCGTTGGAGGTAGCCCTCGAACCAGCTGTCGCGCTCCCGATGACGGACGATGGTGAGCAGCTGGATCTGGTGCATGGCGAAGACCATGGCGCTGGCCCCACATGAACGGCCGAGCTCGTGGCAGCACGCGGCAATCGCGCCCACGGACACACCGCCGCCACCCAGCGCCTCGGGCACGGGTGCCGAAAGCGCTCCCGCCGCGCGCAGGGCGTTGATCGACTCGGTCGGAAAGCGGGCGGCACGGTCGACGTCGTCGGCGTGGACCGCGGCAACGTCGGAGGCGATGGCGCGAACCTCGGCGAGCAGCTCCTGCTCGCGGTCGACCACCACGGTCATGACACGGTTTCGGCCTGAAGCTCGGTCAGAGCCGCCTCAATCGCCGCGATGCTCTCGAACACGCTGCGCTTGAGCATGCGGTCCGGGAACTCGATGTCGAAGGCGTCTTCGAGCGCCAGCATCACGTTGACCGAGGCATGTGAGGTCATGCCCGCCTGATAGAGGTCATCGTCGTCGGCCAGGCCGGCCACCGGCACCGGCAGTCGCGCGTGGTCATCCACGGCCTTGCGAATCGTCTCGTTCATTCAGGGGTCGCTTGCATATCTGCGGGAGAGGCCACGTACTAGGTATCGGCAGGTTTGTGTATGTCTGCAATCACGACGGCGGCAGCGCACCCCTGCTCGTGGCTCAAGCTCACGGCAAGCTCAGCGATCCCTGCCGCCTCCGCCAGCGTAGCCGCGCGGCCCGACAGCGACAAGCCGACCCATCCGCTCTGATCGCGCACGACCTCGACGTCGGTCCAGGCGATGGCCTCGTCACCCACTCGCAAGACCTTGAAGGCCGCCTCCTTGGCGGCGAAGCGGGCGGCCAGGCGCTGCGGGTCCACATCGCCACCGGTGCGGCAGTCGGCGACCTCGCCAGCGGTGTAGACCCGGCCGAGGTAGTGCTCGCCGTGCGCGCTGAGTGAATCGGCGACGGTCTGCACCGAGACGAGGTCAAGGCCGACGCGAAGGGTCATGGGTGGATGCGCGTCATCCGGGGGACCGGCGGCAGGTTACACTCGGCTCCCCTGCTCGCCCGCGCGCGGGGGGTGCTGTCGTGCCAACCCACCGAAAGGAGGCCAGCGCTATGCGTGCCGTGGACGCTCTGATGGAATGTCTGAAGGCGGAAGGTGTCGACGTCGTATTCGGCCTCCCCGGAGGGGCCAATCTCCCCACCTACGACGCGTTCTATGACGCTGGGATCCGTCACATCCTCGTCCGCCACGAGGCCGGCGGCGGCCACGCCGCCGAGGGCTACGCCAAGGCGACGGGCAAGGTGGGCGTGTCGCTGGCCACCAGTGGGCCGGGAGCCACGAACCTGGTCACGCCGATCACCGACGCGATGATGGACTCGGTGCCGGTGGTCTTCATCACCGGCCAGGTGCGCACCGA
>DASXDW010000110.1:0-38283 GCA_036490435.1 Solirubrobacteraceae bacterium
CTGGATCGCGCCCTTCTCGCCGACGAAGTCGATGATCGCCTCGGCGCCGAGGCCGTCGGTCATCTCCTTGATCGTGTCCACCTGGGTGCCGTCGACCTTCACGGTCTGGTCGGCGCCCATCTCGCCGGCCAGCGCCAGCGCTTTCTCCGATGGGTCGATGACGATCACCTCGGCGGGGGTGTAGGCCTTCAGGCACTGGATGCCGATGTGCCCCAGTCCGCCGGCGCCGATGACCACGACACGCGTGCCCGCGCCGAGCACGGGGACGGCCTTCTTGACGGCGTGGATGGCGGTGAGTCCGGCGTCGGCGAGAGCGGCGATGTCCTTGGGCTCGAGGCTCTTGTCGAGCTTGACCACCGACCGCGCAGATGTCTTGAGGAAATCGGCGAACCCGCCGTCGCTGTCGATGCCCGGGAACGCCCCGTTGAGGCAGTGCATGTCGTCACCGACGCGGCAGGGCAGGCACAGCCCGCAAGAGATGTAGGGATGGACGATGACGGTGTCGCCGACCTCGACGTTGGTCACGGCTGAGCCGATCTCATGGACCCAGCCGGCGTTCTCGTGGCCGGGGGTGTAGGGCAACTTGACGCCGGACTTCTCGGCCCACTGGCCCTCCTGGATGTGGAGGTCGGTGCGACACAGGCCAGCGGCGCCGATGCGTACGATCACGTCGAACGGACCGTCGGCCTTGGGCTCGTCAACGGAGTCGAGCTTGAGGGCGTCGTGGTACGCGTGGAGCCTCGCGGCCTTCATCTCCCTACCTCCTGGGTCTCTGGGTCAAGGTTGTGACGGAAGGCCAGCAGCGACCGGCACATGCCGCCGTTGGCCTCCAGGCCGGTGCGCACCAGCCGGGCGGCCCGCAGCCAGCGAGTGAGCTGGTCAAGCGCCACCGGCTCGCCGTTGGGTTGGATGAACGCCGGCGCGTCCGGTGCCACAGCGAAGCCAAGCTGTGCACGCAGCTCGAGCGCGCGTATGGCATCGGCGTTGTCCGCCGGCAGTTCGGCCACGGTGGCCGACACCACGTCCTGCTCGGTCGCGCCGCCCGAGAGCATCTGCTCGCAGACGCGGGCCTGGCGCGCGATCAGTGCCTTGCGGATGAACAGCTCGCGCAGCGCCTCCAGGTCGTCATCGTCGGTCTCGCCGGGAAACGCCCCGGTGAAGCCCTGGCCGCGGGAGAGCGCCGCGTTGATCTCATCGCCGGTGTAGTGGTCCTCCAACTCGATCGTGACGCCCCGCACGCCGGGCACCGACCGCACCGCTCGACGCGCATCCGCCGCCATCAGGAAGGCGAAGTTCGGGGCGCATTGCGGCGTGGGCAGGCGCAGGACCACGCCCACGTCGCCCCGCGCGGTCACCTGACACGAGGTGATGAACCGCAGCGTCGTGATCGGCTCGTCGAGCTCAGGGTCATACACCGTGCTCAGCGCGTCGAGGACCTGCTCGCGCAGCCCCGCGCCGTCCGCCGCCGGTCCGGCGGCGGGGGCGCGAGTGGGGCGCGGTTCGGCCTCCGGTCGGCGGGAGGCCGAGGTGCTCATCCGGCTTCGACCAGCTGAGCGTCGTCCTTGGCGGCGGCGTCCGGCTCGCCCATGCCCGCGGGGACCTCGATGCCGTACAGCTTGGCGGCATTGAGCCCGAGGATCTTGCGCTTACCGGCGTCGTTGAGCCGCGGGTAGTCCGAGAACTCCTCGTGATCGGGCTGGGGATAGTCCCAGTCCAGGAAGCCGTCGATCTGCCATTTGGGCTCCCAGATGCCGTAGTCAGAGCCGAACAGCATCTTGTCCTCGCCGACCCAGAACAACAGCTCGCCCATGACCTTGGCGAAGAATCGCGGCCGGGCGTGCATGAGACCGCCGATCACCACCGATAGGCCGGCGTAGACGTTCGGCTCCTGCGTGGCCATGAAGCAGAAGTCCTCGATCCGCGGCAGACCGACGTGCTCAATGATGAAATTGAGCTCGGGGTTGTCCGTCGCGGCGATGTCGACGTCACGGGGGTCGAACGCATCCTTGTCCAGCGGCCAGATCGTCGGTCCCTTGTGGACGTGGATGTTCTTGATGCCGAGCTCGTTGCACTTGGCCAAGAACGGCTTGGTCTGCTCGTCGTCGAGCCGCCAGCCGCGCGAGCCGTTGTTCCACTCGGCGGTGTAGAGCTTGACGCCCTGGAGGTTCCACCGCTTGGCGTCCTCCTCGAGCTGCTTGAGGCCGGCGTCGCCGTCACGCGGGTCAAAGCGCCCGTTGACGATGAGCTTGCCGGGATGCTTCTCGGCCATCGCGCCGTTGGCCTCGGCGGTGTTGAAGCCGGTGGTGTACCACTCCTTGAGGTACGTGGACTGGAAGATGCCGACGTCGACGCCGCCGTCCTCGAACACGTCCTTGACGAAGTCGGCCTCCGAGTACTTCATGAACTTCTCGATCGGCCAGTGGGTCTCAGGGGGCCCAAGGCCCATGTAGGCGTGGAAGCACTCGATCCACCCCTTGGCGTACTGCTCCTGCCCCTTGACCCAGTTGGCCGGGCTGGCATCCCACATGTGGATGTGGGAGTCGACGATGAAGTACTTCTCACCGTTCTTTTCGTACATTCTCTTCCTCCCTACTTAGGACAGAGCCTGCAGGTCGAAGCTAATGTACTCCGCTGCATCCTCGGGGTTGGCGAACATGATGATGCGGTCGTCGAGCACGACCATCCGCCCGTAATGGGTGGACATGATCTCCTCGAAATCGTCGTTACCGAAGTCGTCCCAGCCCAGGGCCTCGGCGCACTCCTCATAGTTGATCTCGAACTTGTTGTCGCCGTCGACCCGGATCATCGAGGGCAGCACCTCCACGGTGACGCCATCCTTGTGGCGCATCACCTCGGCGACGACGTAGCCGACCTGGTTGTTCATGAGCGTCACGCCAGCGCGGTTGGACGCCGTCCGGTTCACCTGGAATGGATCCGTGGTGCTCATCTCAGTCGATTTCCTTTGCGTTGAGGTTGAGGTCAGCGAGGACCTCGTCAAAGCGACGACGCGCGTGCTCCATCGAGTCCTCGAAGCGGATCACCTTCTCGCCGGGCTGTGACCAGATGGGTTGCATCGTCCGGCCCGCCGCGATGCTGCGCGGCGCCCATTCGCGGAGCCATCCGTCCATCGTCTTGCGGTTGTGCTCGCCGTGCTGCTCGTCGTTGGCCAGCATGGCGAATAGTGCCCGCGCCACGCGCGCGTCTCGGGCCGTGTCGGACTCGCCGGCGCCCATCATCGTCGGTGTGACGAAGTCGCCCTGGGGCGCGGCCACCTGCATGATGAACTCACTGCGGAACAGTTCGCCGACGAGCGGCTCGAAGATCACCGCCGCCGCGAAGAATGCCTCGGCCCAGTCGCGGATGCCGGTAATGCCCTCCACGTTTTCACGGACGCCCTGCCAGATCGGGTCGTTGATCCAGGCGTCCTTGTGCGCATCCCCGTCGAAACCGTCGACGGACTCGCTGAGCTCCAGGTTGTAGAGGATTAGGTCCTGGCCAAAGCGCAGCTTGTGAGCGGAGGCCACGCTGAGCGCGTTGTTGATCATGTTGGTGGGGGCGTCACGTTGGGCCGGCAGGTACACGTGCATGCCGATGCCGTGCTCCACGTGGGCCCACGCGCCGACGTGGCGCTCGACGGTCTTGATCCAGCCGCGGTTCCAGCCGTCAAACGCGCGGGCCGCCTTGGCGTTGGCCAGGTTCTGGCCGATCTGCCGCACCACGTTGGCGTTGTTGCGGTAGATCGTCTGCTCCCATTCCTCGTTGGGGTCCAGGAACGCATGCCAGTTAGACGACCTCAGCGCCGTCCATTCCTGCGGGTAGCCGCCGGTGCCGTCGGCAAAGCCGTAGATCCACCCCTGGAGCAGATGGCGGTCGGGATCGGGCTGGACGTCCACGGTCACGTCCTCGTAGACCGTCGCCCGCCGCCTGGCCGGCGTGTAGTAGTTGTAGCTGCGACTCGTCGAGGAGGGGAATTCCTTGGCCCCGGCCTCGGCGTCCGTGAACACCGGCTTGGGAACGCTGCGCTCCGTGACGGGCGCTTCAGTGTCGGTTGCCATCGATTGTCTCTCTCCTCTCCGCGCTCACGGCGCGGTGGTCGTGAACTTGTCGTAGTAGACCCGTGACTCGGGGACGCCACTCTGATCCAGCATCGCGATGGCGGCATCGACCATCGGCGGCGGTCCGCACAGATAGGCGTCCACCTCGCCCAGCTCTTCCTCGAGCCTGGCGACGACGTCAGTGATGAGCCCCCGCTCCCCGTCCCAGTCGACCTCCTCGTCGCAGTGCGAGAGGGCCGGAACGAAGCGGAAGTTGGGCAGACTGCGCTCGAGCTCGGCCAGTTCCTCGAGGTGGAAGAGGTCGGCCGGGCCCCGGGCGCCGTAGTAGTACACGGCCGGGCGCTCGTTGCCCCGCTCCGCCATCGACCGCAGCAACCCCAGGATCGGCGCCATCCCGGCCCCACCGCCGATGAACAGCAGCGGGCGCTCGGACTTCTCGCGCAGTGTGAACACCCCGTAGGGCCCGGTGACCTGGACCTCGTCGCCGGGCTTGAGCCGCTCGTCAGCCAGCAGGCCGGAGAACTGCCCGTCGGGATAGAGCTTGATCATGAACTCCAGGCTGCCGTTGTCGGGAAGATTGGCCATGGAGAACGACCGCACGTCCTCAGTACCGGGGATCGTGATGTCGACGTACTGCCCGGGCTTGAAGGTGACCGAGTCGCCGGTGAGCACCAGCCGCCGGATGTCATGGGTGAGCTCTTCGATCGCCTCCACGCGCATCGACTGCGTCTGGAGGGCCACGCCGGAGCGCAGCACCTCCTCGTCGTAGTTGATGAGCTCCACCTCGAGATCGGTGACGGCGTGGGCGCGGCAGAGCAGCGTCCACCCCTCCTCCTTCTCGAAGTCGTTGAGCGCGAACGTCGAGTACTTGTCGAGGTCGACCTCGCCGTCGAGCAGGAACGACTTGCACGCCGCGCACTGGCCCTCCTTGCAGCCGTGCATGAGCATCAGCCCCTGCCGGAACGCGCCGCGCAGCACCGTCTCGTCCTCATCGACTTCGAACTCGATGCCGACCGGCTCGAGCCGGACCTGAAATGTCTCACCCATGGCGTCGTGCCCCAGGAGTGCCGAAGAGGCGACCGGTCATGCGTTTCAGACCGATCGCCTCACGTTCGGCAGATCCCCGGGCTAGCTGGCGGCCTCCGCAGGCTTGCGGCCGGCGGGACCCCCGCGCTTGTACTCCGCCACGTGAGCCTCGCGGTCCTCGGCCGTCATCTCGTTGAGGAGGATGTTGGGGCTCTGCACCGTGTGCCCCTTCATCTCCTTCAGCGTCCACATCTTCTTCGGATCGAGATCCAGGTGCGGCTGCGGGACCAGCGTCTCGCCGTCGTCACGCACATAGCCGAGATCCGAGATGCACTCCGCCAGGTCGTACCCGTGGTACATCGTCTCCCACTCGCGCTTGCCGGTGAGCTTGCCCATCGACGGCGTCTGGCGACCGTTGTACTCGGGCCGGAAGGCGACCGCGTCGGTCCAATGGCAGGTCTCTGAGCAGTACGTGCGGACCTGGCCGTCGACCTCGTCGACCACCATGTCCTCACGGATCAGGCACGGGACCATGCAGCTCCAGCACCGATGCGGATACACGTAGTCGGTGTCGGCGTCGAACGGGATTGGCGCGTGGCCGTTCTTCTTGGACAGCTCGCCGTAGCGCTCCCACCACTTGCCGTACTTGTCATACCAGCCGGGGTACTTGTGCTCGAACCACTCGAAGTCGCGGTCGTCCATGCCGTCGATCCGCCAGTAGTTGAACGGCCAGCCGGTGGCGAAGAACTGGGCGACCTCGTGGATGTAGCCCTTGTTCCAGATCCGGTTCCAGGACTCCTCGATGAGGTCGTGGGGGATCACCAGGCCGTACTTCTCCAGCGGGAGCAGGTAGCTGCGGTAGTAGTCGTCATAGATCCACCGCCGCCACGCCTCGGCGTAGCTCTCGCGGTCCTTGCGGCGATCCTTGGTGCCGTACTCGATGAACGTCCCGATGGCGGCGTCGACGACCGCGTGGTTGTTCCACCAGGCGTAGCGCAGGTCGCGCTCGAGCAGCTCGCGGTTGCGCTCGTCGGCCAGCGCCATGAGGATGATCGAGTAGCCGTTTGAGATGTGGCGGCTCTCGTCGGACTGGACCGAGTGAAAGACGGTGGGCAGCAGGTAGTCGCCGTTGGCGGCGGCCTCGCCTTGCATGGCCACGAACAGCACGTTGGTGAACGCCGTCTCGGCGACGATCGTCAGGTAGATGTTGGCGGCCGTGATGGCGTCGCCGGTGATGAACCCCTCGCCGAACTGGCGCCCAATGGTGCCGGCGTAACAGTTCTGGAACGCCTTCTCGGTGATGTCGAACCCGGCGGGGTCGATGTAATGGTTCATGTACAGCCGCTTGAGGTTCATCTGGATCGTCGAGTGGCGGACCTCGTCGATCATCTGGATGGCCAGTCCGTTGTGGACCTCGGGGTTGGGCACCGTGCCAATCGTCAACGGCATGGCCCGGGCGGCTGAGATCTCGGGGAAGGGGATGATGGAGAGGAACAGCTTCTGCCACTCCATCCAGCGCTCCTGCACCTGACGGAACATGTTGCCGCGGATGGCCCCGTCCATCGCCCCGAAGACGCGGTTGTCCTTTTCCTCCTCCATCGGGAAGTAGGACCGCAGGACCTGCTTGAGCGGGTCCTTCTTGGGCGCCTTCTCGAAGGTGTAGTCCGTGGCGTACTTCTCGACAGGCGTGACGTACGTCGGCTCCCAGGAGAGCTCCTGAATCTTGTTGTGAGCCTTCGTGATGCTCTGTCTACTCACGCTTCTCTCCTTCGCTGGTTTCCCTCGTCACCGCACGCAGCCGTTACCGCGCGACGGTCCTGTTTTCGAAGCTACGCCGCGGGAGTGACCCCTGACAAGAAGTGCGCGCTTTTCGCATGTGCTTGCAAGTTCTTGGCGCCCAGGCGGTGCCGGCGCGTCTCGCCGACGTGCGCGGGAGGCTCGGTGGCGGCGGCGCGACCGGCGGCGTGGCTGGCCACGTCAACGACGATCGGCGCCAACTTGTCGCGATCGGCGTCAAACACGTTGGCGGTCATCGAGGCGCCGAGCGCCGCGACGAAATGACCATGCGCGTCAAACACGGGCGCGGCGATGCAGCAGAAGTTCTCGTCGAACTCCTCGCGGTCGACCGCGTAGCCGGCGTCGCGGACGTGCTGCAGATCGGCGGCGAGCTGATCGGGTGAGACGATCGTGTGGGGCGTGAACGCGGTGAGGCCGCGGGCCACGTAGCGCGCGAGCGCACTGGGCGACAACAGCGAGAGCACGACCTTGCCCATGGCCAGGGCGTGAGCGCTGTCGCGGATCTCCGAGCCCAGGCCGGGCATCCGCGGCACGCCCTGGCGCCCACAGAAGGCGACGATCTCGATCCGCCCAGCCTTGACCACCCCGAGATACGAACGCTTGCGGGTGCGCAGGAACAACTGATCGACGCTCCCGGCCAGGCCGTCGTGCAGCGCGGGGGTGGGATTGGCATGCTCACCGACAGCCGCGGTGAGCTCCTCCAGCCCGCGGGCCCGGCGGTACACGCCTTTGCTCTCGTGGACGGCGAAGCCCTCGTCACACAGGCTGGTGAGCAGGTAGTACGCGGTCGAGACGCTCTTGCCCAGCGCCTTGGCGACCTCGTCGGCGCGCACCCCCTCGGGGTGCTCGAGCAGGAGCGCAAAGACACGCAGCACCGCGCGGGCGGTGCTCAGGCTGCGACTGGACGCAGCAAC
Source organism: Solirubrobacteraceae bacterium (assembly GCA_036490435.1). Lineage (GTDB taxonomy): Bacteria > Actinomycetota > Thermoleophilia > Solirubrobacterales > Solirubrobacteraceae > Palsa-465. The sequence goes on from DASXDW010000110.1 coordinate 7,793, forward strand.
GGGCGCGTCGGTGAGGACGCGTGCGGAATCACCCGGCACGGACCCGGCTCCTCTCTCTCGGGTACGGCGCCACCAGCGTGGCGGTGGCAGCGCGACTTGAGTTCGACACTAACCCACCCAGGGCGGGTGGGCGTTACACGGGCGTTACACGCCGGCGTCCGGCGGGCGCCCCGTGCCGGCGTCGCCGTCTGCACCGGCGTCGGCGCGCAACTGCGCGATCCGCGAGGCGGCGAGGCTGCGACGAGGATCAGCGAACGGGAGGTTGGCCAGCAGGCGCTGCCACGCGGGCAGATCGGTGGTGCCCGACGCGGTCTGCAGCCACGCCCAGAGAGCGTCCTGGTCGCCCGCGCTCATCACCGACTGGCGCATCCAGCGCTCCAGCGCCTCGCGCTCGTGGACGACGCCGGGCGCGCGCGAGCGCGGGAGCAGCGGGCCTGAGTAGCGAGCGGCGGCGTCACGGACCCGCCCCCGGTGCAGCAGGCCGCACACCTCGGCGACGTCGGAGCGCACGCCCGCGCGCAATCGGTAGCGCTCGGTCTCAATGACGTCGCCCAGCAGCTTGCGCAGCCGGCTGATCTCCACGCGGATGCCCCCGCCACGGGTGCTGTCGCCATAGACGCCCTCGGCCAGCTCCTCGCTGGTCAGCCCGTCCGGGCTGGCACACAGCAGGGTGAGGATCTCGGCGTGACGGGGGCGCAACGGGATCTGACGCCCGGACAGCTTGGCCTCGCCGTCGCGGCCCAGCAGCGTGAGACTGAGCTGCGCCCTGGTGTGGCCGCGTGGCGCCGGCGGGAGCGTCGCGCGCAGCAGGAACGCGTCCTCGCAGCCGAGAGCCTCGGCCACCGCCATGCCCCCGCTGAGCTTCACCGGCCCGCCCCCGGGCGGGAGCGTCAGACGTCCCACCGGGAGCCAGCCCGCGGGCTGGCTGGCAATCACCCGGCCGCTGGGGGCGACGAGCGCGCGCGGCCCGGGCCCGGAGGTGAGACGGTCGCCGTAGCGGCTGAGCAACCGCCCGTCGCGGTCGAGCATGTCGCAGCGCAGATGCGCCTCCACGGCCTGCGCGGTCGCAGTGGCGACGGCCATGCTGTGCGGGTGCACGGTGGCCATCTCGCCGGTGAGGTCGATGACGCCGATGACGTGCCCGGTGTCGGGATCGTGCACCGGGGCGGCGGCGCACGTCCATGACTGCACCATCTCGTTGAAGTGCTCGGAGGCGAACACCTGGACGGCGTGGTCGGCGGCCAGCGCCGTGCCGATCGCGTTGGTGCCGGCACCGCCCTCGCTCCACAGCGTGCCCTCGGCGAAGTTCATGGAGTCAGCGGCGCGCAGGCGGATGCTGGGATTGCCCTCGACCCAGAGCAGGATCCCGTTGGCGTCCGAGACGACGATCAGGTGTTGTGACTCGTCGGCGCTGGCGGCGAGGCAGGCACGGATGAGCGGCGCGGTCTCGGCCAGCGGATGGATCTCCCAGCGCGCCGTCGTCTCGTCCGCATCAGCGACGATGGGCGCGATGCGCAGGCCCGAAGGGTCGACGCCGGCGGCCGCCGAGCGACGCCAGGAGTCCTCGATGGGCGCGCGCAGCGGTTCGCCATCGCCGCGCTTCGACCGGTCCCAGCCTCCGCTGACGAATCGCTCCCAGGCTCGCCTGACCTCCCGCGCTCGTTGCGCGGGAGCGGTGGCCACGTCGATGGCCAACCATGGATTCGACATCTCGTTTTGATGTTAGGGCACGGACCCAGGCGGCCACCAATGCCGTCGGCGCCCTGCGAAACTGGCCACGATGACCACCGTCGCCCCTGACGGGTTCCCGATCCCCCCGCGTCACCTCATCACGCGCGCCGGCGCCACGCCCGGCGGGGATGTCGTCGCCGAGTACCTGGCTCATGCCACCGGGCTCAGAGAGCACCTCATGTCGCTGCTGGCACAGCACCGCGACGGCGGTGCACCCGCTGCCCCGCGCATCCTTGATTTCGGTTGCGGAGCCGGCAACGCGCTGCGCCACTTCGGCGGGGAGGCGAGCCGGGGCGAGGTCTGGGGCTGCGATATCGACGCGCAGAGCGTCGCGTGGCTCACGGAGCATTTCAGCCCCCCGTTTCGGATCTGCCAGGTGGCGACGGATCCTCCTTTCGTGCCCGCGCCTGACGACCACTTCGACCTCACCTACGCGATCTCCGTGTTCACCCACGTCGCCCAGGACTGGGCGTCCTGGCTGCTGGAGCTGCATCGGGTCGCCAGCCCGGCAGGCATCGTCTTGGCCACCATCTTGAGCGAGGGCATGGCCGAGGCCGAGGCGGCAGGGCCGTGGGACCCGGACCGGGTGGGCATGAACGTCCTGCGCTACGGGCAGGACTGGGACGGCGGCGGCCCGACGGTGTTTCTCTCTGACTGGTGGATCCACGCCCACTGGGGGCGCGCCTTCGAGATCCTCGACATTCGCCACGAGCGCGACGCCGCCGGTGCGGTGATCCCGGGCACGCACGGCTGGGTCGCGATGCGCAAGCGAGACGTCGTCCTGACGGCCTCCGAGCTCGAGGCACGTCAGCCCGACGAGCCGCGCGAGCTGGCCGCGCTGCTGCGCAACATCGAGCAACTGCACGCCGATGACCGCCGGCTACGCGTGCTGCTGGGCGAGGCCGTCGCCCGCGGCGACACCGAGCATGCGCGGCGCCTCACCGCCGAGAACCGGGTGACGGAGTTCCAGGAGATGCTCGCGCACAGCCACAGCTGGCGGCTGACGGCGCCGTTTCGCTCCGCCGCGCGGCGGGTGCGCCGCCGCCGAGCAGCACGGCTCACCTAGACGGCAGCCCGATCGGCGGCCGGCGGCCTAGCCTGCGGACTCGACCCACTCCTCCTTGGGCGGGTCCTGGGGCGTGGCGAACTCACCGTCGATCAGCTCGATGCGATAGCCGTCGGGATCCTGGACGAAGCAGATCAGCGGGAGCTCCTCGCGCTCTCCGGGGTGATAGGGCGGCTTCTCGGGCTGGATGTCGTTGTCATCGAGCCGCTCCAGCAGCGCGTACAGGTCGTCGACGACGAGCGCCATGTGGTTGTAGCCATCACCGAGGTCGTAGGGCTCCTCGCGGCCCACGTTGACGGTCAGCTCCAGGACGTCGCCGCCCCCGGGCAGACCCAGGTAGATGTTGTACGCCGAGCCGAAGTTGAGGCGTCCGCGGTGCTCGAACCCGAGGTGCGAATAGAACCTCAGTGATCTCTCGATGTCCTGAACGCGTATGCAGGTGTGGATGTATCTGGCGGTCATGCGACGCAGAATAACCCCAACGGCGTGACAGACTCGAGCCTTCGCTACCGATTGCTGGACCATGCCCTGGAGCGAGCGTTACTCCCGGATCCGGTGCTGCGGGCCGGGTCGCTGTACGGGGCGTGGGCGCGCGAGCGGCGCGAGGCGCGTGGCGGGGTGACCGGCCGGCGGGAGCGGCTCCAGGCTCTCGTGAGGCAGATGTCGTCCGGACCGATCGCGGAGGTCCCGGAGAAGGCCAACGAACAGCACTACGAGCTGCCGCCGCGCTTTCTGGAGTTGATTCTGGGGCCGCGGATGAAGTACTCCGGGTGCCTGTGGGACTCGGGGGTGTCGGATTTGGCGCGGGCCGAGGCGGCGATGCTGGAGCTGACGTGCTCGCGAGCGCAGGTCCGCGACGGGATGCGCATCCTGGACCTCGGGTGCGGGTGGGGATCGCTGTCGCTGTGGCTGGCCGAGCGCTATCCCGCGGCGTCGGTGGTGGGCGTATCGAACTCGGCGGCGCAGCGGGAGTGGATCGAGCATCGTTGCTCTGTTCGTGGGCTGCGCAACCTGCGGGTGGTCACCGCCGACGTCAATGACTTTGCGCCCGGCGCGCGCTTTGACCGGGTGCTGTCGATCGAGATGTTCGAGCACATGCGCAACTGGGAGGCGCTGCTGGGCCGGGTCGCGGGATGGCTGGACCCTGACGGTGGCAAGGCCTTCGTCCACGTCTTCAGCCACCGATGGCTGCCGTATCTCTTTCAGGGCACCTGGGCCGCGGAGCGCTTCTTCACCGCCGGGCTGATGCCCAGCCACGACCTGATGCTGTGGTTTGCGCGCGATCTGGTGGTGGCCGGGCAGTGGAACGTGCCGGGCGTCCACTACGCGCGGACGCTCGACGCGTGGCTGGCGAACCTGGACGCGCGGCAAGACGAGGTGCTGGCGGTCCTGCGCGAGTCGGGGCGGTCTGCGCGCGAGGCGCGGCGGCTGGTCGGGACCTGGCGGCTCTTCCTGCTGTCCACCGAGGTGATCTGGCGCTACCGGGGTGGCAGCCGGTGGGGGGTCAGCCAGTACCTGCTGGAGCCGCGGCGGCGGTGAGATCGCTCATCGAGTGGCCGCGGCTATCCGCGAGGCGGGGGTTCCGGGTCCCGGGCGACGAGAGTGCGATGTTTTTATGTGACTCGCATAAAAATCTCGCGCTTCGGCTCGCCGCTGAACCCTCAGGCGTCGCCACCGGCGTCAGAGTCCCGCCGCGGCGTCTTGGGCGGCCGCGGGAAGAACCCCGACGTACGCCGGATGTAGTCCGCGTAGCCGGGGCGCCGCTCCGCGATGTCCTTCTCCAGCAGCGCCGCTCCGCTCACCCGGACGAGCAGGATGCTCATGACCACCGGGCCGACGAAGGTCCACCAGGTCCCCCCGGCGGTCAGGGCCACGAGCCACAGCCCCCACCACACGCAGAAGTCCCCGAAGTAGTTGGGGTGGCGGGTGTAGCGCCATAGCCCCCGATCCATGACCTGCCCGCGGCTCTCCGATCCGGCCTTGAAGCGGCGCAGTTGTTCGTCGCCGATCGACTCGAAGGCGAGGCCGACCAGCCACAGCGCCACTCCCGGGATGACAGCCGCGCTCAACGTGCCGCCGCGCTCCGCGGCCACCTGCACGGGCAGCGAGACGATGAGCACGAGCAGCCCCTGCAGACCAAAGATCATCACCAGGCTCCAGGGGATGAAGACGGCGCCGCGGCGCTCGCGCATCGACGCGTACCGCCGGTCCTCGGACGGGTCGCCGAGCTTGCGGACCAGGAGATAGGCCCCCAGCCGCAGGCCCCACACCGCGGTCATCGCGAACAGAAGCCAGCGCCGGCCGAGGCAGCCACCGCCCGCCACCAAGGCCACCACGCCAACGAGGACAAAGGCCGGTCCCCAGGCTGGATCGACGATCGACACGTCGCGCAGCCCGATGCTCGCCAGCCACAGCGCCAGCATGAATACGGCGACGGCGATGGCGGCATAGCCGGTGACCGACCCCGGCGCGGCGAAGACGGTGGCAGGCGCGGCGATCATGCGGTCACCTGTTAAGAATGGCGCGCGTGGACGACAACCCTCTCGACGACGAGTCCCTGGCCATCCCGCCGCTGGGCACCCTGCGGGTCCTCGACTTCTCCCGGATCCTGGCCGGCCCGTTCGCGACGATGATGCTGGCCGACCTCGGCGCCGACGTGATCAAGGTGGAGCGGCCCGGCACCGGCGACGAGACGCGCAGCTGGGGCCCGCCGTTCGACGCGCAGGGCAGAGCGACCTACTTTCAGTCGGTGAACCGCAACAAGCACAGCGTCGTGCTGGACCTCACCGACGAGCACGACCTCGACCGAGCCCGCTCGCTGGCCGGCGCCGCCGATGTGGTGGTGGAGAACTTCCGCCCCGGCGTGATGGACAAGCTAGGCCTGGGCTATGACGCGCTCGCAGCCGAGAACTCCGGGCTCATCTTCTGCTCGATCACGGGCTTCGGGGCGGGGGCCGGCGCTGAGCTGCCCGGATATGACCTCCTCGTCCAGGCCCTTGGGGGCCTGATGAGCGTCACCGGGTCCCCGGAGGGCGAGCCTCAGAAGGTCGGCGTCGCGCTGGTGGACATTCTGGCCGGGCTGTTTGCCTCGCTCGGGATCCTCGCCGCGCTGCGCCACCGCGACCGTACCGGCGAGGGCCAGCGCGTGGAGGTCGACCTGCTCTCGGCGCTGCTGGCGGGGCTGGTCAACCAGGCCTCCGCGTACACCATCGCCGGCAGCGTCCCGGGCCGGATGGGCAACGCCCACCCCAGCATCTCGCCCTATGAGCTGTACGCGACCGGGGACGGCGACCTGGTGGTGGCGGTCGGCAACGAGCGCCAATTCGCCGCGCTGTGCGACGTTCTGGACGCGCCCGAGCTCCAGGAAGACCCGCGGTTTGGCTCAAACTCAGACCGCGTCACCAACCGCGCCGCGCTCAAGGTCGAGCTCATCTCGCGCCTGGCCGCGGCACCCGCGGCCGAATGGGCGGCGCGGCTCACCTCGGCCCGCGTCCCAGCGGGCGTGGTCAACGACCTCGCGGGCGCCTTCCAGCTCGCCGCGTCGCTGGGGCTGGAGCCGGTGGTCGACGTCCCGTCGCCGGACGGCGAGCCGGTGCCGCTCACGCGCAACCCCATCCGTCTCTCGCGCACGCCGCCGACGTACCGCAGCGCACCGCCAGACCTCCCGAAGCGCTGAGGGCGGCCGCCCGGAGAGCGGCCGCCCATCACCGTGATGGTCAGCTCTCGTCCCAGGCCTGAACGACCGTCTGGCCTGCGATCTGCCCGTCGGACAGTCGCAGCACCGTCGCGCACAGGACGTTGGTCCCGTCCGGATAGCGACAGGCCTCGCTGAACGCCGCGCCGGTGGCATCCCCGACGCTGTGCGTGACCTGATGGGTCATCTCACGCCCACATACGTCCTGTAGCCACCCCGCGATCTCGCCGCGGCCGTGCAGGACCTGCGGCGCGCCCGGCTGGTTGATCCGATCGGCGATCGTGACGACCGCGTCCGGCGCATACATCGAGACCTGGGTCTCGGCGTCCCGTCCTTCGGCGGCAGCGCAGAAGCGCGACAGGTCGAAGGTGGCACTGCTCACCTGAGTGCTCATGGTGGTCCCCCCGGTTAGTCAGCGGCCCCCGGTGGGGCCGGTGAATTTGAGCATCGTCGAACTTACCTACTAGTAGGTAGAGAGTCAAGCCACGTTCGGTTAGGATTCGCCGTGCGATGGCGGCCACGATGCCCAAGACTGAGACAGGGACCCGGACGCGGATCCTCGAGACCGCCGAGCGGCTCGTCCAGACGCGTGGGTTCAACGGGTTCAGCTACGCCGACGTGGCGAGCGAACTGGGCGTCACCAAGGCCAGTCTGCATTACCACTTTCCGGGCAAGGCGGAGCTGGGCGACGCGCTCGTCGGCCGCTACACGGAGCGGTTCGCCGCCGAGCTCCAGCGGATCGACGCCGAGCGACTACCCCCGTCGGCGAAGCTGGCGGCGTATGCGGCGATATACGCAGACGTCCTGCGCGAGGACCGCATGTGCCTGTGCGGGATGCTGGCCGCCGAGTACGAGACGCTCCCGGTGACGATGCGCGACGCGATCCTGCGCTTCTTCGACCACAACCAGATGTGGCTGCGGACGGTCATGGAGGACGGCCGCGCCGACAACTCGATGCGGTTTGACGGTACCGCCGAGGACGGCGCGCAGACGATCCTCGGGGGCTTGGAGGGCGCGATGCTCGTCGCGCGGCCCTATCACGACATGGCCCGCTTCCAAGCCGCAGCGACGCGCCTGATCGCCGGGGTCAGCGGCGCGCGCTGAGCTACACGCCAGGCGGGCCGACGCGGGATCAGCTGGGCAGCGCCGCCTCGATGGCGGAGATGATCTGCGGATCCTCGGGCTTGACCTTGGTCGGCCAGCGGGCGATGAGCCTCCCGTCGGCGCCGACGAGGTACTTGGTGAAGTTCCAGACCGGCGGCGCGGAACCCGGCTGGCGGGCGAGGTCTGACCACAGCGGATCGGGATCGGCCCGCACCGACATGCGCTCGGTGAGCGGGAACTGCACGCCGTAGTTGCGCTGGCAGAACTCGCCGATCTCGTCGCCGGAGTCGAACTCCTGGTCGTTGAAGTCCGCCGATGGCGAGCCCAGCATCTGCAGGCCCCGGTCGGCGTAGCGTTCGTGGAGATTCTGAAGCCCCTCGTACTGGGGGGTGAACCCGCACTTGCTGGCGGTATTGATGATCAGCGTCGGCCGGCCGCGCAGACCGGCGAGGTCGAGCTCGCCGCCGTCGAGGAGGGTGACCGTGTGTGAATAGAGATCGGTCGCCTCGTTCAGCTTGGGCGTCCGGCGCACGTACATGCGAAGTGTGGAGACGATGCTCATGGCTGGAAGACTAGTGTCCTGAAGCGGTCAGTCGGTGCCAGGATGGGTGATGGCTGGGCGTGGCTGACGGCCGGCGATGATCCAAGTTGTACTGGTGGTCCGGCGGGTTCATCGCCGGCCGTCAGGCGCGTTCAGACGCGCCCAGGCTGGTATCGAATGAGCGCTTCAGGGCACCCGGGGTCAGCCGGTCCCGAGGCGCGCCAGATACCACTCGACGAAGGCCAGGACGTTGTATTCGCGGCGCGGCGAATAGGGCCCGGGGACGAAGGCGGGGTTGCGCACACCGGCGTGGTTGCGCTCGCACAGCGCCCAGTCCTGCTCTGAGGTCAGCTGCCAGAACGGGAGCAGGCGATCCAGGTCATAGTCGCGCCCCGGCCGCGCGGACTCGTCCACCAGCCACATGACCCGGATGGCGGTGCGCTCGGGGCCGGCGGGCAACAGGCGCGTGAGCACGGCGTGATCGGCGCTGGCGTGACACCAGAAGTTCGGGACCGTGCGCAGGCGCAGCGTCCCGACGTCATAGGCGGTGTAGTCGCCCATGAGCGGCGCCACCGGCTGCCCGTCCAGGGACTCGGTGACGAACCCCTCGCGCAGCGGGGTGCGGTTGGCTGACCACCACCGCCCCGGCGCCGGGAAGCGGTACAGCCCCGGGCGGTCATGCTCGTCGGCGGGCGCGGCCAGCTCGGCCAGCGCCGCCGCGTGCTCGGCCGACCGCTGGGCGGCCGCCCGGCGGTGGTGATCGGTGTCGGGCGCGGCGTCGAAATTGGCGGTCACGTATTCGGGGTGACCGGTGTGGCAGTGCCAGCATTCCCGGTTGTTCTCCCACACGAGCTTCCAGTTGGCGGCCACCTCGTAGTTGATGACGTGGGCGACGCGGGCGCGGTCGATGCCCTGCGCGCTCGACGCGGCGGCGAGCTCGCGAGCAGCCTCCTCCAGCGGCGCGGGCGGCACCCCAGACGTGCCCAGCCAGACGAAGACCAGGCCGCCGATCTCGGCGACGGCGGCCCGCCGCAGCCCGTACTCCGCCGCGTCCAGGTCATCGCCTCCGCAGCCCAGCAGCCGCCCGTCCAGGGCATAGCTCCACTGGTGATACGGACACACCCACCGGCGGGCGCGTCCGGCCGGCTCGCTGCAGACGGGCATCCCGCGATGGCGGCAGGTGTTATGGAGCGCGTGCAGCGCCCCGTCCTCTCCACGCACCACGATCACCGAATCACCGGCGGCCAGGGTCAGGCACACAAAGTCGCCGGCCTCGCGCACCTGACCGCTCACGCCGGCGAACAGCCAACTCGCGCGCCAGACGACGTCGAGCTCTCGGGCATGGATGTCGCGGTCAAGCGCGAAGGCCCGCGGCAGCCCATGCCCGGGCCGACGCTCGGCGAGCGCCGCGTCCAGCACGGTCACGAGCCGCTCAGCTGCGCGCCGACGATCTGCGAGAGCTCGTCGCGGTAGTCCTCGAGGCCCGGGACCTCGGCGCCCGGGACGTTTGCGCGATCGTCGATCTCGCGGAGCGCGAGCGCCAGCCGCCAGTCGGGCTGGGCGCGGAACTCCCGCACCTCGTCCTCGCTCATCGCGCCGCCCTGGGCCTTCAGCGTTCGGCGGGCCAGGGCCGCGCACTGCAGCGCGTGCTCGAGCTGGTCCACCGGCTCGCCGTCGTAGGGCAGCCCCACCATCGACTCGCACGCCCACAGGATCTCGTTGACGGTGCAGTTGACCGCGGTCAGGGGCTGCACCTGCGTCTCGCCGTCCATCCTCTCACCCCTTCCTCACGCCCACGGGAGCGTGTAGAGCTTTGTGTGCGACATGGCGCGCATGGCCTCCCGCACGCCCTCCTTCACCCCCAGGCCGCTGTCGCCGACGCCGCCGAACGGTGTCAGCTCCGTGCGCCATCCCGGCACCTCGCGGACGTTGACGGTTCCTGCCCGCAGCTCCCGCACGCAGCGGGAGATGGCCCGCCAGTCAAATGTGCACACCCCGCTCGACAGTCCGTACGGAGTGCCGTTGGCGGTGGCGATCGCCTCGTCGAGGTCGCGCACTCGGATGATCGGCGCGACCGGCCCGAACGTCTCGGTGGCCACGACCTCCATGTCCGGCGTGACGTCATCCAGGACGGCGGGCGTGAGCAGCGCCCCGTCGCGCTCACCGCCGTACAGCAGCCGCGCGCCCGCCCCCACCGCAGCGTGCACACGACCGGAGATGGCGGCCGCGGCGGGCTCGTCGATCACGGTGCCGATGTCGGTGTCGTCGTCAAGGGGGTCGCCGCAGCGCAGCGCGGCCGCGCCGGCGGCGACGCGCTCGGCCAGCTCGTCGGCGACCTCGTGCACGGCGATGATCCGCTTGACCGCGCTGCAGCGCTGGCCGGAGTTGGCAAACGCGCCCGATACCGCGAGCCGGGCAGCCTCCTCGAGGTCCGCGTCGGCCAGCACGATGAGCGGGTCGTTGCCGCCGAGCTCCAGCACGGCGCGCCGGTACCCCAGCCGCCGGGCAATCGACTTGCCCACCGCCACCCCACCGGTGAACGAGATCACCTCCACCGCGGGATGGGCGAGGAAGGCGTCGAGGATGGTCGCCGGGTCCCCGCACACAATCCGGGCGCGCTGCGCCGGAACGCCCACATCGAGGAGCAACTCCTGCAGGCGGAGTGCCGCCAGCGGCGTGCGCTCGGAGGGCTTGAGCACGATCGGGGCACCAGCGGCGATCGCCGGGGCAACCTTGTGGGCAACCTGGTTGAGGGGGTGGTTGAACGGCGTGATCGCGGCCACCACCGAGACGGGGACGCGCAGCGTGTGAGCCCGGCGGTCGCGCCCGCGCTCGGAGACGTCGCCGGCGAACGTCTCGCCGTCGTCGCGCAGCGCCTCCATGGCGGCGAAGCGGAACACGTCGACGGCGCGACCCACCTCGTGGAGAGTGTCCTTCAGGCACAGCCCGGACTCGAGCGTGATCAGCCGAGCCCACTCGGCGCTCTCCTGAACCAGCCGGTCGGCGAGGGTGTTGAGCACCCGCGCTCGCTCGTGGCGCGGCGGTGGCGCTCCGGCACGCGCCGCGGCGTCCAGCGCCTCGGCGACCTCGAAGCGGTCGGTGACCGGCGCCTCGCCGACGACCTGCCCGCTGTACGGAGAGGTGACCGCGAGCGTGGCCAGCGTGCTCATCTCACGCGTTCACGGCGTTGAGCAGGATGTCGTGCAGGTCCCGGTTGTGCAGCTCGCGGCCGTCCAGCGCGCCCGCCGGCAGCGAGGCGCAGACGATGAGCGGGACCGTGCGCTCATGCAGACCCCCGTGGGAGCGCAGGGTGCCGTGAAGCGCGCTGAGGTCGTGCGCCTCACGCGAGCGGCCGAGCACGGTGTGGGCGTCGGCGAGCACGATGAGGTCGCCGATCCGGTCGGCGGGCAGGTCGAAGGCCACGGCTGCGGCGGCCCGGTCGAGCACCCCCTCCACCCCGGGCAGCGCCGCCAGAGCAGCCCGCGCGCGGTGGCGCTGGGCGAGGTCCTCGAGGTGGACCCAGGCCAGCGAGCCCAGCGCCGCGTGATGGGCGACGTAGGGATCGGTGATCGGGCACAGGGTCTGGCAGCCCGTGATTCCGGCCGCGGCCAGGGCCTCGTCGAGGTAGCGGACATTGGGCGTGCCGTCAGCGCCGGCCTTGGCGCGCATCCCGTGGTCGGCGACCAACCCGACGGTGAACCCGGCGTCCATGGCGCGGCCCAGCGCCCCGTCGGCTGCGCGATAGAAGTCGTCAGCCAGAGCCTCGCCCGGCGCCGCCGAGTGTTGGACGAAGTCCGTGAGCGAGGCGTAGACCAGGCGCGCCGCGAGCCGGTCAGCAAGAGCCAGGGCCAGGTCGATGGTGTAGATCGACAGCTCCCAGTCGTAGATGCCGGGGTTGGGGCGGCCGACGACGTCGGTGATCGGGGTGCCGTCGTCGAGCGTCTGCTCGTGGGCCAGTTCGGCGCTGAAGGCCGGCACGCCCCCGGTGGCCAGCAGGCGGCGCAGCTTGTCCTTGGCCGTCACGCACAGCGCGGGGACGCCCGCCCGGAGTGCGGCGGCGTGGATCGTGGTGGCGCGCAGGAACGACGGATCGGTGACCTGGACCTCTCCGCCGGAGCCATCGAGATAGTGGTTTCCCGCCACCCCGTTGTGCGCCGCGCTCACGCCGGTGACGATGGCGACGTTGTTCGGGTTGGTGAACGTGGGCACCTGGGCCCGCGCCAGCTCATAGGTCCCGCCCGCGGTCAGCGCCTCGGCCAGCCGGGGCATGAGCCGGCGCTCGAGCGCGTCGTCGACGTAATCCGGATCCCACCCGTCGGCGCACACGGCGAGGACCGGCCGCTCCGGCGCGCGGTAACTGCGTCCGTTGGCCTGGAACATTGAGGCCATAGGTTGACTATACAAGTGACCTCGCTATCTCGAACCAAACGCGCCCGACTGGTCACGCTCTGGTTAACATTCTTGGCGTCTGCCGTAGACTTGTCTTGACAAGTATGCAGCAGACGAGAGTCATCGATTCTGACGTCTGCGTGGTCGGCGCCGGGATCGTCGGCCTCGCCCACGCGTTCGAGGCACGCGCCCGCGGTCTGAGCGTGACCGTCGTGGATCGCAGCGCCCGGGCCGTCGGCGCCAGCGTCCGCAACTTCGGTCACGTCATCGTCTCCGCCATGGCCGAGGGCGCGGTGCTCGACTGCGCATTGGACGCGCGCGAGCGCTGGCTGTCGCTGGGGCGGCGCGCCGGCCTCGAGCTCCATCAGGCGGGCACGCTCATCGCCGCCCGCGCCGACGACGAGCTCGCGGTGATGGAGGGCATCGCCGCCGACGAGCGGCGTGGGGCACGACTTCTCAGCGCGCGGGAGGTGGGGCGGCTCGCGCCCATCCCCACGGGCGAACTGGTGGGCGGTCTGCACGCCGGGCTGGACCTGCGGGTGGACCCACGGCGGGCCGTCGGCGCGCTGGCGGCACTGTTGGACGAAGACCCGCAGGCGCGCGTTCTCTTCAGCGCGCCGGTACACGAGATCGACCCGGGGCTCGTCCGCTTCACCGGCGGCGAGGTCCGCGCGCCCCTGATCATCGTCTGCCCAGGCCCCGAGTACGGCTGGCTGGAGCCGGAGCTCGCGCCACACCGTGAGGGGCTGACGCAGTGCAAGCTGCAGATGCTGCGCGTGGCCACGCCGGCAGGCGCGCGCTATCGGCCGGCGCTGCTCACAGCATTGAGCCTGGTCCGCTATCCGGGCTACAGCGCCCAGCCCGGCGCCGACGCCCTGCGGGCGAGGATCGAGGCCGAGCGGCCCGAGCTGTTGAGCGCCGGCGTGCACCTCATCGTCACCCAGCTGCCCGGCGGGGACCTGCTGCTGGGCGACACCCATGAATACGGCGAGACGGTCTCGCCGTTCAGCGACGAGAGGCTCGACGAGCTGGTGCTCGCCGAGGCGCGGCGGCTGCTCGGCGCCGAGTCGCTGACGGTGCGCCAGCGCTGGCACGGCGTCTACCCCTCGGCCCCCGGCCATCCCTTCCTCATCACCGAGCCGCTGCCCGGCGTCGTAGTGGTCGAGATCGTCTCCGGGGTGGGGATGACGACCGCGCTGGGCCTGGCTCCGCGCACGCTGGAGACGCTCACCGAGGCGGGCTCAGCGGTCATTGGACGCTGAGCGCAGCGCCACGCCCGCGCGGGGCAGTTGGTGCTGGTTGTGGATGGTGATCTCGAAGGCGTCGCCCCGGTAGCGGTCGCGCGACCACTCCAACGCCGTGCCGTCGGGACCGAGCGCGCGGCGGCGGACCTCGAGCAGCGGGGTGCGCCGCGGCACGCCGAGCAGCGAGGTGTCCTCGCCCCCGCCGGCGATGGCGGCGATCGTCTGGTGGGCCTCGGCGAACTCGACGCCACGCTGACCCAGCTGCTCGTAGACCGAGCCGCCGTCGAGATCGCAGTCGAGCAGCATCCGCCCGACCGACTCCAGAAAAGCGGCGCGCTCGACGAGCACCGGCTCTCCGTCGAGCATGCGCAGACGGGTGTAGGAGAAGATCGGCGTGCCGGGCTCCATGGCCAGCTGCTCGGCGGTCTCGGCGTCGGCGGGGCGCTTGGTGAGGTCCAGGGTGCGCGCCGAGGGCACCCGACCCAACTGGCGCGCCCACATCGAGAAGGAGACCAGCTGGTCGAAGTTCTGGGCCAGCCCGGCTCGGCGCACGACCGGGACGCGCCCGCGGCCGCCGGCGATGAGCCCCTCGGCGCGCAGCGCGGCCAGCGCCTGGCGCACCGTGCCGCGCGAGACGGCGAACTGGCTGGTCAGCCGGGACTCGGAGGGCAGCGGCGCCCCCGGGGTGAGATCGCCGGAACGGATCTGCTCGCGCAATGCCTGTGCGATCGCGGCATGCCGAGGGAGGGATTGGGTCGATGCCATCCTGGCGGCGATTCTCCCACCCGCCGTCGTCGGGCGAAGCCGCGTGCGCGCTACGAGACCCTCACAGCCGCTTGCGCAGTTCGGTCGAGACCCGCTCCACGATGAGAACGATGACGACCAGGACGATGATGTAGGTCGTCACCGCCTTGAAGTCGAAGATGTTGAGCTCGCTGTTCTGCCTGTCGTTGCGTTCCGCGGCGCAGCGTCCCGCCCGTTCTCCGAACTTGTCAAGACAAGTTACAAGATGAACACACAAGTTTTGATGTGAGGTTCACACGCGGCGGCGTGGGTTGGAAACCGGCCGCCGCGGCGGGCGCGGGTCCGGCGCAGCCCCGTCCCCAGGCCCAGGAGCGCCAGCCCCACAAGCAGACCCTCGAGGACGTTGAAGCCGGTGTTGGGGAGCGACGGGCCGGTGTCGGCCGCCGCCGTCGAGGTCGCCGGCGTCGAGGTCGCCGGCGTCGAGGTCGCCGGCGTCGTGCTCGCGGGCGTCGTGGTGGTGGGGGTGGTGGTCGCCTGGGTGGTGCTGGTCGTGCTGGCCAGTACCACGATCGTGCCGTGCATGAAGGGGTGGATCTGGCAGGCGTAGGCGAACGTTCCCGCCTGGCTGAAGGTGTGCGACGCGCTCTGGCCCTTCTTCAGGATCCCCGTATTGAAGCTGCCGTTGGTGGCGGTGGCGGTGTGGCTCGACGGCCCACTGTTGCTCCAGGTCACCGTGTCACCGACGTGGATCGTGGTCGTGCCGGGCGTGAAGTGAAAGTCGGCGACGGTCACGCCAGGATCACCCGCCGCGTGGGCGGTGGCATGGTCGGCGGCGCGCTGCTTGGTGCGACGCGCGTGGGTCCGCTCCGGTGATCGCGATGGCGCCACGGTCAGTGTGGCCACAGCGAGCTCCATGTGTCCCCGAACGTCGAAGCGCACAGCGACGGTGTGGGTCCCGGGCGCGGCGAACTGAACCATGGTCTGGGCGGCGGCGGTGTGACGCGTGAAGGCCCCCTGCCCGCTGAGGTCCCAGGCAAAGGCCGTCGCCCCGGGGGCAGGCGCGCTCACCGACAGGTGGACCGGAGCGCCGGTCGCCGGGCGGGCCGGTGTGGCGATGAGATGGATGCCCGTGGCGGTGGCTGATGGGACGTTGGTCGAAAGGGCGCCACCGGTCGAGGCCGCCTGCGCGACTGAGGCCGGAATGGCGGCAAGTGCGGCACAACAGGCCACAGCAGTGATCAAACGGCCTGGAGGGGCGCGCATCTGGCATCTAGAGACGCCCGGGCCAGGCAAACCTTCCCAGCGTTTAGGAGTGCGCGGAGGACACGCCGTCAGGCTGCTCGAAGCGGTCAGGCCGCACGCGGTCCTCCGGCTCGAGGTGCACGAGCAGCGTCGTGCCCGGCAGGCGAGCGATAACGGCGTCCTGGAGTTGATGGGAGACGTAATGGGCGCGCTCCAGGCTCGTCCCAGCCGCGAACTGGAGGTGGAGATCGACCTGATGGTGGCTGCCGACATGACGCGCGCGAAGGTCGTGGAAGCCCACCACCTCGTCGCCCACGAACGACTCGACGACCTCTTGGAGCGCGGCGAGTTCGTCGGCGGGCAGGGCCTCGTCGACGAGCCGCCGGCTGGCGTCGACGAGGATCCGCACCCCGGTGCGGGCGATCGCGGCCGCCACGAGCAGTCCGACGACCGAGTCCAGCCACGTCGCGCCGGTGAGCTTGACCAGGACGAGGGAGACGAGCACGGCCACCGAGACCATGGCGTCCGTGCGCAGGTCAGCCGCGTTGGCGTGCAGGGCGTTGGAGCCGGTCCTCTCACCCGTGCGCTCCAGGTACGCGGAGACGACGAAGTTGATGGCGGCCGCCACGCCGGCGACGGCGATGCCGATCCCGATCGAGTCCACGCGGCCACCGTTGATCAGACGGCGGACAGCCTCGACGGCGATGACGACGGCTCCGATCAACAGCAGCAGCGCCTGGGCCCCGGCGGCGAGATCCTCGAGCTTCTCATGGCCGTAGCGATGCGATGCGTCAGCGGGCACGTCTGCTTTGCGCACCGACGCCCACGCGATGAGCGAGGCGATCAGGTCCATGAGCGAGTGGACCGCGTCGGAGAGGATGCCGACCGAGCCGGTGATGAGGCCGGCGGCGACCTTCAGGACGATCAGGCAGGAGTTGGAGGCGATGGAGACCGCGGCAGCGCGCGTCTTCATCGGTGGGGCATCGCGGATCACTGCAATTGATGATGCCCCAGGACGGGCTTGCGAGACTTAAAGACGGCCGCCGTGCGCCCGCGGCGCCGGCTCAGGCCGCGCTGTGGTCAACCTCGCGGGTCGCGGTGATGACCTCGGTGACCGGCACGCCGAGCGCCCGCACCTTGCGGGGCAGCTCCAGCCGGAACCAGCGTGACTCCCGCACCGGCAGCA
Organism: Solirubrobacteraceae bacterium; assembly: GCA_036490435.1. Lineage (GTDB taxonomy): Bacteria > Actinomycetota > Thermoleophilia > Solirubrobacterales > Solirubrobacteraceae > Palsa-465. Next base: position 24,734 of record DASXDW010000110.1, read on the forward strand.
TCGAGATGATCACCTCGTCGAAGCCGAGCACGCTGAGTGCGTCCTGGACTGCCGCCAGCGGCTCGGGCATGCCGACGACGCCGATGATCGACTCGCCGATGGCCTCGGAGAGCAGCGGGATCGCCAGCTCCAACCGGTCCTCGGCCTCACTGATGTCGTGACGGTTGGGATCGCTGACGCGGCGCAGGCCGCGGGACTGAGCGGGGACCAGCAGCGTGAAGGTGCACGCGCTCTCGTCGGCGCGACGCGCCACCGCCTCGGCCAGCTCCGGGCTGTCGGCGGTCTGATGAGCCACGATCAAGACACGGCTGGGACTGGGTGCGCGCATGCCTGTCCTCCTGGACTCGTTTCCACGCTTCATGTCGCCTGCAAAGACGCCGCTCGGCGCGATTGCTTCCCGGCGCCTGCGACGCGGAACGCGAGTAGTGCCGCGGCGACCGGGTATAGGGTCCCGGGTAATGACCAGGTCCACCCCGGCGATGCTCGCCCAGCACCGGACTGGCCACGGATCCCCGCTCGTCCTGCTCCATCCGCTGGGTGGCGACCGCCACGTGTGGGATCCGGTGGTGCCCTTGCTGGCCCCGCGGCGCGAGCTCATCGCGATCGACCTGCCTGGCTTCGGCCAGTCCCCCGCCCTGGCCGGTCAGGTCCCGACGCCGCGGGCGCTGGCGGCGGCCGTGGCCGAGCACCTGAGCGCGCTCGGGGTCGAGCGTCCCCACGTGGCCGGCAACTCCCTGGGGGGCTGGGTGGCGCTGGAGCTCGGACTGATGGGGAGTGCGCAGGGCGTGACCGGGATCGCCCCCGCCGGCCTGTGGCCCGAGCCGTTGGTCCCCAAGGCGGCGATCGCCCACCGCCTGGCGCGCGCGCTACTGCCCGCAGCCGGCTGGTGCGTCGCGACGCGCCCCGGACGCTCGCTCCTGCTCTCAGGAGCGATGGCGCACCCGCGCCGCGTGCCGGCCGATGCCGCGCGCCAGCTCGTCTCCGCCTACGCCGGGGCTCCGGACTTCGTGCGCGTCAACGACACCATGCGCGCCGGGCGATTCGAAGGCCTGGAGCGCATTCGCTGCCCGGTCACCCTCGTCTGGCCCGACCACGACCGTCTCATCCGCCGACCGGTCTGGGTGCCCGACCGGATCCGCAACGTGGTCCTGTCAGATGCCGGACATATGCCGATGTGGGACGCCCCGCAGGCTCTGGCCGACATCCTGCTCGACGCAAGCGGCGGCGCCGACGGTGACCCCGCTGCGGTGCCGAGCCGCGAGGAAGAGCTCGCCGGCGAGGCGTCGTGATGGAGATCTGCGCCCGGCGACCCCTGCCCGTGGGTCGTGACGAGGCGTTCGCGTTCCTCAGCCAGCCGCACAACCATCGCCGCCTCGTCACCGGCCGGATCGCGATGCGTGAGCTTGACGTGGGCCCCGACGGCACGCTGCGGGGCGCGCGCATGGTGCTGCGCGGGCCGCTGTGGCTGCGGCGCGCGGCCCGCACGCGGGTGGTCAACTCGCGCTGGCCCGCCCACCTGGCCGGGACCGCTCACATCGGCTCGGGGACCGAGGTGAACGTGCGCTGGGACCTTCAGCGCGCCGGCGCGGGCACGACGGTCGCAACGCTGAGCGCCACCGTGACGCGGCTGGCCCTGACCGAGCGGATCCTGCTGGCGGCCGGAGGTCAGGCCTGGGTGCGGCGGCTGTTTGACGCCACCCTCGAACGGCTGGCGGGCGAGGTGTGCCTCCAGGCGGGAAGGATTTGCGCGGATGGGCGTCGTGAGGGGCAGGCTTGGCGCTTGCCAACCTCATCGGCGCTAATCCTCGCTGGCGCCGATGGCCGGGGTGCCGCTGCTTCCGCGGGATGCGGAAGCGGCGGCGCCTCTCTTCTCTGAGCCGCGCGGCTATCCCACGGCGCGCAACAGCGCGGTGGCACCCGCGGCGCACAGCACCACGACCGCGAGCGGCCAGCGGCGCCAGATCGCGAACGCGGCCACAGCCAGCCCGCCGAGACGGGCGTCGAGGACCAGCGAGCGACCGGTCCCGCCGACCGTCTCGGTGACGACGAGCGCCGCCAGCAGCGCAGGCGCCAGCAGGGGGATCGCCCGGGCCAGGACCCCCGGGAGGTCGCGGCCGCCGAACACCACAGGTCCGAACGCCTTGATGACCGCCGTGGCCACGCACAGGCCGCCGACGGTGATCCAGACCGCAGTGGTCACGAGCTCCACCCCGCCACGACGAAGACCGCCGCCGCGGCCACGATGATCGGCACCCCGGCGGGCGTCAGCGGCATCAGCACGACCGCGACGAGCGCGCCCAGTGCCGCCACCGGCCGCGCCCGGGGCCGGCTCAGCTCGGCGACGAGGAGGCCGAGGAAGAACGCGGGAAAGATCGCGTCCAGGCCCAACGCCCGCGGGTTGCCGATGAGTCCGCCGGCGAGGACGCCGAGCACCGTCCCGCCCACCCAGCCGGGGTACTGGGCCAGCGTCGAGCCCAGCAGGAAGTCGATGTCAAAGCGGCCACCGCCGCGGTTGGCCAGGGCCCAGGAGGCGTCGACGAGGGCCTGACCGCGCAGGGCCCGGCCGAGCGGCCCCGCCCGCAGAGAGGGCGCGATGGCGATCCCCATCGGGACGAAGCGGAGGTTGAGCAGCATGCCGGCGACGATCGCCGCGGCCGCCCCACCGCCCGCCGAGAGCACCGCCAGCGCGGCGAACTGCGCCGAGCCGGCAAAGACGATCGTCGACATGACGATGGTGGCCGCCGAGCCCATCAGGGGGCGGGCGAGCACGCCGAAGGAGAGCCCCAGCAGCAGCGAGGCAGCCCCGTAGGGCAGGCCGGCCCGCAGTCCGGCGATGACGCGGTCGCGCGGCTGCGAGGTCAGCCGCCCAGGCTGGCCACGGCGAGCTTCAGCTGCCGCGCGAGGCCCTCGCCCCGCGCGTCGGTGTAGGCCGGTCCGGTGCCATCGATCAACACGAGCTCAAGGATGGCGATTCCGCGTGCGTAGAGCAGTCCGCCCCGGCGCAGCGTCGTTGTCAGGTCCAGGAGTCGTTGTCGGTTGGCGTCCATCGCGTAGGGACGGGGCGTCACCCGCCAGGGCGTGGCCGGGGCGTCACCGGTGAGCACAAGGCGCTCGAGCGCGCTGGCCAGCCGGTGCCGGGCCCCTGGTGAGACCAGCTGGGCCGCCCGCGCCGCCAGCAACGGCGAGTCCGATGGATCAGCGCCCTCGGCCAGCGCGTGGTCGAGCTCCAAGCGCCGGAGCCGGGCGCGCAGCCGCGTCAGCAGCCTCGGCTCGAACAGCGCCTGGGTGCAATCCAGCCACGGGCGCGCCAGGGAATAGGTGTTGGCCGCTCCCACTCCGTGCCCTAACATTGCTCTGACACCTCCGTAATCGCTTAGCCGGTGTTGCGGTAACCTACTACACAGATATGATGGTTTCAAGCCGAATGTCGAAGCCCCCGCACAACCTCCAGCTGGTCATCGACTTCGTCAACACCCTTGACGTCGAGACCGGCGAGGACCGGACGGACACGCCGGCCCATTTGGCCACGTGGCTGCAGGAGCAGGGGCTGCGCGCCGGCGGCGAGCCCGCGCTCGACGCACCCGAGTTCGAGCAGGCGATCGACCTGCGCGAATCCCTGCGCACGGTGCTGCTGGCCCACAACGACCGCGACCTGGAGCCCGGTGAGACGGCCAGGCGCCTGGAGGAGGTGGCCGAGCGCGGCCGGCTGTCGGTGCACTTCGGCGACAGTGGCGCGATCGAGATCGCCCCGCGGGCCGAGGGCTTTGACGGCGTCCTGGCCCAGCTCCTGGTCCCGGTGACTCACGCGGCGATGGACGGCAAGTGGGCGCGCGTGAAGGCGTGCGTCGCCGACGACTGCCAGTGGGCGTTCTGGGATTCCAGCCGCAACCGCTCGGGGCGCTGGTGCGACATGGCGGTGTGCGGCAACCGCGAGAAGGTGCGGACCTACCGGTCCCGGCAGTCCGGCTAACCGCTGGCGAGCGTCGGCGTCGGGCCGTCACCCGACAGGTAGAACGACGCCGGGATCCCGATGACCAGGCAGATGAGCGCGCCCAGGAGGAGCGCGTGGTGCACCGTGGAGGCGGTGAGCGTCCCGGTCAGCGCGATGCCGGCGAGACCCGCGCCCACCGCGGCGCCGAGAAGGCGCCCCACCGACAGCAGTGCCGAGGTGCGGCCGTGCGATGCGTTGGGGCTGGCGTTGAGCGCAGCCCGGCTGGTGGGGACGAACAGCATCCCCAGCCCCAGGCCGACGGGGATCAGCGGGAGGATCGTGACCACGCCGTCGAGCGTGAACCCCGGGATCCCCAACAGGGCCAGGCCGAAACCGGCGGCCACGAAGCCGACGAGCGCGGGCAGCGTCTCACCGTAACGGTCGGCCAGCTTGCCGGCCAGCGGAGCGGCGACGCCCACCAGCAGGGCGACGAGGACGAGGGCGCCCGAGGCGCCAAGCGCGGAGAACCCCGCCACCCGCTGCAGGTACTGCTCGGCGATATAGAAGGCGCCGATCATCACGGCGAAGGTGAGCGCCGCTACCAGCGTCGCCGCGAGCACGACGCGGTTGAGTGCAGGATTGCCGCCCTCCTCGCCGCCGTGCGGGAGGGTGGGCAGCAGCCGAGCGATGGCGATGGCCGCCGCGGCGGTCAGCGGCAGGAGCGCCCACCAATTGGCGCGCCAGCCGAAGGCGACGGTCAACAGGCCGCCGAGCAGCGGCCCCGCGAGATTGGACACTCCGGCGCTGGCTCCCCAGATCCCCAGCGCGCTGCCGCGCCGCTCAGGGGGGAAGCCCGAGACCGCGCCGGCGAGCGCGGCTGGGCTGACGAGGCCCGCCCCGGCGCCCTGGATGACGCGCGACGCGAGCAGCGCGTCAAACGACTGGGCCAGCGCGCCGGCGAGCGCGCCGACGGCGAACACGGCCAGGCCGCTCAGGGCCAGGCGCCGCGCGCCGAAGCGGTCGACGAGCTCGCCGCCGGGGATGAGCATCAGCGCGTAGGCGGCGAAGTAGGCACTGAGCACGGCCGACGTCGTGCTGCCCTTGACGTTCAGGCCGTGGGCCACCGACGGGAGCGCCACCGTGATCAGCGTGCCGTCGAGCTGCAGCAGCGCCGCGGCGGCGGTGCAGGCGGCCAAGCGCGTCCATGCCGAGCGCGAGACCGCAGGCCTGGCCGGTGCCGGCTTGTCAGGGGGCGGCGCAACGGTGGTGTGAGGCACATCGTCCAGTATCACGACTCCGGATCGAGGGCAGCGCCGCCGCATATGAAGTCTCTATGAAACTGCTGGTAATGCGGCAGACATCACCTATCCTCCGAGCCATGTCCTTCACTCGTGACTACGCGCTTCGTGACCAGGCGCTCACTCGGGACCAGACGCGCGGCGTCTTCGGTCAAGTGATGGGTCTTGTGGCCCTCACCGTTGGTTGTACGGCGCTCGGCGCCTACATCGGTCGCAACCTCTCCGGCGGGACGGGGATCCTGTTCTTCTTCGTCGCCATCGCCTGCGTCTTCGGGCTGCAGTTCGCCTCGGCGAAGGGCCGCGAGCAACTGGCGATCACTCTGCTCTTCGGTCTCGGATTCTTCATCGGCATGGCCGTGGGACCGGTACTGGCGGTGTACGTCAGCGCGGACCCGGCCGCCGTCTGGCAGGCCGCCGGTGCGACGGCGCTGATGGTCGCGGCGCTCGGCGCCGCGGGATACGCCACCCGCCGTGATCTCTCGTCGTGGGCGCGGACGCTGTTCTGGGCGCTGCTCGCGCTCATCGTGTTCGGGCTGATCGCGACCTTCGTCGCCATCCCGGGCGCCAACGTGATCTACGCGGTGGCCGGGCTGGTGATCTTCGGCGCGTTCACGGTGTTTGACTTCAACCGCCTGCGCCGGACCACGCAGGGCGGGGCAATCCCAATCGCCGCGTCGATCTTCCTCGACGTCTTCAACATCTTCCTGTTCTTCCTGTCGATCTTCGGCGGGGGCGGTAGCCGCCGCTGAGGCACCTGAACTGCACGTCGCCGGCACCGGGTATCCGGGGCCCGCGACGTCGGGGTCAGGGCACCTCGTCGTCGGGCACGTAATGGCGCGTACCGCCCGCGTCCTCCCAGACGCGCATCACCCGGTTGGTCCCCGGATCGCGGAAGCGCTCGTTGGTGGGGCGCCAGTCGGGCCTCGGCGCGTCGGCATCTCCATGACCGCGTCCCCATCGGGGTCGGTCACGGCGGGGGCCCACCGGATCGCCGGGCAGCGCCGGTAGGTCGCTGAGCACCGCGGCCGCCTCCTCCCGAGTGGTTGCAGCGGCGACCACACCGACTCGGCGCTCGAGCTCGTCGAGCTCGAGGTGTCCAGCCGCGTGGTGGCGGCTGAGCCGCTCAAACAGCTGCTCGCGGTCGGCCTCGCCCAGCTGCATGTCGCGACGCCGCTACGCGGAGGGACGGACCTTGACCGCGGTGCCGTAGGCGACGATCTCGGTGAACTGCTGGCCGATCTCGGAGGAGTCAAAGCGGACCGCGACGATCGCATCGGCGCCCATCAGACGGGCGTTGTCGACCATGCGATCGATGGCGTGCCGGCGCGAATCCTCCAGGAGCTGGGTGTACTCGCTGATCTCACCCCGGCGGAGCGCCTTGAACGACGAGACCACGCTGCCGGTGAACCCCATGCTGCGGACGACCAGTCCGTAGACGACTCCCAGGTTCTCCGTGACCGCGAGGCCGGGGATGTCCAGGCCGGTGGTCATGGGCAGTCCAGCGCCCGCGGACGAAGCGTGGGCCGGACCGCCGGATGCGGACTCGTCGGACATCGCTGCACACGCTACCAACGCCTCACGCCACGCATCCAGCTACCTTTGCGGATCCGATGCGCCGCCTGATCCCGACTGCCACCGCGCTCGCCTGCGCCCTCGCCCTCGCCGCGTGCGGCTCGTCGAACTCGAGCTCGAGCTCTGGCTCCGCGGGGTCGACCGGAACCGGCACTGCCGCGTCGGGGAGCACGAGCACATCGGGGAGCACCGGGACGACATCGAGGGCGTCGCAGCCGGCAATCGGCTTTGAGGGCGTGCCGTTGCAGACCGGCCCGGAGCTGGCCCCCGCCAGCACGACCGGCACCGGCAAAGTGGACGGCATCAGCTGCGGGGCCGTCGAGCAGCTCGCCTACCACATCCACGCGCACCTGGCGGTGTTCAAGAACGGCCACGCCTACACCCTCCCCGCGGGCGTCGGCATCCCCGGTTCGCAGGCCCAGCAGACCAACCAGGGGCCGATCGCCAGCGGCGGAAGCTGCATCTACTGGCTGCACACCCACACCACCGACGGCGTCATCCACATCGAGTCGCCCACCAAGACGATCTACACGCTGGGGGACTTCTTCGACGAATGGCACCAGCCGCTGAGCGGCGACAAGGTGGGCGGCCTCAGCGGCAAGATCACCGCGTTTGTCAACGGCAAGCCGTGGAAGAAGGACCCGCGCGACATCCCACTGCTGCCTCATGAGGACGTCCAGCTCGAGATCGGGCAGCCGACGCCCCCGATCGTCAACATCAACTGGTCGCAGACTCAGCTCTGAGCCTGACCGCCTCGGTGTCGGCGGCGGCGCGCGAGCTCGGCGCCCACGGCCACGAGGATGACGACGACCAGGATCACCGTGGTTCCGAGGCCGAAGTCGTTGACGAACTCGATGACCGAGGGCCCGGCGAAGTACGCGCCGAGGCCGATCGCCGCGGCCCACACCGCCGCGGACACCACGTTGGTGACGTTGTAGACGGTCGGGCGCACGCGGTGGATGCCCGCGATCCACGACGGGGTGAGCAGGATGGCCCACACCGGATATCGCCGGAAGATCCTCTCCCCCCGCGCGATGGCGCGCAGCCGGAGCCGGCGCACCGGCCCCTGGGCAATGACCAGCCGGCGCCCCGCCTTGAGCCCAATCGCCCAGCCGAGGATCCCGCCCACCGTCGCACTGACCCACGCCACCACCAGCACCGTCGAGAGATCGAGCCGCCCCCGGGCGGCGAGCACTCCCGCGCCGATGAGCACGGGCTCCCCCGGTCCCGGCAGGCCAATCCAGCTCGCAGCCGTCGCCGCGGCCAATCCGATGTAGTCAAGCGCAGATCCGTGGTGGTGGGCGTGCAGCGCGGCGGGCAGGAGCAGCGCCGACACCGCTGTGGCTGATCGCCGCACCCTCCGAGGGTGGCACAGGGACCGACCGGGGGTGCCGTGCCGCCGGGATAGGCGGGCGGGGTGGATCCTTGTCCACGTGGCCAATGTCGCGACGCCGCCGGTCGCGCAGGATTCAGCACCGCAATGGCGACCTCGATCATCGTCTCCTACGACGGCACCACCAACGACGACGACGCGCTCGCGCTCGGCCGGATGCTGGCCGTGGGCGGCGCTCTGCTGTCGTTGGCCTATGTGCGCCACTCTCGGGAATTCGACCCCCGGCGGGAGGAGATCGGCGTCTATGACGCCGATCGCCGACTGGAGCAGGGAGCGCTGTGGCTGGGTGAGCCGGAGATCGAGCGCCACGTGGTGATCGATCCGTCCACCGGCGAGGGGCTGGCCAAGCTGGCCGCCTCCGAAGGCGCGCGGCTCATCCTGTTCGGGTCTGACTACCGCACCCCGCCCGGACGTGTCGAACCCGGCGGCTCGGCCCAGGGCCTGCTCGAGGGCAGCCCAGTGGCCATCGGCGTCGCCGCGGCGGGGCTGCGGACCCGAGCCGACGAGCGGATCCAGACCATCTCGGTGGCCGATGGCGGCAACGGCGCCGCACACCAGAGTGCCGAGGCGCTGGCCCAGGCGCTGGGCGCCGAGGTCCTTGCCGGCGCCGGCAACGCCGACCTCATCCTGGTCGACTCCCAGAGCAACGGGCCCGAGGGCAGGATCGCCCTGGGTGGGCTGGCGCGCGGGCAACTGGACTCGGCGCGCGGATCCGTGATCGTCCTCCCGCACGGGGCCGCGCTCTCGTTCTGACGCGCCCGCCGCTCGTAGACTACGACGATGCTGATCTTGCCGCCAGGGCACGGGCAGGAGGTCGCCAGGCGATCAGCCGTCAGCCGGCGGGAGAAGTGGATGATCGGGTCCGTCCTCGGACTCCTCTTGGTGATCGGCGTCGCCGTGATCATCGCGTTCACCAGCGTGCAACGGCAATCACGTAATGGCTGCATCGACGTCAGCGCGGCGACCGTGATCGGCGGCTCTGAGCTCTACCGATGCGGCAAGGCGGCCCGCGATCTCTGCACGGAGCCGGGTGGGCGGCACTCACCCAACGTCGCGTTCGCCAATGCGCTTGCCGATGCGTGTCGCAAGGCGGGATTGCCCGTTCCCGCGGTACCTCGCAGCGGCTGACTCCTTCTCTCCCAAGGCCGCATATTGCGGCACTTCACCGCGCCTGCCGATCCGGCCGGGGCCGCGTTTTTCCCTGCAAACGCAGGCTGCTTATCCATATGTCCAGGGATGTCGGGGGATCGCTGGCCTCACGGCTATGGAGGGAAAGCGCGCACTGGAGAAGCCTGTCGGCTGTCAGCTTGGGCCGGAGCGGCTCAGCCACGACTCGCGGACGCGGGTCGGTGTCCACGAAATGAAGGAGATGCATGCCAGTCGAAGCGCCAACATGGCTTAGCGCGGGAGACACCTCTTGGCAGATGACCGCCGCGACCCTGGTCGGGCTGATGAGCGTTCCGGGGCTCGTCGTGCTGTACGGCGGCATCATGCAGAAGCGCTGGTCAATCAACAGCATGATGCTGACGTTCGCGGCCTTCTCGGTCGTGCTGATCATCTGGGTGCTCTACGCATTCAAGATGGGCTTCGGTTCGCCGTTCCATGGCTTGTCCCACTCGGGCTTCTTCGGCAACTTCATCGGTAAGCCCGGCCCGGTGCTCAGTCACAAGGAATTACAGGAACAGAGCAACATTCCCCTGCTGGGGAGCCAGGCCTTCCCGAAGTCGACACTCGTCTACTTCCAGTTCGTGTTCGCTGGGATCACGCCGATCCTGATGCTGGGGTCGGTCCTTGGGCGGATCAATTTCAAGGCCTGGATTCCATTCGTCGTGCTCTGGATCACGTTCGTCTACGTCGTGAACGCGTTCCTGATCTGGGGCGGCGGTTTCTTCGGTCACCACGGCGCCCTTGACTATTCCGGTGGGTACGTGATCCACCTCGCCGCCGGAGTCTCGGGGTTCGTCGCCGCAGCGGTGATCGGTCCGCGCCTCCAGCGAGACCGCGAGGTCGACGCCCCCAACAACCTGGCGATGGTCGCCGTCGGTGCTGGGTTGCTGTGGCTGGGTTGGAACGGCTTCAACGGAGGGGACCCGTACGCATCGAACATGTCTGCGGCCGCCGCGATCCTGAACACGAACCTCTGCACCGCCGTCGCGTTCATGGTGTGGATCGGTTGGGACTACATCACCGGCCGCAAGCCAAGCATGATCGGTGGGGTCAACGGAATCATCACGGGCCTTGTCGCCATCACTCCCGCTGCCGGGTTTGTCAACGGGTGGGGCGCGATTGCCATCGGCGTCATCGCGGCCACACTGGTGTACTTCGCGCTCAACTATCTGAGCCGGTTGCGCCCGTTCCGCAACGTCGATGACACTCTGGGTGTCGTGTACACCCACGGCATGGCCGGGCTCGCCGGAGGTCTGCTCACGGGCATCTTCGCCGACCCGAACATGGCGGTGTTCTACACGACGTCCAAGCACGGTCTGGTCGCCACCGGGAGTGCGGCCGGCGTCCTGCACGGCAACTTCACGTTGCTCAAGTGGCAGGCGTTTGCCGCCGCGTGGGTGATCTTCTGGTCTGCACTGATCACCTTCATCCTCCTAAAGGTCGTCGGGCTCTTCGTCCCGCTGCGAATGTCGGAGGAGAACATGGAGATCGGCGACACGGCCGAACATGGGCACGAGGTCTACCCGTCGGACATCCCATCGCTGGGGTACCCGAACGGGGTGCCCGGGGTGGCCAGCGGATCCGGTCAGACGGGCGCAGCGACCGCCGCCCTATGACGCGACGTTCGGTGACCGGTCAGGCCCGCGTGCGCCTCGAGCATGCAGCGCTCCCGAGCGCTTGACCAAAGCCGACAAGCTGCGCCGGACCGGGGAGCGGAGCCGTCCGCTCCCCGGTCCACGCCGCTGACCCTCGTCGCCGGCGCGGTCGCCGGGGACACCCTGGAGAGCGTCGCCGCTCGGGTCGCCGACGCGTTGGGCTGTCCCGTGGCGATCGCCATCCCGGCGCACGGGGCCCCGGTGGTCTCGCCGCCCGGGTCGCTGGGCGACAAGGTCGCCGCCGCGATCGCCGCTCATGCCGCCGCTGTCACCGGCGAGGGTTCTGAGATTCCTCCCGCGCCGTCGTCCATCGCCGACGCGGTCCCGGTGCGGATCGGGGACCAGGTGGTGGGCATCGTCGCCGCCGGCGCCGGGGGCGCCCCGGCCGACCGCCTGGCGTGGCTGCAGGCCGCCGCGGCCGCCGCCTCGGTGACCGCGCTCATCAGGGAGGCGCCGGGCCCGGATTCGGCCGATGCGCTCGTCGCGCAGGTCGCGGCCGGGCCACCGGATGACCTGCCCGGCGTGCTGGCACGGGCGCGCCGGCTCGGGGTCGACCTGTCGATGGGCGCCGCCGCGCTCAGCGCCCACTTTCAGGGTGCGTCGCCGATTGAGGTCCCGGCGCTCGACGGCCGCGCCATCCTCGTGGCCGAACTGCGTCCGGGACGGCTGGTCGCGCTCTCTGCGGCCAGCGACGACGCGCTCGCCGGTCTCGCCGGGCTGGCCGAGACGCTGCGCGCCGACGGGATGACCGTGGCCGTCTCGGCACCGCGCCGCGACCCCGCGCTGCTGCACGAGGCGATCCGCGAGGCGGCGGTCCTGGCCGAGCTCACCGACGCCGAGCAGTGCCAGCCCGGCGGACACGACGAGACCTACCGCCTGCTCATCGGCGTCCTGCTGCGCGACCCGAAGGAGCTCGCACAACTGCGTGACAGCACGGTCGCGCCGCTCGCTGACTACGACGCCCGCCATGACACCGACCTGCTCGACACGCTCCACGCGTTCCTCAGCCACGACGGCTCGACCACGGACACGGCCGAAGCGTTGGCCCTTCACCGCCACACCGTCGGCTACCGCCTGGCGCGCGTGCATGAGGTGTCGGGGCTGTCTCCGTATGAGTCCGACGGCCGCGAGCGCCTCAGCCTGGGACTGAAGGCCCGTCAGATCCTCGACGTCGAGCAGCGCCTGGACGGCGGTTAGCTCAGGACCAGCTCGGCGATCGTGCGCAATGTCGCCGGGTCGCCCCCGACCAGCAGCGTTGTGACGATCGAGTCGCGCCACGCCTCGAGGTCGTGGCGGATCTTGTCGGGAGGGCCGATGAGCGTGAGCTGCTCGAGCAACCGCGTGGGGACCGCAGCCGCAGCCTCGTCCTTGTGCCCGCCGAGGTAGAGCTCCTGGATCTTGGCCACCTCGGCCTCATAGCCCATCCGGATCGCCACGTTGGCATGGAAGTTCGTGCCGCGCGCGCCCATCCCCCCGAAGTACAGGGCGTACATCGGGCGCAACGCATCGGCCGCCGCCTCGACGTTGTCGGTGATGATCAGCGGTACGGTGGCCGCCACCTCGAACTCCTCGCGCGGGCGATGAGCGCCGGGGCGCGCCAGCCCCTCCTCCAGAGCGTCGCGATAAAAGCCGTCGTGGTGAGGCGAATAGAAGAGCGCGAGCCAGCCGTCGCACAGCTCGCCGGCCATGGCGATGTTCTTGGGCCCCTCAGCGGCGAGGAAGATGGGGATGTCTGACCGCAGCGGATGGATGCTGGCCTTCAGCGCCTTGCCCAGCCCGGTGACGCCCTCGCCCTGGGTGAGCGGCAACGCGTAGTGGGGGCCATCGCTGGTCACCGGTCCCTGGCGGGCCCAGATGTCGCGCACGATCCCGATGTACTCGCGCGTGCGCGCCAGCGGCTTGGCGAACGACTGGCCATACCAGCCCTCCACCACCTGCGGGCCGGAGACGCCGAGCCCGAGGATGACGCGCCCGCCGCTGAGGTGGTCAAGCGTCATCGCCGCCATTGCGGTCGCCGCCGGAGTGCGGGCGGAGATCTGGACGATCGCTGTGCCGAGCTTGATCTGGCTGGTGGCGGCGCCCCACCACGCGAGCGGCATCAGGGCATCCGAACCGTAGGCCTCGGCCGTCCACACCGAGTCAAAGCCCAGGCGGTCGGCCTCCTGGATGGTCTGCGCGGCGCCGGGCGGGGGACCGCCGGCCCAGTAGCCCAGGCTCAGCCCGAGTCGCAGGTCACGCGCCATGCGCGCACCCTACCGATCGCTGTCGGGGCCCTCCCGGCGCCCGCGCGCGCTAGTGGTCATCAGAGGGCTTCCGGCGCTGAAGCGCGGCCCGCAGGCGCGCCAGGGGCCCGGGCGGCCGCGGCGGCTTGGGCCGGGTCGCCTCCCACTCGTCGCGGGTGGGCAGCCGCCCGGCCTTGCGCGCTTTGAGCACGCAGGCGCTGTGGGCATGGCGGCGCCGTGCCGAGTCGCCCTCGGGGGTGATCAGCATGTGCTCGCTCAGCGCGGGCAGCAACTGGCCGCACAACGGACACC
>DASXDW010000122.1:0-15336 GCA_036490435.1 Solirubrobacteraceae bacterium
ACGCCGTGGCCGCCGTCGGCCCGGCCGGTAGCCAGGAGGTCGAGGCCGTCGGGCCGCTGTTCGGGCGCGCCGGGATGGCCTTCATCACCGGCTCGGCGACGCTGCCGGCGCTGACCACCGATGGCAAGAACCCGACGTTCCTGCGCGTGGTGCCCAACGACAACATCCAGGGCCCGCAGGACGCCAACTACGTCATCAACCACCTGCACCCCAAGGCGGTGCTGGTCATCGACGACGACGAGGCCTACTCGCAGGGCCTGGCCAAGACCATGATCCCGATCTTCCAGAAGGCCGGAATCAAGGTCAACCACCAGACCATCAACGGCACCGACACCGGCGCCACGCTGGCCAACGCCATCAACTCGCTGGTCACCTCGCAACTGACCCCCGATGAGACGGTGACGATGCTCCCGTGGCAGGCTGCCGCCAACGCGCAGCAGTTCGGCCTCGCCGCCCAGCAGCAGCACAAGAAGACCATCCTGTTCGGTACCGACGGCACCAACTCCCCGTCGCAGTTCAAGATCCCGGGGACCTACGTGTCCAACTTCGGTCCGGACATCTCGAGCTCGAGCCGTCCTCTGGACAAGTCGCTGGTGGCCGGTGTGGCCCAGTTCGGCCCCTACGGCGCCTTCGGCGTTCCCACCTACGAGGCGACCGACGTCGAGATGAAGGCGATCGCGGCGGTGTGCAAGAGCGGCCAGACCCCCAGCCGGTCAAACGTGCTGGCGGCCATCAAGAAGACGGACATCCCGCCCGGCGATAACCCGCTTGCCGCCCGCGTGGCGTTCAAGTCCAACGGCGACCTCGTCGGCCAGCCGGGCTACCTGTTCAAGATCGCGCCCTCGGGCAAGTACGAGACGATCTCCAACAAGTAGTCGCTGATCTCAGCCGCAGCCGGCGGCGCCAGGAGCCGGGCCCTTGGGCCCGGGGCGCCGCCGGCCCGGTCTGAGAAAGCAGCCGCGCAATGCACGAGCTCATCCAGACGATCGTCAATGGCCTGACTACGGGCTTCCTGTATGCCCTCATCGCCCTGGGCTACTCGATGGTCTATGGCGTGCTCAAGCTGCTCAACTTCGCCCACGGCGACGTGTACATGGTCGGTGCCTACATCGGCTACTTCGTCATCCAGTGGTTCGGCGGGCCGACGGCGCTGTCGATCCCGGTGCCGCTCCTGGTGGCGATCATGTTCGTGGTGGCGGGGCTGGGTACCGGTGTGCTCGGGGTGCTGATCGAGCGCTTCGCCTACCGGCCGCTCCGTGACGCGCCGCGGATCGCGCCCCTCATCACGGCTCTCGGCGTGTCGTTCATCCTGGAGAACTCGGTGCTGCTGCTGTTCGGCGGCTTCACCAAGAGCTACTCCACCAACAGTTTCATCTCCTTCTCCTCCGGAATCCACATCGGTGACGTGAACATCGACTCGGTGCAGATCACCATCTTCGTCGTGAGCATCGCGATGATGTTCGGGCTGATGAGGCTGGTGGACCGCACCACCCTGGGCAAGTCGATGCGGGCGGTGGCGTCAGACCGCGAGGCCGCCGAGATGCTCGGCATCAACGTCGACCGCGTCATCTCCTACACATTCTTCATCGGCTCGGCGATGGCCGGCGTGGCGGGGGTCATGTCCGGGTTGGCGTTCAACCAGATCTCGGCCACCATCGGATTCCTCGCCGGCCTCAAGGCGTTCACCGCCGCGGTCGTGGGCGGAATCGGCAGCATCCCCGGGGCGATGATCGGCGGCCTGTTCATCGGGCTCTGCGAGGCGTTCGCCGCCAGTTACATCTCCAGCAAGTACACGGATCTGATCGTGTTCGGGATCCTCATCGTCACCATGCTCGTTCGGCCCACCGGGATCTTCGGCCGGCCCGCGCTGCAGAAGGTCTGAGAGGAGACACGCGCACGTGCCGATCGGCGTTGACGAATGGGTGGCCCAGCACACGGACCGGCGCGATGCCGGGACCGGGTGGCGGCGCTGGATGTACACCCTGGAAGCGCGCGTCGGGTGGTGGCCACGCCTGGCCATCGCAGTGCTGGTAGGGCTCATCTTCGGTCAGCTCTCGTTCAACGCCAACATCGAGCAAGTTGCGATCAACAGCCTCATCTACGCCATCCTCAGCCTCGGTCTCAACATCGCCGTCGGCTGGGCGGGGCTGCTCGACCTCGGCTACGTCGCCTTCTTCGGCTTCGGTGCCTACGGCTACGCCGTCCTCTCCTCGGGCACGACTCATTGGGCGGCCATCATCTCGATCCCGATCGTCTTCGGAGCCGCGGCGATCTTCGGGGCGGTCGTCGGGCTGGTCTCGCTGCGCGTCTCCGGTGACTACCTGGCGATCGTCACTCTGTTCGTGGGCCAGGCGTTCATGGAGGTCGTCAACAACGTCGACACCGGCACGCTGGGCGGCGTCAACGGCCTGTTCGGGCTGGACCCGATCCACGGCTTCGGCGCCCAGATCACGACTCCCCAGGGGTACTTCAACTTCGCGCTCGTCGTTCTGGCGGTGCTCATGGGGTTATTGCACTTACTTGACACTTCCCGTACGGGCCGCGCCTGGCGCGCGGTCCGTGAGGACGAGCTCGCCGCCGAGGCGATGACGATCCCCACCGGCGCGCTGAAGATCATGGCCATCGGTTTCGCCGCGGCCGTCGGTGCGATCGCCGGCGCGGTGTTCGCCGCTCAGCAGGACAACGTGTTCCCCACCAACTTCACCGCCAACATCCTGATCCTCATCTACGCCTGCCTCGTGCTGGGTGGCGCCGGCTCGATCGCGGGGGCGGTCCTGGGCGGCATCCTGGTCACCGTCGGGCAGCAGATGGTCTCCAGCCCCACCGACGCCGGGTACCTGTTCTACGGGCTCATTCTGGTGGGCCTGGTGGCCAAGGTGCGGCCGTGGCGGAGGCTGGGGGCGGTACTCGCGGGCATCGTGGTCCTCGGCGTCGTTTTACACGCGATCGCCGGCGCGATCTCGTCCAGCGCCACCGCCGGGTCGCCCGGGAGCGCCGGCTGGATCGGCCACCTCGTGAGCCACTGGGTGATCGTCCCCCAACACGCCGTCGGCTACGGCAACGTCCTCTACATCGCCCTCATCGTCCTCGTCTTCGCGGTCACTCGCGTGCGCGACAGCTGGCGCCCGTTCCTGCTCGTGCCGACGATCTACGTCGCCGCCTGTTGCTGGGAGAGCCGGCTGATCGTCAACCCGTCGATCACCGCCCAGATCCTCATCGGTGCCATCCTCATTGCCACGATGATCGCGAGACCACAGGGATTGCTCGGCACGATGCGCGTGGAGGTGATGTGATGGACGGACAGGCCCCGCTACTGGAGCTCGATGGCCTCGGGATCACCTTCGGCGGCCTGCACGCCCTCACCGGCCTCGACCTCGTCGTGGCCGAGAAGGAGATCGTCTCCATCATCGGGCCCAACGGCGCCGGCAAGACCACCGTGTTCAACGCCATCACCGGTGTCTACGCGCCCGACGAGGGCGACATTCGCCTCGCCGGCCAGAGCATCGCCGGGCGCCCGATCCACAAGATCACCGACGCCGGGATCGCGCGGACGTTCCAGAGCCTGCGGCTGTTCATCAACATGACCGTGCGCGAGAACGTCATGGCCGCCACCTATGGCGCCACCAAGGCGACGCCGATCGAGTCGATGCTGCGCCTGCCGCGCGCGCGCCGCGAGGGCCGCGAGGTCCACGCGCTGACCGAGGAGGTGCTGTCGTTCTTCGGCGAGCGCCTGGCCGGCTATCGCTGGGACCAGCCCGCCTACAGCCTCTCCTACGCCAACCGGCGCCGGCTGGAGATCGCCCGCGCGCTGGCCACGCGCCCCCGGCTGCTGCTCCTCGACGAGCCGGCCGCCGGGATGAACCCCAACGAGACCCTCGAGATCACCGAGATCATCGGTCGCCTGCGCGACGAGCTGTC
Organism: Solirubrobacteraceae bacterium; assembly: GCA_036490435.1. GTDB lineage: Bacteria > Actinomycetota > Thermoleophilia > Solirubrobacterales > Solirubrobacteraceae > Palsa-465. The sequence goes on from DASXDW010000122.1 coordinate 3,919, forward strand.
GTTGGCGATCCTCGTCATCGAGCACGACATGCACGTGGTCGAAGGCATCTCGGATCGCGTCGTCGCCCTCGATCACGGCGTCAAGGTCACCGAGGGCAGCTTCGATCAGGTCGCCAACCACCCGGCGGTGGTCGAGGCCTACATGGGGCGCGACCCCGAGGCACTGGCCGAGGCCTGAGATGTTGCTCGCGCTCGACGACGTCACCACCTACTACGGCAAGATGCGCATCCTCCAGGGGGTCACCATCCAGGTCGACGCCGGGGAACTGGTGTGCCTGCTCGGCGGCAACGCCTCGGGCAAGTCGACCACGCTCAAGACGATCCTGGGGCTCGTGCGGCCGCGCGAGGGACGGGTGCTGCTGGACTCCGAGGACGTCACCGGCCACGCCGTGCCCGACCGCATCGCCCGCGGGATGGCCATCGTGCCCGAGAACCGGCGGCTGTTCGGGCACATGACGGTGGCCGAGAACCTCGAGCTTGGCGCGGTGCTGCGAGACGGCTCGACCTTCAAGGAGGATCTCGACCGCGTGCACACGCTGTTCCCGCGCCTGCACGAGCGCCGCGAGCAGTACGCCGGCACCCTGTCCGGCGGCGAGCAGCAGATGGTGGCGATGGGTCGCGCGCTCATGTCCCGGCCGCGCCTGCTGCTCATGGACGAGCCGTCGATGGGCCTGTCCCCGGCTCTCGTCCAGCAGAACTTCCGCATCATCAAGGAGGTCCACGAGTCCGGCGTGGCCATCCTCATGGTCGAGCAGAACGCCACCATGGCCCTCTCGATCGCCGACCGCGGCTACGTGCTGGCCACCGGGTCACTCGTGCTCTCGGGCACCGCCGGCGACCTCTTGAAGTCAGAGGACCTCAAGCGCGCCTACCTCGGTCGCTGACCGGGAAGGAATCTCCGCCACAGGCGTCATGGCTGCCCATAGGGCGCGATCCGTGTGCGCTCGCGAGGTGGCTCGGCCCTGTTGTTGACGACCGAGCAGGGGGCGCTGCGGCACTTCCCCGGCCGTGGCGCCCCTCTTGCCCGCGCTCAGCGCACCGATGAGTTCCGGCCTCGGCGCCGGTCTAGTGTGGTGAACGACCAACCAGGAGGTCCGTATGAGCCTGCCCGAGATCGTCAGCCGCCAGGATTGGGAGACCGCGCGCAAGGAGTTGCTCGTGCGCGAGAAGGAGCTCACCTGCGCCCGTGACGAGCTCGCGGCGGCGCGCCGGCACCTGCCCATGGTGCTGGTGGACGAGGACTATCGCTTCGAGGGGCCCGACGGCGAGATCGGCCTCGCCGACGTGTTCGAGGGTCGCCACCAGCTCATCGTCTGCCATTTCATGTTCGACCCCGAATGGGAGGACGGCTGCCCCAGCTGCACCGCCGGCGCTGACGAGATGGCCGAGGGCAAGATCGAGCACCTGCACGCGCGCGACACCACGTTGGCCTTCGTCTCACGCGCCCCGTACGCGAAGATCGCGCGCTACCAGGACAAGCGCGGTTGGACGTTCCCGTGGTACTCCTCACACGGCTCGGACTTCAACTACGACTTCCACGTCACGCTCGACGAGTCCGTGGCCCCGGTGCAATACAACTTCCGCACCCCCGACGAGTTCGCCGCGGCCGGCCAGCATTTCGAGCTGGCGGGCGAGTTTCCCGGTCGCTCGGCCTTCCTGCGCGACGGCGATCGCGTCTACCACACCTATTCGGTCTACGCCCGGGGGCTGGAGACGATCGGCGGCTCCTACTACCTGCTCGAGGAGACGGCGCTCGGGCGCCAGGAGGACTGGGAGCAACCCGCGGGCCGGGCCGCCTCGGTGCGCGGCGCGATGCCGGACTTCGCCACGTAGTGGCGCGCGCCGGCGGTGGCTACGGGGCGTCGAGCCGGTAGAGCGGCGCGTCGCCCATCGCGTCGGCCAGGCTGTTGGCCGTCGTGGCCAGGTGATCGTGCAGCGCCCGCGCCGCGCGGTCGGGGTCGTGCACCTCGCACGCAGCGAGGATCTCCCGGTGTTCCTCGCTGCGCGGGCCGAGCTGGCGGACCTGCGGCCATTCCAGCGCATAGCGCTCGCTCACCTGCCACGCCGGCCGGATCAAGCGCAACAGCCACGCCGAACCGGCGGCCTCGTAGAAGACGAAGTGAAAGGCGGCGTGCGCCTCGGAGGTGGCCGCCGACGTGTCGTCGGCCATGCTCTCGAGCTGTTGCAGGCATTGGCGGCCATGCGCGGCCAGAGCGTCGGTGAAGCGCGCGGCGGTATGGCGGATGGCCAAGGGCTCGAGCGCGAGGCGGACCTCGTAGACCTCGGTGAGGTCGGTGACCGACAGTTCGGTGACGCGGGCGCCGCGGTGGGGGACGTTTTCCACGAGCCCCACCGCATCTAAGCGCCGGACGGCCTCCCGGATCGGCATCGGGCTCATCTCCAGATGCTCGGCCAGCTCCTCGATCGGCAGTCGCGCGCCCGGTCGCAGAACCCCCGTGATGATGGCGGTGTGCAGCGTCTCGTAGGCCTTCTCGGCAAGCGTGCGATGGCCGCGCGATAGCGCTCCGCCAGTCCCCAACACGGCGAGGTGCGACTCCATGAGGGGCTTAGTACCCCGTTTGATAAGGAAAAGTCAAGTTGCCAAAAACCTGTCCTTCCACCATCCGCACGGTAGTGCGCCCTGCGAATGGTGATCAAAGCTGATCCGGTCTCATGATCTGCCTGCTGAGAGCCACTATTTGATCGGGTCTGGGAGGGCCGCGACCCGGCCTCGGGAACGCGTCTCCCTGTCGATGGAAACCTCTGCAGAAACCTCCATCTGGGGGGTATGACGGGGCAGCAGAGCAGCCACGAGGGCCCCTCCCGCTGACAGCGCGGCCGAGACGGTGAGGGCCGGTACGAAGCCGTCGGAGAACGCCGCCGGCGAGAGGTAACTGCCCGCGCCGGTGAACACCGCCGCGGCGATGGCCAGGCCGAACACGCCCCCCAGTTGGCGCATGGTCATGAACATCGCCGAGGCCTTGCCCAGGTCGGCCGGGGCCACCGCGTTCATGACCGCATTCTGCGCTGACGGGATCGCCATCGAGATGCCCGTGCCCGCGATCACCAGCGGCGCGATCATGTGCCAGTAGGCCATGTGCGGGGAGGCGATCGCCGCCACCCAGGCGAGTCCGGCCGCCTGCATGGTGAGGCCGAGCGTCACCAGAATCCGCTCGCCGACGCGGTTGGTCAGCGCCCCGGCGACCGGCGCGACGATGAACAGCGCGCCCGTCCACGGCAGCAGGCGCAGCCCGGAGTCAAGGGGCCCCTGCCCCAGCGAGATCTGCTGGAACTGGGCCATGAAGAACACCGCGCTGAACAGTGCGGCGGAGAACAGGAAGTTCGACGACGCCCCCGCCGAGAAGGCGCGGCTCGCGAACATCCGCGGCGGCAGCATCGGCTCGGCGACGCGGCGCTCGACGAGCACGAACGCCACCAGCGCGGCGAGCCCGCCGGCGAGGGTCCCCACCGTCTCGGCGCTGCCCCAGCCGAGGGCGTTGCCCCGCATCAGGCCCCACACGATCCCCAGCGCCGCGGCGGTGACCAGCACCAGCCCGGGCGTGTCCAGGCGCGCCCGCGGACCGTAGCTCTCCGGGATCCGCGTCAGCACCAGCGGGATCGCAGCCAGGCCGATCGGCACGTTGATCCAGAACACCCACTGCCAGGCCAGCCCCTGGGTGACGGCGCCGCCGATCACCGGGCCGCCGAGGACGGCGATGCCGGTGATGCCGCCATAGACGCCCATCGCCCAGCCTCGGCGCTCGGGCGGGAAGGCGGCGGACACGAGGGCCAGGGACAGCGGCGACACCAATGCCGCGGCGGAGCCCTGCACGGCCCGGGATGCGATGAGCAGCCCCGCGTTGGGCGACAGTGCGCAGGCGATCGACCCGAGCACGAACAGGCCAAGCCCGACGGCGAACATCCGGCGCCGGCCCAGGCGGTCACCCAGGGCGGCGGCCGGCACCAGCAGGACGGCAAAGCTCAGCGCGTAGGCGTTGATCGTCCACTCCAGTTCGTCAAGCGAGGCGTGCAGGTGGCTGCGGATCGCCCCCAGCGCCGTTGACACCACGAGCGCGTCGAGCGCCACCATCAGCGATGCCACCGAGCCCAGGACGAGCACCCAGCGAGCGGTCTTCATATTCACGGCTCCTCCTCTGCGCGCCCGCCGCCACGGGGGGCGGGCGAGGTCTGATTCTTGGTCCTCGCTGATTGAGACGCGAAGCCGCCGCGCAATTGAGCGATGATTTTCCGCAGCCGTTGGTGTCCTAGCTGAGTGAATGCGTGAGATGACCTGGCAGCAAGAGCGCCTGGAGCACAACCGACTCGCCCGCGCCCAGCGCGGCGATGAGGAGGCGTTCGCCGCGCTCACCGAGCCCTATCGACGCGAGCTGCAGTTGCACTGCTACCGGATCCTCGGCTCGCTGCAGGACGCCGAGGACCTCCTCCAGGAGACGCTGCTGGCGGCGTGGCGCAGCCTCGAGCAGTTCGAGGGCCGCTCCTCCCTGCGCGCCTGGCTGTACACCATCGCCACCAACCGCTGTCTCAACGCACTGCGCGACCGCGTGCGCCGGCCCCAGGCCGCGCCGTCAGATCGGGCGGGGCGGGGCGGGAGCGCGCCGCCGTCGGAGAGCTTTGCCGAGATCAGCTGGCTCCAGCCCTATCCCGATGCGCTGCTGGAGGGCGTCATCGACGTCGCTCCGGGGCCGGAGGCGCGCTACGAGGCCAAGGAGTCTGTGGCGCTGGCCTTCGTCTCCGGGCTTCAGCACCTCGCGCCCCGTCAGCGAGCGGTGCTCGTGCTGCGCGACGTGCTCGGTTTCCATGCGGACGAGGTCGCCGACATGCTCGGCTCCAGCGAGGCGTCGGTAAACAGCGCCCTGCAGCGGGCGCGAGCCACGCTCGAGCGGCGGCTGCCGCCCCGCCCCGAGGGGCTCGCCGTCCCGCGCGGTGGTGAAGAGGCGGAGCTCGTCGCGCGCTTTGCCGAGGCCTTCGAGCGTGACGACGTCGACGGCGTCGTCGCTCTGCTCACCGAGGACGCCATCGTCAGCATGCCGCCCCAGCCGGAGTGGCACCAGGGCCGCCAAGCGGTGGCGGGCTTCCTGCACCGGCGCATGGTCGAGCGCATGGGGATGGCCGCGGCGTGGCGGTTTGTGGCCTTCGGCGCCAATCTTCAGCCCGCCTACGCCTATTACCTTCTGCGCGACGGCGCATGGGTGCGCTCGGGCGCGTTCGTTCTGGGCGTGCGCCCGGACGGGATCGCGTCGATCACCCGCTTCCATGACGACGGGCTGCTCGACCGGTTCGGCGTCCCTTCGCGCTTGTAGGGCCACCGTCAAGTAGCGGCGCCCCGTGCCGATGCTTTTCGGTATGGGCAAGGACGGTCGAGCGGTGGGGGCATCGCCGGCGCAGATGATCTGCGTCGCGCTGGCCGCTGCCGTGGCCGCGATCGCGCTCGTGGTCGTCCACTTCGTCCCCGCGGACACCGGGCTCCTGCTCGATGTCGCCTGGACCTCGTCGGCGCTGGCCGCGCTGGGGGGCATGCTGCTGGCCCGCCGCGCGTCGACCGGGCGCCAGCGCCGCCGGTTTGCCCTGTGGGCCGCGGCCGCGGGCTGCTGGGTGATCGGGCAGCTGCTCTGGGACCTCTACGGCATCGTCGGCTTCTCGCAGTCGCCCAACTTCGCCGACTTCGCCTGGTGGGGTTTCGCCGTCCTGGTGATGGCAAGCCTCATCCTCAGCGACGCCCGGTCACGCTCGGTACGGGCGGTGGTGGTGGCCGAGACGCTGCCGGCGATGGGCGCCGCCGTCGCCCTCACCGTCGCCGAGCTGTGGCACGACGCGTCCATCTCGACGCTGGCCGCCGCGCCCACGGTCAGCGCGCTCGTCTATCCGTCCATCTACATCGCCGCCGCCGTCGTCACGCTCCAGGCGATGATCAGCGGTGCGCTGCGCGGCTACCGGCGATCGGTGACTGCGTTGGTGATGGGCGGGATGGCCGTCGAGGCGGTGGCCTTCGGACTGTGGAGCCCGCAGCTTCTGGCTCAGACCTATGTCCCCGGCCACACCCTCATCGATCCGCTGTTCGTGCTCGGGCTGCTCATGATCGGCGCCGGCGGGACGCTGTCCGCCCGTCGCATCGAGACCGCGCCCGAGGTCACCGAGCCCGCCCGCACGGGAGGTGTGGTGCCGGGGTTGATGTTCGTGGCGCTGCTGGCGGCGCTCGTGCAGGCCAATCTCAGTGGCGCCGACCATGCCGTCGACGTCATCATCCGCGCCGGCCTGCTCTTCTCCGCGCTGGCGTTCATCGTCCGCGGCGGTCTGCTCGAGCGGCGCCTGCGCGAACTGCTTGACCGCGAGCGTGCCGCCCGCTCAGCGCTGGCCGAGCGCGAGGCCGAGCTGGCCCGCCTGAACGCCCAGCTGGTGGAGGACTCCCGCCGCGACCCGCTCACCGGCATGCGCAACCGCCGCGCCCTGGCCGACGATCTCCTCGAGCTCGACGCCCGGCGCGAAGTCGAGGGCGCGTTCGCCGTCGCGCTCTGTGACGTGGACCACTTCAAGGCCTACAACGACCGGCTCGGTCATCTCGCCGGTGACCACGCGCTGCGGACGATCTCGGCGATCGTGCGGGCCACGCTGCGTGCCGGCGACCTCGCCTACCGCTTCGGGGGCGAGGAGCTCCTGCTCATTCTGCGCGACGCCGGAGCCGATGAGGCGCGAGCGGTGGCCGAGCGCGTGCGCGCCGCGGTCCAGGCGGCCGCGATCCCGCATCCCGACGGAGCGGGTGGGGTCGTCACGATCTCGGCCGGCGTCGCCGCCGGGCGCGACGACACCGAGCGGCTGCTCGCCCGCGCCGACGGCGCGCTCTATGACGCCAAGCGGGGCGGTCGCAACCGGACCGTGCTGGCGGCCGACGCCGTCCCCGAGTCCGCCCGGCTGCGCCAGCACGAACTCGTTGACGGGCCGGTGCCCCGCCACCTGCGCAGCATGCTCGCCGTCTCACGCGCCGCCGCGTCGGGCCAGGGGCCGCTGCCGGTGCTGGAGGCGCTGGCTGAGACGATCCGCTCCGAATTGTCGTTCCACGTCGTCGCCGTCAACCTGGTCGACCGTCCCAGCCAGGAGATGCGCATCGTGACCGTGCTCGGCGACGACGACGCCCGCGCGACGCTGCTCGGGACCACGAGCCCGCTATCTGAGTGGGAGCCGGTGCTGGGGCCCGAATTCGAGCGCCAGCGCGCCATCTGGCTGCCCGCCGGGACATCGGAGTGGAGTGACCAGATCATCCACTGGACGCCGTCGACCGGCGCGGTCCCGGGTCCCGACGGCTGGCACCCGGACGACATGCTCCTGCTCCCGCTGCGCGGAGAGCACGGCGAGCTTCTGGGCACGGTGTCGGTCGATCAACCCGCCACCGGCCGCCGCCCCACCGACGAGCAGGTCGCCTACCTGATGTCCGTGGCCGACCACGCCGCGATCGGCGTGGAGCAGAGCCTGCGCGCGGCCGGGGATTCCCCCGAGGAGGCCGGGCAGTCCTCAGAGCTGCGGCTGGCCGCCGCCATGCTGCTGGCCGAGGCGCTGGACATGCGCGACCCCGGCACCGGGCGCCACTCGCGCACGGTCGGCGAGCTCGCGCGCCAGACGGCAGCGGCGCTCGAGCTCACACCCCAGCGGATCGAGCGCGTCCACGCCGCGGGCGTACTGCACGACCTGGGCAAGCTCGGAATCGCCGACGCGATCCTCTACAAGCCGGGGCCGCTGACCGATTCAGAGTGGGACGAGATGAAGCGCCACCCTGAGATCGGCGCCCGCATCCTTCTGCACGCCGGGCTCGCCGACATCGCCCAGTGGGTGCGCGCCCACCACGAGCGCTTTGACGGGTGCGGCTACCCGGACGGGCTGGGCACGGAAAGGATCCCCCTGGAGGCGCGCATCCTCGCCGTCGCCGATGCCTATGAGGCGATGGTCGCCGACCGCCCCTACCGCTCCGGGATGGCGCCCGCGGACGCCCGCGCCGAGCTAGAGCGGTGCGCCGGCGGCCAGTTTGACCCGGATGTGGTGCGGGCGTTCCTGGAGGCGCTCGACGCCAGGTCAGGTATGCCGGTCGCCGCCGCTGTGGCCTAGGCCTGGATCCCGCCGCCGTCGATCACCCACGCCTGCCCGCTGATCGCCGCCGCCGTGGCTGAGGCGAGGTGCACGATCGCGTCGGCTACCTCCTCGGGCTCGAGCAGGCGCCCCAGCGGCGAGGCCGCGGCCAGCGCCGCCTCGGCCTGCTCAGCCGAGCGGCCGGTGCTCTGCACGATGTGCGCGATCGAGCGATCGGTCATCTCGGTGCGCACGAAGGTCGGGCAGACGGCGTTGACGCGCACCCCGGTGCCGGCGAGCTCGGCGGCCACCGCCCGGGTGAGCCCGATGACCGCGTGCTTGGAGGCGGTGTACGCGCCGGTGTAGGGGACGCCGGTGCGTCCCGCCGTCGAGGCGACGGTGACGACGGCGCCCTCCCCGCGCTCGCGCATGCCGGGGATGACAGCGCGCATGCAGAGAAACGCACCCGTCGCATTGACCTCGAGGTGGCGATGCCAGGACTCCAGCGTGGTCCGGTGAAGTGGCGCGGACTCGCCCATCCCGGCGTTGTTGACGAGCACGTCGACGGCGCCGATCTCGTCGAAGACCAGGGTCACGCTCGCCTCGTCGGTGACATCGCAGACGTGGGTGTCGACACCGACCGCGTCACCCAGCGCGGTGAGCGCCTCTGCGTCGCGCCCGAGCGCCACCACCCGGTCACCGAGCGCAGCAAAGCGCTCGACGGTGGCCCGGCCGATGCCCTTGGCCCCGCCGGTGACGACCACCGTACGAGGCGCGCTCACCGGGGCGCCCCGCTCCCGGTGCCGGCCTTGGCCTCGGCTTCGGCCTCGGCGGCGCGGAACAGCGCGCGAGCGATGATCTCGCGCTGGATCTCTGACGCCCCCTCGTAGATCCGCGGCGCGCGCACGTCGCGATAGAGGTGCTCGAGGGGATGGCCCCGCTCCAGCGCGACCGCGCCGTGGAACTGGACCGCGGCATCGACGGCCTGCTGCGCGGTCTCGGTGGCCTGCAGCTTGGCCATCGCCGCCAGCGCTGGGTCGGGGGTGCCGGCGTCGTGGGCCAGCGCGGCCTGGTGGACGAGCAGGCGCGCCGCCTCGGTGCGCGCGTGCAGCTCCGCCAGCCGGTGGGCGACCGCCTGGTGCCGGGCGAGGGGCTTGCCGAACGTCTCGCGCGTCAGCGCGTAGGCGGCGGCCAACTCCAGCGCGGTGCGCGCCATCCCGATGGCGAACGCCCCGACGCTGGGCCGGAACAGGTCCAGCGTGCGCATCGCCACCCGGAAGCCCGCCCCGGGCTCGCCCAGGACGTTCCCTGCCGGCACTCGCACGTCGTCGAAGGTGAGCGAGCCGATGGCGTGCGGGGCGAGCATCTCCTTCGGCTCGCCGCCCAGCCCGGGCGCGTCGCCGGGGACCGCGAAGGCGGTCAGCCCGCGAGCCCCGGTGCTCGCCTCGCTGCGCGCGAACACCGTGTAGACGTCGGCCTCGGGCGCGTTGGAGATCCACAGCTTCTCGCCGCTGAGCACGTAGCCGCCATCGCCAGCGGGCGCGGCGTGCAGCGCCAGCGCTGCGGGATCAGAGCCGGCCTCGGGCTCGGTGAGCGCGAAGGCGGCCACCGCCGTGCCGTCGGCCACGCGTGCGATCCATTCGTCGCGCAGTTCGGGGCGGCCGGCCTGCAGGATCGGGTAGGCGCCCAGGCCCTGGAGCGCGAACGCCGTCTCGGCCTCGGTGCACCCCCGCGCCAGCGCCTCGCGGATGAGGCAGAGCTCGATCGCGCTCGCCTGGTCCGCGTCGAATATGCGCGCGAGCACGCCGTGCTCAGCCAGGGCGGCGACGAGCGGACGGTTGACGCGCCCGGGCGTTCCCGCGTCGGCGATCGGAGTGAGCTGCGCAGCGGCCACCTCGCGCGTGCGCGCGTACAGATCGCGCTGCTCTGAGGTGAGGTGCAGGTCCAGCGCGGCGGCGCTCATGGGTCGCGCGGCGCGATCACCGCGACGCCCATCAGCTCCACCTTGGCCGCGGGATCGAACAGTTCGGTCACGCCGAACAGGCCCATGGCCGGGTAGCGGCGCCCGAAGTGGCGGCGCCACGCGTCGCCGAGCTCGCGCAGCGACTCGCGGTACTCGCTCACCGTGGTGACGAACACCTGCAGCGAGACGAGGTCGGATGGCTCACCGCCGGCGGCGCGCAGGGCGGTCACGAGGTTGCCGGCGGCGACGTCGAACTGCTCGACGATCGTCTCGCCCACCACGGCGCCATCGGGCGCCTGGGCGACCTGGCCGCCGAGGTAGATGGTGTCGCCGGCCCGCGCCGCGTGCGAGAACCCGACCGGAGCCGCGAGATCGGGCGAGTTGATCAGCTCGCTCACCGGCCGCTCCACTCCGGGCGCCGCCCCTCGCTCCACGCCGTGTAGAACTCCTCGAAGTCCTCGGAGTGCATGAGCAGCGCCTGCGTGATCGCCTCGAGCTCGATGGCGGGCCCGAGCGCCATGTCGAGCTCGCGGGTGAGCAAGGACTTGGTGGTGGAGTAGGCGAACGCTGGGCCCTCGGCGAGCCGCTGGGCCAGCGAGCTGACGTGATCGGGCAGGTGGTCATCGGCGGTCACCGAGGTGGCCAGGCCGATCTCGTGGCAGCGGCGCGCGGTCACCTTGTCGCCGAGCAGCAGCAGTTCGGTGGCGCGGCCCAGCCCCACGATCCGCGGCAGCAGGTAGGCCGAGCCCATGTCGGCGCCGGCCAGCCCCACACGCGTGAACAGGAACGCGAACGAGGAGGATTCGGCCATGACCCGGAAGTCACAGGCGAGCGCCAGCACCGCTCCGGCCCCGGCGGCCACGCCGTTGATGGCGGCGATCACCGGGATCGGGCACTCGCGCAGCGCCTGCACCACCGAACCGGTCATCCGCGTGAACTCCAAGAGCTCGGCGGTTCCCATCTCCAGCAGCGGGCCGATGATCTCCTCCACGTCCCCGCCCGAGGAGAACCCATGGCCCTCGCCGGTGATGACGAGCGTGCGCACGTCGCCGCGCGCGGGCATCTCGGCGATGAGGTCGCGCAGGTCGGCGTAGGCCGGGAAGGTGAGCGCGTTGAGCTTCTCGGGACGGTTGAGCCGTACCGTGGCCACGCCGTCGGCCACCGAGAACTCGAAGTTCTGCCACTCCTTTGTGAGCGGCGCGCTCGCGCGAAACGGGCTCATGAAGCGCGACGATACCCGACCCGGGCGAGGAATCTATACCCACCCACCCGCGGTATGCTGCCGCCCAGTCTTGGCAGAGAGCGCCTACTGGAATCCGAAGATCGAAACCCTCGAGCGGCCGCAGCTCGAGGCCCTGCAGCTCGCCAAGCTGCGCCGCCAG
>DASXDW010000135.1:0-51414 GCA_036490435.1 Solirubrobacteraceae bacterium
CCTCGATGTTCTCCTCAGCCACGATGGGCTGCCCAGCCGCCACCTGGCCCACCAGCGGCAGCCCCGGCTGCAGAAACGTCTGCACCCCCGCCTGAACCCCCTGCGCGGCACGATCGAGCAGTTCGAGCGCGCGCGGCTTGGTCGGATCGCGCCGCAGCAGGCCGATCCGCTCGAGGTTGGCCAGATGCGCGTGCACCGTCGACGACGAGGCGAGGCCCACCGCCTTGCCGATGTCCCGCACCGTCGGCGGATACCCGTACTTTGCCGAGTAGCGCTTGATGAAGTCAAAGATTTCCTGCTGTCGCTTGGTCAAGTCCATGCGGTCAACTCCTTTACCGGGTCAGCCCGCCAGGCCGCCGTCGAACATGTGTTCGCAAAGCTAGCGCTCCCAGCGGACAGACTCAAGTAATGGCCCTGCAAAACCGGCGAATGCACGCCTCCGTGCGCGTCCATCGGCCCCGCCTCACGCCTCACGCACGCGGCTCTATACTGGCCGCCCACGCGCCTGTGGCGGAATTGGTAGACGCGCAAGGTTGAGGGCCTTGTGGACCGAATGGTCCGTGGAAGTTCGAGTCTTCTCGGGCGCATAGGGAAAAGCCCCGCACAGCGGGGCTTTTTTCATGTCTGGGCCTAGACCTCGCGGCTGTCCGGCATGGTGGGTATTGTTGCCACGTGGCAACAACCCACATTTTTGCCCACATCGCGTCAACGAAATGTGGGTACCTGGCAACGCGCCGTGAGTACGCGCAATGAGCGTCCGTCACCACCGCGGCGGCTGGGAGACGCGCTGGCGCGATGCCGAGGGTCGAAACCGATCGAAGAGGTTCAAATCGGAGGAAGCCGCGCGCGCCTACGACGATGCGATCCGTGGCGTCTCCCCCGCCGCCCGGCGTCCGGACACCGCACGAACCGGGTCAGGCGTCTACTCCTACGCCACGCGCGAAGGGACGCGTTGGCGCTTCGTCCTCCGCCGCAGTGATGGCAGCCAGACATCCAAACGCGGGTTCACCAGCAGGCGTGCCGCGGCGGACGCCCGCCGGCGGCTCACTGAGCAGGTGGAGCGCCGCGAGGTCGTCCACACCACCGAGACCTTCGGCGCCTACTGGGAGCGTTGGCTCGTCCGCCGCCGCCCCTACCTTGAGCACGGCACCTGGGCCGACTATCAGATCCATGGTCGCAAGCGCCTCCTCCCCGCGTTCGCCGACAAGCGCCTTGGGGCGCTCTCGGTCGACGACGTCCGCGCGTTCGTCGCCGCACAAGCCGAGGCGGTAGAGGCCGGCGAGCGCGCAGTTAAGACGGTCAACAACGCGCTCGTCACCCTCGTAGTCTGCCTCAACGAGGCTGTCGAGGACGGGCTGATCGTGGCCAATCCTGCATTGCGCGTTGGCCGCCTCCCCGCTGCCCATATCGAGCGTGAGTACCTCCGTCTGGACGAGATCCCGATGTACCTCGACGCGTGCTCAGACCTCTATCGCCCGCTTGCCGAGGTGCTGATCGGCAGCGGTGTCCGGATCTCCGAGGCCCTGGCGCTACACATCAGCGACCTGGAGCTGGACGACACCGGCGGTGTGATCGTCGTCTACCGCTCGCGTAAAAAGGCCAACGTCGGTTCGACCAAGTCAGACCGCTTCCGGTCCGTTGAGATCGGACCCCGTACCAGCCTCGTTCTCCGGACTCAGGTCGCGCAGCGCCGAGAGTTCGAAACGGGCCTCGCCGGCAAAGCGCTCGTGTTCGTCATGCCAGTCCGCGACGCCAAGCGCAGCCAAGGCCGCTGGGAGAGCGCTGGCGTCGGCGAAGCGATCGATCGAACGACCGTCTCCCGCGACTGGCATAAACAGGCCCTCCAGGACTCGGCGCTGCGCGACATGCCACTGCACGCCCTGCGCCACACCGCCGCCGCGTCATGGTTGGCGGCCGGCAACTCGCTCATGTACGTCCAGCGCCAGCTCGGCCACGCCGACATCGGCACGACTGAGCGCTACTACGGACACCTTGAGCGCCACGTGCTCGCTGCCGGCGCGATCGCCACCGAGGAAGCGATCGCGCGGGCCGCGACTAAGGCGCGTCCGGTATCGCACAGCTCGTGATACCTCCGGCGTGATGCGCCCACCGCCGGCGCCCCTGGTCCCTACTCGTCGTGCTCGTCCTAAGCAACAGCGTGGGCCATGACAGCCGGCGTGCTCGCGGCTCCAACCGTCGCGTGGATTGGGAGATCGCGCATGGCTGTCCTGATCGCGACGGTGCTCTGTCCGGCTTACGCCCGTGCATCGAACACCGGATGAGCTCGGGAAATGCGCAAGGTCCTGGCCTACACCGCGGGCTCGACGGGTGGCCGAGGAGCGGCTATGCTGTTCAACTCGAGTTCAATATTGGCCGAAGAGGAGCCCATGCCAAACATCGTTGGCCTGCCCGAGCCCGACAGGGGCCGGCTCGCGCGCTCACCGCTGGAACTCGTCGTCTGCCAAGTCCGACACGAGCGGCGGCTGGTCGTCGGCGAAGGAGCAACGGCCCTCGCGGTCCACGAGGCGCTCGGCGGCGCCGGCGGGGCGTACCCCTCGATCGACGAAGTTTCCGGGGCGGAGCTCAACGTAATGATGGGCCTTGGGGTCGGCGCGTCGAATGTGCGCGAAACGAAGACCTCAGGCTGGCGGCTCACGTCAGTAGACGGTGCTTGGGTGATCACGCTCATGCCCGATAACTTCTCGTTGGAAACCAGCAGCTACACCAGCTGGGATGACGAGTTCGCTCCGCGACTCAATGCCTTGATCGATGCCGTCGGGGAACACGTCCATCCAACCTTCGAGCAGCGCATCGGCTTGCGGTACGTCGACCGCATCAACGAGCTCGGGCTGACCGAGCTGGCCGCTTGGCAGCCCTACCTTCGCCCCGAACTGCTGGGGCTGGCGCTTCATCCCCAGCTCGGTCCGGGCGTCCGCTCATACCAGCAGCAGGTCGTGATCGATCTCGCTGACGGGGTGACGGCGGGACTGCGGCACGGACCTGTTGTGGAGCCGGGCCGTGATGTGGTCGACTACCAGCTCGACTACGACATCTACCGTCAGGGCGGGAGGCCGTTCGACCTTAACGCGGTCAAGGGTGCCACCGCTCAGTTCAACGTCTTCGCGCTCCAGCTGTTCCAGGCGACGATCTCGGACGCACTGCTTGAGGAGCTGCGGTAGCTGATGCAAGCCCTTACCGACACCGCGCCCACCGGAGCCGTATACCGAGTCCATGCCCCTCAGGAGACCCGCGTGGAGGGGCTGCCCACGATCGACGTGGAACGCCTCATCGGCGCGCTTCAATGGGACCCGCTGGACCGTACAGACGTGACGCCGCAGAGCATTCAAGCGCTGGTCGTGGGCGGTGGCTCGGCACTCGACGTCCTCGCATACTCGGGCCGCGGGGTGTTGCTTGTCGGCGAGATGAAGGTCTTCGAGTCAACGCCGTCGACCATCGAGCAATCGTGGGGTTGGGCTGCGCCAGTCGATCGCGCGACCAGCGATCCGCCGGCATACGAGGCGTTCAAAGCGTTGGGACGTTGGCTCAACGCTGACGACGCCGCGATCGCTGACATGGTCGGTATTGGTCGCACGACGCCGTACACCTGGAAGCGCGACGGCCGCGAGCCGCGAGCCGCTACAGCGCAACGGATCTATGAGTACCACGCCACCGTTGACGCGCTGCGTCGCCGGCTCGGCATCGGCGGTCTGCGCCGCTGGCTGCAGGAGGGCGTCGCTCCCCGCCGTGAGGTGCTCTTGGCAGGCGACCTTGAAAGCCTTGAACCAGATGTTCACGAGCTGCTATTCCGTCGTGCGCCAACACAGCGGGTCGATCTCGCGGCAGCGCCCGAGGACACTGCTTCTGCCGGGATAGCTCCGGGCGCACGATCGCTCCGTCCCAGCGGCCGGCGACCGCGACGGTCACGCGAGTGATCGACGAGGGCCTCGAGCACCCTTGGCCCGCACCGGTCCCGCCGGCCGTCGAGCCGTTCCTCCAGGGCCATCTCATCGTGCAGCCACCTCTGTTCTACGTGGCGGACCTGAAACATCCGATCTGGGGGACGACACGGCTCATCGCCGACGCGATGCCTGAGGCAGATCAAGGGGAGGACTTCGTCGATCTTGCGCTGGAAGATCGGCCGCCCTACGGGATCATCACCACGCAGAGCTGCGACCTGAGCGAGGAACGCCCCAAACCTCGTCAACCGTGGCTTGCCGTCGCACCCGTGTACCGGGTGTCGGACGACTCGCCGGTGCGGGATCGCGATTACGTCTTCGAGCTCGCTCCGCCTGAGCTCGACGGCGAGATCTGGGTCGCTGATCTCCGCATCGAGATGCCACTTGAGAAAGGGTTGCTCGTCGGCCGAGCTCCGATCGACGCGTTCCCGGACGAAGATGGGTACATCGCATTCGGCAACTTCCTCGCCCGCCGACGTGGACGGCCGGCACTCGCCTCGGTGTTCCACGAGGTAGTCAGCGTCACGACGCGACGCCTTAAGGAGGAGCGAAACGCCCAACGCACTCTCGCCCGGCGAGCACGACAGAACGTGTACAAGCTCATGTGCGCCATCGAGGACGGGACGCGCCTCGAGCCTGTCGCCGCCAAGCTCTACGTCCTAACCGATGGCCCGCCGACCAAAGACGCCCGTGCCTGGTTCGACCTGTGGTGGACTCAGGCGCGCGTCGTCGCCGAACGCCACGGACTTCAGTTGTTGCCGACCGGTTGGCTCGACGCCTCGAATGTTGATCTCCGCCTTGTCGACGATCTTGTCGAGATGCGCAGTCCGCTCTAGCCTTCACCGATCCAGAGCTGACGCCAGGGCTGCTGCGTGCCGTGCGACACGACAGCGCTCGCCGTTCGTGCGTCATCGCCATTCGGCAAGAGCGGCGCTAAAGCAGCGATTGCTGACCGCGAACGGGCGCAACCGACGCCGGCCCGTCCGGCTGATCCTGGGCCGCGCGCCAAGAGCGGCTGGGTCGCCAGCTCGCGCGGGCCTCGGCGAGCCACTGCTCGAGGTCGGACGCGACGAACCGAAGCGGTCCATCGTCAGAGCCCAGGCGAAATGACGGGATGCGGCCGGTTCGCGCCGCTTCATACACCCAGGCTCGCGAGACGGCGAGAAGCCGGGCCACGTCGTTGGGACGCAGCAATGCGGGGAGCGATTCAGTGCCCTCTACGGCGGACTCTCGATCAGGCAGGCCCATGACAGTCTCCGCAGAATACGGTAGCTTAATCACGCTAATCACGCTACTGCGGATGTGAGGCAGATGCCGGAACCCTTCGAAGACGACCCGAATGATCCGTGGCTGACGCTGGCGGAGATCGCCGAAGAGCTACGGCTGAGCCCCGCCACCATCCGCTCGTGGATCTCGAAAGGGACGTTGCGGGCGATGCGCGCCGGCCAGCGCAAGTGGCTGGTCCGCCGCTCCGAGCTTGATCGGATGCTGCGCGGCGACGATCTCGGTGACGACACGCCGGAGGGAGCCGCGACGGCGACGCGGGAGATCGATACGATCCTGCCGCCCCAACTGTCGCCGCATTGGAGCGAAGAGGCGCGCGAGCACGTCACTGCCAAGGGATGGCTCGGGGTAGCTGAGTCTGAGTGGCAGGCAGCGCTGCGATCGAGCGAGATGGCGCCCCCGGACGCGTGGTTCGCCTTCCGGATCCACCAGATGGCCGACGCCGCAGCGCGCAAGGCGGCGGCGCTGGGGCTGGTGGACGCCGAGGCGGGCTCAGAGCTCGTGCCCCAGCCCATCGCGCGAGGCATGGCGCTCTCATACGAGTTGCGTCCGAGCGGGAACCGGCCGGGGCCGGCGAAGCTGTGGCAGCAATTTGACCGTGCCGTGCAGAAGCTTGGTGACGCGCTAGCGGGCACCGAAGTGGCGGCGCTTCAACGCGCCATGGACAACCTCTCATTGGTCATGCACGAGCTGGCTGACGCGCTTGAGCGGTCATCCAATACGCAGCCTCTGCGACCGCGTCGCGACGGCGACGCACCAGGGAGTGGCACGAGATCCAAGCCTGCGGCTACACAGCGAAGTGTTTCGTGAACGGTGTTTTTGGATTCCATAGCTGGGCCCGCCTCCGCCCCCGGGTTTGCTGGGGATCGGACGCTCCGTTGCACCTGACTACCCGCCCTCCACATGTGTTGAGAGATGAGTGCGGGTAGTCAGGTGCACTTCGCTTGTTCTTGTTGTGGTTCTCGAGGGCGGAGGCGGGCCGATCGGGGGCACGGGCAGGGGGCCCAATCGGGGAGGCAGGGCAACAGCAGAGAGGCATCGAGGGGAGTGGCGGTTGGTGCAGCGGTAGGTGAGCGTCATACCGGGGCGGTGTCGTCAGCGGGATCTGACGTTGAGGCAGGGGGCAGGCGGTGAGTCGGAGTCTTCGTCCTGGGCCTGGTTCGATGAGGGGCCTGGAGTGGCTGGCGAGGGTGGGGCCGTCGCCGTTGGATCCGTGGCGCCACGCAATGGGCTGGAGTGAGGTAGCGGCCCGCCACCATGCGCGCCGGCTCGAGGCCGAGGGGTGGCTGGAGCGCTGCGCGATGGTCCGCGGCGACGGCTCGCTGTTCTGGGCCACCCGGAAGGGAGTGCGCGTTCTCGGCCTGCCGCTCATCGCGGCCACGCCACCGGCAGCGACCTGGTGGGCGCACGACAGTGCGTGCGCGTGGACGTCGGCCTGGGCAACCGTCCGCGGCCGGCAGTACCTCGGCCCGCGTGAACTCCTCAGCAATCCTGAGTGGTCCGGGGAGCTCTACTGGGTCGATCGCCACAGCTCCAAGCGCCGTGGGCATCGGCCGGATCTTGTGGCATTCCTATCTGACCAGGCCATCCCTATCGAGGTCGAACTGGCCAACAAGTCAAAGACACGTTTGGACGCGATCCTCAAGCTCCACCTGCGCTGGATCATCGCCCGCAAGTCAGCCGCGCTGATCTACATCTGCGGGGACGAGGAGGGATGCCGCCGCATCGAGCGCGCCGGCCGGCGGGTCGGCCTCTATGCGACGAGCCGGTCGCTGAGGATCGAGCTGCTCGGGACGATCAAAGCTCAGACACTCGCCGAGGTCGAGCGGCCACGGGCTAAGCGCGAAGCCGCAGCGGCGCCGCGAGGATCTGTCCTCAGTTCGGTGCACGCCTCGCTCCCTCTCCGGACGACCTAGTGATCCCCCGACCACCCGTCGTAGTTTTCAGGTGGCCCGGACGGCGGTCCCCCCAACCACCTCGGGGTGCCGCGCCAGCCATCGCTGGCGTCGGCTGCGATCTGCTCGAGGATCGCCGGTCGGATGTCTGGGGGCGGGTCGCCCTCAAGGTCGATAGTGGTGAAGTGGCCGCACAGCATGGGGACTCCGCTGGCCTCGGCGAGAAAGATCAACTCGAGGTCGTGGGTTCGAGCCGACTTGTTGACCTCATTCACATACAGCAGCGGGCCGGGATCGATGTCCAGGCCGGTCTCCGCAGACACCTCGCGCTTGAGGGCATCGGCGATGGACTCGTGGCCGTTGACGTGTCCGCCGGGTAGTGTGAGCTGCGTTTGGCTTCCACCGCCTGCCTCCCGGGCGACGATGAGCAGGCCGTCGATCCAGATGATCGCGTGCGCCTTGACCCTCACGACGGGCTCACTGTGGCCGCCACCGCTGTGGCACCGAAGATCTTCCGGTAGGTGTCTTCGCCGTAGCTAGTGGGAAGGGGCTCGCCTTCGGAGAGGCGGAACGGTCTAGCGCCATCGTCACCGCGAGGAGCGCGTAGGAATAGAACCGCTCCCAGCCGCTGCTCGTGGTAGCTCGCGGCGAGGTCGAAGAGGTGCGTGACGAACACAACCTTGATCTTCTCCGCCAACATTGCGTCGATGACTTGGCGGGCGATCTGGGAGCCCTCTCGTTCGTTGGTCGCGGCAAAGGACTCGTTGCAGAGGAGCAGGCAGCCGCCATGGATCTGATCGGCGATGTGGCTCATCCGGGCGAGCTCCTCGTCGAGCTTGCCGCTCTCCATGGTCTCGTCCTCCTCGCGCTTGTAGTGCGTGAACACACCTGAGCAGGCGTTGGCGCGGTAGGCATCCGCGGCGACGAACATGCCGCACTGGGCCATGAACTGGGCCAGCCCGACACTCCGTAGGAAGGTCGATTTGCCTCCTTGGTTGGCCCCAGTGACCATCACCAATGACTTCCCACCAGCCTCAACATCGTTCGCAACCACCGGCTGTTTGAGGGTGAGAGCGAGACAAACGTCATACAAGCCGTCAGCTCGAAGGACCACCTCGTCGACCGGGAGAACGTCCGGAATGGCCCACGTCCCGCCGACGGTAGTCAGCCCGTCTGCCAAGTTCAGACATGCGACGTAGAAGCCGACCTCGGTGCGCAGCACCCTCAGGAAGTCGAGGACATGCTCGACTGACCGAGCGAGCGCGTCTGCCACTTGGTTGAGCGCCCTGTCCTCGAGCTCTGCGAGGGCAACGGCGCCGGCCTCATCGCGGTCGGCCAAGGTGAAGCTGTAGCCGGATCGATCGAGGATCCGAGCGATGAATCCCTGCTCGGGCGCGCGGCGCAACGTGTATGCCGCACCCTTGTTTCCCGTCGTCAGGCGCGCGCTGAACCGCACTCCCCCCTTGAGGTTGAGCTCTTTCAGGTAGGCCGCGATGAGGGCGAAGTAGTCCTCGCTCAGCTCCTCGATGAGCATGGCGAAGAATCGCGCGAACCCCGCCGAATCAATGCTGTGCGTGTACGTGTCCGCGAGATCGCGCAGCCTCCGCAAAAAGCCCATCAGGATCTCCATCTTGCGCACCGCGGTGCGCAAGATCAGGCGCGGAGAGTCCCGTTCCAGGATGCTGCCCCACACGGTTCGCTGGGCCTCCAGAGCCTCGCCGGCGATTGCATAGAGGTCACGGGCCACGGCGGGACTCTTGAGGCAGTCGGCGAGAATCTGTTGGCGGTAGGCGATCGCATCAGGCTCGGTCAAGCTCAGCAGGAGAGCCCGCCGGGCCACCTCGAACAGGAGCGGATCACCGCCAGCCATCGTGCTCAGCAACACATTGAGCTCGAGGTCTGAAGTCAACGCGTCCGCGTTGGGCGGCAGCTCAAGCTCGGTGTCGAAGTCCCGGTCGGGATGCATCAGGAACGCCTTCATCGGGCGAGCCTCCGCCGCAACGACGCGGCGCCTAGCCCGTATTTGTCCGCCAGCGCAGATGCGTAGGCCAGGCCGTCGGCGGGCTTACGGATCACCTTGAAGGTGCGGACGGCGGGGTCGGCGGGGGCCACGGTGCTCATCATGCTCACGGTGCCTTCTCCCAGCGATGCCAGCTCGTCGACGAACGTCACGAAGACGCCGAGAGCGTCAAGCGCGAGGATCTGCCGCATCACCTCGGTCCCGATGACCACGGCATCGCGGAGCGCAGTGGAGCCGAAGCTCTCGTTCATGACGAGCACGCTATGGGGAGTCGCGTGCTCGAGGATCGCGTGAATACGGAACAGCTCGTCCTCGAACTTGCCCCGGAGGGTCGCGATGTGCTCCTTGCGCTCGAAGTGGCTGAAGATGCGGTCGGGGAGGAACAGGCGGGTGTCTCGTCCCGGCACCGGCAACCCCAAGCCGGCGAGGTAGTGCAGCTGGCCGAACGTCCGCGCGAACGTCGTCTTACCGCCGTTGTTGGGGCCGCTGACGACAAGCACGCGCTCTGGGCCGGACAGATGGAGGTCGTTGCAGACCACCGCCGCGTTCTTCGCGACAAGTTTCGTGGCCAAGGCGAGGTCGAATGTGGCCGTGGCGGCGATCTCCTTCGAACGCGTGGACACCCGCGGGTAGGAGAAGCTGAGCCCGGCGGCCTTCAGCGGAGCGATGTGCTCCAGGTAGGCGAGGTAGAACTGGACCTCGCGCTCGCACCGGGCGACCGTCGGGTCAACGAAGCCGTCGTGGCGGTTGCGGTACTCGGAGAGCCGCGCGAAGGGCGCGGGGAACAGCCGAGCCACGAGATCGAGGATCTGTGACTCGACGTGGTTCATGTCGGAGAAGTCGCGGAAGCGCACTCGGTGGTCGCGCACAGCTCCCTGTTGGAACTTGGCGAACGCGCTGGCGACCTCCTCGCTGACGTCCGGCTCGCCGGGGTAGATGCTCACGGTCACTCGGTGGCCCCGGAGGTGAACGGAATAGGTGAGCGCGGAGAGCTCGGTCTCACAATCTTGCGTGTCGGCCCTCAGCGAGGCGAACGCATCGGAGGAGGTGTAGGCGCTGAGGTAGTCACACAGGGCTTGGAGCCCTGGCGCCTGGAGCGGTGCCGTCGCCAGAGCTTCGCTGAAGGCGGACACGACGTCGGAGTAGACGGCGGCGGCACCGACGAACCATCGCTGCTGCTGCCGCTGGGCGCGCAGTGTGTCGGCGAGGTGAAGGTGGGTGCGCACCCGTGCCATGCCGTGCGCAAACGCGACGACGGCATCTCGCACTGGCTCGAGCTCGAGATCGCGAAACACGTGGTGGCGATAGCGCACCGACTCGACCGAGCGCAGCGGGCGATGAAGGTACGACGTCAGCTGGTAGCTCTCGCGGCCCGCCGTGAGCGAGGAGACGATGTGATCGAGACGCAGGTCACCGAAGAACGCGGGCTCCTCGCTGGGCCCGTCGTCGAGCGCGTCCTGCGCGATGTCGAAGAGGATGCTGACGTGATTTGACCGCATATGGCTTCCACCGGAATCGGGTGTTCGGTAGAAGCCATCAGCCGGGTCGGCGATTCGTCAGGCGGGCCTCATCGCCTCTGACGCATCATAAACGAGCGCCGGACGTCCGCCCACGTTCCGGTCTGACGGTGCGGTATGGTTCCCGGCGCACAGATGGAGTCCTGGCGCAGGTGAGGCAGCGCCTCACCTCGAACCGCCCGCCGAGAAAAAGGGCTGATGGCTCCTTTCGCCTACACAGCGCACCAGCGCGCGAAAGGAGCAGCCAAGGGCCATGCCGGTCCTGCCCGACTGGGCCATCCAGACTCTGCAGGTCGCCACGATCCTCGCGCTCGCCCCGTTGGTGACGGGGATCATCGCGCGAGCAGAGGCGATCGTGCAGCAGCGGCGCGGCCCGCGAGTGCTGCAGCCCTACTACGACATCGGCAAGCTGCTGCGCAAGGAGACGGTCCTCCCCGCCCCGGCGGGGCCGGTGTTTCGCGCGGCGCCCTACGTGAACTTCGCCGGACTGGCGACGATCCCGCTCCTCATCCCGGCACTGACCACGTTCCCGCTGCCGCTGGGGTATATGGCCGACTTCTTCGGCGTCGGGCTCATCTTCGCTCTGACCAGCTTCGCGGTCTCGCTGGCCGCGGTTGACAGCGGCAGCCCGTATGCCCAGCTGGGGTCCAGCCGGCTGCGGTCGTTCGGCGCATTCAACGAGCCGACCGTGATCTTCGTGACGTTCGTGCTGGCGCTAACGACGCACACCGACCTGCCGTACGCCTTCGGTGCGACCATCCGCTCGTCCGCGGTGCAGGTCGTGCGGCCCAGCCACTTGTTGATGATCGCCGCGTTCTTCATGCTGGTGCTGACCGAGACGGGCCGCATCCCAGTGGAGAACCACGGCGGGACGCTCGAGTTCGGACAGATCGAGGAGGGCCGCGTCACCGAGCACTCGGGCCCCGGGCTGGCCTTCCTGCGCTGGGGGTCGAGCATCAAGCAGCTCTTGCTGTTCACAATCTTCATGAACGTCCTGGTCGTCCCGTGGGGCATGGCCGACAGCGGTCGGCTGGACGTCGTGGCTCTGGCCATCGTCCTGTTGTTCGCCAAGGCGCTCGTCGTCGGCGGCGCCGTCGTGGTGATCGAGTCCAGCTACGCCAAGTTGAGGCTCTACAAGATCCCTGAGTTCACCGCGGCGAGCTTCATGCTGGCGGTGCTGGCGGTGGTGATCTTCCTGTTCGAGCCGTCCTTCGGTGACCAGCGGCTCACCGTGTTCGGGGCGATCGCCACGATCGCCGCGGTGCTGGTACTCCTGCTCGAGTACGGCATGTTGCGCTCCCAGGACGTGTGGGAGCAGCTGCGCCTCTACGCGCTGGGCTCGGCCGTGGTCGCCGCGCTGGCGATCGGGACCGCGGCCACCGGACACGGCGGCGGGGAGCTCTACGTCCTGGCTGCAGTCACCATCGGCCTCAAGGCTCTGCTGTTCCCGCTCGGGATCAGATTCGTGCTGCGCCGCCTGGAGGCCGAGGCGCGAGTCCCCTCCGTCATCGGTGTCCCGAGCGCCATCCTGATCGGCATCGCGCTATGCGCGTTGTCGTTCATCGTGCTGCGACCGGTACACATCGGGGCCGAGGCGGCGCTCCCGCTCTCGGCGCTACCGGTGGCCGTCGGGGGCGTGCTCGTGGCATTCCTGCTCATGGTGCTGCGGCCCTACGCCCCGTCTCAGCTCCTGGGTTTCCTCGTCCTGGAGAACGCGGTGTCGGTGGCGAGCCTCGTGATCGCCCCGGGGCTACCGATCATCCTGGCGCTGCTGCTCCTGTTCGACGTGCTCATCGGCGTGTTGGTCTTCGTGGTCCTCGTCCAGTACCTGGCGGTCGAGCGGACCGCAGTGCGGACCGACGTGCTCAACCGGCTCACCGGATGAGCTGGGCGCTCTACGCACTGATGGCGGCGCCGCTCGTGGCGACGCTCCTCACGCTCGTCGACGGCTGGCATCTGGCCCGCGCCGCGACCGTCATCGCCGGGATCGTCTCACTGATCCTGACGGTCGACATCTCCCTGGCGGTCAGACACGGGCAGGTGATCACCGCCGCCGGTGGCTGGATGCGCGTCGATTCGCTGGGTGCCGTGTTCCTGCTGGCCACCGGACTGCTGTACGCCATCGCCGGCGTGTTCTCCGTCGGCTACCTGGCCCTCGACGTGCGCCACGCCGATGCCCGTGCCTTCGCCAAGCGGTACTTCGCCTACATGAACCTGTTCGGCTGGACGATGCTGCTCGTCCCGCTGGCGGCCGACTTCGGCACGCTGTGGGTGGCGGTGGAGCTGACGACGATCGTCTCCGCGTTGCTGGTCGCCATCGACCGCACCGACGCGGCGCTGGAGGCGTCGTGGAAATACATCCTGATCGCCTCCAGCGGGCTGGGCATCGCCCTGCTGGCGATCGTCGTCCTCTACGCGACCGGCACCCACCTGCTCGGGGCCGCGTACGTCCCACGCTTCGAGCGCTTTCTCCTGCACGCCCACGGCCTGTCGCACGATGCCGTCGCGCTGGCCTTCGTGCTCTCGGTGGTGGGGTTCGGCACCAAGGTCGGCTTCGTGCCCATGCATACGTGGCTGCCCGACGCGCACAGCGAGGCGCCGGCGCCGGTGTCGGCGATGCTCTCGGGCTCGCTGCTGTCAGGGGCCCTCTACGCGATCCTGCGTTTCTTTCAGGTCACGGTCGCGAGCGGCCAACGGTCCTTCGCCGAGCACATCCTCATCGTCTTCGGCGCAGTCTCGCTGGCGGCCGCTGCGCTGTTCGTCGTCCGGCAACGCAACTACAAGCGATTGCTGGCCTACTCCTCGATCGAGCACATGGGGATCATCGCCCTGGGGATCGGCTTCGGGGCGCCGCTCGCCGTGGCCGGCGCGCTGCTTCACGTCCTCACGCACGCGGCCGCCAAGGGCCTGGCCTTCTTCGGCGCGGGCTCGCTGCTGCGCGGCTATGACACCAAGGAGGTCGACGGCATCACCGACGCGGTGCGCGCGATGCCGTGGACGGGAAGCATGTTCTTCGCGGCGGCGCTGGCGCTGTCCGGCCTGCCGCTCTCGGGCGTGTTTCGCAGCGAGTTCGAGATCGTCGCCGGCGGTTTTGCCCGGCCCCAGTACGTCGGTGTCACCCTGTTGCTGGTCGGGGTGAACCTGGCCTTCTTCGGCGTGGTCTGGCACGCGGCGCGGATGGTTCTCAGCCGGCCTGGCCAGGGCGGGACCGGTGCGGCTCAGGGCGCGCCGGTGGCGGTGGGGGAGCGGAGCGCGTGGATGGTCGCGGGCATGGTGGGCTGTCTGTTCGTGTCGGTCGCGCTCGGGGTCCATCTTCCCGAGCAGCTCGGCTCACTGCTGAGCAGCGCGGTGCATCGGCTGGCGGTGCCGTCATGACGAGCGTCTCGCCGCGAGTCGGTGACCTGCCCGGCGACCTGCCGCAGCATTTGGGTGCGGTCGGCGAGCCGGGTCCGCCCCACGAGATCCGCCTGCGGGTGAAGCTGCTGGCGTTCCGACGGGCGGCGCACATGCTCAACACTGCGGGCGCCCGGTTTGTGACGTTGTTCGTCGCCGACACGCCGGATCCGGCGCTGGTCGGCGTGTTCGCGCTCCGCGGGTCGCTGGTGGTCCTGCGCGCACCCACCGATGGCGCCGATCCCGTCACCTACGGATCGCTGGGTGAGTTCTGGCCCGCGGCGCGATGGGCCGAACGGGAACTGTCAGAGCGCCACGGCGTGCACCCGCTCGGAGCGCCCACCGCCGGCCCATTGACCAGCCCCGACGCCGATGCTCTCGATCGGTCAGTTCACGGCCTCGACGCCTTCGTGATCCCGTATGGCCCAGTGCGCTCCGGCGTGTTTGAGGCCATGCAGTTTCAGATCGAGACCGGCGGTGAGACGGTGGAGCGCCTGCAGACGCGGCCCTTCTACAAGCACCGCGGAATGGAGGCCCAGTTCGCCGGAATGTCGCCCGACCGCGCGGTGTACGTGGCCGAGCGGGTGGCCGGGATCGCCACCGTCGCCTACGCCAGCGCGTTCAGCCAGGCGGTGGAGCGCGCCACCGGCGTGCAGCCGTCGCCGGCGGCGGAGCGATGGCGCGCGGTCTACGCCGAGCTCGAGCGGCTGGCCTGTCACTTCGACGTCATCGCCAAGGAGGCGGAGACCGCCGCGCTGTACGTCGGCCAGGCTCGCTTCCAGATCCTCAAGGAGCAGGTCATCCGGCTCCGCGCTCGGCTCACGGGAAGCCGCTTTGCCCGTGGGGTCGTCGTTCCCGGCGGCGTGCGCCACGCGGGGGCGCTGCGCCTCGACGGCGTGTCGCTCGCTCTGGACAGCCTCGAGGCCCAGCTGATCCACGACCGAAAGCTGTTCCTGGGCACGGCCTCCATGACCGACCGCTTGATCGGCGCGGGCCGCCTGCCCCGCACGCTGGTCGAGGAATATGCCGCGGTCGGCCCGCTCGCGCGCGGGTCCGGCGTCTCCACCGACGCGCGCCACGAGCGGCCCTACGGCGACTATCGACGCCTCGGTCTCCGGGTGATCACCCATCGCGAAGGCGACTCGATGGCGCGGATTAACGTGAGATTCGGCGAGGCGTTTGAGTCGCTGCGGATCCTGCGTCAGGCGATCGATCAGCTGCGACGCGGCGACGGAGAGCTCCAGACCCCGATCCCGCACGACGCCGAGGGCGCTGCGCTCGGCTGGGTGGAGGCCCCGCAGGGCGAGCTGGTCGTCTGGGTGGAGGTGCGCCGCGGATTGATCCACCGGGTTCACCTCGCATCCCCCTCGCTGCGCAACTGGGCCCTTTTCGATCTCGCGTTCGCCGGCGACGTGCTCACCGACTTCGCCTTCATCGAGCACAGCTTCGGCCTGACCCCGGCGGGAGCGGATCGCTGATGCTCGAATGGCTGCTGCGCGGGCTGCGCCAAGGCCGCATCACGACGCTTTATCCGCACGCCTCGGAGCGCCCTCCCATCGGCTATCACGGCCCCATCGAGGTGGTCAACGCGTACGGCGCGAGCGGCCCGCTGGCGCAGTTGTGCCCCACCGGCGCCATCGCGGTCGACGAGGAGGGCGGGGTATCGGTGGACCGCGGCCGCTGCATCCTCTGTGGCGAGTGTGTGCGGGTGGCGCCCGAGCGCTTCCGCTTCGCTGACGCGTATGAGACGGCGGCCCGAGCACGGGGCGGGCTGGTCGTCCCCGAGGGCCTACCCGACGATGCGCCGCGCCGCACGTCCCTGGGTGACGCGGCGTCGGCGCTGCGGCGCTCGATCCACGTCCGGCACATCGACTGCGGCTCAGACGGCGCCGAGGAGTGGGAGATCCAGGCGCTCTGGAACCCCTATTACGACATCCAGCGTCTCGGGTTCTTCTTGACCAATGCGCCGCGTCACGCCGACGTGTTGCTGGTCACCGGCGGCGTCACATCGGCGATGCGGGAGCCGCTTGAGCGCACCTGGGAGGTCATGCCGTGGCCCAAGGCCCTTCTCGCCGTCGGCACCGATGCCTGCTCGGGAGGTCTGGCCGGGGGAGGGAATGTCACCGCCGGCGGGGTTGACCGCGTCCTGCCGGTCGACGTCTATGTGCCCGGGTCGCCTCCGGCACCGATCGCGATCATGCACGGGCTGCTGCTCGCCGTCGGCCTGCTCGACCCGTCGCGGGTCACGGCATGACCCTTGTCTACGCGATCGCGATGAGCGCCGTGTTGGTCGGCGCGCCGCTCGCGGCATGGCTGCCTCGCTCAGGCGCACTCTGCTCGGCCGCTGGGTGCGTGTTGCTCGTGGTCGTCGGCGTGGACGCCGCGGCGGGCGGTGCGCGGCCGGTGCTGGAGCTCGGCGGGTGGATTGGGCTGGGCGACAGCGCGCTGCGTGCCGACGGCCTGGCCGGGATCTTCCTGGCGCTCACCGGTCTCACCGGCGCGGCGGTGGCCCTCGCCTCCGCCGCGTCGTCCGAAGGACGGTCACTCACCTGCCTCGGCGGCCTGGTGGTGCTGTGTGTCGCCGTCGCCGTCGGCGCCGACAACGGGTTCCTCTTCTTCATCGCCTGGGAGGGGCTGACGGTGGTCGTCTATCTCATCGCCAGCGCCGGACGAAGCCCCGATGACCTACGCGCCGGATACCTGACCGGCGGCCTGGCCAAGATCGGTGGCGGCGCGCTGTTGGCCGCGATGGGGCTCCTCTACGCGCACACCCACAGCTTCGCGCTGTCGGCATGGATGGGGGCGGCACTGCCTGCGGGCACGCGGGGCGTCGCCTTCGCCCTATTCCTGGTCTGCTTTGCCACCAAGATCGGTGTGTTGCCACTCCAGGGGGGGCTGCCGGCTGGCTACGGCGCGGCGCCTCGCCTAGGCGCAGCGTCGCTCTCGGTCGCGCTGTGCGCGGGGTTCTACGGCCTCTGGCGCTTCGAGTTCCAGATCTTGGGGCCGTTGCCCGTGTGGTGCGGCGACGTCCTGCTCATCCTCGGCGCTCTGACGGCGCTGGTGGGCGTCGTCTACGCGCTCACCCAGGACAGCCTCCGGCGATTCTTGGGGTATTCGACCGTCGAGCATTCCGGTGTGGTCCTTGTCGGTCTGGGCGTGGCTCTCCTCGGCCAGTCGGCTCATCAGCCGATCCTCGCCGCCGCCGGACTGCTCGCGGCCACCCTGCACGTGTGTGCCCACAACCTGGCCAAGACCCTGGCACTGATCACTGTGGACCGCATTGAGCAGGCCACCGGGGAGCGCAGCATCGACCCGCTGGGCGGACTGGGCCGGCTCCTGCCCTTCAGTGCGGTGGCATTGGGTGTGTCCTCGCTCACCCTGGCGGCGATCCCACCGCTGGGCGGCTTCGTCAGCGAGTGGTTCACCTTCGAGGCGCTGCTGCAGGGCTTTCGCATGCCCACCTTGCTGTCGCGTCTGCTGTGCGCGCTGGCCGCCGCCGCGCTGGCGCTGACGGCCGGGCTTGGTCTCCTCGCCTTCGCGAAGTTCTACAGCTTCATCTTCCTCGGACAGGCGCGGGAGCAGCTTGCCCGGGTGTGCGAGCCCACCCGGTGGCCGGTGGGTCTGGTGGGACTCGGAGTCATCCTGCTCTTCCTCGGCCCCGCCGCGCCCTGGGAGATCCACGCGGTGGGCGCGGCGCTGCAGCCGCTGCTCGGGCTGAACCTGGCGGCGACCACGATCAGTCACCCGCTCGTCCTCACTCCGGTGTTCGCTGGATTCTCGGTGCTCGCCCCGACCTGGCTGACGATCACCCTGCTCGTCTACGCGCTGCTGGCCGCCGCGACGGTCAAGCTGACACGCCCGAGGACGCTCCGGGCGCGGTCGGTGCGGCGCGCGCCCGTGTGGGTGACGGGGAGCGGCGCGCCATTGGCGGCGGTGCAGTATCGCGCCTCGGCGTACTCCAACCCGATGCGCGTGATCCTGCGCGGGCCTCTGGGGTACCGCACGCGCCTCGTACCGGATGGTGCCGAGGGCGCGGATCGGCCCCGGTTCGGCCTCGAGACGTCCGTGGTCCTGGCCGTCGATCGCTTCATCTACGCCCCCCTCGCCGGACTCGTCCTGCGGGCCGCCGGTCTGGTCCGCCGGATCCAGTCCGGCCACCTCTCCGTCTATCTGCTCTACCTGCTGGTCACGCTCATCCTGGCCCTGTCCCTTATCCCCATCCTGCGCTGATGTTCCAACGAATCCTGCTGGCCTGGGACGGCTCGGAGGTCGCGCTGCGAGCCCTCGACGTCGCCATCGACGTCACCCGTCGATACGAGGCTGAGCTCACCGTCATCTCGATCGCCTACTCGCCGTCCCACGCCGAGACGGCCGCCGACCGGGCCGAGTCCAGTGACGCCGCACACCGCTACCTGGAGGCCACGTTTGACGAGGTCAAGGACCGAGCCGAGCGGGCCGGGGTCGAGGTCGCCCACGAGATCATCGAGGGCGACACACCCGCGCGCGCACTCCTGGCCTACGCCCACCGCCACGGCACCGATCTGATCGTATGCGGCCACCACCACGACCGGCGCGCCGGCCGGCTGTTGCTCAAGGGGATCACCCAAGACCTCATCGCCGGCGCCCACGTCCCCGTCCTGGTCGTCAGCGACGCAACACATGAGTGACCGGACTCACCGCATCAGTGGCCTCAAGCTCTGCGAATACGAGCTCTAGAGGCGACGACGGCCTCCACAACCGGCCGCATGCCCGGGCACATCCAATCCGTCCAACGCGCCGCCGCGATCCTCAGGCTGCTCTCGGGCCGCAGTCGTCGGCTCGGTGTTGTCGACCTCGCCGGGGAGCTTGAGCTTCCCAAGGGGACCGTGCACGGACTTCTGCGGACGTTGCAGAGCGTCGGGTTCGTCGAGCAGGACGCCGAGAGCGGCAAGTACCAGCTCGGGGCGGCGTTGCTGCACATGGGATCGAGCTACCTGGACGGCAACGAGCTGCGCACGCGCGCGCTGAACTGGTCTGACTCACTGGCGGCGCGCACGCAGGAGGCGGTGAGGATCGGCACACTGCACGATTCGCAGGTGCTCATCGTCCACCACGTGTTCCGCCCGGACGACAGTCTTCAGCGCCTCGATGTCGGCTCGCTGCTGCCGGTGCACGCGACGGCGTTGGGCAAGGTGCTGATCGCTCACCACCCATACGTCATCGCCGCGCGCAACGGCAACGGACTCGAGGCGTTCACCAAGACGACGATCACCAATCCCACGACGCTCGCTCGAGAGTGCACGCGCGTCCGCCTGCAGGGGTGGAGCACCGAGATCGGCGAGTTGTCCCCCGGCCAGGTGTCGATTGCCGCTCCGATCATGGATCGACAGGGCACCGCCGTCGGGGCCATCGCGATCTTTGGACCTCCCGAGCGACTGCTCGACGCCCGTGAGCCGCGGGGTGATCTCCTGCGGCACGTGCGCGATGCAGCCCGCGCTGTGTCACACGAGCTCGGGGCGCTCCCCTGGTGAATACAGCTCCGTCGAAGCGGCGCGCTTGCTTGTGACCGTCTCGTCTCATCGTTGACCGGTGGCGAAGTCCCCGATCGACGGCGCTGAGGGCGTGACAGAGCGCATGCCGGTGGCAAAGTCACCGCTGGTCGGTGGGGCGCTGCGATTCCGGAGGCCGGTCGCGAAATCGCAGGCTCGCTCCGTCTAGCTCGCTCCGTCTAGCTCGCTCCGCTCGCTGAGCTTACGCGACCAACCAGCCACTCCCGGCAATCTTCGACCGGCGCAACAGGTCACAGTCAGCCCGCGGTGCGGATCTTCGGGGCACCCTCGGCGTGGCCCACGTGCGACGGCGTTTGGCGGGTGGGCGTGGCGTGGCGTTACCGCGCGTAGTCAGTCGACAGAGAGCATTGAGCCGATCCGTCGCAGTCGCTGTCCAGCGTCTGGAGTCATTTTCGGAGGTGCAGGCCGTAGAAGCCTTGCTTGCGGTACTTGCCACCGGTCGGTGTGAAGGTGACCCACAGTCTCAGGGTCACCCGGTATCGGTGGTGATGCACTAGGCGCGTCCCGCGACGGTTGGGGCTCACCCGTATCGCGAGCGTGGTCGCGCGCCGGGCGTGCTTAAGCGTGCGAGCGAACACAACCCGGCGTTTGGCCGGCCGCAGAACCACCGCGGTGTGGGCAAGGTTGTCTGTCCAGACGGTCTCGAGCACGTCGATCCTGCCCGATCCGGGCACGTTGACC
Source organism: Solirubrobacteraceae bacterium (assembly GCA_036490435.1). Classification (GTDB taxonomy): domain Bacteria; phylum Actinomycetota; class Thermoleophilia; order Solirubrobacterales; family Solirubrobacteraceae; genus Palsa-465. Next base: position 20,296 of record DASXDW010000135.1, read on the forward strand.
TTAAAGCGGACTGTCCCGTCGCGGCCGAGCCTGATGTCCGACACCGTGAAGCCCGCGGCGGGCGCGGTGATCCTCTGCGAAGTGCCGTTCAGCGAACCGTCGCTGGCCTCGAAATTCTGATCACCGCTGTAACCAGCCGTAATCCGGTGCCTGCCGACCGAGAGCTTCGAGCTTGTCACCGAGGCGCGGCCCGAGGCAACACTCGCCGTACCGATTCGCTTGGAGCCCGAGAAGAACGTGACCGTGCCGGTCGGCGTACCCGCCCCGGGCGCCAGCGCAGCGATGCTTGCCGTGAAGGTGACCCGGCGGCCCACTGCCGATGGATTCTTGGAGCTGGTCACATTCGTTGTGGTCATCGCCGTGGAAACCGGCTCCGAAGCCGACCCGGCGCTTGCGGCATGTTCCAGATCACCGCCGTAACCGGCGGTGATCGCCTCGGTCCCGGCCGCTCCGGGCGTAAAGCTCACCGAACATTGCGCCAATGACCCGCTGCCTGACAACACGCAGCTGCCGTGGCCGGCGAAGGTGACCGGGCCCGTCGGGGTGGTCGGTACCGCGGCAGTGTCGGTGACCGTCGCCGTGCAGGTCGTCGGCTGACCGACGACCACCAGGCTCGGTGAGCAGCCCACGTTAGTCGTTGTCGGGCCCTGACCGAAGACGTACGCCTGCCCAGGGTTCGTCTGTGACTCCGAGGGCGCTCCGGCAACGATGACTCCGCCGGAGATCGCGACCGAAGACCCGAACGCGTCACCCTCGACGCCGTCGGCCGCCGTCAGCCTCACCGCCGTGTCCTCGTTCACCCATCCGCCCGGCGTCCGCGCGAACACGTACACCGCGCCCGCTGCTTGATTGGCGCCCACGGCCTCACCCGGTGAGCCGACCACAACCGCGGACCCGTCACCGGAGACCGCCAGCGATAGGCCGAAGCCGAAGTCGCCGGCGCCTGATGGCGGGGTCAGCCCCGCCGTCTCCTGCTCGCTGGCCCATCCGCCGGCCGGCTCTGAATAGACGTAGGCGAAACCTGAAAACGGGGCGCCGACCGCGACCGTGCTGCCGTTCGCCGCCTCGCCTACCGACGCACCGAAGTCGTCGCCCACGGCTGCGTCAAAGGCGGTCAGTATCGCCGCCTCACTCTCACTGGCCCACCCGCTCGCGGGCTCGGTGAACACGTAGGCCTTCCCGGAGCCCGCGCTCCCTGGTGCTCCCGCCACGACCATAGACCCGGAGCTCGCCACCGAACGCCCGAGCTGGTCACCAGCGGCGCCGGCCGACGCAGTCAGCTGCGCCGCCTCATGCTCATCGGCCCAGCCACCCGACGGCCTCGTGAACACATAGACGGCTCCCCTCCCCGAGTTGGCCCCGGTCGCGCCCGCGAACACCGTATCGCCAGAGATCGCCAGCGACGTGCCGACCTCGTCGTTTATCCCTCCGTCGGAGGGAAGCAACTCGGCGTTCTGCTGTTCGCTGCTCCACCCGCCTGGGGGTCTGACCCAGACGTACACCGCCCCCTCGGCCGAATTGACCTGACCGTTCGTCGTGGCACCAGCCACGACCGTCGACCCGTCGGTCGAGACCGCCACCGAGATACCGAGCTCACTTGCGGGGTCCGAGGCCGCGAGCTCGGCCGCCTCGTCCTCGCTCGCCCAACCAGCCTGCGGTCTCGAGAACACGTACACGGTCCCGAACCCGCCGGCGCCGCCGCTCCCTACATCATCGGGGGCGCCAACGACGATCGTCGATCCATCCGCCGAGACGGCCACCGAGGACCCGAAGAAACCACCCGAGACCGCGTCAGAGCCGGTCAGCTTCGCCTGCTGGATGAGCGGGTCGATCCGCACCGGATACCGCGCGTCCCGGTCATCGACGTTCAAGACCAGCAGGCCGGCGCGCACGCGCATGCTCGCCGGCAGCCGCCGGCCACGCGCATCGGTCGCGACCAGACCGCGGTACGCGAGTGACACTCCACGGCCGGCGAACACCACGCCGCTGCGAGATGACGTCCCATCCATGTCGCCCGACAGTGCGAGCGACAACGTCACGTCCCCACGCGCACCACTGACAGGGGGTCGCGGCAGCGTGAATCCCTGGTCGATCCCGAGCGGCCCATTCGCGTACCACTGGACCAACCCGCGATGACGGTAGACGACGCGATTCGCGTCAGCGCGTGGCCGGGCCGCGGCCACGGCGCGCAACCGGTCCCGGTAGCCGTAACTGGTGAGTCTCATCCCCAACCTTGCGGCGCCCGAGGAGAACACCGCCCCGCTCGTGCCAAAGAGTCCGCGCAGCCGCTGCCCGCCGTTGCGCAACACGTAGTCGTGTCCCGAAGGCAGAGCGCGATAGTCCTGGCCACTGCGGCCCACGATCGCTGACACCGGCGCCTGCGCGGCCGCGGGCAACGCGGCGCTCGTGCCCCGACCCGGGGTGAGCGCACTGGCCGTCCTGGTCGCCGCGCCGATGGGCGTCACTGACCCAGAGACTCTGCTGACGACGTGAGGTGTGTGCCAACCCGCCACTCCGTCCGGTGCCGCGCCGATCACCAACACAACCCCCAGCACGAGAAGCAGACCCCACGAGCCCACCCACCCCCAGCGTCGGCCGCCAACCCCACTCAACGCGCTGCACACCATCCACGCCTCCCTATCCCGATAAGCCATCCCCACCACCGTCCGCGGGCACCCGCCACTGCGAATCGGAGCATCCCAGCGGCCGGTCGTGTTTTCATTACCAGAACGGGTTAACTCTTATTGGTATCTGGGAGCGGTGGCTGGGGCGTGGACATCGAACAGCAGACACGATCGAAGCGACCGTCAGCAGCTATCGGCGCCCACGCCCGCACCCGGCGCATGCGGGGCCGCGAGCGCGAACTCGCCGAGCTCGAGCGCTTGATCGCCCTGGCCCACGAGGGTGAGGGTGGAGTGGCGGTGATCGAAGGCCCTCCGGGGATCGGTAAGAGCAGACTCCTCGCCGAGGCCGGCCATCTCGCGGCCGAACGCGGCCTCGTGGTGGCGACCGGAGTCGCCGACGAGTTGGACCGGATCACCCCGTGGGCTGCCCTGCTGGGTGCCCTGACCTCGACCAACCCGATGATCGTGAGTCGGGACGAGCTGATGGCCTTGAGCGGGCTGCTCGACGGTCGGCTTGAGGTGCTCGAACGCACCCGGATAGCGCTCGAGCACGCAGCGCGTGAGCAGCCGCTGCTGATCGTGATCGACGACCTCCACTGGGCCGACCCCTCAACGCTGCTGGCCTTGGGCTCACTGACAGCGCAGCTGTTCTCGTACCCCATCGTCTGGCTGCTCGGCCGGCGTCCGTTTCCGTCGTCGCCTCAGATGGAGGCACTGATCCAACGGGTCATGGCTCACGGGAGCGCGCGACTGGAACTCGGTCCGCTCACCGCCGTTGCCTGCACAAGGCTGGCGGAGGACCTGCTCGGCCACACGTCGGATCCCGGCATGGATCGGCTGGTGGCCCGCGCCGGGGGCAACCCGCTCTACATCGTCGAGATCCTCCGCGGTGCAGGCGGCCGTCGTGGCGACCACGCTTCGACCATCGATCCGGGCACGCAGGTCGTCCGGTCGTTGGCATCAGTCGTTCTCCATCACCTCCGCTCGCTCTCGGAGGACGCCCGCCGCCTGATCACGGTGGCATCGGTGCTGGGTCAGCGTTTCTCGGTGGTTGAGCTCGCCGCGATCACCGGACAGCCGACGAGCGCGCTCCTGATGCCACTGGGCGAAACACTGGCTGCGGACGTGCTCGCGGAGGACGGCGAGCAGCTCTCGTTCGTCCACGATCTCTTTCGCCGCGTCGTCTACGACGAGGTGCCCGCGTCAGTTCGGCTCGCCTTGCACCGTGACGCAGCCGCGGCGTTGACCGCGCTTGGAGCACCCGTGCTGCGGATCGCCAGCCATCTCGCGATTGGCGCTGTCCCCGGTGACGACGAGGCGATCGAGACGCTAGGCCGCGCCGCGGGCGATCTGTTCGGTACCTCACCCTCGGCGGCCGCGGATCTGGCACAGCGGATCGTAGAACTGCTCGCCGATGAGGACCCGCGCCGGCCCGGCTGGGTGGCCGCCGCGGTGCAGATGCTCGGCTGGTCGGGCCGGCTACAGGACGCCCGCGCGCTGGGTGAGGCCTACCTCGCCAGCCATGACCTGCCGGTTGCGCTTCACGCGCAGATCCAACTGGGCATGCGACGGGCCTGGCTGATGCACACCGGCGAGCCATATCCGACGGCGCTCCCTACACACCTGGTGACCGACACGAGCATCTCCGCGGCGGTTCGCGCGGACTTGATCGCCGTCGATCAGAACCCGGCGATTCTCGCGCGCCCTGCCGCAGAAGTCGCGCCGATGCTCGATCGGGCAGCCGAGCTGGTGAAGATCGACGGCGACGCGATCGACCTCGCGTTCGTGCAAAGCATCCGTCTCGGGCTGGAGCAGGAGCAGGGCAATCTGCTGGCCGCGCTGACGATCGCGCAGGCGCCGCTGGCCGGCTTCCCCACGCCGCCCGACCGGGCAGTGGCGATTCGCGACAGCAGCATCGCCAGCTGCCTCGCGACCCTGGGTCGCCCGGCGCAGGCGCTCGAGATTCTCGCCGACGCCCTGCGTGCCGCGTCGTCGTCGGGGCAGACCATCATCGTTTCGCGTTGCCACAGCATCCGGGCCATGGTTCTGCTCGAAATTGGTCGCATCGACGACGCTCGCGCCGAGGCCCACGCAGCAGCCGACCTCGCCGACAGCCTCGGCTTTGGTTACTACCTCGGTCAGGCGCTGGTCACCGTCGTGGAGACATCGCTCCGACAGGGGGACCTCGAGGCCGCCAGAGCGGCCGCAGGCACGCTCGCGGAGCGCTCGCCGTACGAGCCGATGGGAGATGCGCCCTGGGCGGCTGCCCTGTGCGCCGATGCCACCGGCCAGGCCGGCGTCGCCCGCGAGGCGCTCGAGCCGATCGTGCAGCGGTTGAGTCAGTCACGGTTCGTGATCGTCGACTGGTATCCGTCGCGGCTTCCCCACCTGGTTGGAGTCGCACTCCGCTCCGGCACTCGCGAACAGGCAGCCGTCGCAGCGCGGGCCGCGACGGAGATCGCGCGTCGCAATCCCAGCGTGGCGTCGGCAGCTGGATCGGCGTTTCACGCGCGGGGGCTGGTCGCGTCAGATCCCGAGCTCATCCGCGTAGCGGTGCGGACCTTTGCCGGCAGCGACCGGCCCCTGGCCACCGCAGCCGCTCGCGAGGATCTCGGCAGGCTGTTGGCCGAGCGGCATGTCCGCGACGAGGCGATCGAGCAATTGGACGCCGCCTACGACGCATACGTGACCGCCGGCGCCTCGCGCGACACGGCGCGCGTCCGAGCCACGCTGCGGTCGCTCGGCATCCGCAAGCGACAGGTCATGGTCGGACGTCCGGACCGAGGCTGGGAGAGCCTGACCAAATCCGAGCGGCTGGTCGTCGACCTGGTCGCGCGAGGATTGACGAATCGCGAAGCCGCGACCGAACTGTTCCTGTCACCCGACACGATCAACGCTCACCTCAAGCACGCGTTCGCGAAGCTAAGCATTCGCTCACGGGTCCAGCTCGCCCGTCTCGCCGCCGAACGCGAGCACGAACAACAGCGCGCGTGAGCTGCCAGGAGTGTCTCGGTGCGCTGACGAATTCCGGTGACGACGCCGTCCTGATCTGAGAGGGCGTCACGACCAGCCTGGAGAACGATCTCCTCAAGGGTCGGCACAAATCGAAGGTGCGTCGATCATCAGACGTGAGCCTCAACGGAGAGACGAAACTGCCCGCCTCGCGCACAACGGCATCGCCGGCGCGTGGTCGCGCGCCGCGGGAGCGATGGATTCGTGGCAACACCGTGGCAACATCCATCGCGTCCAGGCTGTCCACAGCGTCCACAGAACCGCCCAATTTGCGGGCAATGGACGCGAGCGAACCGATCTACGGCGGGTGATTCAGGTTGAGGGCCTTGTGGACCGAATGGTCCGTGGAAGTTCGAGTCTTCTCGGGCGCATAGGGAAAAGCCCCGCACAGCGGGGCTTTTTTCGTGCCGAGACTGAGCCGTTGCCTGCATCCGGCATGGTCGGTACGTGGCAACGCGCTGTGGGTACGCGCAATGAGCGTCCGCCACCACCGCGGCGGCTGGGAGACGCGCTGGCGCGACGCGTCGGGCCGGAGCCGGTCCAAGCGGTTCAAATCCGAGGACGCGGCTCGCGCCTACCACGAAGCGGTCCGCGAGGTCTCCCCCGCCGCCCGACGGTCGGACACTGCCCGAGCGATCGCCGCTGAGGAGGCGATCGCGCGCGCTGCAGCTAAGCCGCGGCCAGGTGTCGCATAACGGTGGTGCGCGGCCGGCATGATGCCGGGCGGCGCGACTGAGGACCCACTGCTCGGGTTGCTCCGCGGCAGCAGCCGCGTCCGGCCGTCGAGCGCGTGATTGTGTCGTGTGAGCTCACGGGTCGGCGTCACCGCGTGAACGATCTCGCCCGAGCAACTGGCCCGGCGTTTTCCCGCTTGCCGTTGCGGGCAGACCCGCAGCAGAAACGCGTTGCGACGGTTCAGGGCGGGCCCTGAGATACCGATACCGATACCAAACCCATGCACGACGATCCGATTCAGATCCTCGAAGTCCGCGGAGACGAAGAGCAGCGCTCGGTGACGATCACGGCCGCGGTCACGGCTGACGCGAGCCGGGCGATCTTCGTCGCGCTCTCAGAGCAGCTTGACCGCCGCCGCGCGGATCCGACCGCGAGCGTCAGCGACGTGCTGGCGCTGCGAGAGCAGAGCCACCTTCTGGAACGGTTCGCCCCGCTCGCCACCGCTGGCGCGCACGCAGTCGTCCAATTCACCCAATCAGATCTGCGCGCCTGCCTGCTCGATCTGACGGGGTACACAGACCGGGTCGATGGGGAGCATTTTCAGCCCGTCGAACTGCGCGCGCGTCTGCAGGTGACCGCTCGGATTATCGCCGCCCTGTGGGAAGCAAACGCAAGCGCGACTGCTGCAGCCGCCGGCGAACCTTTGATGCGCGCCGCACACTAATCGCCCCCCTGTGCGCGATAAGGCGACTCGCCGTCGCCGAGCTGGAGCATCGCCGTCTCAGAGACGATCGTCCGGGTCGCGTGCGAGCGAGACTGCTGGGCCGGGCTCGTCGCCGCCCGCGCCCCGCTTGTCACAGCCCAGGCCGAACGCTGATCCGGCCGACGTCAGCGGCACGCCTGAGAGTCTCATAATCGCGTTGGTTCTGATCGGCATAGCCGTCGGCAAAGGCGCGCATCGCCCGGTCAAACGTGTTCCCGGCGCCGAGATAGCTGCCGATCGCGACCGCGTCGCCTGAGCGTGCGTGGGCACGCGCGAGGGCCCAGCCACATAACTCGCCGTAGCGGCCGAGGGCATCCGGGTCGAGCACGTCGACGGGAGCAGAGCCCTTCCCGTCCCACAGTTGGCGAATGTAGAAGTCGCGGTTGACGCCGTCGATCCACTCGGTTGTCCGGACCCACCCCAGCATGATGTCGCTCGCAGCCTGCATCAGCCGCTGGCCCTCCACCACGCGTTGGCCGTGGTTCTCGAACTCGCTGCGGCCGAGATACGGCTCCAGCACCGACGCCTCGGCCTCCTTCATCTGCAGGAACAGCGGGTCGCGGTCATCGCGGCCGAGCATCAGCATGATCCAGGCCCGCGTGCCCACGCTGCCCACCCCCACGACCTTGCGGGCGGCGTGGATGTACTGGTATCGCTCAAGAAGCCTCCGCCGGTCGCGTGGCAGCGTGCGGCGGTAGTAGTGCAGGACGGCATCGACCGCCGCCGCGAGTGTCTCGGGCTCATCGGCACGGGCGAGCGCTTCGATGGGGACGACCAGCGGCGGATCGTGGACGATCCGCGGATGCCCGTCCACCACGCGTGTGAGCTTGGCGAACGCACGCAGTGAGTCCTTCGCCCGCGCCTTGGCGATGTTGCGTTCAAAGTACCTGAGCTGCTTCCGACTGACCCGCGATGCCCAGTCGCGGACGATCTCCTCGAGGTCACGATCGAGGTGGACATACCACAGTTCCAGTGTCCGCAGCTCCGCGAAGCTGCGCATGGCCTCCCGGTAGGAGCGCGCGACGGCGAGGTCGACGGACCGCCGCGCATCCCCATCGAAGCCGCGATCGCGTCCGGCGACCTCAAAGCTGGCGACCAGGCGCTTGACGTCCCACTCGAACGGGCCGGGGAGCGTCTCGTCGAAGTCATTGATCCCGAACACGAGCCGTCGGTCCGGACCGGCGAACGTGCCGAAGTTGGAGAGGTGGGCATCACCGCACAGCTGGACCTTCAGGGGCGTACGGGGCTCCTGGGCGAGGTCCCAAGCCATCACGCACGCGGCCCCCCGGTAGAACGTGAACGGCGAGACGAGCATGCGGCCGTACCGGATGGGCATCAACTCCAGCAGGCGGGTGCTCGCCTGCTCGCGGAGCAGCTCAATCGGATCCGGCCTGGATGGCTGCGGTTCCCAACCGCCGTGCCTCGAGCGGGGGACCGCCGCCCGGGCCGCCTTGCCGACCTCCCGCCGGCCGCCCGCACAGGGATGGCGGAGCCGGGCCCGGACGGGCTCCGGCCGCCATCGCGCGCCGACGTCAACGCGCGCGCCTGTCAGTGCCCGCCCGTCCAGGGCTCGATCACCGCCCAGGCATGCCAGCATGTCACCTCGATCCAGGCGCTGACCCGGCCCCGGTCGCGCTGAGGGTAGGTCCGTCCCGTGTAGTGCTCAGATAGCCGGTCGATGTCGCTGAACTGCGGATCCGGCACCAGGTCGGCCACGTGTCCGCGCAGCGTGACGTCGTGATACCAGTCTTCACGGCCGAGCACGGTGATCGAGACCCGGGGCTCCTGGCGCAGGTGCTCCAGCCGCCGCCGACCCTCGTCCATGTTGACGAGCACGCGGCCGTCCACCCACAGGTACCACGTCGCCGCGGTATGCGGGCTGCCATCCCGCCGGATGGTGGCGATGACCGACGGGTTGGGATGGTCGCGTCTGGCCGCCTGGACCACCTCGTCCTCGGTCTCGGTGACCGCCGTCTCTTGACCGCTAAGGAAGAGGATCCGCGTCGCCATGCTGCACCCGGCCTCGCCGTTGGAGGAGTGCGCTTGCTCTGTGTGGGTAGGACGCGGGCGCCGCGAGTCAAGACCAGCGCGCGTCCACCCTCCGGATCGCCTGACCCGGCGACCGGCTGGCCTACAGATCGCCTGATGAGCTTCTTTGCCCAGGCCGGCGTCCCACCCAGGACGTCAAGGATCTCTCGCCGATCCCCCCGGAGCTCTCGCTGTCTGCCCGCATCGACGGTTTCGCCGGCCATCCTGGCCAACCCGCGGGCAGATGCTCGTTGGTGGGAGGACTCCGGGCGACGCGAGGTCTACGTGATCCCAGCCGCCGCGATTGAGCACGCTGCGTATCCGATCAGGCCTTCCTTCGCGGACGCTAGGCGGGCAGACTGCACCTACGGGCCGCCGATCAGTCCCCGAACGAAAAGCCCCGCGAGAGAGCCAGGCTTTCCTGAGCTAGGCGGCGCCGCCGATGAGCTGACGCAGGACCGAGGCAATCGCCAGGCAGGGCGGCCAGCGTCAGGGCGCTCTGCTCTCGACGACCTGGTGGGCGAAGCCAAGCTTCTGGATCACGGCCGGGGCGAGCACGAAGGGGTAGACGTCGTCCGCGCCCATGCTGCGGTTCAACGCGTTGAGCGCGTAGGTCATCGGCAGCCAGACATCGAGCAGACCCTCTATCCCGTCCGAGGCCGCCGCCGGATAGGAGTACAGCGGCGCTTGCTCACTGGTGGATATGTTCGGGCCGGTGACGGTGACCCCGTAGGCGATCGAGGTCTGCAGCGCGTCTCGGATGTGTAGGTAATGCGCGAAGGTCTCCGCCCAGTCTTCGAAGGGGTGCATCGTGGCGTAGGCCGAGACGAAGTGCTCGCGCCAGTCGGCCGGGGCGCCGTGCTGGTAGTGGCGATCCATCGCCTCTTGATAGTCGGCGCGCTCGTCGCCGAACAGGCTGCGGTAGCGCCTGCGTTCCGGCGAGTCGTGGGGGCAGAGAATGGGTTCGTAGTAGTGGCCGATTTCGTGGCGCAGGTGACCGAGCAGGGTGCGGTAGGGCTCGCCCATCTCGGTGCGGATCCTCTCGCGGTGCGCGTCGTCGGCCTCGGCGAGGTCGAGCGTGATGACGCCGTCGCGGTGGCCGGTGATCACGTTGCCGTGCTCGCTATTGAGCATGTCGAACGCCAGCCCGCCCTCACGCTCAAGGTAACCAGTGACGGGCAACCCGACCTCGAGCAGCTCAAACAACAACCGTCGTTTTGCCGCCTCGGCCTTCGCGAACCGGTCACGCCCATCACCCTCCCCGGGCCGGGTGCGGGTCAGCACGCAACTGGCGCACAGGCCGCTCAGCCCGGCCAGGCCGTTGCAGCCGATCAGTTCACGGTTGGCGCACGGGTTACCCTCCCGCAGCGCAATGATCTCGCGAGCGGCCCAGTCAAACGCAAGCGGCGTCCCGGAATGCAGGCAGTCAAGGCTCTCGAAGACGACCAGACGCCGGCAGTCCGGACAGGCAAAAACGCGCACGCACAGACCCTAGCTGCCGGCAGGGGAGGTCTCACAGGCCGCCCGCTCGCGGCACACCAGTCCGTTCGGACGGATACCAATCGCGGCGTGAGCCTGGCGCCTCGTGCGCTCGCTTACCTGCTCGGGCGGCAGTGATGGCCGCGCCCGCCGGCGAGGCCGTGCGCCTAGCCGATGTCCCACGGCCGGCTGCGTGGCCAGGTCGCCTGAATCGGCGCCGTCAATCGAACAGCCGCAGACATCGCAGCGTTCAGGTGGAGCGGTGTACACATTCCCGCAGAAGCAACCGACGGTCCAGCTCATCATGGCCTCCGGTCATTCTTGGACGTGGCAGCGGTCAACCGGTCCGCCGAGTTGATCTTCTGGTGGATAAGACGCTCCGACGGCCTCATCTGTGAGGTCCGCAGGTGAACGCTATGCCTCAGCACGCCGCCACCGGGCCAGTGACACTCACGCTCCATCACTCGTCTCGGCACGCTCGTCACTACTCGCTCAGCCACCGCGGCCTGCACAAGCTCGCGAGGGCGAACGCAGTCCGTCGTGAGCGGTCTCACAGCTACGAGCGCTTCCGGCGACCTATGGCCCTGTGGACTGTCCAGTCGAGGACGCGGTGGACTGTGACCGGCTCGGCGGGGACGTTCGCGCCGGACTCATGACCGTGGTCGCCGTCGTGGCTGTTGTCATGGTGGTGGTAGCGCTTGTCGTGGTGGTCGCGGTCGAGGTCCCGCCGCGCCGGGTCGATCGGGCTTCTCCACCGCCAGTGGTCGCGGCGGTCCTGGATGAGCGCCGCGGCGCCTCAGCTGGTGGTGACGGGGTGGTCGGCGTGAGGCGGCCTGCCGGGGTCGACGAGCCCTGGCGGGCGGTGGAGCCGCCGAGCAAGGTCGTTCGGTCGGCCGCGGTGGCAAGTGAATGGTGCACCAATAGCTCTGCCGCCGTGAGCGCCGCGCCACCAATGAGGAACGCCGTCGCTGTGATCACGATAACCCGCCTCACACGCGCTCGGTCACCGAGGCTGACCCGGCCGCGAAGCGCCTCCGCGGCCGAAGGCACACGCCCGGCGAGCCGCTCGCGGGCGAGATAGCTCAGATACTCGGTGTGCCAGTACAGAAGCTCGTCAAAGATCGCGACCAACAGTGGCATCAGCGCGGCGCTGAATACGGTGCCCGGCGCCCAAAGCGTCCGAACCACGACCGCCGCCCCGGCCGAGGACGCCGAGGCGATGAGGATCGTGCGCAACGATCGCCGGGGGTGGTTCATCGGCCGCCCCGGCGCGGACGAACGACGGTGATCAGCAGCAAGGTGCGCGTTGGATGCCTGTGAGCCCACCGGTAGATCAGTCCAACGTGCGTTGCTTCAAACGCGCAACGGATGCCGGTGGGCAACGGCCTGGTGGTCGAGCGCGCGTGGGATCTCGAGCACGACGTCAAGTTCCCCGTCGATCTTCGCGTCGGTCAGCGCCACGCTGTGGGAGCGCTGACCCACGCGTTCGAACTGCAGATCGACATTCGCGTCGCCGACCCGGAGGTTCTCGAGCGACACGCGGTTGATGTGCCGGGGAAGCGAGGGACGCCTGATGCGGAGCGTCCCGTTGAGTGCGTCAGGAATCAGGCCAAGCCCAGCGATCAGCATCGCCGGGAGCGATCCCGCCGCCCACGCCTGCGGGCTGCACGCGACCGGATACGGGACCGGATCCTCATAATCGGAGCGCGAGAAACCCGCGAACAGCTCCGGCAGCCGGTAGTCAGGTAGGGCGGACGCGACATCGAGGAGACCTTCGAACACGCGAAGGAACGGCTGGTCGAGCCCGTATCTCCGCAGCCCCAGCGCAAACAGCGAGTTGTCATGCGGCCAGACCGTCCCGGTGTGGTAACCAATCGGGTTGAAGGCGCGCTCGTCGCCGCTGAGGGTTCGAACCCCCCAGCCCGAATACGAGCCGTTGCGCATCAGCGCATCGCATACAGCGCGGGCGCGCGGCGTCGAGACGGCTGCCGCCCATAACAGGTGGCCCTGGTTTGAGGCGAGCACCTGGCTGGGCTGCTTCTGCCCGTCGAGCGCGAGTGCGTAGAAGCCGCGCTCGGCCAACCAGAAGCGATCGATCTCGCCAGTGAGTTCGGCGGCTTGGGTCCTCAGGACTTGGGCACGGTCGAGATCATCCGCCGTTTCGAACAACCGGGCCAGTCCCCGCTTAGCGGCCACCGCGTAACCCTGGGCCTCGACGACGGCGACCGGGGGCTGGAGCGGGACACCATGCTCGTCGGGAATGCCATCCCACGAGTCCTTCCAACAGTGATTGTCAAGTCCTTCACGCGACCGCCGCCGGTATTCGAGCAGGCCATCGCCGTCGAGGTCGCCGAACTCATCGATCCACCGAACGGCGTCCTCGACCTGCGGTCGTAGTTCGTCAAAGAGCTCGAGTGACCCGGTCCAGTTCGCGTGCTCGCACAGCAGGCACAGGAACAGCGGTGTCGCGTCGACGGTTCCGTAATAGCGTCCAAACGGGCTCAGCCCAGCGGCGGCCAGCTCATCCTGACGTAATTCGTGGATGATCTTGCCCGGCTCCTCGTCACGCTCGTCGTCGAGTTCCGTGCCCAACCGACGGGCCAGCACACGCAACGTTCCGGTCGCCACAGCCGGATCGAACGCAAGAGTCTGAAGCGCGGCGATGATGCTGTCGCGCCCGAACAGTGTCGCGTACCACGGCACGCCGGCGGCGTAGTACCGATCGCCGTCCAGCTCTGAAGACAACAGGCGGAGATCGAGCAGCGACCGTCGAAGCACGCGCTCGACCAGCTCCTCGTCAACCGTGACGCGACATCGTTCGGCGAGCCATGCGTCAGCGTCAGCGCCGGCATCCGCCACCGACGGGTGATCGTCGATTTGAGCGGCCGGTGGCGATGACGGTCCAGCGCCCTCCCCCTGAGCGAGGCGAAAGTGAACCTCGAGTGAGCTCTCCTGACCGGGATCAAGAGCCAGCTGGACCGTCAACCGTCCGTCTTCGTGCGCCACGGCAGCGGTGCAGCTGACGGAAGTCGATCGCTCGATGCCGTCAAGACCGGTGGCCGCGAATCTGACGGTGTCCCCGAGACTCTCACGGCGGATCTCGCGCGCACCCGGACTCGCGAGCCCACGGACCTCCAGCATGGGGCGAAAGTCGGCGTCGAGCCGGAGCTCCAGCTCGAACGAGATCGCATGGCGCGCGTGGGAGCGGACGCTGATCCGCTCGATCATTGACGCCTCGAGCATGCGGCGCTCGATGCGAATTCGCAGTGACTGCAAAGGAAGCACGCGATCGCCTTCGAGCTCGAGGTCAGGGTTCGTCAGTTCGTACACCGCTGTGGTCCCGGCCGTATCGGTCGAGATCAGAAGCCGCGGCTGGCGAGACGCGATCCAAAGCTCGTGTGCTCGGAGATGGCGGCAATCGGCCAGGTACAGCCCAAGAGGGTGGTCATCTGAGAGTGGCAGGCGCCCGTCCCGCAAAGCCGTACAGAACGCATTGCCCGCCTTGATGATCGTGGTGTCGGAGAGGTTGACCAGCTCGCTCACGTGCGCCTCCCCTCGCGGTGCCGACCCGCGATCGTATGGTGAGCCTGAATCATCCAGCTGCCGCGGGCGCGCCGGCCACGCGCGCCTCATGGCGAGTCTCGGCGGTTGGACTCGTGGCTTTTCGGTACACCGCCTCGTACGCCGCTGCCACCCGGTCGGGCGCGAACCGCTCCGCGGCGGTCTGGCGGCAGCGCATCGGATCGATGCCGGCGGCCTTCTCCACCAGGTCGGCCATCTCCTCCTCATCTCTACAGAGAAAGCCGTTTACGCCGTGCTCGACGATTTCCGGGGCGGCGCCGTGCGAGAAGGCGAGCACCGGCGTGCCCGCGGCCAGCGATTCGACCATCACCAGGCCGAACGGCTCGGGCCAGCGAATCGGCATCAGAAACGCAAAGGCGTCGGCGAACAAGTGCTGTTTGCGCACGCCGCCGACCTCTCCGACGTAGCGGATCTGCTGTCCGTCGATGTGCGGTTCCACCTCGTTGGCGAAGAACCGCTCGTGCCCGGGCTGGACGGGGCCGGCGAGCACCAGCGGGCGGTGCACGGTCTGCGCGACCCGGATCGCCCTGTGAGGACCCTTCTCCTCCACCATCCGGGCCACGAACAACAGATAGTCCTCCTTGCGATCCCCGACCGGCCACGAGTCGACGTCGATTGGGTTGTAGACCACAGATGGCTCGCCGGCCCGGTCAGGAGCCGAGCGCGCCTGAGCGCGGCTGATGCAGACGAGGTGACCCTTGCGTCCGTGCCTCGCGTAGTACGGAGTGGTGTCCTGATCGAAGGGCCCATGCACGGTGTGCACCACCGGCGCCGGCTGCCGATCGGCCATCGCGAGTGTGGTGTAGCCGCAGTGGTCGTGCAGCACGTCGAAGGGCCGTCCGGACTGCGCCGCCGAATCGATCGCCGCGAAGGCGAGCGCAACATGATCGGCCTCGAACAGCGCGCGCTCGATGTGCTCCGGGTGCGGGGACTCAAGCAACGGGTGAACCTTGGCCGCTGACGTCGACCCCGGGGCGCAGAACAACTCGACGTCGTGCCCGTGCTCCACCAGCGCGTCGCACAGGAGCGCCACCACGAACTCGATCCCTCCGTAGCCGGGCGGCGGGATCGGGATCCATGGCGGCGCGAGCATCGCAATGCGCAGTCTTGGGTCGGAGGTCCGCTCCGCACGCTCGCGGGCGGGGACTGCTTGATGGTCGGCCGACAGCCCGACGACGTTGTGGCTGTAGTCGGATCCGGATCCCGGCGCTCTGGTTGACATGCCCGAGGCGCTAGGTCGCCCGAAACCGAAATCAAGCCTGGAACGGTACGCCGGGCGGCCTACCAGCTAGCAGATGCCCGCTTCCCGGCCCCCCGTGGGGGCTGTCGATGAGCGAACCGTACGCGACGCCTTCCGACGGCTCACGGGCGGCGCCCGCGACCGGGTCCAGACCGATCCGGCGTCACGACGGGCGACCCACTCCTGGCTGCTGGACATGGACGGCGTGCTGGCGCGCGAGGAGCACGCCATTCCGGGCGCCGATCGCTTTCTGTCGCGTGTGCGCGAGCTGCAGCTTCCCTTTCTGGTGCTGACCAATAACTCGATCTATACGCGGAGGGACCTGTCGGCGCGTCTCCGGATGTCTGGTCTCGAGGTCCCCGAGGACGCGATCTGGACTTCGGCGCTCGCCACCGCACGCTTTCTCGAGGAGCAGCGTCCGGGCGGCTCCGCGTTCGTGATCGGCGAGGCCGGGCTGACGACCGCGCTGCATCAGGCCGGCTACACGATGACCGATCTCGAGCCGGACTACGTCGTGCTGGGCGAGACGCGAACCTACGGCTTTGAACGCATCACACACGCGATCCGGCTCGTGCTCGGCGGCGCGCGCTTCGTCGCCACCAACCCCGACCCGACGGGCCCGTCCCCGTCGGGCCCACTCCCGGCCACCGGCTCGATTGCCGCGCTCATCAGCCGCGCCACGCGGGTCGAGCCGTACTTCGTCGGCAAGCCCAACCCTCTGATGATGCGCTCGGCCCTCAACGCGCTCGGGGCGCATTCCGAGACCACGACGATCATCGGGGACCGAATGGACACGGACGTCGTGGCCGGTCTCGAGGCCGGGCTCGAGACGATTCTCGTGCTGAGCGGGGTCACCGCGCGTGGCGAGGCTGAGCGGTTCCCCTACCGGGCGTCTCGCATCGTGGATTCGGTGGCCGATCTGGTCGACGAGCTGGGACCGTAGGCGGGGCGTCACGAGGTGTTCCGAGACATCCTGGTCGCCGTGGATGGATCAGCCCACGCGGGGCGCGCGCTGGAGGAGGCGATCGAGCTGGCCCGCTCGACAGGCGCCTCGCTGACCCTAGTGACCGTGGCGCCCGAGCTCTCGGAGTGGTTTCTCGAGGGGGCCGGGCTCCCGCCGCCCGTGAACCCGGCCGCCGGGGTATCCCTTCCCAGGGATGTGGCGCAGCGGCGAGAGCAGTTGACTCGCGAATATCACGAGATTCTGGACCGCGCCCAGACGCGGGTCCCGGAGGGGGTCAAAGCAAGCACTGTGCTGCTGGAAGGGCGCGTCGGCGAGGCGATCATCGAACGGACCCGCGCAGCTGGTCACGATCTCATTGCGATGGGATCGCGGGGGCGTGGCGAGCTGCGCTCGATGGTGCTGGGCAGCGTCAGCCACGAGGTCCTTCACGAGTCTCCCGTCCCGGTGTTGATCGTTCCGTGGAGGGACGGTCATCCACCCGTAACCGCCGGCGCAGCGAGTCCCCCTTGACCCTTGACCTCACCCCACCGCGGCCTAGCCAACGGCAAAGGAGGCCCGTTCGCCGCGAGGCCTCGGAGCGACAACCCTCGGAGGATGCAATGGCGACGACGCTGGTGGAGCCCTTCACCCCCTGGTTGCGGGAGCTTGGGCAAGTCATGCACAACCAGGGCACAGTGGGCGCGTTCGTCCCCCCCGCCGATCTGCTGATCGACGACGACGGGGTGACCGTGTACATGGACGTGCCGGGCCTGCGCGCGGAGAACATCCAGATCGAGCTCGAGGCGTGGCGCAAGCGGCTCAACGAGGAGCACGCGCGCGAGGCATCTATCTCAGACGGCGTGCTCAAGGTGCGCATGCCTAAGCCGGAGTCGCTCCGACCGCGGCGGATCGAGGTCCGGGCAGACGGCGACCGAGCCGGGCAGGAGGCGGGTACGACGGCGTAGGTCCTGCACCGCGCTTCCGCCGGGCCACCCGGTCGTCCGCGGTCGGTTTCGCCCTCGGCATGACGAGTCGACACACGTGATTCTTCACCTCGCTGCCAGCAGCCCATTGCAGACGATCAAAGTCATCGTCATCTGCATCTTTCTGGTCGTGCTCGAATTCCTCGGTGTCGCTTTGCTTATCGCCCCGCGGGCGACAGTACGGAAGCTGATCTCGGCGTTGCGTGCCCTCATCGGACGTGTGACCGCTCGCCGAGAGCGGCCGGCACCGAGTCACGGCTCGGCGCCGGCCTCGGGGCAACGCAGCTGACGCGAGCATGGCTCGAGCCGCCGCCCGCTTGGTTCGGCCCACCAGCGACCTATCGGCCTCTCCACAGACGGATCACGGACGCGAGGAGACCAGATGCCCACACGATGGAGCGAGCAGCATGCCGGACCGGGGTTCCCCGGCTCGCCTGACCTCGAGTCCTGGGCGCCCGAGGGCCGCCTGACCGGCGGCGGGCTTCGAGGATTTCGGCGATGGCTGGTTGCAGCCGGCATCGTCGCGCTGATCAGCGGGATCGTCGCCGTCGCCGTGCCAGTTCTGGCCTCGGTGGCGACCGCGATCTTTATCGGCTGGGTGCTGGTCGTCGCCGGTGTGGCAATGACTGTTCGAACGGTTTCCCACCGCTCGCTGATTCGAGGGCTCGAGGCGCTGGTGACCCTGATCGCCGGTCTGTACGTGCTCCTGTTTCCATTGAGCGGGACCGTCACTCTGACCTTCGTGCTGGCGGTGTGGTTCTTTGCCAGCGGTGTCCTATTACTGATCGACGCGCTCTCCTCGCGCGCCGGTGCGGCATCGTGGGCAGCGGCGTTCGGCGGCGTGCTCTCGATCATCCTCGGCTTCCTGGTCGCGGCCAGCGTGCCGAGCTCCGCGCCATGGGCTCTGGGTCTGCTCGTGGGTATCGACCTCATCTTCTGGGGCGTCCGCGCGCTAACCGCCGCCTGGCTATTGAACGACATCAGCTGACCGTCGTGCCGCCAACATCCGAGCGGCCGCGATCCGTCGTGCAGCGTCATCGGTGTTATGTGCGCTGCGTTGACGTTGAACAGGACGGAGCTCGTCCGGCCCGGGCCGCCTGCCGGCGAAGCGCCCCTCACCTGCTCGCCGCCTTCGGCCGACACGTCCGGGTACGGGCCGAGCTCCCGGCCGATCACCCAGTGCGCGGCTGCTCTAGAGGCTCTTGCGTCACGGCCTCTCGGACCTAAGCCCAATCGCGATGCCACTGTTCCTGCGGGTTCACCCCGGCGGCCTGCAGTACCGCCTTCCCGACGGCGAGGATGCTGGCGAGATGATTAGGGGCCTCGCCGAGGTACTGGGTAAGCGCGGATGCGTCGTACTCGGCTATGAACTGCCCGAGCAGCCGCGCAGCACGGCCGTCGTGCTCATCAACGGCAATGTCGTTGGATGCGTCGAGCTCGTGGACGTACCCCAAGAGCCGCGCTCAGGCTAGGCGCGTGTTCGTCTTTTTCTCGAACAAGCTGGGCTGTCTCGGCTCCATGTTCGTCTCCATCGTCGGCACGCTCATACTGCTCAGCATGCTGCACGTGATCTAGCTCGTGCAGCGTGCTGTGAACGCTCCGAGCGCTTCTCCTACCGGACGTCACGCACCGTCGACTCGATGGCCGACATCATCGATGAGCTGGGGCCATGAACCGGCCCCGCCGGCGCTCCCCTCGCGGCGAGCCGTGCTCATCGGTATCGAGGTCCAGCGAGTGAATCAGGGCGAGGTCGACCCGGGCCACCGCGTCGAGGTGTGCCAGACCGGCCAGGATGTCGTCAACGTCGAGCGACGTCGGTCCTCGAACGTCGAACCGGACGCGCTCGACGCCATCGTCAAGGATTTGGCTCTCCAAGCCCTCGACCCGTAGGTTTCGTCGGCGCAGCTCGCGCAGTAGCGAACGGATCGACGCGTCCGGAACGAGATCGACCTGCAGGCTGATCGCCTCGCCCGCAAGACGACGCCTGACCACCGGCTTCAGTCTCCGCAGCGCGACCAGTACCACGAGCGCGATCACCGTCGAGGCCACCGCCCCAACGTAGAACCCCACGGCGGTGGCCATCCCGATCGCCGCCGAGATCCACAACGCTGCGGCCGTCGTCACTCCGCGGACGGTGGCGCCGTAACGAAGGATCGCACCGCCGCCCAAGAACCCGATCCCCGACACGACCTGAGCCGCGATCCGTGTCGGGTCGAAGTGAGAACCGGTGAACCCATACGCCGAAACCAGCGTGAACAGTCCCGCCCCGAGGCCGACGATCACGTGGGTGCGCAGACCCGCGATTTCGTCTCGCGCCTGTCGCTCGAGGCCGATCGCGGCGCAAAGGACCACCATAACCGCCAGCCGCAGCAGAACCTCGCCGTCGGAAATCGATCCCGCGCGCACAGCCAGTCCGATAGGCCGAGGGCGCGCCGCGCCAAGCTTGGGACGGAGAGCCGACGGCCCAATGGGAGGCATGTGCGCCCGCCGCTCGTGCACGGCACGGCACGGCACGGCACGGGATCGTCACCCCCACCGCCGGAATGCTGAACCCAAAACATCACCTCGAGCACGGCAGGTACCCGGCTTGCGCGGAAGCGGATGCGACCTATGCCAGGGCAATCATGAACGACACACACGCAGTGATATCCGCCAGCGCGTCCGGCACCTTCGAGATCGGCGGCGAGCTGGCCGTCAACCGCCTCGGGTTCGGCGCGATGCGCCTCACCGGCGAGGGAATCTGGGGCGAGCCGCGCGACCCTAACGAGTGCAGGCGGGTCCTGCGGCGCGCCGTCGAGCTCGACGTCAACCTGATCGACACCGCGGACTCCTACGGCCCCGAGGTCTCCGAGCGGCTGATTGCGGAGGCGCTGTATCCCTATCCCGACGACCTCGTGATCGCCACCAAGGGCGGCCTGAGGCGCAGCGGTCCGAACGAGTGGCACGCGGACGGCCGCCCCGAGCACCTGCGCGAAGCGTGCGAAGGCAGCCTGGCGCGGCTGCGGCTCGAGCGCATCGAGCTCTACCAGCTTCATCGTGTCGACCCCAAGGTGCCGCTGCAGGAATCGCTCGGAGCGCTGATCGAGCTACGCGACGCGGGCAAGATCGCCCACATCGGCCTGTCGAACGTGTCAGTCGAGCAACTCCACCAGGCACAACGACTCACGTCGATCGCCTCGGTCCAGAACCGCTACAACCTCATCGACCGCACCGACGAGGACGTGCTCGAACAATGCGAGCGGGAGCGGCTCGCATTTATGCCCTGGTTCCCACTGTCGACCGGCAAGCTCGCCACCCGCGACGGCCCGCTCGCCCAGATCTCCAAGCGGCACCACGCCACGTCCGCTCAGATCGCCTTGGCATGGCTGCTTCACCGCTCCCCGGCGATGCTGCCGATCCCAGGGACGGCCTCGGTCGAGCACCTCGAGGAGAACATCGGCGCTGTGCGGATCGAGCTGTCGGACGACGAGGTGCAGGGACTCGAAGCGCTCGGCCGCAGCGGCGGTTGATCAGCGCCAAGGCCATCCCGCCGCGGTTACAAGCGCGGCCCTCCCTTTCTCGGATCGGAGTCCGCTCCAGAGCAATAGTGGGGACAACCCGTGGCTCCCCCTTGGGCTTGCTACATGGCCGCGGCGCGCTTCGGTCCTAACGCGGGGTTTATGTCCCGCACCGCCATCGGGCCTCCGACCGTCGAACGGATCATTGGCGACCGCTACCTCGTACGACGACGGATCGGAGTCGGCGCGACCGCAGTTGTGTATTTGGCTGAGGATCTAGCACTCCCGAGGACGGTCGCGATCAAGTTGCTGCACGATTGGTTCGCCGAGGATAACGAGCAGGTCGAGCGCTTCCGGCACGAGGCGTGGACAGCGTCAGGTCTCCATCATCGCAACATCGTTGGTATGCACGAGAGCGGCGGATGGACCTGCCGCCCGTACATCGTGATGGAGTATGTGGCCGGGCGTTCGCTGAGGTCTCTAATCCGCGAAGGAGCGCCACTGGTCCCGGCCCGAGCGATCGACCTCACCACGCAGCTTCTGCGCGCGGTGCGGTATGTCCACGCTCGCGGCATCATCCACCGCGACCTCAAGCCCGACAACGCGATCGTCGCGACCGACGGGCAGCTGAAACTGACTGACTTTGGCGTCGCGCGCCGGCCCGAGCGTGACGTCACCCACACTGGTGTCGTCATCGGCACCGTGCACTACCTCTCGCCCGAGCAAATCGAGGGCGAGCGTGCCAGCGTCGCATCCGATCTGTACGCGATCGGAGTCACCCTCTATGAGCTCCTCACGGGACGGGTCCCATTCAACGGCGACACGATCGCGGCCGTTCTGCGCGCGCACGTCCAGGAGCGACCCACCCCCCCGAGCGCCCTGAACCCCGCCGTCAACTCTCAACTCGAGTCGATCGTGATCCGAGCGCTGGACAAGAACCCTCGGGGGCGATTCGTCAACGCTGACACATTCATCTCAGCGCTCGAGCGTGCCGCGCACCGCCGCGCGACCCATGGCTCCGTGAACGTCGCACGAGCAGCTTGATCTGGCGCGGAGACCCCCCGGACGGGGCGTCAGCAAGCATCCCCGCCGCTGCGCGCGGCGAGCGCCCCGGCTGCTCCGATGGCGATGAAGCCGCCACGGTCGAGGGTCACACTCATGCCTCCCACCCCCCGACTCTGGCCCGCTGTTTGGCGAAGAAGAAGCGGTAGGCCAAGATGAAGTAGCCGAGCGCCAGCGCGATGCCAAGCGACCACCACTCGAGTCCGATCACGAGCGCGTGATGGCTGGATGCGGCGTTATAGATGGTCATCCCGTAAGGACGGTGCTGGTGCGCGGGGAGGATGCTGGGGTACAGCCCCGCCGCCATCGTGGTGAGCATGCCAACGACGAACGCGCACGATGCGAAGAAGGCACGGCCCCAGCGACGGGCGTGCTGGAACATGAACTGGGCCAGGAGAGCGATGAGCGCGAGCGCGGGGAACACAAGCCGCCATGGATCGGCACCGAAATTGCTGATCATCGTGTGTCGCACGCTGTAGGTCGGGTAGGCGAGCGCGGCGGTGAGGACCACCTCACCCCACCAGAGCCGGCGAGCGGTCCGTTGGGCGCGCTCGACGAGCGGGGAATCCGCACGCGCCGCGAGGAAGCTGGCGCCGTGTGCGGCAAGCACGACGAGCCCGAACAATCCGATCAGCAGGGCGTACCAGTTGAGCAGGTGAAACAGCGGCGCGCGAAAGTATCCGTCGGGTCCGAGCGGCACCCCGCGCACCACGTTGCCGAGCGCGACGCCGAACATCAACGCAAGCGCTCCCGAACACAGCCAGAACACCGTGTCGCAGGCCGTGTGCCACAGCGGGTTCTCGATCTGGTGGCGGAGCTCCAGCCCTAGCCCGCGACCCACGAGCAGCCACAGCACGATGATCAGACCGAAGTACAGGCCGCTGAACGCGGCGGCATATGCCCTCGGGAAGCCGAGGAACAGTACGCCGCCGGCGGCGATCAGCCATACCTCGTTTCCGTCCCACACGGGTCCGATGAGATCGACGGCGTGCTCGCGTTCCTCGTCCGTTCGGGCGAGGATCCGATGGAGTGCTCCGACACCGAGGTCGAATCCGTCGAGCACGACGTACATGACGATCATGAAGGCCAGCAGCCAGAACCAAACGGTCGCCATCTCAGATGCTCAGCGATCTCGGGCGGGTGTCGATCACGGCGGGCTCGCCCGGCTCGACTTCGACCGGCCCCCGCGCGACGATTCGTACCTGCACAAGGACGTACACCAGCCCGAGGAGCACGTACAGTCCCGCGAAGCCAAGCAGCGTGAAAATGACGGTTCCCGCCGGAACCGACTGCTCGGGAGAGGCGCCCGCGCTGGTCAGCTGCAGGCCCCAGACATCCCAAGGCTGTCGTCCCGTCTCGGCGACGGTCCAGCCGGCGAGGTTGGCGATGTAGCTGAAGGGCAACGCGAGCATCAGCGCCCACAGCATCGGCCGGACCCGGAACAGCACGCCTCGCCAGAGCATCAGCACGCCCGCGAGGGCGAGGACGAACAGGATCGTGCCCAGCCCGACCATGATGTGGTAGGCGTAGTAGACGAGTGGCACGGAGCTCGGCCAGCGGTTGGTGGGAATCTGGTCGAGACCCTTTTCCACGGCGTTCCAGCGATGCGAGGTGAGGAACGAGAGGAAGTGCGGCATCTCGATTGACGAGTCGAGCGTTCGTCGCGTGGTGTCAGGGTTGCCGATGATCACCAGCGGGGCACCCCTCGCCGTTTCGAACAGGCCCTCGGCAGACGCGAACGACGACGGCTGATAGCGGGCTAGCTGCCGCGCCTGTCCGTCGCCGGTCGGAAAGATCTGCAAGGTCGTGAAGATCAGCGCACCGACAACGCCGGCAGTCAGACAGATCCGCGCGAACTGGAGGTGCCGCCCGAGCAGAGCGTAAAGCGCGCCGCCGGCGGTCAGCAGGAATGCGCCCGTGATCGCTGCGCCACTCATGTTGTGCAGGTACTCCCACCCGACCCAGGGGTTGGTCAGCAGCCCCCAGAACGAGCTGAGTTGCGCCCTGCCATCGTGGAGGCGGTACGCGACCGGATGCTGCATCCACGCGTTCGTCGCGATGATGAAGAAGCCCGAGATCCAGGAACCTGCCCACACCATCACCGCGGAAAACCAGTGCAGCCGCGGACCAGCGCTCCGCCGCCATAGGTAGATCCCGATGAACACGGATTCGGCGAAGAAAGCGAAGACGCCCTCCATCGCGAGCGTCTGTCCGACCACCCCACCCGCAAAGTTCGAGAAGCCCGCCCAGTTCGTGCCGAACTGAAACTCGAGCGGGATGCCGGTGACCACGCCGACGGCGAAGTTCACCGCGAAGATCTTCGCCCAAAAATGAGCCGCATGGTGGTAGGCCTCGCGCTCCTCGGGCGTCTTGCGCAAGAAGCGGAATCTTCGATCGTCCCGGCTGAAGAACGCCACGGTCTCAAACCAGGCGATGAACAGCGCCAATCCCATGGTGAGAATCGGAAACAGGTAGTGGAACATCACCGTCAGCGTGAACTGCCAACGGTCAACCGTGACGTGACTAGCCAACCGAACCTCCTCCCTCGCCTCGGACGGGCGCGGTGCGTGGCACGTCAGGCGGCCGCGCGTTCGGCCGGCCGCGCCAGCAGGTTCTTGATGACGGCGAGATAGTCGAGCAGGCTGCGCGGGCTCGTGAACTCGTCCCGGACGCGTTCACGGGCACGGAGACCGATCTGCTGTGCCCGAGGTGGATCGAGCAACAGCGAGGACACGGCGTCGCCGTATGCCTTCAGGTCGCGAGGGTCATCGAGCAGCAGCCCGCTGTCGTCGTGCACGATCTGGCTCTCGATCCCGCCGATCCGTGAGGCGACCACCGGACGGCTCTTCCACATCGCCTCGGCCACGGTGAGTCCGAAGCCCTCGGCAAGGCTCTTCTGCACGATCACGCTGGCGTGGCGTTGCAACGCATTGACGATCGTCGCGTTCTCGGCGGCGTCCTCCATCGGCAGCGAAGCGAGATGAACGCGGGGGCGCTGGGAATCCGGCAGGCGCTCCCACAGGCCAATCGCCTCGCGCAGCACCCGCAGGCCCTCGGGGTCGTCGGCGACGGCCGACACGGCCGGGCCCGCGTAGATCAGGTGCGCGCCGGTGAGCTCGGGCACGTGCTCGGCGAAGCCGCGGATGACGCCAAGCGGGTCCTTGAGCGCATCCCAGCGGGAGACCTGCAGCACGACCGGCGTCCGCGCGTCCACGCCGCCGGTGCCGAACAGCTCGCTACGGCGATTGACGCGGCCGGGAGTCCCGTCCTGACGGGTGAAGGTCGCCGGCCCGGCACCGGCTTCATCGGCCACGATGCCGGTGGCCCGCAGCACGCCGAGAACGGTCTCTCCGCTCAACTCCTCGTTCTTCGGAGAGAACACGTCGATCGAGGGCGGGATCACCACGATGCGATCGCGATCGAGGCCGTCCCAGGCGAACGATTCCCGTGAGAACACGAACACATCCGCCTCCGACACGTACGGAAGCAGAAAGCTCCAGGCCTCCCGGGCGAGCTCGTTGGGATGGTCGAGCCCGACGTGACAGCGCCAGATCACCGCCGCGCCGGCGCGACGGAGCTCGCCAATGAGTCCGGCGGGCTGAGGATCGTGCACGATCACCACATCCCCCGGCCGCACCCGCCCGGCCAGTTGGGTCATGTTGTCCGCCAGCGCCCGCTCGTACGCGGCCCGGACGCGATCATCGAGCGGCCCCCCGTCCCCGGGGGTGCCGTGCAGGCGGTTGTGGATCCGCTTGGTGATCGTGAAGAACTCCGGCGTTCCCTCGATGACCACCCACCGCACGTCCGCTCCCGCACCGCGGGAATACGGGACCAGCGACGCGAGGAGTTCCGCGACGCCACCGCCGCGGGCCGTCGAGTTCACGTTCCACACGACTCGACCCGACAGGGTGCGCCGGCCCTCCTCCATCGCCCGCTCGAACGCCTCGTACCGAGCGGCGGGAAGGACCGAGCGAAACCTCGCCGGGCTCATGCCAGAGATATCGACCTCGAACATGTCTCGCGAGACGTCTCTAGGACGCTCGAGGTCGCACACCAGCCCACCATCCCCGAATACCTCAGGTCTGCCGATCCCACGCTCGTGACCGAGCGCACAAATTCCTTGCCTTCCCGATGCGACGGCTTACGACAACGGAGGCATGGCCAGCGCACCGGTCAGTGGCAGGCACCGCCCGCTCCAGGCGGCCAACTGCCGCCCGGCTGGAATATCGGTTCACCGGGTGGTGGTCGTCGGAGGAGGCTTCGGCGGCCTGCACACGGTCAAGGCCCTGCGCGCCGCCCCCGTGGAGGTGACACTGATCGACCGCAATAACTATCACCTGTTCCAGCCGCTCACCTATCAGGTCGCGACGGGGGCACTGTCACCGGATGAGATCGGCAAGCCGCTTCGAACGATCTTCCGCGGAGAGCCCAACGTCCGTGTGCTGCTTGCAGAAGTCACCGGGTTCGACCTTCAGACGCGAACCGTCTTCATGCGTCCGGCCCATGGGGACTGCCCCCAGTCGATCTCCTATGACACGCTGGTGGTCGGAACGGGCTCAGACTACTCGTACTTCGGGCACGAGGAGTGGCGTCCGCTCACGCTTGAGGTCAAGACTCTGGAGCAGGCGCTCGACGCCCGAGCCAGAGTGTTGATGGCATTTGAGGCGGCCGAGCTCGAAGCCGACGCTCGGGCGCGGGCGAGCTGGCTGACCTTCGTGGTGATCGGCGGAGGCTCCACGGGCGTGGAGATCGCGGGCCAGATCGCCGAGCTGGCGAGGGACACCCTCCCAGGCGACTTCCGGTCGATCGACCCGCGCGCGGGTCGAGTGCTCCTGGTCGAGCGCGAGGAGCGGATCCTGCCCTCGTTCCCACCGTCGTTGTCCAGGCGTGCGGCCCGCTCCCTCGAGCAGCTCGGCGTGACGGTGCTCGCCGGTCGCACCGTCATCGGAATCGAGCCACACGGCGTCCGGCTGCAGAGCCGGGACGGCGCCACCGAGGCGCCCCCGGCGCGAACGGTAGTGTGGGCGGCTGGCGTTGCGGCCTCGCCGCTGGCCCGCTCGCTGGCCGAAGCGGCCGGAAGCGAGGCGGATCGATCCGGGCGCGCGACGGTCGACCCGGATTTGACCGTGGCCGACCATCCCGACGTGATCGCCATCGGCGATATGGTGAGCGTGCGCGATCCCGACACCGGAATTCCTCGCGTGCTCCCCGGGCTCGCCCCGGTGGCCATGCAGCAGGGACGCTACGCGGGGCACCTGATTCGCGACCGGCTGAAAGGGCGGGGGTCGCCGCCGTTCCGCTACCGCGACAAGGGCAGCATGGCGACGCTCGGACGCACGCGCGCCGTTGCCAACCTGCACGGCGTGCTCATCGGCGGTCCGGTCGCGTGGGTGCTGTGGCTGGGCGTCCACCTGACCTACCTGATCGGCTTCGAGAACCGGGTGACCGTGCTCGTCCGATGGGGCTACAACTTTTTCACCCACGGACGCGCGGCGCGCTGGATCATCCGGGCGCCGGAATCCCCCGGCGACCGCGGCGGCAGTTCACGTCTGCCCGTCGCTGCCGGTGAACGTGCGAATGACTGACCTCGCCCAGGCCACTGCCGCCCGGCCGATCGACGTATCGGTGACCGTTCGTCCCGAGATGCCCATCTACACCGGTGACCCCGGCGTCACGGTCGAGCTGGCGAAATCGATCGCGCGAGGGGACACGGCGAACGTGTCGCATCTGACGCTCGGCGCCCACACCGGAACCCATGTCGACGCGCCGCGCCACTTCATCCCCAAGGGAGAGTCGGCCAGTGAGCTCCCTCTCGAGCCGTTCATTGGTGTCTGCGCCGTCGCCGACGTCACGGCCGAGTCGGGCCCCCTCGGCCGCGCCGCAGTCGCCGCTCTCGACCTCCCGAGCGGCGTCGAGCGGGTCCTGCTCAAAACCTCGAACTCGGCGCTGTGGGAACGCGACGTATTCGAGCCGGACTTCGTTCGCTTGAACGCCGACGGCGCCAATGCGCTCATCGATCGCGGCATCCGGCTGGTGGGGATCGACTATCTCTCGGTCGGCGATCCCAACGCCCACCTGCTGCTACTTGGTGCCGGTGTCGGCGTGATCGAGGGACTCGATCTCCGCGGCGTCGATCACGGCGTGTACTTCCTGGTCTGCCTGCCGCTCAAGGTCGCCGGGTCCGACGGCGCGCCGGCTAGAGCCGTCCTGTGGCCAGCGCCGCGCTGAGCCGACGCGCCCGGCGATCTGCTGGTGAGGCTCAGCCGCGATCGTCGCGGATCTCGAACCGGGCGATATCGCTCGTCCCCGAACGTCCGGTCCCCGAGGGGCGCCGGCGGGAATGACACGGCTCGCTACGACGGGTGCGCCAGCAGCTCCTCCCGACGTTCGCGTAGTGACCAACCGACCATGCCGGCGCCGGGGACGAAGGTGGCCTGGAGCTCGCCGGCGGCCCCTACGTTCGTGCCAGCTGCTCGGATCGCGCGTGCACCGGGTGTCCGCCGTACCCGTGGCGCAGGAGTGCCACGGCCTTGGCCGACGGAGAATCGAGGTCGCGGTAGCTCATCAGCGCCTGCTGACTGTCCGAGATCACCAGCGAGGGGATGTCGCGCTCGAGCGCCCAGCTCAGGACCCATTTGACCTCGCCGGTGTCCTCCACATATGTGGAGAGGTGCTGGGGATCGCGGCTCATCCTCAGCCCGTCGCGCATCAGCTCGACCAACCAGGACCGGATCACCGAGCCATGGCTCCAATTGTCGAACACCGCCGGCAGATCGAGCGAGTACTCCGCCCGCATCAGCATCTCAGCGCCCTCGGCAATCGCCTCCACCATCCCGAACTCGATCGCGTTGTGGATCAACTTCACGAAGTGCCCGGCGCCCGGCGGGCCGGCAAACAGCACCGCGCGCTCATCGAAGGCAAGGTCCAGCAGCAACGGCCGGATCCGGTCGTACGTGTCGCGCTCGCCCCCGGCCATGAAGCAGGCGCCATGGCGAGCGCCCGGCAACCCGCCGCTGGTCCCGATGTCCAGAAAGCGGATGTCCTCCAGGGCAAACTCCGCGTGGCGGCGCCGCGAATCCTCCCAATGGGAATTGCCGCCGTCGACGACGACGTCGTCGGCCGACACCAGATCGCGGAGCTGCTCGCAGACCTGCTCGGTCGGCTCGCCGTGAGGGACGTACACGAGCACCGTGCGCGGCGGTTTCAGCCGCCTGACGAGCGCCTGCAGCGAGTCGGCTGTCTCCATGCCCTCCCCGCCGAGTTCGTCGCGGATAGTCTCGACCGAGTCGTAGCCCACCACGTCGTGCCCGTGGTCGATCGCGGCCCGCGCCAGGTTTGCTCCCATCCGTCCCAGCCCCACCAGTCCGAATCTCATGGCACCTCCCTAGTCCGAATGAACTCGATGATCGTCTTGATGTCGTCGGAACGTTTGTTGAGGGCGTCGCGCCAGCGGTCGGGAGCGACGCGCCGCGTGATCAGTCCTTCAAGCCAGCCGCGATCGGCGTCGGCGAGCGCGTCGGCGGCCGCCGAGAAGTGACGATGGTTGGCGTTCACCGAGCCGAGCACGACATCGTTCTCCAGCACCAGTTCGTTGTTGAGCGCGCCGACATCCACGGTCAGGGTCCGCCCGCCCGGCGACACCCCAAGCAGGCAGGCGACGGCGCCGGGCGCGGTCCGCGCGACGGCGTCGACCAGCAGCTCGGGAACCCCAGTGCATTCGAGCACGATGTCCGGCTCCGCGTCGCGGCAGGCGTCGCTTACCGAACCGGTGTGGTAGGTGGCGCCCAGCGCCAGGGTCAAAGCGGGTTTCAAACCGTCCTGCGCCTTGTCGAGAACATGGACTCGAAGACCCCGCTGCACCCCGAGCAGCGCGGCGAGCAGACCGATCGGTCCCGCCCCCGTCACCAGCACGTTCGCGAACTGCCGGCAGGCATGGTGCCTGACCCGCTCCACTTGCTCCCAGGCCTTGGCCACAACGCTGGCCGGCTCGGTGAGCACCCCGAGCGTGCCGAGCGACGGATCGACCTTCACGGCAAACTCCGGCTCGAGCGTGACCAGTTGCGCGCCGTACCCATCGAGCTCCTTGATGCCGCGCTCCCGATAGGAGCCGTTGCGGCACATGTCGAATTCGCCCTGGGCGCAGCAGACGCACGGGACGGGGTCGGGGCGGCGAACGACCCCCACCACGAGATCACCCGCCGAGAACTCGCCCCCCGACGGCGCCGCCCGTACCCGGCCGAGCGACTCGTGGCCGAGAACGAGCCAGTCCCTTCCGGGCGGGGGCCAGCCATAGACCCCCGCGACGATCTCGCGGTCGGTGCCGCAAATGCCGAGCGCGACCATCTCCACGAGCAGCTCGTGCTCGGAGGGCGCGGGCTCATCCAGTTCGGCTAGGCGGGCTTGACCCGACAAGCCGGGCCTCACGGTGATCGCGATCATTACTAGAGAGTTACGACGCAGCGGGCGGTACACAAGGTGAACTGCGTGGCAGTGGCGCCGCACCGATTTGTCTGACTCCTCGAGCGACCTAGCGTAGAGACCGGTGACTGCCGCGGACTCGGTGAAGGCAGTTCAGATCCCGCGCGAAACGAGGCGACGCGGTCTGCCGCTCGCGACTGCCCCGCACCCCCTATCAACGACGGCGACCGGCCACGCATCGGCACGCGCCGGGTGGCTCGACATGCAGACAGGGCTGTGACGACCAACCGACCGAACGCTCCCGGAGAGGCTCCAAGCCTGGTCGAACCGTCGACCGTATGGGAGACGGAGCCCGCCGAGGGGTCACCGCAGCCGCACACCGTCAAGCTCGGCCTCCTGGTCACCCCGGCACTCGATGACGACATCGTGCGGGGCCTCGCCGAAGATGTGGCGCAGGAGCTGGCGCGGCGCTATCCAGGAGTGGACTGGCAGATCACGGCCATCCGTGATCTCCTCGTGCCCCCGCCGGCACGGCTGGCCGATGTCTTCGATGCAGCGCGGACGCAGCTACTGGACCGCAGCTGGGACCTCGTCGTACATGTCACCGAGCTTCCCCTGCGGGTCTCACACCGACCGGTGGTGACGCACACGAGCCGGACGCACGAGGTGGCGATCGTCTCCCTGCCTGCGCTCGGCCTCAAGCAGAGCAGTCGGCATGTGGTGCAGGCCATCGCCGACGCGGTAGGGATGTTCGTCGACGATGACACCGCCTCGGGCAGCTCAGTCCGACGGCGCGACGCGGGCCGGATCCAG
>DASXDW010000184.1:0-24693 GCA_036490435.1 Solirubrobacteraceae bacterium
GAAGATGCCGCCCAGCAGGATGACGTCCAACGTGTTGGCCGAGGCATTGTCCAGGCCGAACAGCTGGAACCCGTAACTGCCGGCGATCTGCGCCTGGTTGGCGTTGACGACGATGTCGGAGACGATGACGATCCAGCCGACGAGGAGGCCGAGCTCGGGGCTGATCGCCCGGCTGATCCATGAGAACGACGTCCCACAATCCGGATCCACCTCGTTCATGTACTGGTACGCCCAGGCGACGAACAGCATCGGGATGAACGACACGATGACGACCGAGGGGTTGTGGACCCCGATTCCGGCGACGCCGACCATGAACCCGACGGTCGCGGCCAGGCTGTATCCCGGGGCGGTCGAGGCAACCCCAATGACGACGTTGCTGATGTAGCTGATCGCGCCCTTCTTCAGCTCTTGACGCGGCGCTTTCTGATCGGCCGCGGCGGGCGCGGGGATCGACGTGGCTTCCATCCACTTTCCTTCCTGGAGATCTCTGACGGCTACGGCATTGGGTGGTGGCCGTGGCGCACAGTACCGCCATCAGCGGCTCCTGACTATTGCTGATCGTCCAACTGGCCCCACTTGGTTGCTCCAACCTGGCGTACGCCGAGATCAGATATCCGTGGCGGCGCGACGGCTGCGCATGGAGGCGCCCACCGACGCGGCCACGACGAGCGCGATCCCGAGCAGAGCCCGCCCGCTGAGCTGCTGGCCCAGGATCAGGAACCCCGTCAACGCCGCCATGGCGGGCTCGAGGCTCATCAGCACCCCGAACAGAGAGGCCGCCATACGGCGCAGCGCCTCCATCTCAAAGGAGAACGGGATCGCGGAGGAGAGCAGCCCGACCGCCGCTCCCAACGCGAGCGAGCGGGGCTCGAGAAGATGCGAGCCCGCGGTGGCCACCCCGATCGGCAGCGTCACCAGTGAGGCCACGCACAGCGCCACCGTCAGGCCTGCCCCCCGCTCAAACGCCCGCCCCACCCGCGCGCTGAGCAGGATGTAGCAGCCCCACAGGCTGCCCGCCAGGAGAGCGAAGAAGACCCCCAGACCGCTGATCGGCGCGCCCCCGCCGCGCGTGAGCGCGATGATCCCGGCGACGGCCAGCGCGACCCACACGAGGTCCACGGGCCGCCGCGACCCCGCCACCGCCACCGTGAGCGGACCGACGAACTCCAGGGCCACGGCGACGCCGAGCGGGATGCGGTGAGCCGCGTTGTAGAAGCTGAGGGTCATCCCGGCGAGCACCAGCCCGAACACCACCGCCACCGGCAGCCCCCGCACGGCGCGTCCGCGCAGCCGGGGCCGCGAGGTCGCCAGTAGGACGAGGGCCGCGGTGACCATCCGCAGCACGACCGCGCCGCTGGGCCCGACATACCGGAACAGGTGCACGGCCAGCGCCCCGCCGAGCTGCACCGACGCGATCCCCCCGAGCACCAACCCGCCCGACGGGGCGCGTGCCAGCCACCCCGGATCCGGCGCGCGTCTCGTCAGATCGGCCATTGCGCCAGAGGATGACTATCTCGCAGGCCCGGTGCTCGAGCGGACCACCAGTTCGGTGTCGAGCACCTGGATGGACTGCACCTGCCGCCCCTCGATCAACCCCAGCAGCGCCCGGGTGGCGCTCTCCCCCTTGCCCCGGTTCGGCTGGCGCACGGTCGTCAGGCCGATGCCCGCGGCGGTGTCGGCGTCGTCGAAGCCGATGACCGACACGTCTCCCGGGACGTCAAGCCCACGCCGGCGCAGCTCCTGCATGGCCCCTTCGGCCAGGCGGTCTGACTGGCACAGGATCGCCGTGGGCGCCGGGCCCAGCTCCAGCAGCGCCGCGGCCGCCGCGACGCCCTCCTGCACCGAGCTGGTGACCCCCGCCACCACCGGCACGGCCGACCAGTCCAGCCCAGCGCCGGTGACCGCGCCGCGGTAGCCCTCGAGACGACGGCGGGTCACCGCGTACGTGGCGGCGGCCTGCTCCTCAGCGCTCATGCGTCCGCGCCGCTGCCTGCGGTGCAGCGAGAACGTGATCACCGCAAGGCGCTCGTGACCGAGCTCGAGCAGGTGCCGCGCAGCCACCGTCGCCCCCGCCGCGTCGTCAACTCCCACCCAGCATGGGACACGCCCGCCCCGGCCGGCGAGCGTGGCCGGTTCCGGCTCGTCGACCACCACCGTGGGCAGCCGCCGCGCGATGGCGGCGTCCACGAGCGGGTCGTCGTCGGCCATCGAGAAGATGAGCAGCCCGTCGATGACCGCGCCGCTGATGGCACCCGCGCGGCCGCCCGGGTCGGCTGAGCCGGGGACGAGCAGGAGCCCCGCACCCTCCCGCTCGGCCACCACGCTGATCCCGGCCAGCAGCGCGACGATCACCGGGTCCTCGAACGCGTAGGACAGCGGGTTGGCGTAGGCGAAGCCGATCGCGCCCACCCGGCCGCGGCGCAGCCCGGCGGCCAGCGGATTGGGGCCCGGATATCCGAGCTCAGCCGCGAGCGCGAGGACGCGCTCACGCGTCGCCGCCGAGAGCTGATCGGGCCGGTTGAAGGCGTTGGACACCGTCTTGGCCGAGCAGCCCAACCGGTCAGCGATCGACTGGAGGGTGATTTGGGGGCACATCCGCGGGTACCCATCTTGTCAGGTACTTCATCGATGAAGAAGCGTCCGTCAACCGAGACCCGCCGCGCGAGCACGAGGACGGTCATCGCGGTCCTCTGCGTCGTCCAGTTCGTCGACGTGCTCGGCGTCACGGAGGTCCTCACCGCCGCTCCGCGGATACTGCGTTCGCTTGGGGCCGGCGGTGGCGCGGCCTCGGCGGTGCTGACCTCCTACGCCGTCTGCTTCGGGGGCCTGCTGATGCTGGCTGCGCGGCTGGGGGAGCGCTTCGGGCATCGCCGCGTGCTCCTGGTCGGCATCGCCGCGTTTGCCGCGGGCTCGCTGTGCGCCGCCACCGCCGCCTCCATCCCGGCGCTGGTGGCGGGCCGGTGCCTGCAGGGGATGGCCGCCGCCGTCTCCGTGCCGGCGTCGCTCCGACTCCTGATCGCGGCAACGCCCTCAAGCGCCGAGCGCCGGGCGGCGATGTCGGCGTGGAGCGCAGCCGGGGCGGCCGCCGGGGCCAGTGGCTTTGTCGTCGGCGGGGCGCTCACCCAGCTCGCGGGCTGGCGCGTGATGTTCTGGGTCAACCTCCCGCTCGCCGCGGTCATCGCGGCCGGCGTCGTGCGTGCGGTCGCCGCGCAGCGCCCAACCGCCGCTCCCGGACTCGACCTGCCCGGCGGCCTGTTGTTCAGTACTGGGGTCGCCGGAATCGTCCTCGGAGCCTCGCTGCTGCAGCCGCCATCCCACGCGGGCCCGGGCGTCGCCGCGGTGGCTGGTGGGATGGTGCTGCTGGGAGGCGCGGCACGCGTCGAGCGGCACACCCGTGATCCGCTCATTCCCCGTCAGGCGCTCGGCCTGCCGGCCGTGCGCGCGGGTGCCGGAGCGTCCTTTCTCAACACCGCCGCGACCAGTTCTATCGCCGCCATCGCCACCCTTGATCTCCAGCGCACCCAGCATCTGTCTGCCGGGGCCGCCGGCGCGCGGCTGCTCCCGCTGAGCGTCGGCGCCATCGCGGGCTCGAGCCTGGCCACCCCCGCGCTACGCCGGCTGCCGGCGCACCGTGCGATCGCGCTGGGCCTGCTGTTGATCGGCGCGGCCGACGCCGGGGTGATCCCCCTGCACCGCGCCGGGTGGCTGATGTCGCTGCCGATCGCGCTCGCCGGCCTGGGGTTGGGCGTGTCCTCCGTGGCCGCCAACGCATGGGGAACCGACGTCGGCCCCTCACTTCAGGCCGCCACGGCCGGAGCACTCAACACCGCGGCCCAGCTGGGCACCGCGCTGGGCGTCGCGACACTGCTGCTGCTCAGCGGCGTGACCGACCACGCGTCACTGCCGCTCCATGGCCCAGCGCTCGGCTGGGCGGGCGCCGCCCTGCTGGCCATCGCCGGCGCGATGCTCATCGCGAGACGGCCTCCTCATCCTCGCCAACACAATGACCATGCCGCCGGCGACAAGGTAGAGGCCGGCCTGGGCGTCGAGCAGGGTCATCAGACCCAGCGGCGCGGTCAGAACGCCGGCGGCGACGATGCCGAGGGCCTGGCCGGCGTTCTCCACGAGCCCGAGCGCCGCGAACACCCGCCCGCGATGGATGTCGTCAGCGGCCCGTTGCAGGAAGCTGATCCCGGCCGTCTCCATGACCACCCCGGGAGCGCCGGCACACACGAACAGCGCGACGTACAGCGCCTCTGAGCGGGTGACGAACGAGCCGTTCCAGATCGTCATGTCCAGGACGCCGAAGGCGACGCCCGCCGCCGCCGCGAGCGCGACGGGACGCCGGCGGTCGCCGCGGGCGGCCAACAGCAGGCCGCCGGCGATGGCACCCACCGCCTGGACCCCGCGCAGCAGGCCCGTCTCCGCCGCCCCACCGTGCAGCCGCCGGGCCACGAAGACGATGAACAGCACGACGAAGATTCCCTGGGCGATGTCGGCGACGAAGGCCACGAGCAGCGCGGCGGCGACCGGGCGGACGCGCACGACGGCGCGCAGGCCGCCCGTTGAGAGCGCCCCCGCACCGCCATCGTCCCGGCGATCGTCACCGTCGTCGGGCCTGCCGGCACGGCGCGGCCGGCGCGCCCGGCGCGGTAACCGGGCGATCAGCACACCGGCGAGGCAGAAGCTCATCGCGTCGGCGAGGACGATGGTGCGTACGCTCCCGGCCGCGAGCAGGAGGCCACCCAGCGGTCCGCCGGCCAGGCGTGCCACCGCGGCGCCCAGTCCCGCCAGGGAGTTGGCGGAGACGAGCTGTCCGGGCTCGACGAGGGTGGGCAGCATCGCGTTCTTGGCCGGATTGAAGAGCGCGGCCAGGCTCGACTGCGCCACGATGACCGCGTAGGCGATGGCCAGGCCGTGGCCGTCGTGCACGAGCAGCAGGGGCAACAACACGGCGGCCTGCAGGGCGCTGAGGGCGATCATCAGCGCCCGGCGGTCGACGGTATCGGCGAGCCGGCCACCCAGCGGCGCCAACGCGATCCCCGGGCCCAGCTCGGCGGCGAAGGCGGCCGCAGTCCCCGCCACCGAGCCGGTCAGCTGGTAGACGACGATCGGCAGGGCGACCAGGAGCAGCCAGTCCCCCGTGTCCGAGATCAGCCCCGCCACCCACAGCGCGCGGAAGGCGGGGACCTTCAGGGGTTCGCGGGCCGCCACGGTGCCTCCGCACGCGGGAAGGCGTACAGGTCGACCTCGACGAGCTCGGCGTCGGCCGGTGCGGACTCGCGATTGGCCGCGATCAACGGACGGATGAGCGCGTCGAGCTGGTGCCCCAGCACCCGAAGCTCGCCGGGGGTGATCCGCAGCGTGTAGCTCGAAGCGAGGTCCACCTCGCGCCACGCCGCGGGCACCGAGTCACGGTCTGACAGGTAGTCGCGCAGCAACCGCTGCTCAAGCGCCAGTGACGCCGCCATCACCGCCGCCGTTCCCCGCCCCGACGGGCTGTCGGGGTCAGGGTCCGGCTCCAGGTCGAACCCCGTGATCGTCGCCCGCCACGGCCGCTGGCGGCGGTCCGACGAGGCCACCGTCTCCACCAGACCGTGCCGGGCCAGCGTGCGGAGGTGATAGCTGGAGTTCGACGGCGTGTCCCCCACCGCTCGAGCGCACGTGGACGCGCTGGCCGGGCCGTTGGCCATCAGGTAGGTGAGCAGGTCGAGGCGGACCGGATGCGCCAGGGACTCGAGCACATCGGGATCGGTGAGCACGGGCCGGCGCTCGGGCATCAGCCGGCTCCTTTCTGAAAGAGCATTTCAGATATGTATACCGCGTCGTCATGAGATCTGCAAGGCTCTTTCAGATCCCGGTGAGCGGCTAGTGTGCCCCGCCATGCCCCATCGCCACCCCTCGCTGCTCGCCGCGCCCCCGCCCGCCCCCGGGCGCCTGTGGCTGACGGGGGCGCGCCTGTTCGACGGCACCGGATCTGCGGTCCGCGACGGCGCCGCCGTCCTCGTCACCGACGGGGTGATCGAGCGCGTCGGCGCCGCGGGCGATGGGCCCCCCGAGGGGGCGCGCGTGCTCGAGCTCGAAGGCCGGATGCTCCTGCCCGGGCTCGTCAACGTGCACGTCCATGTCCAGGGGCGCGAGCCCCATCCGGTCCACGGAGCCGAGCCGCTGCTGGCGGGCACCAGCGCGCACTTCCTCCAGGCACGGCTGCGCGACACCGTGCGCATGGGCGTCACCACGCTGCGCAACGTCGGCTCCCAGCGCTTGGCGCCTCAGGAGGCCCGTCAGGCGATGCGCTACGGCGCCTTCCGCGGCCCACGGCTGCTCACCTGCGGCCTGATCATCTCGGCCACCGCGCCGGGCGGGCGCTTCTACGGCGCCATGTATCGCGAGGCCGACGGCCCCGACGAGATGCGCAAGGCCGTGCGCGAGCAACTGCGCGACGGCGCTGACTTCATCAAGGTGATGACCACCGGCGCGCGCTCCAACGAGCTGGAGGATCCCGAGCCGGCACAGATGACCGACTCAGAGCTCGCCGCCGTGGTTGACGAGGCCCACCGGATGGGCTTCAAGGTGGCCGCCCACGTCGAGGGCCTGGACGGGACCGCCGCGGCCATCGACCATGGCGTGGACACGATCGAGCACGGCATGTACCTCAACCAGCGCCCCGAGCTGCTGCAGGCAATGGCCGCCCGCGGGCAGGTGCTGGTGCCGACGCTCAGCGGCTACTACTGGATGGGCGGTCTCGGCGACGCTGTCGACCCCACGCAGGCCACGGTCGACGCCCAGATGCTCCCCAGCATCGTCGAGTTGGCCCACCACAACCTCGCGCAGGGAACGCTGAGCATGCGCGCCGCGCGCGCGGCGGGCGTCAAGATCGCGCTCGGGTCAGACCGCGACGGCGTCTCGGGGGACGACACCGCGCTGGAGTTGGTGCGGATGGTGCACCACGGTCTCTCCGGCGCCGAGGCCCTTCGGTCTGCCACCGCGATCGCCGCCGAGGCGGCCGGTCTCGAGGACCACATCGGCACGATCGCGCCAGGCCGCATCGCCGACCTCGTGGTCGTCGACGGAGACGCGGTCGCCGCACCCGACCTGTTGCTCGATCCGCGGCGGATCTGGCTCGTGCTCCAGCTCGGCGAGGTCGTCGGCGGGGTAGCGCTCGAAGCCGCCCCGCCGACCTGACGCTCGCTGCTATTTGTGCGCGGCCGCCGCGCCCGGGGCCATCTCCGTGCCCACCAGCGGTGGGCCGTCGGGCACGCCCCAGCCCGTCACGGCATCAAAGCCCGGCCCCGCCGCGAACCCCCAGCCGGGAGGTGTGGAGGTGTTGCTGCCCGACGTGATGTCGCGGCACACCGACATGCCCAGCGGGTGGCCGTCGGGTCCGGCCCCGTAGAGCATCGGCGCGAGGAACACCGGCGGTCGCTGCGGGCTCGCCGCAGCGGCCGACCGCGCCACCAACGCGGCCCAGACCGGCGCTGCCGCGCTCGTACCGCCGTTGGGCGCGGCCCGGCCCAGGAGGATCAGCTGATAGAAGGGCGGGCCGGCCAGCGCGGCGATGTCAGGGATGATGCGCCCTGTGGCGGTGCTGCCCTCGGGAGGGCGCACCTCGACGGTCTGCCAGCTCGGCTGCGGGAACAGGCGGCTGATGCCGCCGCCCGTCGACCCGCCGCCCTGGCTGCGCCGGCCCGGCGACTGCCACCACACCACCTCCTGATCGCCCTCGAGCTGGGTTCCCCCGACCGCGAGCACATGTGGACTGCACGCCGGGAAGTTGACGTGCGCCTGGCCGTCGTTGACCTGATCGCCCGAGCCGTCGTCGCCGGCCGAGACGCACACGGTGATGCCCAGCAGTGCGGCCGCCTGTAGCCGGTGATCGATGACCCGCCGCGCGGCCGGGGAGAAGTCCGAGCTGTCCTCGGACAAGCCCCAGCTCACCGACACCGATACCGAGCCGGCGGGCACGCCCTTGACCACCTCGTTGAGGAGATCCACCCAGCCCTTCTGGTCCCAGGTCGCGAAGTACACGACGATGTCGGCGCCCGGGCACAGCCCGGCGACGATCTGCACGTCCATGTTGACCTCGCCGGCCTCTTCGAGCACCTGCTCGCGCCGGTCGGCCGGCAGGGCCATCACCTCCTGCTCGGTGAGCACCGCCACCCCGAGCCCGATCTGCTTGACACTGGGCTCCGGACGCCCCTGCTGGGTGCAGAAGGTCTGAAGGTCTGAGGGGAAGTACGCACCCCCGAACTCGGCGATGGCCACGGTCTGACCGTCGCCCTCGCCCTCGGGGAAGCGGTAGCGCTCCTCCAGATCGGCGGGCGACAGCGCGTCATCGGCGAGCGCCTGCGCCGACCCCTCGTGGGGCGGGATCCCGGGTACACGGCGCGCGACACGCCGCTGGTCCAGCCCGAACACGCCGGTGACGACATCCGCCAGGCCCGCCGGGACCTCCAGGGTTCCCTCGCGCCCGCGGAACTCGTCGCCGTCGTGGCGGTAGATGCCCAGGTTGGCGCGGAACGCGGCGTCCATCTGGGCGGCCGTCCCGCGGACCCTCAGACTGCGCGTCGAGGGCGCGCTGTCGAGCACCTCCAATCCGTACTGGGCAAGCTCGGATGCGACCGCATCCATGTCAGCCGGTCTGGCCGAGTACCTGCGCTCCAACTCCTCCCGGCTCATCGACTTGCCCGGCGTCACCTGGGGCAACTCCGGCCCCCGCACCGTGACGGTCACCTCGACGGCCGACGCCGGGTCGACGTCGCCGATCCGCTCCGCGTTCTGCTTACGCGCACGGTCGCTGCCA
This sequence comes from Solirubrobacteraceae bacterium, assembly GCA_036490435.1. GTDB lineage: Bacteria > Actinomycetota > Thermoleophilia > Solirubrobacterales > Solirubrobacteraceae > Palsa-465. The sequence continues at coordinate 8,804 of DASXDW010000184.1, forward strand.
GACAGCACCACATGGGTATCTGTCATGTCCCCTCCGATCCCAACAGTTAATGGAAACTGCGCCGCTGTCCATCTTCCGTGGCGCGATCGTCAGCGTCAACGCGTCGGGCGTCAGAACGTGTGCAAATGTCCCCAAACCTCTGCTACCCGGCGGCGTTGGTGTGACGTCCGCCGTCGGCCAGGACCGCGGCGCGGGGCGCGGTCCTTGGTACGGTGTCGCGCCTGTCCACGCCTGAGCTGAAATCGACCGCCTCCAAGGAGCGGACCACCACCGTCGGCGAGCTGGAGCTCTGCTACCAGACCTTCGGCGCTGCGACGGCGCCAGCGTTGCTGCTCATCATGGGCCTGGCATCGCAGATGCTGCTGTGGGACGACGGCTTCTGCCAGCAGCTCGCCGCCCGCGGCTTCCGCGTCATCCGCTTCGACAACCGCGACATCGGCCGCTCCTCCCAGCTGAAAGGGCGGCCCACACCGACGCGATGGCAGCTGCTCAGGCGCAGCCCGCGCGGGGCCGCCTACACGCTCGAGGACATGGCCGCTGACAGCGTCGGGCTGCTCGACGCCCTCGGGATCAAGGCCGCGCACATCGTCGGCGCCTCGATGGGCGGCATGATCGCCCAGCTCGTCGCCATCCAGCATCCCGATCGCGTCCTCTCGCTGGTCTCGATCATGTCGACCACGGGCGACCGCCGAGTGGGCAAGCCCCAGCCGAAGATGATGATGCGGCTGATGCGCAAGGCCCAGCGCGAGCGCGAGGCCTACATCGCCGACCACCTCGAGACCTACCGCGCGATCGGCTCTAAGGCCTACGACTTCGAGGAGGAGTACAAGCGCCAGCGCGCAGGGCGGCTCTTCGACCGCGGCGTCTACCCCGCCGGCAGCGCCCGCCAGCTCTGGGCCGTGGCCTCGGCGACCGACCGCACCGAGGCGCTCGCCTCCGTTCGCACCCCCACCACCGTGATCCACGGCGACGCCGACCCGCTGGTGGACATCTCCGGGGGACGCGCCACGGCGCAGGCAATCCCCGACGCCCGGCTGGTGATCTTCCCCGGCATGGGCCACGACCTGCCGCGGGCGTTGTGGCCCGAGATCATCGAGGCGATCGTGGACAACACGATGCGGTAGCGTCGCCTCGGCGGCGTCGCAGCACCGAGGTGGGTCAGGGGCGCCCACGGGCGCACCTCCCTCTCCGGGGTCACCCCGGGGATCCCCCAGTACCTGGGACAGTGCATCGCGAGCCCTTTGTAGTGCATCCATTCGGAGGCACGTGTGGGCATCGCACGACACGGAGCAGTCGATGCGCGGCGCCGCCATCATTGACCGGTCATGTACGACGAGACCGAGCGCACCGCCATCGCCTTCGAGCTCGCGCGGGCCATGCTCGCCGGCCCCTGGCAGCTCCCTGACATCGCGGAGGCGGCCGCGGCCGATCTGGCGCACTGGCCGAGCTGGCTCGACCCGCTGGCGGTGCACGTCATGTCGGTCTATCGCCGGGCGCCGGTCAGCGGTCCCGGCGCACTGGCCCACCTCATCGAGGACTTCATCACCGAACATCGCGCGGGGCCCGAGGTCCCTGAACCGCCACCGATCCGACGCGAGGCGACGGCCAGCGCGCCCGCGCCGGGCCCGCGTCGTGACTGGCCGGTCGCCCGTATCCCGTCCGTCTCCGCGCTTGCCGACGTGCTCGAGCTCTCCGACGGGCAGCTCGCGTGGCTGGCCGACGTCCGCTCACTGGAACGCACCGTCGCCGCCGAGCGGCTGCGCAACTACCGCTACGCCGCGGTGCCCCGCCGGAGCGGGCTGCCGCGCGTCATCGAGGCGCCCAAGCTCCGCCTGAAGGAGATCCAGCGCTGGATCCTGCGCGAGATCCTCGACCACGTCCCGGTCCACGAGGCCGCCCAGGGCTTCACCCGCGGACGCTCGGTCATCGACCACGCGCGCCGCCACAGCGGCCAGCAGGTGTTGCTGCGGCTGGACCTGGCCGACTTCTTCGCCTCCGTGTTCGCCGGACGCGTGTTCGGGATCTTCCAGACCATCGGCTACCGCTCAGACGTGGCCCACCTGCTCACCGGCCTCACCACCAACACGGTGCCGGTGCACGTCTGGGAGGTGGTGCGCCGTGCCGCCGCAGACGCCGCCGTCGGACCGCGCTTCTGGCTGGGCAGGCAGCTCGCGACACCCCATCTGCCCCAGGGTGCCCCGACGTCTCCCGCTGTCGCCAATCTCGCGGCGTTTCGCCTCGATCGGCGGCTCGCCGGGCTGGCCGCCTCAGCGGGCCTGCGCTACTCGCGCTACGCCGATGACCTCACCTTCTCGGGCGGGCGGCTTGCCCGCGGCGGAGCCGAGTTCGCTGCTCTGGTGGGGACGATCGTCGGCGACGAGGGCTTCGCGCTCAACCCCGCCAAGACCAACCTCCGCACGCGGGCGGCGCGCCAGCAGGTCTGTGGGATCGTCGTCAACGCCACGCCCAACGTCCCTCGCGCCGAGTACGACCGCCTCAAGGCGATCCTGCACAACGCCGCCCGCCACGGCCCCGCCAGTCAGGGCGTGGCTGACCGCCGCTCCCATCTGCAGGGCCGCGTCGCCTGGGTGGCGTCGCTCAACCCGGCCCACGGCGAGAAGCTCCAGCGGCGATTCGACCAGATCGACTGGGGCGACTGACCTACTCGCGACATTTTTATGCGGTATGCATAAAAAGTACGCGCGGACCCAGGGCCTACGCGACTCACGCGCCGTGTCAGGCGAGCCGGATGAACACGCGCCCGGCCTCGGCCTTGGCCGGATAGGTGCAGAGGTTCTCGCGCGCCGGCGGGCGGGTGGCCTCGCCGGTCTTGTAGTTGAAGCGGCCGTTGTGCTTGGGACACTCGATGATGTCGCCCTGGACGAGCCCGTCGGCGAGGCTGGCCCGCTCGTGGGTGCAGAGCGGGTCGGTCGCGTGGAAGGTGTCCTGCGGGCTGCGGTAGACCGCGAACGTCCGCCCGCCGCAGTGCACCTCGATGACGTCCTCGGGCTCGATGTCCTCGACGGCGCAGGCCTCGAGCCAGCCGTCAGCGCCGGCGCCGGTCACGCCTCGAACACCGCGTTGTGCATCTCGGGCCGGAAGGGCTGGGCCGCGGGCGGCAGCTCGCGCCGCACGTAGTAGCCGGGCTCTCGCATCTGGCGCAGGAGCGTCGGCACGATCTCGCGGTAGGCCGCCCAGAGGCTCGGGTACGGCGTGGGCAGGTCGGCGGCAACCTCGGCGTGCAGCCGGGACAGCGCGTGGTACGGGACCATCGGGAACATGTGGTGCTCGACGTGGTAGTTCATGTTCCAGTACAGGAAGCGGAACACCGGGTTCATCCGGATCGTCCGGGCGTTGAGGCGGTGGTCGAGCACGTTCTCGGCCAGCCCGGCGTGCTGCGAGAGACCGAACAGCGCGGACAGCCAGCGCCCGTAGAGCGACGGCAGCCCGACGTACATGAGCGGCAGGAAGCTGTGCAGCACGATGGCCAGGGCGACCACCACCGCGTAGATGGCCACCCAAGCCCGCGCCTCGCGGTAGACGCGGAAGCGCTCGCCCTCGGGGATGAAGGTCTTCTCCTCCTCGGTGAGCCGGCCCGCCGCGTGGCGCCCCACGCTGATCGCGGTCTCCCATGCATCGCGGAGCCCGACGACGTTGATCACCATCTTGGCCGCATCGGGCGGGCGCATCGCCGCGATCTCGCGGTCGCGGCCGACGATGATCGTGTCGGTGTGATGGCGCGCGTGGCTCCAGCGCCAGAACGTCGGCTCCTTCATATTCATGAACGAGGCGACCTGGTAGAGCACGTCGTTGATCCACGACGTCTTAAACGCGGTGCCGTGGCCGCTCTCGTGCCAGCGCGAGTCGGTCGCCGACCCGTAGAGCACCCCGTAGACCAGGAAGCACGGCACCGTGAGCCAGGTGCCCCAGAAGAGGCCACCGGCGATCCCGAAGGCGACGAGTAGACCGAACCACAGTGCGGTGTCGCGCAGGGCAGGTCTGTCGCTGCGGCGCATCAGTTCCTTCATGCGCTTGCGCGGGATGTCGGGGTGGTACCACTCGGCCGCCACCAGACCCTGCTCGGCCGCGCGCTGCGCGTTGGGTCCGATGAGGCTGTAGTCCGTCTTCTCCGTGATTGCCATCCGCCCGATCCTCGACGACGTGCTGAGGACGAGTCAACCACATGCGCCCGCTACGCCAGGCCGGCGTCGGCGCGGCGCCGCTGCGATGCCTACGCGCGGCGGCCGAACCGGCGGCCGATCGCCGCCAAGAACCGCCGCAGTGGGCCACCCCCGGCGGCGGCGGTCACGGGCGCGGCGATGACGGGCGCAGGCTCGGGGCGCAAGACGGGCGCGCCCGCCGGCGCGCTCGAGGCGGCTGGCGCGGCCCCGAACAGAGACTCGGCGGCGGTGTTGGCCCAGATGACCGAGCGCAGATACAGCTCGTCGGCGTGGGGCAGCGCCAGCCCGGCGCCGTTCTCGCCCTGCTCGCGCGCGGCGACCGCGTCGAGCAACTCGCCGAGCGGCCCACGCCGGTGCACGAGCGCCTCCCGCATGTCGTCGGCGAGCCCCAGCGACTCCACCACGTCCTGCATCGGCGTGTCCATGAGGGCGTCGACCACGGAGAACAGCCCGAGCGTGAACAGCTCGGATCCGCCGGCCAGTTCGAGCTCGGCGCCCGCCAGCTCGCAGAAGCGAGCCCGCGTGAGGGCGGTGAGGGTGAGCTCGGTGGGCTTGTCGTCGACACTGGCCAGGACGCTGAGGGTCGCCCACCTGCGCGCGTTGTCCAGCCCCAGCAGAGCCAGCGCATGCCCGATCGAGCGCACCTCACTGCGCACGCCGAAGAACGCCGAGTTGACGTAGCGCAACATGCGGAAGCTCAGCGCCACATCACGGGCGACGAGCTGCTCGACGTCGGAGAGCTCGACCCCCGGCCGCTGCAGGGCGGCGACGACCTGGAGCAGCGCCAGGCGATTGGCGGAGATCTGGCGGGTGGCGACCACCGCCGGCTGGCAGAAGAAGTAGCCCTGGAACAGGTCGCAGCCGAGATCCGCGCAGAACTCGTGATCGGCGTGGGTGGCCACCCGGTGGGCGAGCACCTGGCATGGGTAGCCCCGCAGCCGCTCCACCGCGTCGCTCAGCCCGTCGTGGCCGAGCTCGAGCGCGTTGAGCTTGACCACATCGAAGAGCTCGAGCACCGGCGCTGCGTGCGGCTGAGAGCCGAACCCGTCGAGCGCGAGGCGATAGCCCTGGGCCTTGAGGTCGCGCAGTGCGTCGACCAGTTCGTCGTCGAACTCCTCGGACTCCGAGATCTCCAGGCCGCCCAGACCCGGTGGGATCACCTGAGCCAGCCCGTCGACCACGAACTCCCGCCCCACGTTGACCCACGCCGTCTTGCGGCCGACGATCCGCGTGAGCTCGAGCTCGGTGAACGAGTTGAGCACCACGGTCGCGGTCGCGCGTTGGGGGTTGTCGGAGAGCCCATCGCCGGCGTAGCCGCGGCCGCGGAACAGGAGCTCGTACCCCGCGACGTCGAGCTTGCGGTCAAAGATGGGCTGGCGCGCGATGAAGGCGGAGTGCATGCGGGTCCTCTTGACTTAGTCGGCAGGCGGCGGCCACTGCTCAAGCCCAAGGTCAGCAGGTTGACCGGACGGCTATGGACCGCTGACGAGTGCGACCGTCACCGTGCTCGTATAGGTGCCGGCAAAGCTGTTGGCGGGCACGCTCACCCCGATCGTCGGCGTGAGGGTGAAGATCCCGGTCCCGGTGCCCGCGGCGGCGTTGTCGAGCTTGACCGCGGACGGCGCGGTGGTGCCCGCGGGCACCGCGAGGGGGTAGGTCACCGAGTTGGTCGGGGTCACGCAGCTGGCCCCGCCGGCGCACGTGCCGCTCACGGCGGTGGCGCGCGAGGCGGTGGTCGCCAACGTCCGAGCCGTGGCGCCGCCGGTGGTGAAGTGGGTGGAGGTGATCGTCACGTTCCAGCCGGCTGCGGAACCCGTGCGGGTGTCCTGGACGGTGAGCGGGAGCGTGTAGGTCGGGGTCTGATCGCCCCCGGGCAGGCTGGCCGAGAACGTCGGCACGGCCGTCGTGGACAGCGACAGCGTCGCGGCGGTCGCCGGATAGAGCGCGATGGTGTGAGCGATCCAGGCGCCGCCGGTGGCGGGGGTCACCGTTCTCGTCGGCGTGGCTCCGCTGGTCGACTGGGTGAAGTCGGCGCCCTCGCTCTCGGTGCCGGCGTCGGAGATGTCGTAGCGCTCGGTGGTCGAGGCGGCGGGGGTGATCGAGTTGCTTGACCAGGTGCCGGCGTAGCCGATGGCAGCGATCACCGTGTCCCCGGGGACGTTGGTGGTGACACTGGGAGCGGTGGCATTGCCGCTCGTCCCGGATGCCGCCGCCGAGGCGTCGACGGGCACGCTGGTGTCGACCCCGGAGTACGCGACGATTCCCCCGGAGGCGCGACGGTTGCTCGCCAGACTCCAGGTCCAGCTGGTCGGCTCGCTGCTCCCCGCGACGCGGTAGTAGGAACTCTGGCGCAGGGTCGTGGTGGTGTCGGCGATCTGCGTCCACCCCGACGGCGCAGTGATCGCACCCGTGCCCGCGGCGGTGATCGTCGCCACCATCACGGTGCCGGAGGTCACGCCGGACGGGCGGCTGATGACCTCAGAGGTTGAGCCGGACGCGTTGGCCGCCGAGCTGGCGCTCAAGAACGCCACCGCGGCGTCTGCGCGACCGGGAACGGCCGCCAGCACCGCAAGCGCCAGGCACATGGCCGCGCACGCCGAGGTGCAGGCTTTCGTGCTAGCCCTGCTGGGCACGACGGGTCAGAAGCACGGCGGCGCCGAACCCCAGCCCGACCAATGCGATGCCGCCGAGCACGATGACGAGCACACTCGGCCCGGAGCTCCCGCCCGGTCGCGTGATCTGCGCCGCGTTGGTCGCCCCGAACACCTGGACGATCGAGTGCTGGGAGATCGTGCACGGGACCTGCCGGGTCAGCCGGTGGCCGTTGAAGCTCAGCGAGACCGAGGCGCGATAGTGGCCCGCCCGCAGGGGTGTGCCCGTCAGCATGACGGGATAGCTGATGGTGGTCCCGGGGAGGAACGTGTCGAGTGCGAAGGTCTTGTGCTTGAGCGCCCGGCCGCCACTGCCGGCCACCGTGACGCTGCCCGCCCCCTTGACGAACTGGTTGCCCGTGTTGCCGAGGCCGATGAACAGCGTCTGATAGTCGTGCGGTCCGCCGGCTCGGCAGCCGGCGACGACCATCCGCCGGACGGGCCGGGTGGGGATGTTGACCTGCACGGCCATCACCGTCAGCGCCTGCACGTTGATGTGGAACGCGTGCGCGCCGCTCTTGGCGCCGTAACGGCGCGCCGCGGTCAGCGGCTGCGCGACGATCGCCCCGAGGTGCTGCCCGCCACGGGCCCCGCGCGGCACCCGCACTGTGAACGACACCCGTGTCCGGGCGTGGCTGCCCAGCACGACGCGGCCAACGGGCAGCTTGGTCCAGGCACCGACGTCACGGCGTGGCTGCTGGCGGGAGCGGTAGACCGCCCCGGTCGTCTGGCCGGTGGTGGCATCCACGGCGTAGAGCAGGACGGTGCCCCTGGCGCTCGAGGTGTTGACGACATCGACCTGGCCTTTCACGCGCGCCCCGGCATGAGCGTTGTAGACGAAATAGCCCTTGGCGCCGGCAGGTCCGATCGGCGACAGCGACACCGTCGGACCGGCGCCATCGGCGCGGCTCGCGCCCGCGGCGAGGCCGAGGCCCGCGACCAGGAGGGCCGCCATCATGGCGAGCAGGTAGCCCGGCAGCGGGCGCGCGGCGCGCAGCATGCCGGGCGCCTTCTACGGTCCGCTGACGATGGAGACCGTCAGCGTGCTCGAGTAGCTCCCGGCAAAGGTGGTGGAAGGCACGAAGACCCCGACCGTCGGCGTCACCGTGAACGACCCCATGCCGCTGCTCGCGGCGGCGTTGAACAACTTGACGGCTGTCGGCGGTGTCGCCGCGGCGGGCACGACGACCGGGTAGGCGACCGCGTTGGTCGGATTGGTGCACGTGCCCGTCGCGCAGGTCGAGGTCACCCCCGTGATCGCGGACGCGTTGGCAGCCAGGGTGTGCGGCGTCGCCCCGCCGGTGGTGAACTGCGTCGAGGTGATCGCGAGGTTCCACCCCGCGCCCGTGCCGGTCGTATCGGTGGCGGTGAGCGGGAGCGTGTACGTCGGCGTGGAATCACCGCCGGCGAGGTTGGCCGAGAACGCAGGCGAGGCGCTCGTGGCGACGCTGAGCGCGCCGCCGGCCACCGTGCCCGTCACGGTTGGGTTGGCGCTTGTGGCGGCAGCGGCCGCCGATGTGAGCGCGAGCGCGCCCGTCGCTACGCATACCACGACCCCTACCACCCGGTGGTTCCCCAACATCGTCAAGACCTCCCAAGTCTTGTCTGCGCCCTGTGCGCCCCCGGCGGTCTTGCCCGGCCGGACAACGTCGTTGTAGCACCCTGTAGGCCGCGTAAACGCGCACTTCATCTGAGCCCCACGCGCGATGACGAGCGATGCGCAGGCTTGAGAAGGGACCGACGGCTCGAATGTCAGATATCAGACACAGACCCCGCCGCAGGCCGGGAGCCTCGCGCCCGGGGGCGCAGGCGTCAGTTGTCCCAGGCGTCGTCGCCGACCGCGTCCGCAACATCCCCGGCCGCCGCCTGATGGTAGGTCACATCCACCTCGTCGCCGGGCGTAATCCCGTCGAACAGGTCCATGTCAGGGTCGGCGCTGAACGTGTCGGTCTGCCCGGTGCTGTCGTCGACGATGGTCACGGCCCCGTCGCTCACCGTGCTGACCACCCCGGTCGCGTCATCTTCCACGTACTCCACGTCGTCGGCGCTCAGCGTCCCGTCGCCGTTCTGGAAGTAGCTGACATCCACCAGGTCGCCGACGAGAAACCCGTCCGTCAGGTCGTCGTCGGGATCCACGGAGAAGCTCAGCGGGCCCGAGTCGGTGGTGATCGAAACCCGGCTGCCGGAGACCTGCGTGATCGTCCCCTCCGCGACCTGGTCGTCGCTCGGGTCTTCGCCGGACCCGTCCCCGGTCGTCGTTCCCCCGCCCGCACTGGTCGACGAGGCGGGCAGCGTCACGGTGATGGTCCAGTGGCCGTGGGCGTCCACCGTCTCTGAGATGAGCACGGTCTCGCCGGGCGCGAGCCCCTGGATCTGAAGCGTCACCGAGGTCGGCGAGCCAGCGGCCGCGTGCGCCGCGCGCTGGGTCGGGACGCCGGCGGCGTACGCCATCGCCTTGGTGGAGACCTGCTTGGAGGAGAGGTTGAGGGGTTTCCCGTCGCCCAGGCGCAGCTGCACCTTCTTGGGGCCCGAGCGGACGACCTTGGCGTAGAAGGAGATCGTCCCGGACGCCCGCGCGGTCTTCTTGACGTGGGAGATCGCTCGGCCCGAGCGCCGGTAGCTGACGGTGTCGCCGAGACCCAGGCGCGGCAGCTTGCCCCTGTAGTGGTAGCCGCGGACCAGGTGCGTGGCGTTGACCAGCTGCACAGTGTGATGGCGCGCGTCGACCGAGAGCACCTTGGCGCGCGAGGGGGCGGCGATCGCCGCAGACGGGAACACGGCCAGACCGGCAAGGCCGGTGGCCAGCATCAGTCGTTTCATGGGGTTCGCTTCCTAGCTTTAAGGCGCGTGTGCCCTCCGTGGGCGACGCCGGTTCGCTCCTGCTATCTCACTCAACGGCACCGGCGCCGATTGCGATAAGCGCGCTGCCTCCAGGGCTGGACGGGTGTATGAACGCCCGGCTCGGCGATGGCGTCAGCCGTCCAGTGGGCGCTCAGCGCCGGTGGCTCTGTGACGTGTGTCTTAAGCCTCGCCCCACCCGCTGGCCCATCCCAGGTTCGCGCTTTACGCTGGGGGAGGATGACCGGGACGCGCCCACCGCTGTTCCGGGGCCGGATCAATGAGCGCGAGGATCTGGACCGGCTGCTCGCGACCGTGGCACACGGGCGCAGCCAGGTGCTGGTCGTTCGCGGCGAGGCCGGCGTTGGCAAGTCGGCGCTCCTGAGCTACGTCGCCGCGCAGGCGGCCGGGTTGCGCGTCTCCCGCATCTCGGGGGTGCAATCCGAGATGGAGCTGCCGAGTGCCGGACTGCACCAGTTGTGCCTACCGATGCTGTCGCGGCAGACGGCGTTACCGGAGCCCCAGCGGGCGGCTCTGCGTGTCGCCCTTGGCCTGGCGACCGGCGACCCGCCTGATCGCTTCCTGGTGGCGCTGGCCGCGCTCAGCCTGCTCGCCGAGGTCGCCGAGGACCGGCCGCTGCTCTGCGTGATCGACGACGCGCAGTGGCTCGACGGTGCCTCGAGCCAGGTCCTGGGCTTCGTCGCGCGCCGTCTGCTGGCCGAACGCGTCGCGATCGTCTTCGCCGTCCGCGACCCGGGCGGCGCAGGGTTGCGCAACCTGGCCGGACTCCCCGAGATGCGGCTCCAGGGGCTCGACGACGACGACGCGCGGGCCCTGTTGGACTCAGTCGTGCCCGGTCCGCTCGACGCGGGCGTACGGGACCGGATCGTGGCCGAGACCCGAGGCAATCCGCTGGCCCTGCTCGAGCTCCCAAGAGGGCTGAGCGCCGGCCAGCTCGCCGGTGGCTTTGCCCTGCCCGACGCGGCGAACGTGCCGGGGCAGGTCGAGGACGTCTACGGGCAGCGCATCGCCGGCCTGCCCGACACGACGCGCCGATTGATGCTCCTGGCCGCGGCCGACGCCGTGGGCGACGCAACGCTGCTGTGGCGAGCGGCCGCCGCGGCGGGCCTGGAACGTGCTGCAGCCGAACCGGCTGCCCAGGCGGGGTTGCTGGAGATCGGTGCGCGCGTGCGCTTCCGCCATCCGCTTGTCAGATCGGCGGTCTACCGGGCAGCATCGCCGGCGGCGCGGCGCACCGCGCATGGCGCGCTGGCGTCGGCGACCGATCCCGTCAGCGACCCGGACCGCCGCGCGTGGCACCGCGCGCACGCGGCCACGGCCCCGGACGACGACGTGGCTCAGGAGCTGCTGGACTCGGCTGTACGGGCGCAGAGCCGAGGGGGCATCGCCGCCTCCGCGGCGTTCCTGGACCGCGCGGTCACGTTCACCTCAGACCCCGCGCAGCGAGCGGTGCGCGCCCTGGCGGCGGCCCGCACCAAGCTCGCGGCCGCGGATGTCCTGGCCGCGGACTCGCTGTTGGCGATCGCCGATGCCGGGCCGCTGAACGACCTCGGCCGTGCGGAGCTTCAGCGCATGCGCGCCCAGATGGCCTTCGATCTGCGCCGCGGGCGTGACGCCCCGGGTCTGCTGGGCTCGGCGGCCAGGCGGCTTGAGCCACTGGACCCCGAGCGCGCGAGCGAGACGCACCTGCAGGCGCTCATCGCGGCCATCTACGCCGGAGAGCTGGCCGACCGACGTGAAGTGGCGGCGGTGACCCGCGCGGCGCAGGCGGCGCCCTCGGCCAACGGCCACGCCGGGCTGCATCACCTGCTCCTGCGGGCGCTGGGCGCCCGCCTGACCAACGGCTACATCGCCGCCGCACCGCTGCTGCGCGATGTGCTCACTCGGTACCTGGCCGGCGAGCAGCGGGTGGACTGGCAGTGCGTGGCCTTCAATCTGGTGGCGATGGACCTCTGGGACGCGGAGGCCTGGCTCCAGCTCGCCTCCAGCCAGACCCAGCAGGCGCGCGGCACCGGGGCCCTCATCCTGCTGCCCTACGCGCTGGACTACCTCGCCGGCTTCTACCTCCACAGCGGCGATCTGTCGCGGGCGTCCGGTCTGGTGGCGGAGTCCGCACACCTGCACTTGGCCGCCCGCGCCGACACCCTGCCCTACATACCGCTTCGGCTCGCGGCCTGGCGTGGCCAGGAGCAGGCCGCGGCCGGCCTGCACGAGGCGATGCTCCGCGGTGCCCGGGCCCGCGGCGAGGGGTGCGCGGTGGCCGCGGCGCACTACGCGATGGCGCTGTTGTACAACGGCCTGGGCCGCTATGACCAGGCGGTGGACGCGGCGCGCCGGGCCGTCGGGGCCGACGAGATCGCCACCTCCTCGTGGGCGCTGTACGAGCTGGCCGAGGCGGCGTCGCGCAGCGGCCGCCTCGGCGTCGCGCGTGACGCCGCCGAGCAACTGCGGGGGCGCACCGACGCCAGCGGCACGGTCTGGGCCCTGGGCACGGGCGCACGCACCCTGGCACTCGTCGAGGACGGTGACGCCGCTGAGGCGCTGCACCTCCAAGCACTGGCCTGTCTTGCGCAGACGGGCATGGCCGCGCCCCTGGCCCGGGCGCGGCTGACCTACGGTGAATGGCTGCGACGCGAAGGGCGCAGAGTGGATGCGCGCGAGCCACTGCGCGCCGCGCACGAGGCCTTTGCCGCCATGGGCGCCGCTCCGTTCGCCGACCGGGCACGGCGCGAGCTTCAGGCGACCGGCGAGAAGGTCCGCCGGCGCCGTGACGAGGCCCGCGACGAGCTCACCCCCCAGGAGGAGGAGATCGCGCGCCTGGCCCGCGACGGCCGCACCAACCCCGAGATCGGCGCCGAGCTGTACCTCAGCCCGCGCACCGTCGAGTGGCACCTGCGCAAGGTGTTCACCAAGCTCGGCATCACGTCGCGCAAGGGTCTGCGTGGCGCGCTGCCAAGCGGCGAGCCGGATGCCGCGCCCGCGAGCGCCGCGCCCGCCGGCTTCGCAGCGGTGTGAGCCTCAGCCGCGCAGCCTCATCCCGTCTCGTGCCGAGCGTCACTCCAGCAACTGCTGGCCGCCGTCGATGTCATACGTCGCGCCGGTCAGCGCGGTGTTGGTCATCAGATGCAGCGCCAGCGCCGCGACATCGGCCGGACCGACCACACGGCGGATGGGCAGCGTACGGCGCAACTCCTCGCGCCGGGAGTCGAGGTCGTCGCCGAGCAGCCGCGCCGACAGCTGTGTGTCGACGAAACCCGGAGCGATGACGTTGACGCGGACCGGCGCGAGCTCCAGGGCCAGGCTTCTGGCCAGTGCCGGCATAGCCGCCGTCACCGCTGCCACTGTGCTGCGCGCGCGAGGCGACCGGCCGCCGGTGCCGCTCATCAGGATGACGCTGCCTCCGGGGCGCACATGCCCGGGGACGTGTCGCGCGACCTCGAAGGACAGCGCAGCGTGGCCCGAGAGCGCATCACGGACATCCTGCGGGGTCATGTCGGCCAGCGGTGCGTAGCTCGGGCCGCCTGCGGTCACCATCACGTGGTCGGCCGGCCCGCCGAGGCCCTCGAAGAACCGGCCCAACGCAGCCGGATCGTTCACATCGAAGGCCGCTGTGCTGCGCGCCCCGACATCGGCCGCGGCCTGCTCCAGCCGTTGCGGATCGCGACCGGTGAGGATGACCTCGGCGCCCTGCGCGCGTGCTGAGCGGGCGGTCTCCAGACCGATCCCGGCGCTCCCGCCGAGCACGACGACGAGCTGGCCCTCCAGATCCGCGCTCATGCCGCCGCCCCCGGGGCCTCGCGCGCGGTCCGGATCTCGCCGCGGACCGCCTTGACCGCCGCGGCGAAGATCTCCGAGAAGCTCGGGAAGGGCTGGATGGTGTCGCGCAGGATGTCCAGCGGCACCTGCGCACGGATCGCGAGCGTCGCCTGCTGAAGCCACTCCCCAGCCTCCGGGCCGAGAGCGTAGGCGCCGGTGAGCCGCTCACCGTCGCTGAGGAGCGTGAGAAAGCCCTTGGACTCGGCGTAGGCGTGGGTGTAGGTCGCGGTCTTGGCCACCTCCCTGAGCCGGGCGGTCCCGCTGAACCGCCCCTCGGTCGTGCCCACTGATCCGGCCTGCGGGTTGGTGTAGGTGACGCGCGGGACGGCCTCGTAGTGCGCCACGCGTGACTCGCCCAGGATGTTGGAGGCGACGACCTCGCCCTGGTACTCGCCGACGTGCGTGAGCTGCCAGATGCCGGTCACGTCACCGATGGCCCACAACCTCTCCCCCGCGCTCAGCCGCCCGTCGACCGGAATCCCCCGCGGGTTCTCCTCGATCCCGACGGTCTCCAGCCCGATCCCGGCCACGCGGGGATGGCGGCCGGTGCACACGAGCAGGCGGTCACCGCGCAGCTCGCGCCCGTCCTCGAGCTCGAGCACGAAGTCGCCGCCGTCGCGACGGGCGGCGCTGGCCTGCACGCCCAGGACCAGCTCGATGCCTTCGCCCCGGAGCGCCTCGCCCAGCGCGTCGCCCAGCGGGGCGGGCTCGTGCGCCAGCAGACGCCCTGAGCCCTCCACCACCACCACTTCGGCCCCGAAACTCCGCGTCGCCTGTGCGAGTTCGCTGCCGGCCGGCCCACCCCCCAGGACGAGCAGCCGGCGCGGAACGACGGTCATGCCGGTGGCCTCGCGATTGGTCCAGACGCCCTCGAGCTCGCGCAGCCCGGGGACGGGCGGGATGAACGGGTCGGCGCCCAGGGCGACGACAATGTGTTCGGCGGTGTAGCGGCGGCCGTCCACCTCGACGGCCCCGGTGCCCGCCAGACGGCCCGTCCCGCGGATGAGGTCGATGCCACGGTCGGTCAGCCACTTCACCGCGCTCACGTCCGAGTACTTGGAGACCATGTAGTCCCGCCAGGCCAGTGCGGCCTCGACGTCGACGGCCGCGGTGGCGCCGGCCTCGCGTGCGCCCTGCACCGCCTCGCCCGGGCGCAGGAGCGTCTTTGACGGGATGCACGCGTAGTAGGTGCACTCACCCCCCACCAGCTCGCGCTCGACCACCGCCACGCGCAGCCCTCCTTCGGCCAGCGCGCCCGCGCAATGCTCTCCGGGCGCACCCGCGCCCAGGACGATGACGTCGTAGTCGTGGCTGGTGCTCATCGTGCCCTCCCGTGAGACGGTCGTGAAATCAGGCATCTAGCCCGCATGCAGGGTGTCGGTGGCGCCGTAGAAGCGCGTCCGGTCGCCGGCCTCCCACGCCTCGCGCAACCCGGGCGTGGCCAGATCCCAGTCGGGCCGGATCTCGCGCGTGGCGTCGCGCAGGTCGTGCCACAGGTCGTGGAACGACGGCCGTCCCCAGAACCAGTAGCCGTTGTAGACGCTGTGGATGACCAGCCCGGGCTTGAGCACGAGCGTGTGCGGCACCATCGGGTCGTGGTGGGGGTCGGTGTACTCCTGGATATCAAGGTCCTTCTGAATCTTGCGGCCCGCGTCGGAGAGGAACGTCCACCCGGCGCCCGTCGCGGACCGGAACTCGTTGATCTCGAAGATGGGATCGGTGGAGATGGTGACGATCCGGGTGTAGGCCACCGCGATCTTCGCGTGGTTGGCCGCGAGCTCGAGGTGCTGCTGGTGGTCCTTGGGGCAGAAGTTGCCGCGGGCCAGGATCAGGATCATCGGATCGCTGCCCTGGAGCTCGGAGAGCCGGCGCCGGGTCTTGGCGTGGTCGGTCAGCTCGTAGTCGGGGAACGTCCCACCGGGGACGATGTCGGCGCGCATGGCGGGTGCTCCTGTCTCCGTAAGGCTGGGTCCTGGACCGAGCCTCGCGCCTGGCCGCCCCCGTCGCGCCCGTGGGTCACCCTGGTGTGTGCACTGGGCTCGCCGCCACGAAGTGAGCCGGCGTGGGCGCGGGCCCGCGGATGGCGGCGCGTCTTCAGGAGGCTGGCCACCGTGGTGACGGCGAGGATCCCCGCGATGACGCACAGCGAGAGTCCCGTCGAGATCTCCGGCATGGCGTCGCTGTGCAGATGGGCGAAGTGGAGCATGAGCTTGACGCCGATGAAGCCCAGGACGACCGCCAGCCCGGTCGAGAGGTACACGAGGCGGTCAAGCAGCCCAGAGACGAGAAAGAACAGCGGGCGGAGCCCGAGCAGGGCGAACACGTTGGCGGCGAACACGATGAACGCGTTCTGCGTGACCCCGAACACCGCCGGGATCGAGTC